>AP017991.1:2457500-3057500 GCA_003609755.1 Planktothrix agardhii NIES-204
TAGTCTGTTGATTGACCAAAACTTGGGCTTGATAAATGTCTAAAGCGGTTTTAATTTGATTTTGAGACCGATAGAGTTTACCCAGTCTTCCTAATGCTTCACTGGCGTTATCAAACTGTTGAATAGAGGTAGCAATACTGTAGGCTTCTTGATAGGTTGCTCCCGCTTGTTCAAATTGTTCTAATTTTTCATAATTCCCACCAATACCTAATTTAATTTCTGGAATTGGTAATAAATTTTGCTGACCTGCATAATATCCAGCTAGTCTTTCTTTAACAGAAATAGCCTTTAAATATTCTCCTATTTGTTCATAAATAAAACTTAATTGTTGTAGCGATCGCACTTCACTCGCCGGGGGTGTCGGGTTGGGATTTTCGGGGGTAGCGGGTTGGGGTTGAGGCGGTAGAATATCCCCTTTAATGGCGCGGATTTCCTGTTGTAATTCCAATAGTTTCTCATAAGTTGCTGCGGCGTTGGGATAGTCTAACCACATCATATAAATTTGAGCAATTTCATTAGAATATTGTTCTTCTGCTAAACTATCTTGACTTTTATTTGCCGTTTCTAATAAATATTGATAGACTGTTAAAGATTGCTTTTTAGCTCTAACATTCTTAAATGTTAATCCCAAGGATTGCCATAATTCAAAATTGTCACTCTTTTCAGTTTGCAGTTTTTGTACAATTTGATCAAGGCGTTCTGTGATGAATTTTATATATAATCTTTGACTATTATTCCAAGCAATTAACCCGATGCGATTTAAAGCTGCAATTTCTTGAGATAATCCAAAATAACGCCTAATTCTTAACTCTCGATTCCATAATTCAAACGCACCTGGAATATTTCCAGTAGCTAATAATGCTGTAGCTTCCGCATTTAGTTTAATTAATTCAGGTTCTAATATTTGCTGTTGACTTTGACCTAATACTTGACCATCGGGGGGAGGAGAAGGGAGTAAAGGATCGGGTTCTTTAGTAAATAATGGGTTAGGAGAAAAATCATCGAGTAGGGGTTTTTCGGGTTTGGGTTGTTTTTGTTTTTGAGCGATCGCAATTCCAGTATTTTCTAAACCAGATAAGATCACAATAACAGCTATTAAAATAATATTGACTGCCTGCATAGTCAGTGTTTTTAGGTTGGTCATAAAATTAACAGCGCAGAATTTAAAATAGAATCTATTTATTATTCTATAACTATTTTCAACCGTTTGTAAACACTCCAATCAATTTTTCTAGCGAAATTGACCTAAAAAGGATTAATAGAATTATATACAATCAAAAAAGTTTATTGATTTTAAATCATCAAAATGATGGAACTCAGCTTTTATTATTGAGTTTAGAACAAAGTTGAATCGGGTAGTCAATAAATACTCAAAAACCATAATACCCTCCCCCCACCGTCTATAGATGTGTAGAGAGAAGGTATATCAATGATCGGATGCCAGCCTACTAGCTTACGGATATTTATATCCTAGCTTAAGGTAAGGCTAAGTGTCAACTCTCGTGTTGAAATCCATTTTTTGCGGAAAGATTAAAGAACACGCCGATGAAGTGCGGGATGTAATTTATCCGCCGATATCAACCACAATATAGATAGTGATATTATGATAACTTTGATTTTGAATTATCTATCTAATCTCAATCGAATTTAGTTATGAGTCATTCCACCGATACTATCAAACTAGCACAATTAATGGCAGCAGACTTCAGCAACCAAGCCCAAGCCTTTGAAAACCCGCCGTTTTTTGCCCATATTCGCGTCTGTATGCGTCCCCTACCAACGGAATTATTAGATGGAGTTAGCTTGTATTTAGAACAGGCTTATGATATTAACTTAAAACAACCCTATCGAGTGCGGGTATTAAAATTAGTGGCGGGGGAAAATCACATTGAAATTGAGAATTATGTGATTGAAAATGAAGCCGAATTTCATGGTGCATCCCGGGAACCTGAACGACTTCAAGGGTTAACAAAAGAACGATTAAAAAAAATGGAAAAATGTTCTTTTATTACCCATTGGACAGGACATGGTTTTAAAGGGGAAGTGGAACCAGGGAAAGGATGTATGGTGGAACGTAAAGGGAAAGTCAGCTATTTAGCGAGTGAATTTGAAATTGATGAACACCACTTTATTAGTCACGACCGAGGACGCGACCCCGAAACCGATGAACAACTTTGGGGAGCTTTAGCAGGGCCATTTCAATTTGTGCGCTGGACAAGTTTTGCTGACGAGGTAAAAATTTGATCCCCTTTCCTGATAAATTTACCGAGTATTGGCACATCAAGATTCAAAAAGTGTATTTATGAAAGTCCTGGTTGTGCGATTCGTTTAGCCTAAAGTAAGCCGAAAGGGTTACGGGACGGTTAGCCTAGCTGCTAAGGCAGTTAGTGACAACTGATTACATTTATGGGTGAACAGCCGTGGCTGTAAGTCCCATCCCTCAAGTGCTGAGGTGAAAGCATAACCCCTAGTTTGTTTGGGTAGCAACCAACAGGTTAAAGCGGGGTTAAAAGGTAGAACTACTGGAAGCCTAATCTGGTAAATACCGAGCAAAAAGTCCATGCGTAGCGTAAGCAAAGATGTGTCTAAACCATCGTAATTTTCAATGGTGTAATGGCTGAATCATAATCAATAGTTATGATTAACACCAAGCCAAAAGGCAAGGATAGGGAATAAGCAACTGACCGGTTGACTTATAAGCACAAGCCCATAAACCCGGTGGATAGCATCACGCTAAAGACTTTAAACAAATGTGTAATCGGAACGAAGTAACTCTTGCATAGCTCTGAAATGGTCAAACAAGTCAGTAAGTAGCTAACGAACGTTATGCAAGAAAGGGATGGTGTTAAAAGCGAATGCCTTGAGTAATATCAAGGATATGCTGACAAACACTCGGTAACTTCAAAGAAATTAAGTAAGTAGCAATGGATATGTCTAAAACGCTGATTAAAACTCAGACGGTGGAATGGAAAGACCTCAACTGGCGAAAGCTAGAAAAGGTAACTTTCAAGTTGCAAAAACGAATATTTCAAGCGAGTGAACGAGGCGATGTTAAGGCAGTTCGCAAACTTCAGAAAACCCTGATTAATTCCTGGTCAGCTAAATGTATTGCAGTCAGAAGGGTGACACAAGATAACCAAGGAAAAAATACAGCCGGAATAGATGGTGTTAAATCATTAACTCCAGAGCAACGTATGAACTTGGTAGGTAAGTTAAAGTTAACCAATAAGGTGAAGCAAACTCGTAGAGTGCATATTCCCAAACCTGGTACAACCGAAACTCCCCCCCAAGCCCCCCGTGCACGGGGGGTTTGGGGGGGCGGAATACTTACAATAAATGACCGCGCATTGCAAGCATTAGTCAAACTAGCAATGGAACCAGAATGGGAAGCTAAATTTGAGCCAAACAGTTACGGTTTCAGACCAGGACGCTCATGTCACGATGCGATTGACGCAATATTTAAAAGCATCAATACCAAGTCAAAATATGTTCTTGATGCTGATATTGCCAAATGTTTTGATCGCATAAACCATAAAGCATTAATTGACAAAATAAACACATACCCAACATTAAGCCGACTAATTAAATTATGGCTAAAAGCAGGGTATTGTGACGGAAAAGAATTGTTTCCTACCAATGAAGGCACACCACAAGGGGGGATTATTTCACCCCTACTGGCAAATATTGCCTTACATGGTATGGAAGAAAGAGTTAAGCAGTACGCAGAAACTCTAAAAGGGGGAAAACGACTTAATCGAACAGCCCTTAGTCTAATCCGTTATGCTGATGATTTCGTAATAATGCACGAAGATTTAAGCGTTGTTAAGAAATGTCAAGAAATAATAGCTGATTGGTTAGGTGATATGGGTTTGGAATTAAAACCAAGTAAGACAAAATTAACCCATACTCTCAATGAAATTGATGGAAATGTTGGGTTTGAGTTCCTAGGATTTCATATACAACAGTACAAAGTAGGTAACTACCTAAGTGCCAAGAATCCCTATGGAAAAATACTAGGTTTTAATACATTAATCACACCCTCAAAAGCCAAAATCAAGACTCATCTTGCAAAAATAGCTGAAGTAATAGATGCCCATAAGACCGCCCCACAAGCTGCTTTAATTAGCAGGTTAAATCCTATTATCAGGGGTTGGTCAAACTATTACTCAACAGTTGTTAGTAAAGAAACTTTCTCAAAAGTTGATCATCTAACATACAACAAGTTGAGAGCTTGGGCAAGAAACAGGGGAAAAGGGAACATCAATAAAGACAAATACTGGAGAACAGTAGGAGACAGAAATTGGTGTTTCAGTACAGAGGACGGAATAGAATTAACTACCCATAACAGCACGCCAATTATAAGGCATACAAAAGTTAAGGGTGAGGCTAGTCCGTTCAATGGAGACTGGATTTACTGGAGTAAACGACGAGGAGAATACCCCGAAACTCCCTCAAGAGTTTCTAAATTAATTAAACGTCAAAAGGGTATTTGTCCTGAATGCGGTCTGTATTTTTCAAGTACAGATATTGTGGAAGTTGACCATATTAAACCAAAATCATTAGGTGGAAAAGACACTTACAATAATCTTCAACTTCTACACAAACATTGCCACGACACAAAAACGGCTAAGGACGGTTCATCAACAAAGAAAGGATTAATACCCCTAGAACAAGTTGCGAACTACGAAATGAATCCGTTTTGAATCGTACCTATAACAAAGGTGGAGTTATCAAGGAGCCGTGTGAGGCGAAAGTTTCATGCACGGTTCTGAAGGAGAGGTAGGAGTGGTAACGCTCCTATCGACTCTAACATTGGTGGTGATGGCTACTGCGGTTGGGCGACAGCATTGCATTTGTCCAACCGTGGCTATGAAGTCGGTATTCTGGATAGTTTAGTTCGACGTTACTGGGATCAACAACTGTGTATTGATACACTAACTCCGATTGCTCCAATTCAGCAACGAATTCAGCGTTGGAAAGATTTAACAGGAAAATCAATTGACCTATTTATTGGGGATATTAACAACTACGATTTCCTGATTAAAAGTTTACTAAAGTTTGAACCGGAAGCGATTATTCACTTCGGAGAACAGCGTTCTGCACCCTTCTCAATGATTGACAGAGAACACGCTGTCCTGACCCAAACTAACAACGTAATTGGCAACCTAAATTTATTGTATGCCATGCGGGAACATTTTCCTAATTGTCATTTGGTGAAGTTAGGAACGATGGGAGAATATGGAACCCCCAATATTGATATTGAGGAAGGATATATTACCATCGAACATAACGGTCGTAAGGATACTTTACCCTATCCTAAACAACCGGGCAGTTTCTATCATTTATCCAAAGTTCATGACAGCCATAATATCCATTTTGCTTGTAAAATTTGGGGTCTGAGGGCGACGGATTTAAACCAAGGTGTGGTTTATGGGGTGTTAACAGAAGAAACCGGGATGGATGAGTTGTTAATTAATCGTCTCGACTATGATGGCGTTTTTGGAACGGCGTTAAACCGTTTCTGTATTCAAGCCGCCATTGGTCATCCGTTAACGGTGTATGGAAAAGGCGGACAAACTAGAGCCTTCTTGGATATTCGGGATACGGTACGATGTATCGAATTAGCATTAGAAAATCCGGCGGATTCTGGACAATTCCGGGTGTTTAATCAGTTTACCGAATTGCATAGTGTTGGTGACTTAGCCATGATGGTGAAAAAAGCGGGAATTGCTTTAGGGTTAGATGTGGAAATCGAGAATATTCCTAATCCTCGTGTTGAATTAGAAGATCATTATTTCAACGCTAAAAATACTAATCTATTGGATTTAGGATTACAACCTCATTTTCTCTCTGATTCTTTGTTAGATTCTCTGTTGAATTTTGCCATTAAGTATAAGAATCGGGTTGATAATACCCAAATTATGCCCAAAGTCTTATGGCGTAATCCCGGTTAATTTAGGATAATGTTTACTGTAGAGAAGGGTTAGGATCTCTACAGTAAGCCTTTTATTTTGTTATTATTCAATAGCTAGTTCTATTAAAAACACTTATTACAAGTAGCCACGAGGTATAATAATGGATGTTGCCAAAGTCTTAATCTTAAAAAATCAACTAATCAATATTGTAGAAAAAATACAATTATCTCTGGGCAGTTCTGAACTTGAATCTTCTAATTTTTTGCCATTTATACAAGAGATTAAACCAGAGTTAAAAACTATAAACACTAAAATCAACGACGAAAAAAGAAATCATTCAATTTTTTCGGGAATTGATCATTTGCCTTTATTGGCTGCCAATCAAGATACTGTAAAAAAAGAGAAAATTCTATATGCTAAACGCCTAGATTTGATGAATCAGATTGCTATTGATAGCGGGTTGTTATTGAATCTTGTTCAGTTACTAGAATATTACTTTGATTCTCAACAATATCCCGTGATTAAAAATGCTCTCTGCTATTTAGTCGATATTATTTTAATTGAATTAAAGAACTGGACAGATGAGAACGATAGTACAGAATTTATAGAAAAATATGATTGGAGTCGATTAATTGATGCTTTAATGCAGTTTGAACAATCCCTTAATTTAACCTCTGTTAATCCTTTAACTGTTCAATCTGAAATTAATATTAATTCGATTTCTGATAATTTGCAAACTTATCGCCTTCGCTTAAATGAACAGTATGAAGAATTAATTCAAGATCAAATTGAGTTAAAACGTCAGCAGGAAGAAGAATTACAGCGTCAACGAGAATTGGAATTACAACGTCAACAACAGGAAGAATTGCAACGTCAACGGGAATTGGAATTACAACAACAACAGGAAAAAGAATTACAGCGTCAACGAGAATTGGAATTACAACGTCAACAACAGGAAGAATTGCAACGTCAACGGGAATTGGAATTACAACAACAACAGGAAAAAGAATTACAGCGTCAACGAGAATTGGAATTACAACGTCAACAACAGGAAGAATTGCAACGTCAACGGGAATTGGAATTACAACAACAACAGGAAAAAGAATTACAGCGTCAACGAGAATTGGAATTACAACGTCAACAACAGGAAGAATTGCAACGTCAACGGGAATTGGAATTAAAACGTCAACAACAGGAAGAATTGCAACGTCAACGGGAATTGGAATTAAAACGTCAACAACAGGAAGAATTGCAACGTCAACGAGAGTTGGAATTAAAACGTCAACAACAGGAAGAATTGCAAAGTCAACGGGAATTGGAATTACAACAACAACAGCAGCAAGAAGAATTAAAACGTCAACAACAAATTCGTCAGTTAATTATTGTTCTTGCTGGTGTCATATTATTAGGAGGACTTGGACTGTTAATTTTTAATCCTTTTAAGTCTAAGCAAGAAAACCCAAATCGTCTGACTCCAGAAACCCCTCAAAGTCGTTTAGAAACTGCCGAAAACTTAGCATTATCAGCATCGCAAATAATTAAAAATCCTCCCCATCCTCTAACCGTTTGGAAACAATCTCAAACTCAATTGCAAGATGCTATTCAACTTTTAGAAGCAAAGCCTAAAAATTCTTCTGACTTTCAAAAAATTAATCAACAATTACAAATTTATAAAAAAGATTATAACTCCATTAGCCAAATTTTAAATAAAGAACAAAAGGCAACAAATGATTTAGAATACGCTAAAAAAATTGCAATGGAAGCATCGGTTATGCTGCAAAATCCTCCAGAATCTTTGAGTGTTTGGCAGGAAGCAGAACAAAAATGGAAACAATCTATTAATTTACTTGAATCTATTCCTGAAGATTCTTTTATTTATCCTGAAAGTCAAGATCGACTAAAAATTTATCGAACAAATCATGAAGCAGTAGTCAAAAAAACTCAGCATAAAAATCAATAATCACTCCTTAATAAATTTGTAGGCGATTGAAAAATATTACTCAAAATCATAATATTATGATCTTTTTTTATTGAGGTTGTGGCGATTTCTTATATTAGATGTGGAAATCGAAAATATTCCTAATCCTCGTGTTGAATTAGAAGAACATTATTTCAACGCTAAAAATACTAATCTATTGGATTTAGGATTACAACCCCATTTTCTATCGGATTCTCTGTTAGATTCTTTGTTGAATTTTGCCATTAAGTATAAGAATCGGGTTGATAATAGCCAAATTATGCCCAAAGTCTTATGGCGCAATCCTGGTTAATCTGGTAAAATACCGTTGATGCTTACTGTAGAGAAAATAGTAGTTATTGCTCTCTTACAGTAAGCCCTAACTCTTTAACTTTATTAAGGCTATGAAATTAGATTTTGTTGAATATATCGAAAACGAAGGTTTACCGAGTCAATGGACAATTGAAGGATGTCAACTCGGTTATATTAATTTAATTGTTGGTAAAAATGCGAGTGGAAAATCGAGAATTATCAGAGCCATTGATATCTTAGCTGATTTATTAGCTGATCAAGCCAAAATTAAATCCAATTCTAAAAAAAGAAAGTGGAAATTCATTTTTAACGCTAATCAATCTGAAGACAGAACAGAATATAGCCTAATTATTGATCAAGATCAAGTTACTTTAGAAAAATTTGTTGTTGGTTCAACAACTTACCTAGACCGAGGAGAAGGTGGACGAGGAAAAATTTTTGCAGAAGAATTAAAAACCCAGATGAATTTTCAAACACCTGGTGATAAGCTGGCTGCGGTAGATCGTCGGGATACTGTTCAACATCCCTTTTTTGAACCTCTATATAATTGGGCAAAATCTTTAAGATATTATCCATTTGGAACCTCATTAGGGAAAAGGTCTTTAGGTAGATTTCCCCAAGGAAAAGATATTAGAAAAATCACTGATTTCAAAGATCCAGATTTTGTTGTTGAGATTTTCAAAATAGGACAAGAAGATTTTGGAAATGACTTTGTTGAATTGATTATAAAAGACATGAAATCGATTGGATATGAGCTATCATCTATTGAAATTAAAAAACCTTCATTTTTTGAAGAAGAAACAGAATCTGTTCCTTTTTTCCTAGAAGATGCACAATATCTCTCTGTTCAAGAGGATGATTTAAAGGGCAATACTGAACAATTTCAAATGTCTCAAGGGATGTTTAGAGCATTATCACTCATTATCCAAATTAATTATGCTCTATTTAGCCGAGAACAATGTCCTGATTGTATTTTAATTGATGATATTGGCGAAGGCTTGGATTATGAACGATCATCTGCTTTAATAAAATTACTCATTGAAAAAGCAAACACCGGATCATTACAACTCATTATGACTACCAATGATCGGTTTATTATGAATGGTGTTCCCCTTGAATATTGGTCTGTAATTGAACGTTTACCCGGATGTTCTAAGTTATATAATATCTATAATTCTAAAGAAAGATTTGAAGAATTTGAGTTTACTGGATTAAATAATTTTGACTTTTTCTCAAGTGACTTTTATTTAGAAGGCTTCGCTGATGAGGACGCTACAGCATGAGGAAGTTAGCAATTTTTGTTGAAGGTCAAACTGAACAGATTTTTGTTCGAGAGTTTCTAAAATCCTTTGCAAGTCAGCATTCTATCAGTATCGAGGAAGCGGATATGAGAGGGAAGAAAAAAATCCGTACAGTTACACTGATTAAACATGAACCTCCCAATCCAGAAACCGAATTTTATATTCTAGTTTATAATTCAGGATCAGATGAGATTGTTAATTCGGATATGAGAGAGTTACGTTCTAAGTTAACTAATAATGGATATGAAAAAATTATTGGATTAAGAGATTTATATCCTAAAAATATTTCAGAAAAAGCAACTTTAGAGCGAAGTTTTCAATCTAGTTTACGCAATCAACCAGGAATTCCGATCCATTTAATTTTTGCTGTTATGGAATTTGAAGCTTGGTTCTTAGCTGAATGGACGCATTTTCAAAAGATAGACCCTCGCTTAACTACTGATTTTATTCAACAAGAATTTGGATTTAACCCTGAAATTGATAATATGGAAAATAGACCTCACCCTGCGGAAGATTTAGATCTAATTTATCAACGAGTTGGACGTTGCTATGATAAAACTAAAGCTCAAGTTGAAGAAATTGTCTCCAATTTAGATTTTGACTTTATCTGTTTAGATGTTGTTAATCGTGTTGATCAATTAAAATTATTTGTAAAACAGATCACGACCTTTCTTTCAATTGAAGAACCGGATGAAACTCAATAACATTTTGTAGTGAGGCGTTCACGCCTCTAATAAGCCCTGAAGGGCTTACTACTACAAAAAAAAATGTTCAAAATTCAAAATCAAATCTCTTGAACTTTGAACATTAATAAAATGCGTTAAATTTCCGACTAATAACTAACTCCACATTCCGACACTTTTAGTTGGTTGGTTAACAAAAGGTGGTAGATCAGAACTGGAATCAGAGGGAATTGTAGGGGAAGCATATTCAGAAGTTGGGACACCTCCTTTAGCTTCAGCTTCAACATCCGGTTCATCGGGGCAAAATTCTAAACAAATCCGAAATTTTCCAGTTTTCCAAGATTGGCCCGGACGCAAGAGTTGACACTCAATTCCTTCCTTAAATAAATTTTCTTCTTCTAACTTGGATTCCATAATTGACAGGAATTCACTGGCTTTAAAAGTACATTGAAACATCAATGCACTTTCGCTGGTATTAATCACATCATCATCGTCGAGAATAGAGGTAAAATCGCTCATGTTTATGTCCTGAAAATTGTATTTTTTACTAAGGATTAACTGATTTAGAAAAACCAACCGTAGGAATGTAAACCTTTTCCTAATAGATTAACTCCTAAATAGCACACCCAGACCACCACAAGTCCCGTGGCGGCTAAAATAGCAGGTTTTCGACCTTGCCAACCCCGGGTAATTCTGGCGTGTAAATAGGCCGCAAATACCAACCAAGTAATTAACGCCCAAGTTTCTTTCGGGTCCCAACTCCAATAGGAGCCCCAAGCTTCATTCGCCCAGACTCCCCCGGAAATAATCCCAATGGTTAACAAGGGAAATCCTAATCCAATAATCCGATAACTGATATTGTCAATGGTTTCCACTAAGGTTAATCGCTGTGGGGAAAGCCTGGTAACTGATTCTGGGTTGTCGGTTTTGACGAACTCTAACACGGCCGTTGTGCCATTACCATTGGTAGTTAACCCTTTGGGGTGGGACTCCGTAACGATTTCTGGAGTATAATTGATCCCATTGGTAACGGGTTTATGATGATTTCGGGAAATCCGAGTTCCTAGAGAACTTCCACTTAACTCGATTTCCTGTCCCCTAGTCAGAATTAAAAATGCGATCGCTAATAGAGATCCCACCATTAACGTTGCATAACTCAACATCATGACGCTAACGTGCATCATTAACCAATTAGACTTCAACGCCGGGACGAGGGGTTCAGCGATTCGCATTTGTGGCGGTAACTTCAAAGTTGCAAACGCCGCAATTCCCATCGCCACGGGAGAGGTGACCACCCCAACTAAGCGGCTCCGACTCATTTGTTCAGCAATCAGATGAATAGTTGTTAAACCCCAAGTCAGGAAAAACAAGGATTCATAGAGATTACTAATCGGGAAGTAACCCGCCTCAATCCATCTCGCCCCTAATAATGCCACAATAGAGAGATTGGCGATCGCCATGGACGCAGTGCCCAACACCCACAAATAGGGAAGATTAGGAAACGCCGCCCCCACCCAATACAACAATAGGGTGATCAATAAAATGGCAAAAGAAATATTATCTAATCCATTCTGGAGTACAACCAGATTCATGAACGATTCTCCGGGTAATGGTATTGATGACCGACTTTTTTTAACTTTATCTTAAATCTTGCCCCTAGAACTCGCCCTATACCCTGATAGGATAGGTTAGGCTAGATTAAGATTTCATATTATTAGGGTTGCAGATTACCTGTAAACCTTGTCCTATTTGTATTTTATCTTGATCAGAAAAATCTATGACCAACTCAGAAACTCAAATCACCCCGACCTATTTACAGGAAGATATACAAGAAATTCTGCATATTGCAATTTGTCGTAAACAAGATAACGAGGAAATGACTCGTCAAGAATTGTTAGACATTGCCAAAGATTTAGGAATTTCTCCCCAGGATTTAGAATTAGCTGAACAGCAATGGAAGTTACAAAAACAAGAAGCCGATGAAAAGTTAGTTTTTAACGCCTATCGCCAAAATCGACTGAAACAAAATCTAATTCAATTTGGGATTGTTAACTCCTTCTTAATTTTAATTAACCTAGTGATTTGGCATGGAATCGGATTTGCAGCCTTTGTCTTTTTAACTTGGGGATTATTTTTAACCCTCAGAGCTTGGAAAACCTATCAACTAGAAGGAGAGGATTATGAAGCAGCTTTTAAAGCCTGGAAATTGAAAAAAAATGTGGGTAAATCAATTCATGCTTTTACCGATAAGGTCTTAAAAGGATTGCAGTCTTAAACCTTAATCGGGTTTGTAGGGGTTGGGCAAGAAGACCAAACCCCGAACCAGGTAAATTAAGTATTTCTGACAATTTTAACAGATTGTATAACTTCAGTAAATACAAAAGTGCAAATAAATGTTGCAAATCTGCACACTTTCTGATTTTTTCCGATAGAATGATTAGCATAGAAGCCTAGATCATAGAGTTGAGGTTGGAAGTTATGAATATTTTACGTTCTTTTAAAGAAATGATGACCTATTTAACTGAAGCCGCCGGGCGGATGTTTGTTGTTAGTGATGATACCTACCCATCGGTAGGTACGCAGCCCTTTGAAGGTAATCCTAACAAAGATCCCCGTTGGAAACACTAAGAATAATTTTGATCAAATATTATTATGTGTTTCAAAATCTACTTAAATCCTCCATAACTCCTATGGGGGATTTATTATTGTTTAGGTAATAAAATCTTAAACATATAGCAGCGTGTTTACAACTTCTTTGTGTCTTCGTGTCTTTGTGGTTAAATTATGCTTAACCCTGATAAACATACCAGCACCAACTACTATACCTAAAGAATTTGATTCAGAAAAAAAGCTAGTGACGCACTACCCAAAGGAACAGTTAGATTATCAATTCCATACTTTGAAAAGGTTTCTAATCCCGTAGCTATAATTGCTACAGCTATTGAAATACTCCAATTTATTTGATTATTCCCCTCAGTTGCTAATAAAATAAAACTGCAAATCATCAAACTAACAAATAGCATTGTTAAGGAACCTTCCCAGCTTTTACCATTACCAAAAACTTGATATTTATGTTGACCCCATTGTTGACCAATAACCGCCGCTAAACCATCCCCCCAGGTCATAATTAAAATACCCAAAGCCGCATATTGAGGTTGTTTGATTGTCCAAAACCAACCAATTAAAACCCCAATACTAATCGCATAAAAAAACGTTCCTAAACTTTTTCGTCCCACACTATTAATACTAGGAAGAATTGGGGTTTGATGGGAAATAATAGCAATAATTCCTGAAATTACACTCGCTGTAATTCCGACCCATGCTGGAATATTCAGCCACCAAGCCAGTAGAATCACATTTCCCGTGCCAATATGAACAATTTTACGCGAAATTTCCGCATTAACAGCAAAAACCCGATTTAGTCCTTCTGCTACTACTATAATTAAACCTAACCACCCGGCAACTAATGGGATTTGGAATCCTAAACTATGGATTTCAGTTAAACTCGGCATTTAATTAATGGGATATAAATTAACCTAAATAATCAGTATACGCTGATTATTGCATTTTCAGACATTCTGCAATATCCTTTTCTATAACCATTCTATTTTTAGGTATGTCAGAAATCAACTACTCCGATGATTTGTTATGATGTGTAATTAATTTTGTTTAGGTACTTAGATATGATTTGCCCAGAAACCTTTGAAACTGGATTTAGGGAATAGTTAGATTGATTTTAAAGAATAGTCTTGCATTAACTGACTATAAATTATATATTGATATTAGTTTGTTTAACTCCAATTCACGGGTCACTATGTCACGCAAAAGAACTTTTTTTCAATCCCTTACCCATTGGTTTAGCGACGAAAATTTCTTAATGATATTAGAAGAAATTCAAGTAGCGATCGCTAAAACCTTATCAATTGCTATGGTAATCATTATCATAGTTTGCTGTGGTCAACTGATTGTATATTTAGCCCAAAAATTATTAACAGATTCTTCCCTAATATTTAAAGATTCTTTGTTTGAAATTTTCGGATTATTCTTAAATGTTTTGATTGCTATAGAGATTTTAGAGAATATTTCATCTTACTTAAAAAAGCACGTTATTCAAGTTGAGTTAGTGATTGTTACCTCTTTAATTGCGGTAGGACGAAAAATCATTATTTTTGATCTCGATAAAAAAGGAGGTCAAGATTTGATTGGACTGGCTATTGCGATTTTAGCCCTATCAATCAGTTATTTAATTGTTAGACTGCATCACAGTAAGTAAAGGATTAAAATTTATTTAACGGTTGAAAGATAAATTGATTTAACCATAATTCAGACTAAATATTGCTTTTTAGAGTCGTTCAGGTTAAACTTGAAACCACTCAAAAACCATCAATTGCATCTTTGTAAATTTTTGTTTTATGGAAACCGCATTTAACCAATTCTGGCATCTGGTTTCAGGGGCATTTGCCCTCAACCCAGAGGTTTTTGATCAAATCAATACCTTACCCGATGGCCTCACCGTAGCATTAATTATTGTTCTGATCGCTGGTTTATCACAAGCCATTGGACAATGTATTGTTTTATTTGCTAATAAAGTTACACCGATTCGTTTTTTTCTCAGCTTAGGAATTTCTGCGATTGTTTTTGCTTTAAGTTATGGATTGTGGGCGGGAAGTATTTGGATTGCAAGTAACTTATTTTTTGATATTTCTCTAAGTTTTGATCTAATTTTTAAAACATTAGGACTCAGTTATGCCCCCCAAATGTTAGGGTTTTTAATCGCCTTACCTTACATGGGAATTGCGATAGGGGTATTACTTTCAATTTGGAGTTTACTAGCTCAATTTGTAGGATTAGAAAGCGTTGCCGGATTTGAAGATTGGTCAGTATTTATTTGTACTTTAATCGGCTGGGTCGTCTTACAAATTGTACAACGAACTATTGGTCGTCCGATTTTAGCCTTTAGTCGTTGGTTATCTAATTCGGTGGCGGGAACTTCATTAATTACTGACCCGAAAAAACTAGAAGAAATGGTCATGTACGACGGAAATGAGCCTCAAATTCTGACCGTCGGCAAGGAAATCTGGTTAGAAGCCGAACAACAAGAAGATATTCCTAAACAAAAAACTTCCTCTACTGTTAAATTTGTCGCCCTAGCATTATTAGGTTTATTATTAGTTTTTATTTTATATCCTAATTCTAATAACCCCTTAACCATAGGTTTTAGTCTACTCAATCATAGCTTTAGATTAGGCTTAAAATTAGTTAATTTTAGTTTAATTGCCCTGTTAATTTCTATTGTCCTAACACCCTTAGAATCCTTAACTTGGTGGGCAGGATGGTATGGAGTTAAACCCTTAGAAAATACCGGAACATTAGTCAAAAATCACAATATTGATACTCCAGTAAATCACTATGTTATGTATTTAGATGGGATCAATCAAGGCTCCTATCAATATTTACCAGAAGTTGAACGTTTTTTAGATGCCCTTGCCATTGCCACTCCCGATAATGTAGCGATTGTTAAAGGGATTATGCCCTATTCTGTTACTAATAAACCCTTAACTGAAAATCGGTTATTATCCTTTTTGTGGCGGATGATTGACTCCATGGTGGTTCAAAATCCTTCTAACCCAATTGGTTTTATCATTAATGCCAGAAATGTCGTCTCCGTAGCAGTTTCAGCCGATCCGCGTTACGGCCCGATTCAAAATCAAGGTCTGGCACAAGTCTTATATAATAGTTTACTTAGCTATGGTTATCCCGTCGGTAGTGAAATTCCGGTGACATTGGTGGGCTACAGTGGTGGTGGTCAAATGTCCATGGGGGCTGTAACCTTTCTCAAACGTACCATTAAAGCCCCGATCACAGTAATTTCTATTGCTGGTGTGATCAGTGGAAATACGGGGACAATGGTAACAGAACATCTCTATCATCTAGTTGGGGATAAGGATAGCGTTGAAAAAGTGGGGGCGATTATTTTCCCTGGACGCTGGCCGTTTTCTCTGTTATCAAACTGGAATTTTGCTAAACGGCGGGGAAAAATCAGTTTTATCTCTCTGGGGCCAGTGGGACATAATATGATGGGTGGCCCGATGGGAGATCATCAACTACCAAATGGCAAAACCCACCTGCAACAAACCGTTGATATTGTGACTGGAATTTTATTAGAAAATTGGGAAATTACTGGCCTAGATCCTGATATTTTCAAAAAATCTAGTAACTATGAACTCTACAAAAAAGCCCCCTTTAATCAAGCTGCATATTATCCAGTTAAACAAACTCTTAATCCAGAGTTATATCAACCCGTAGGCAATTGGATAGGTCGATTAATTTTACCTAAATTATCAGAGCGGGAACAGGTGCAGGGCGTATTATTTGAAATTTATCATGCTGATTCATCCCATCAGCATCGAGTCGGACAAATTGTTAATTTAAGATGGGATTTACAGGTTTCTTCTGTCAAGGAAAGAGTTAAATTAGTCACCCAAGATGTTAACTTTATTGATCAGGTAAAAGTTAGTCAATCCCAAGGAAATATTCACCCAGAAAGAATTAATAGTTGGTCACAAGTTGATCCATTAGAATCCATGGCTGGAGCTAGACCCCAGGATGATGTGATTGTGGTGTTAAAAGATCCTGTGGTCTTGAAAGATACGGGTTTAGAACGTTCAAGTCTTTATATTCAAAATGATCCAATTGAAATTACTGGCCGATTTTATGCGCTGGTTCGGTTTATTGAAAATTTAGGCAATGACTTCTTTTTGGTACGTCATTATTCTCCCGCCTCTCAACAATTTAACGGCCCCGAAGAAAGGGTCTATTTGCCCTCTGTGATTGCTAACCGGGATGGGGCTTTATCTTCAATAAATCAGGATTTAGAACAATCTCCGGTTAATGCTTCTGGGTGGTATATATTCGGACAAAAAAATATTGATGGTCAGTTTGTAGTACAGGCGATCGCACCCTATCAATTATTTTCTTTAACTCCTGATTTGGTAATTTCAGGACAACAAAAAACCCTGGATTATATTAACTGGGAATACTGGAAAAATCAAGTCACTCCCCAAGGACAAGTTAAGACAATTTTCCTCAATCCAAATCAGAATAATTCGACGGATTCTATTGTGCCGGAATCCATCTGGAAAGAAGGAGATAGAGCCTTATTAATGCACGTTTATGGAGGCATTGGCGGGCCGAATGGAGATAATACTCCCTTTGGGATTTATTTCGGACATTTTGCCTATGGAATCGCTACAGTCGTGCGCGATCGCCTTACCCAAGAATTGCGATTTAACATCGAATATCGCCAAATTTATACCCATAATTGTGATGGAATCATCTCAGGAAGTTTAGACTGGACAAGGTATAGTGGCGATCGTCAATTTGGTTGGTTAGGATCTCGTCCCTTTACCGATATTCTAATTAAATTTGATCCCCTAACCCAAGATTATGATTTTGATAGTTTCAAGTTTTCTCCCTTAGATATTGTTATTAATGAACTCGATATTATGACGGCTCGATATCGGGTTGGAGATGGAACTGGAACTACTTTTGTAAGTGCAATTAATTCCTGTTCTCAAGATTCCAGTCAAGCCTTGTATTTATCCTTAAGAAGAATGCTGGCGCAGTTTGAATTAAATCCTTTATTAATGAAATGGTTGCGGGAAAATCCCCACCACGAACAAACCGAAAGATTTCTTCAATTAGCCACCTTAGTAGCAAGTTTAGAAAGTATTTTAACTGCTGGAGGGAAAGCCCGAAAAGATTGGCGATATGGTTCTCCAACTTTAGGGCGTTTTACTGAAGAAACTCCCTTAAAAACCTTATCTCAATTAGGCTCTAGTTGGCGCTCATTATTACCGCGATTAATTAATGATAAAATTGCCATGATTTTCCTACAATTAGGCGCCTATCTCTGGATTCTCCGCACCCATCAAGTCGGCGGTCACGATCCCACCCTGAAAACCCTAATTCCCACGGATTTTTGGTTCGGGATTCCTAAATTGAAAAACTTTGAATATGATTAAGCTGTTAATCATCTCAAAAGAAACCTATGCTTGTCCGATTTGTCGTTGTGGTCAGTTGTCTAATATTACCTTGATGGATTAGTCTGCTATATCTACTTAGAAGAATCTTGTTCCGGTGTTCCCTGATATCCCTATAAAATCAAATTGCCACCCCATCATTTTTTCACTTCATGGGGCGGCGGTTAATTCAGGGATATCTAATATTAACTAATTCAACAGATATGCTTTATTGAGCTTTTTTGCGACGAGACATTGCTAAAGCAGCACCGACTAAACCTAATCCTAAAACAGTCGCAGGTTCAGGAACAGCCTTATTTAGACCCACCACTTTAAAATCAGGGCCCACATAATTAGATTCGCTGATTAACCGTAGACCACCAAAAGACTTGGAATCGGTCAGTCCTAAATCTAACAAACTGACTCCTAAAGACCCTACTGTTTGAGCACTACCGATTTCTGTGGTATCAAGTCTATAACCCGCGTCCTTCCATCCCGATGAATCTAGTAGAATTGAGTTTCCAGTCAATTCACCTTTTTTATTCAAAGCTTGAACTTGGAGTTTACTGTTTTTGCCCCGTTCAAAGAACAGGAAATTATCAACAGGTTTACCAAAGAACAAGTCTAGGGTAAATTTGCCACCGTCTTCGGTATCAATAATATTGCTGAGATTTAAATTTCCTAGAGAGGCTGCTAAATTACTTCCCGTCGGATTTTCTACCTGAACTCCCGAAGCATTATCCCCTCTATCGCTACTGGCTGCGCCTGTATTATCGCCTGTCCAGAGATCGTTTTGGATAATATTAACATCTTTGACCAGGGAGAAATTGCTGTAGGTCTTACTACCAATTTCAACCGAACTCAAAGATATGTCGCTTTTCCACTGACTTTTATCTGTTGTGGTGTAGTTGGTTTTGAAGGTAAACGCTTGGGCCGAGGTCGCGCAAATCCCGGTTAAAGCTAGGGTTGAGATTAAGGTTGTGAGGAGTGTAGTTTTCATTTGGAATCCTTTGTGTGAATATGCTGCTGGCTACTGTGACCCTGAACTCGTAACTCTGTTTTTCTGAGTGTCTCCTTAAAACGGGACATTTTAGCAACCAGAGTTATTACATACAGGTTGTCGATAACACAATAACAATATGGGCAGGATACGTCACCCCTGTTTATCCAAATTTCCAGAAGTTTTACAGAACTTTTACAAAGATTAGCTTTTATGTAAAGAGTTGATGAAATTCCAATAAAACTGTTGTCTTGTGTCCTGGGGCGGTGGTCAATTTAAAGATGTCTAATGTTGGTTTCTTCAACAGATATGCTTTATTGAGCTTTTTTGCGACGAGACATTGCTAAAGCAGCACCGACTAAACCTAATCCTAAAACAGTCGCAGGTTCAGGAACAGCCTTATTTAGACCCACCACTTTAAAATCAGGGCCCACATAATTAGATTTGCTGATTAACCGTAGACCACCAAAAGATTTGGCATCGGTCAGTCCTAAATCAAACAAACTGACTCCTAAAGACCCTACTGTTTGAGCACCACTGATTTCTTTGGTATCAAGTCTATAACCCGCGTTCTGCCATTTTGATGAATCTAGTAGAATTGAGTTTCCAGTCAATTCACCTTTTTTATTCAAAGCTTGAACTTGGAGTTTACTGTTTTTGCCCCGTTCAAAGAACAGGAAATTATCAACAGGTTTACCAAAGAACAAGTCTAGGGTAAATTTACCACGGTCTTCGGTATCAATAATATTGCTGAGGTTTAAATTACCCAGGGAAGCTGCTAAATTACTTCCCGTCGGATTTTCTGCCTTAACTCCTGAAGCATTATCCCCTCTATCGCTACTGGCTGCGCCTGTATTACCGCCTGTCCAGAGATCGTTTTGGATAATATTAACATCTTTGACCAGGGAGAAATTGCTGTAGGTCTTACTACCAATTTCAACCGAACTCAAAGATATGTCGCTTTTCCACTGACTTTTATCTGTTGTGGTGTAGTTGGTTTTGAAGGTAAACGCTTGGGCTGAGGTCGCGCAAATCCCGGTTAAAGCTAGGGTTGAGATTAAGGTTGTGAGGAGTGTAGTTTTCATTTGGAATCCTTTGTGTGAATATGCTGCTGGCTACTGTGACCCTGAACTCGTAGCTCTGTTTCCCTGCTTGTCTCCTTAGAGTGGGACATTTCAGCAACCAGAGTGATTACATACAAGCTGTTAATAACTACAATAACAAACTTTATTGGTTTGTCACCCCTGTTTATCAAAAATTCTGGAAGTTTTACAGAAACTTTATAAAGATCGGTCTTTATTTAAAGCATCGACCCAATTCCCTATAAAGAGCGGGGTAAACTTCTATTATTTCGGACGAATAAAAGCAATCGAATGTCGCCAAATCAAGATTTGTAGGTTGTTTGGGTCTTGTAAACAAATACAGTTGGGATCTTGCCAGATAATCGTTCCCAGAAGAAGATCATTCGTTAGCAGTTTAATTTCTACTGAGTTTTTATCCTTGGTATACCCTTGAACTTTGCGAATACTGGGTAAATCGGTATTAAATTCAGACATAAGTAGTTGTTTTTATCAACATTAAAACAATAATATATAAGGTGTAAGGGATTTTGAACTTTTTGATTCACTTTCGCCCAAACGCCTAAATCACACTAACGATAAAAGTGGAGGAATTCATGACCATTACATTTACGAAATATCACGGTTTAGGGAATGATTTCATCCTGATTGATAATCGTCATCAGTCGGAACCCCTAATCACCCCAGAAAAAGCTATAGAAATGTGCGATCGCAATTTTGGTATTGGTGCTGATGGCGTGATATTCGCCCTCGGTGGAACCTCCAACACTGACTATACCATGCGAATTTTCAACTCCGATGGTTCGGAACCTCAGATGTGTGGAAACGGAATTCGCTGTTTAGCTAAATTTATCGCTGAACTGGAAAACCGCGATCCGAGCACCTTCCCCGTAAGCTACAAAATCCATACCCTAGCGGGTGTGATTACCCCGGTATTACAAGCCAATGGCCAAGTTAAAGTGGATATGGGACTTCCGCGACTTTTAGCCCAGGAAATTCCTACCACTCTTGCCGCCGCCGATGAGAAAGTAGTCGATGTTCTCTTGTTAGTAGCTGGACATTCTTGGAATGTTACCTGTGTGAGTATGGGAAACCCCCATTGTATTACCTTTGTGGAGGATGTTGAGGAAATTAAACTCGCAGAAATCGGCCCTTTATTTGAGCATCATACCGTTTTCCCTGAACGCACCAATACGGAATTTATTCAAGTGATTAACCGCAATTATCTTAAAATGCGGGTATGGGAACGGGGGGCTGGAGCAACTCTCGCCTGTGGAACCGGGGCTTGTGCTTCTGTGGTTGCCGGAATTTTAACAGGAAATTGCGATTTTGTTGTTACAGTGGAATTACCCGGAGGTTGTCTTGAGATTGAATGGTCAAATCAAGATCAACATTTGTATATGACCGGGCCAGCACAACGGGTATTTACCGGAAATTATTAAGAGAAATCACCTAATTTAAGAGTTAAAAAGGTAAATAATATGGGCGGAGGGATTTATCTGATTCAGGATGATGATCGGCTCGTTGAAATGATGGAACAGCCCTACGATTCTGAAGATCAAATACAGGAATTATTAGAAACCTATCCCAATCTTTTAGCGGGGGATGAAATTGATCGGTTACAGACGCGCCATGGTAAATCTTTACGACGATGGTTATTAATCTCCCGGGACGTAACCCTTCCGGCTGAGGAAGATAATGGGAGTCGTTGGTCAATGGATCATTTATTTCTGGATCAAGATTCTATTCCTACGCTGGTGACAGTTAAACGCAGTCGCAATGTGGAAACTCGACAAAAAATGATTGGTCAAATGTTAGATAATGCGGCAAATTTAGGATTATATTGGCCGATAGAATCAATTATTTCTCAATTTGAAGCTAACTGTCGAGATCAAGGTCGAGATCCTGAACAAGTGTTTGAAGATTTTCTAGGTTCAGATCTAAATGAAGATGGATTTTGGCAAAAAGTTAAAACCAATCTGCAAGCGGGAAAACTGCGTTTAGTCTTTGTGGCGGATGAAATTACCAGTCCATTAAGAAGGGTAGTTGAATTTCTGAATAAACAAACGGATTTAGTCGAGGTTTTGGCTTTAGAAATTAAACAATATGTCAGTCAAGATGGTTTAAAAACCCTTGTTCCTCGATTAATTGGTCAAACCGCCGAAGCTCAACAAAAAAAATCCAGCGCCACGGGAGAACGTCGTCGCTGGGATGAGGTTTCGTTTTTTGAAGAACTCCACTTGCGTCGGGGAGAGGATGAAACACAAATAGCCCAGGAAATTCATAATTGGGCAAAACTTCAGGAACCGGAAGTTATTATACAATGGGGGACGGGAGATGTTTATGGTGGATTTACAGCTTTATTAAACCAAAAAGAAAAAGGTCGAAAACAGTTAAAGTTATTTACCGTTGATATTTCTGGACGTTTAGAAATTTCTTCTAATAAATATGGTTCTCAACCACCTTTTGATCGACAGGAAAAATGGTTAGAACTCAGAAATAAATTGAGTGCGATCGGTTTATCTCTCCCTTTAGAACCTACGGAATATCGAGAGCCAACATTACAGTTATCCAACTTAGAAGATAAAACCGTATTACAACAAGTCCTAAAAACATTTGATTGGGTTATTTCTATGATTAAAGCGTGAATCAGGGAGGATAAAGTCACTGCCAAAAAACGATATAGCCAACCGCAGGTGGTGAAGTCTTTTCTTCCCTATTACCCATTACCCATTACCTATTACCTGCTATAAGTGCTAGAGACGCGCCGTTGCACGTCTCTACATTAATGACTGTTATCCGAGAATAAAATTCCTCTTAACTATCAAGCTAATATCAACGCCAAACAGTTCAGCCAACTGTTGTTGACTCCCCCTACTCCCCTACTCCCCCCGCCCCCTTGTTCGGGAACCCGTACAAATTAGACTGTTGCAATGGGGAGGCTTTTTTCGGTAAATTAGCACTCAGGAGTCGAGAGTGCTAATTTGAATTCCTCAAAGGAAATCATAAAACTCCGATCACCGAATATTTACATAAAGTGGAGGCTAATAAATGGCTGCTGTATCTCTAAGCGTATCAACCGTTAAACCCCTTGGTGATCGCGTTTTCGTTAAAGTTAGTGCATCTGAAGAACAAACACCCGGTGGAATTTTTCTTCCTGATGCCGCCAAAGAAAAACCCCAAGTGGGCGAAGTTGTGGCAGTTGGCCCTGGCAAACGCAATGATGATGGTTCTCGCTGCGAACTAGAAGTCAGCGTCGGCGACAAAGTTCTCTACTCCAAATACGCGGGTACTGACATCAAACTCGGTGGCGATGAATTTGTTCTGTTAGCCGAAAAAGACATCTTAGCGATCGTCAACTAATCGACGTTTTTAACCTTAGATCGTACACCACAAATTGTTATTCGATCTACAAAGTTAAAACCTCAAGATTCAGTAATTCAATTCTAATTATCAACCTAAAACCTGAAGACAAAACATGGCTAAACGTATTATTTACAACGAAAATGCTCGTCGCGCCCTAGAGCGTGGTATGGATATCCTGGCGGAAGCCGTTGCCGTCACCCTTGGCCCCAAAGGTCGCAACGTCGTATTAGAAAAAAAATTCGGTGCACCCCAAATTGTGAATGATGGCGTCACCATTGCTAAAGAAATTGAACTAGAAGATAACATCGAAAATACTGGAGTTGCCTTGATTCGTCAAGCCGCTTCCAAAACCAACGATGCCGCTGGCGACGGAACCACCACTGCAACGGTTCTAGCCCACGCCATGGTCAAAGAAGGTCTGCGGAACGTGGCTGCGGGTGCTAACCCGATTGAACTCAAACGCGGTATTGATAAAGCGACTACCTTTTTAGTAGAAAAAATCGCCGAACACGCTCGCCAAGTGGAAGATTCCAAAGCGATCGCTCAAGTCGGTTCTATCTCTGCCGGAAACGACGAAGAAGTCGGTAAAATGATTGCTTCGGCGATGGATAAAGTCGGTAAAGAAGGCGTGATTTCCTTGGAAGAAGGAAAATCCATGACCACCGAATTAGAAATTACCGAAGGGATGCGCTTTGATAAAGGCTATATTTCCCCCTACTTCGCCACCGATACCGAACGGATGGAAGCAGTTCTGGAAGAACCCTATCTGTTAATTACCGATAAAAAAATCACCTTAGTTCAGGACTTAGTGCCTGTTCTGGAGCAAGTTGCCCGTTCTGGCCGTCCTTTGGTGATTATCGCTGAAGATATTGAAAAAGAAGCCTTAGCAACCCTGGTGGTTAACCGTCTGCGCGGTGTGCTGAATGTGGCTGCGGTGAAAGCGCCTGGTTTTGGCGATCGCCGGAAAGCCATGTTAGAAGATATCGCCGTCTTAACTGGTGGTCAATTAATCACCGAAGATGCTGGTCTGAAACTGGAAAATACCAAGCTGGATATGCTGGGTAAAGCCCGTCGGATCACCCTGACCAAAGATAACACCACCATCGTTGCTGAAGGCAATGAAGCCCCCGTTAAAACTCGTTGTGAGCAAATTCGCCGTCAAATGGAAGAAACCGAATCTTCCTACGACCGGGAAAAACTCCAAGAACGCTTGGCTAAATTAGCTGGTGGTGTGGCTGTGATCAAAGTCGGTGCGGCTACCGAAACCGAAATGAAAGATCGCAAGCTGCGTCTGGAAGATGCCATCAACGCCACGAAAGCGGCCGTTGAAGAAGGTATCGTTCCTGGTGGTGGCACAACTTTAGCCCACTTAGCTCCTCAACTGGAAGAATGGGCTAATGCTAACCTGACCCATGAAGCCTTAACGGGGGCCTTAATTGTGTCCCGTGCCTTGGCTGCGCCTCTGAAACGAATTGCTGAAAACGCAGGCGTTAACGGTGCTGTGGTAGCTGAACGAGTTAAAGAAAAAGACTTTAATGTTGGTTACAACGCGGCTTCTAACGAATTTGTGGATATGTTTGAAGCGGGTATTGTTGACCCTGCCAAAGTTACCCGTTCTGCTCTGCAAAACGCGGCTTCTATTGCTGGAATGGTGTTAACAACTGAGTGTATTGTTGCTGACAAACCTGAACCTAAAGACGGCGCTCCTGCTGGTGCTGGCGCTGGTATGGGCGGCGATTTTGATTACTAATTCCTAGTTTGATATGATATGGGGTGGCTTTTGTCGCCCCATATTTATTGGGGAATAGGGATCACGGATTTAAGAGGATTTCACGGATTTCACGGATTTTAATCTGTGTTAATCTGCGTAATCCTCTGAAATCCGTGATAGGTGATGGGGAAGATTGAGATTTTGGTTGTTTTAGGTTTTGATATTTTCAAGACTTGATTTTACGGAAGGTTGAGGAATTAGATAAATTAAACCTGAAATTAGGGTTAATCCTACGGTTATCCAGAATAGGATTAAGCTGAGGGTTTGCCAAGGTTCAGGTAAAGGTGCTATTAAAAATGCGATCGCTAAAATTTGACTAACTGTTTTTAGTTTACCCCAAATATTCGCTCCAGAAATTTGAGTTTGATTGACTCTCCATCCGGCAATTGTGAGTTCCCGTGCTAGGATTAAGAATACTCCCCAAGCGGGAATTTTTCCTAACTCAATTAAGGCAAGTAAGGGCGCGAAAACTAATAATTTATCGACTAAGGGATCAAGAAATTTTCCTAAATCTGTAACTTGATTGAGTTTTCTAGCTAAATATCCATCTAACCAATCGGTGCTGGCTACTATTAAAAAAATTCCTAAACAAATCCAACGATTAGTAACAGTTGGATCATGTAAATAATAAAGTATAAATGGAACTCCGAACAAACGGGAAATCGTAATCCAATTCGGTAAGTTCATAAATCAGTTATCTGGGATCTTTGCTGGGGTCAAGACTAATTTAACCACAAAGACACAAAGAAGTTTTGCCGATATTTTCAATGTTGACTAAATAGTCAAGAGTATGCCCACACTTGCCATTACAATATTGTCGCATCAGCCGCGGGTTTTGTCAATCCCCCTCGGTACTTTTTATAGCAGGGAGCAGGGAGCAAACCCCCCGTGCACGGGGGGCTAGGGGGGGAGGGAACAGGGGGAAAAGAACTTCACCGTCTAGGTTACAACATCCGTCTGGTGTCCTAACTGCCTTGGCGGTTGCTATAACTGATAACTGATAACTGTTTACTGATAACTGATTAATGGTTCTTCCCAATTTTGTAGGGAATGTAGACTTAATTGTGCTAAATATTTTCTGGTCAGGTCGGCGCGGTCTAAACTTATAAAATAATTATTATCGACATCTTGATAAAATAATGCGCCTTCGAGTAAACCTTGATAATCAGGATTTTTTTGAGATTCTAAAGTGAACCAAATCGCATCAGAAGGTGAGGGAATTAAACCAGAAGGTAATTTTCCCTTTAAAATTGCTATAATTCTATCTGAAACAGAACGGGTATTGACCCCGCGATTTTCTAAGAGTTGATGTACTTCTGATAAAGATAAAGGTTGTTCTTTGAACACTCGCAATAGTTCCGCTAAAAGAAAATAATCACTGTATTGATGTCGAGACATATCCAAGACTTGAAAATAAAGGGGTAATACGGCTAAACCCCAAGCCAAGCGACTACAATGGGAATAATTGTTGTCTCGATGATTTTGATCATGGGGACTATCTTGGGTAATCAAAGCATTTGGTAATTTTTGGCGTAACCAACGGCTAAAAGTTGGCCAGGTTCCATTTCCCCCTGTGCAAATGGCTTGACTAATTCTAATCGGAGAAATTCCCTGGGTACTGAAAAGATGGTTGAGTTCTCGATTTAACTGTTGAATAAAGGGAATAAAAATCTTTTGTTCTAAATCTCGTTGGGAAACTTCCCAAGAATAATTATTTAATGTTAGGGTATAGCGGTGCTTCGCGTCGGTAAGGACATCGCTTTGTTGTAGTTCAAATTTTAAAGTTTCTGCAATTTCTAATAACTTTAATCCCGTAGAATCACTCTGTAAAATTTGTTGTAAACGATAACGTTTGGCTAAATCAGGATGTCCAGGTTCAGGAAATTCCACATCTGGAATATTAAATATGGGGAAGGGTGAACCCTCTGGCTGAATCAAAAGTTGAGTAATAATATCCTGATTTAAGGCATCTCCAGCATAGGCTAAATGATGACAAACCACTTGGGAAGCCATAAATTCAGTTAAATCCTGGGGGAGTTTGGCTAGGGCTATTTCGGTAGTTGTAGCACCAATATTAATAATTAAAATTGTGCTATCGGGATCGGGGGGATGGAGATAAAATTGATATAATAAAGTTGCGATCGCATCCTCAATAATAAAAATTTGTTCAGGACGTTTAATGATTCCTGCTGCTAATACAGCTTCCCTAAGATTAAAACGATAGGCTTCTGTAGAGGCCGTGGAACAGCCTAAAACCACCCCATCTAAACAATTTAATGCTTGCTGAAATTCGATCGTATCGAGTCCCACAGCACCCACAGTATAGACATTAGGTAAAGCCATGATTGGGGGAGTTTCCCGATTAGGCTGCTTTGATGGGGAAATTCTGCGACCAGACAATATTCGATGGGGATGTAAGGTAGATAATAAAGCTGTCCAGGCCTCTCGAAATCCCCCCAAGGGCAGGGACTGTTGTTCTGACCAATGAATCATGGGAAGCCCTGCTAATTCAGGAGAATTAACTGAATGATAAGGAATTCCCAGGTTTAATAAGGATTTAAACCGTTGTATTAGGCCTTGAGTGGTTTTTTCCTGTGGATCTAAATAGTAAATTGACGCCGTTAGCCGAAAGGTAAAGGGAAGATCCTCGATTCCAGAGAGTTCTGTCTGTTCCGCTTGCCAATAAATAGGATAAACTTTTTGGGTTTCGCTCTGCAATAAGGCGGCGGATATTCCCGTTGTTCCTAAGTCAATTCCTAAATACCATTGAGTCATAATCAGTTATCAGTTATCAGTGATCAGTTATCAGTTTTTAAAAAACTCCTGACTCAAGGCTTCAAGACTGAGAGAATCTTCCTCCTGTTCGGTGTCCCAATTTAAGTTTTTTTCCTCCGCCAAGTTCAAACTGTTGAAAACATCATCTAAAGTTAAATCTGATAATCCTTGAGTTGATGCAATATTTTGCTTTTCTGATGCTGGTTTATTTAAGGATTCAAGGGAAACAGAGGGAACTGATTGATCTGAATGAGGTTCCATCCCAATATCTCTAAATAAATCTTCAAAAGTAATTAGTTCTTCAGGTTGAGATACTTTTGAATTCGTTTTTGCTGATGATTTTTGGGTAGAAACTTGAGGCTGGGAATAAGTTGATTTTACGGGATTTTTCTTGGAGATTGGAATGGTTTCAGGTTGTTCTAAATTAAATAGATCTGCCTCTAAATGTTCCAAAGTATTGCGATCAATTAATAAACGAGAATCGACTTGTTCACTATCGTCTTCCAAATTTAGGGGAAGTAAATTTTCATTCGGGGACGCTTGAACATAAGCATCTTTCTCCCAACTAACTGTTGGGCTTTCCATAGGAGAGGGAGATGCCATCGGACTCGTAATTCCGGTGAGTTCTTGTTGGGTTCTTGCCGAGATCACATCAGAATTTGGGGAGGAAACCTCCTCAAAGGTGAGTTCCTCAAAAACATCACTTAAATCTGCTAAGGTTTCCTCAAAGGGATTCGGTGCAGAAGTAAAAGACAAATCCACAATTTCATCGGTTAGAGGAGACACCAATTCTGCTTCAGATCCTGGTGTAAATAAGTTCTCAGACTCTAAGAATACAGGATCGATAGCATCTGCGGTTAAGGATAAATCAGATTCTATCGGAACATTTTGATCCGGTTGACTGAATATATCTAAACTATTTAAGCTCAAGAAATCAGCCGTTTCCTCGAAGGATTCGGTGTCAATATTTTCCGATTCTATGGCTGTGATTTTCGGTGTTGACCCATCCCCAAATAAATCTTCGGTGTCTAAATGGATTTCTGATTCATTCTCGACCGTTGAAGGACTTGGAACATCGGTTTCCTCATCTAGCAATAAGGTTTCTATCTCTTCAGAAACATCATCTTCATCTAGTACCTGAATGACATCAAAATCATCCTCAAATAAATCAGTATTTTGTGTTTGAGGCACCGCAGTCACAGCCGAGGATTCTGGCTCCGTCGCCAGATTAAACAAACTTTCTAATTCTGAATCGGCATCGGGTAGGGACTGTTCTACAATTGACTCATCCCAATCGAGGGAAAGAGAGCTTTCTGGCGTTCTATCTAACCCATCTTCGATAGGGGGAGTAGGTAATCCCTCAATGGTCTCAAACGCAACCTCGAATTCATCTTCATCGGTAATTTTTAGCTGTTCTTCGTTATCCTCATCATTAGAAGTAACAGAAGGAGTCGATTGTCTAGGAACTTCTGCCCCCGCATAGGGAAAGAGTCCCTCAAAAGCGGAGGAAAAATCCTGGGGAGGAGAAACCACAGACTCAGGAGAAGGTAAATTATCCGTGTTCGAGGCGGTTTCCGATTGAGTTAATTGTAATGAAGATTGTAAATAGGAAGACGTTTCTTGACCGACCTGCTGGGCTAATTGGTTGACTAAGGTGGTAAACATGACCTCCCCCTGTTTACCCAGACTGTGCATCCTTTCTAAGCTTTGGGAAAGGGAATCAGAATAGGTTTGGAGGTTTCGTTGCAAGGCCTCAAAAATCACACTCAGACTGGAATCGAGGGTCATCAGTAAATGATCAGATTGCGCTTGTAACTGTCGCATCTGTTCCAGGCGTTGGGCTGGAGTCAGGGGGTCGAGGGCTGTTTGGGGTCTGTCCACAGATTCAGAAACCAGGGCGGGCAGCGAGTTGGATTCAGTTAATAATACCGAATCTAAAAATCGGGTTTCAATATGGTTCAGGGTTTGGGTCACATTATGAATCAGACTGTCCTGTAATCTGGTCATGAACTCTTGCAAAAATTCACGACTGAGTTGTTGTTGATAGGGTTGAGGAGGGACTTGTCCTATAGCTTGGGCTTTTCGGGCTTCTAATTGTTGAATTTCTTGAATTAAATTGCGTTGTTCGGTACGCAAACGATCGATCTCATCCTGAAGGGGTTGAGTCAAATTACTCCGCAAATAAATCATTTCCCGTCGGATTGCCTGCCACAGAGGTTCGCGCGTTCCGGGGGATATAGAAGGTTGATGGGCTTCCAAGGTAACACCGAGAGCCTGCTCGTCTGTATGTTCCTGAAGAAAGACCAAATACCTACGGACACGCTCTAGGACTTGACGGGAGCGTGTGACAGTTTCGCCAAAAACGACCCAGGGCAAACGTAAGCTGGGCTGACTAAGAACCTCGTCAATTTCGGTGATGAGTGCTTGAATCTGACCTTTCTGAACATTCAAGGCTGAACCCCCTCAATAATCGTTATGTTAATGGCACTCTATAATTGCTTAATCTCAAGGATTTCCTTGATTAAAGCAGTTGTGATCTACATAATATGTTAGGCTTGGCACGAAGGACTCAAACGGCTGACTTTGAATTTATTGGCTAATCACCCACCGAAGGCAATAGGGTTAGAAACTAAACCATTTTAACTTTTTTATGTCCTGATAGCTCTAAAATATGAAATTGCCTAGTAATTACTAACTCATAATTTTATCACAGCCTCATGGAAGATCGGTATTTCTCCCGTGACAATCACTCTGATATTCACAAGATGATCTGCTCAACGCCTTTCTTTCAAGGCTTGCCACCGGATGCGGCGGATAAAGCAACCTCTCATATTGTGGGTCGAAACCATCCAGCCAACCAAGTGATTTTATTAGAAAATGACTGGGGAAGTTCCGTTTATTTTATTCTGGACGGTTGGGTTAAAATTCGTACCTATAATTTGGATGGTAAAGAAGTAACGCTGAATATTTTGGGTAAGGGTGAACTATTTGGAGAAATGGCAGCACTCGATGAAGTCCCCCGCTCCACCGATGTTATTACATTAGCGCCAACCTTAATTGGGAATATGCCGGCTCAGGATTTTGTGGAGTTGATTACCACCGAACCCAAGGCGGGAATGCGACTAGCTCAATTGATGGGACGGCGTTTACGCCAGGTGAATCGACGTCTGAGATTGCGCGAATCTGATAGTACATCCCGGGTTGCCGATATTCTCCTATTTCTGGCAGAGGGCCAAGGTACAACTTCAGATCAAGGCGGAACACAAATTCCTAATCTTCCCCATCGGGAGTTAAGTGGTTTGAGTGGTCTGGCTCGGGAAACCGTAACTCGGGTTCTGAGTAAGTTAGAGAAAAAAGGATTAATTCATCGGGAACGGGATATTTTGAGTATTCCCGATGTCCATGCCCTAGAACGGATATTAGTCTGAATGGTACTATTGCCCATTGCCCATTGCCCATTCCCTATTAAATGAGTGATTCTTCTCCATCAAGTTCCTCTGTTAACCCCTGTGAATCTGAAACTCAGGAATGGGTATCTGTTGATGCAGATATCCCCCGTTCTGAAGCTTCGGGTCATCTGGCGAAACTATCCCATGCCCATAGAAACTCCCTGATTCTAGTAGAAACGGCTTTTTTAGCCAGTGCCGGAAGTTTAATATGGTTTGTTAATTATTATTTTCCCATGGGGCCAGTGCTGCGGCTGTTTTTCGCCTTACCGATGGCTTTATTATATTTACGATGGGGAAAACGGGCTGCGGTTATGGGGGCGGTAGCTTCATTTTTATTGTTATCGGTGTTAATGGGGCCAACTCGCAGTATTGTGTTTTTAATTCCTTATGGTTGGTTAGGAGTAGTTTTAGGGGGAATGTGGAAACGCAAATCTCCTTGGTGGATGTCCATTGGGACGGGTTCTTTGATTGTTGCTATTGGTTTTTTCTTTAAATATTGGTTACTTTCCATCCTGCTAGGGCGGAATTTGTGGGCCTACGCCACGATCCAAATGACTGCGGTGGCGGACTGGATTTTTATTAAGTTGGGGATTTTGGCTCAACCCAGTTTAGTTTTTGTGCAGGTGCTTGCTGTTCTGATGATTTTAATTAATAGTATTGTCTATTTATTTGTGGTTCATCTAGTCTCTTTATTATTATTAGATCGTCTCAATAGTCCCATTCCTCGCCCGCCCAAATGGGTACAAGTTTTATTAGATTACGAAGGTTAAATGGCTGTTAAGGTTTATACCCAGTTTGCTGAGGGGAATCGGTGGTTACATCACTATCAAGGGACTAAACCTGTGTTTGCTTGTGTGTTGGGATTTACAGCAACGGCCTTAATTCCAGGGATTTCCGCCGCTGGAGCTACCAGCGACTCCCGACAATATACGGCCGTTGCGGATGCTGAGTTTCTTCATAATGGGCCCCAACCCCTTCCCCAGTATCCCTTACCGCCACTGGATGCGGGAGCTTCTCCGGTGTTAATTTCCCGGGCTGTGGTGGAATCCTTAAAATGTCCTTTGTATCTGTTTAATGCCGGATTATCCGTTGCTCCTTCGGTTCCTACGATTGATTTGGGGGGGGGTGCAGCCCGATGTATAACATCCGGTGCGGCCATGACTTTAGGGACTGTCAAGCATCTGTTTGAGCAGGGGTTAATTTGGGGTGAACGGATGGCGCGGGATGCCCAAAATAGTTATCTAATTTTATCGGAATGCGTGGTGGGGGGAACGACTACGGCCTTAGCGGTGTTGCTGGGTTTGGGAATTTCTGCCATAGATAAGGTCAATAGTAGTCATCCCCGTTGCAATCATGGCCAAAAATTAGCGATCGCCACCACGGGATTACAGCAAGCCGGGTTTTGGCCGTTATCAGGGATAGGGATTGATCCGTTCGAGTTGGTAGCCGCGGTGGGTGATCCGATGCAAATTGTGGTGGCGGGGATGACTTTGGCCGCTAGTCGTACCGTCGGGGTGCTGTTAGCGGGTGGAACTCAGATGTTAGCGGTTTATGGTTTGGTAGAGGCGATCGTGACTCAATATGATATTCCTTGGCGTGCTGATGGGGTGGTGGTGGGAACGACCCGTTGGGTGGCTGAAGATACCACGGGTGATACGGTGGGATTGGCGGAAATGCTGGGAAATGTCCCCCTATTAGCCACGCAACTGAATTTTTCTACCTCGGTTTATCCGCAACTGCGGGCCTATGAACAGGGTTATGTTAAGGAAGGGGTAGGGGCTGGAGGGGCTGCGATCGCTGCTGATCTGGTGCTGGGTTGGAATAATACCCAACTTCTGCAAGCCATTGAAGCAGTAGCTGATCGGATGAAATCAAATTATTAATGTTAAATTCTGCGGATCTGTGCTACAATAAAAAATTGAACAATAAACGCGGACATGGCGGAATTGGTAGACGCGCTAGATTTAGGTTCTAGTATCGTAAAGATGTGAAGGTTCAAGTCCTTTTGTCCGCATCATGGGTAAAGAGTGAACAAAAATGCTCACCGAAAGGGGGGCTAGGGGTTGATCCCCCCAAATCCCCATTGAGAAGGGGGGCTTTAAGAAAATGCGATCGCTTATTTTTTCAGAATTTAAAGGTTAATCATCTCCTAATAATACGGCTAATAATGCTTTTTGAACGTGCATTCTGTTTTCCGCTTCATCCCAAACTTTTGAACGAGATCCCTCGATGACTTCATCGGTAATTTCCTCATCTCGGTGGGCGGGTAAACAATGCAAAACAATTGAATTATCGGCGGTTTTTTCGATTAATTTACTATTAACTTGATAGGGTTGAAACAGAGGAATTCTAGCTCTGGCTTCTTCTTCCTGTCCCATACTTGCCCAAACATCTGTATAAACAACATTTGCATCTTTTGCCGCTTTAATAGGATCTTCAGTAACAATTACCTCGGTTTTTCCCTTAGCAATATCTTTGGCTTGTTCAACAATATCTGCATCGGGTAAATAGTTAGCCGGGGTAGCAATTCTAACGTTCATTCCCACCATGGAACAGCCTAATAATAAGGAATGAGCCATATTATTAGCCCCATCGCCAAAATAACTTAAAGTTAAACCTTCTAAGGTTCCAAAACATTCTTGAACTGTCATTAAATCCGCTAAAACTTGACAGGGATGTTCCCGATCTGTTAAAGCATTAATTACTGGAATTTCCGCATAATTAGCAAAGGTTTCTAAATCCTTTTGTTCAAAAGTACGAATTGCGGTAATATCCAAATATCGATCTAATACCCTAGCCGTATCTATTAATGGTTCTCCGCGACTTACTTGGGTAACATTCGGGTTTAAATCAATCACTTGACCCCCCAATTGATACATGGCAACGGTAAAACTAACCCGAGTTCGGGTTGAAGCTTTAGAAAATATTAATCCTAATACTTTATTGCGACGCAATTTGACCATTCCTGATTTTAATTTTGTCGCCAAATCTAATAATAAATAGAGTTCATCAATACTCACATCCGCCAAACTTAAAAAATCCCGTCCTTTTAATGTTTCCATAATTCTTCCTAAACTACTAACAATTATGTTGATTTCATAACCCCACCCCCCTAACCTCCAGGGCCGTTTCAAAATCGGGAGTGAAATAGTAAAGAAAGAGCGATCGCCTGATGATAAAATCAGGGGCGATCGCATTCTTTCATAAAAAAACAATGATGAACAGTCTAATATAACATCTGAAAAAAGTCAAGGATTTCCGAAAATCTCAAGGAAAAATATATTCGATATGGTGAATATTATTAAATGAAAAAATAGAGCAATACCGCTTTGGAGATATCTAATTATAAACCGGTAAGGTAAAGTGAAAACAACTGCCTCGGGTTGAACTAGAATCGACCCAGATATTTCCGTAGTGGGCGACAATAATTTTTTTACACAACGATAAACCAATACCATAACCGTCTTGACCTTGATCCCGGGCGAGGCGAAAACCTTCTTGAAAAATGCGATCGCGGTTTTCTTGGGGAATTCCTGGCCCACTATCGGCAATACTCACCTGTACCTTTTGACTGGTGCGGTGTAACACACTTACTTCTAGGGTTCCACCTCGGGGAGTATATTTAATTGCATTATCTAATAAATTAACAATCACTTGCCTAATCCGTTCTGGATCGGCATAAACCCAAGGGGTATCATGGGGAATATCTGTTTTCAGATTCAACGATTTAGACTGAAATTGTGAGTCTAACTGCGCTAAAATTTGATGTAGAAATACCGTTAATTCTAACTGATTTGGTTGAATTTGTAAACGAATATTAGGACAATTTGATGTTTCTAAAACATCCGTAATCATCCGATCAATAATATGAATTTGAGCGCGAGCTTGTTGAATCAAACGCACTTTCAAAGCGGGAGTAATTTGATCTGAAGATAACGTTTCCATGGCTAGGGAAGTCGCTGTTAAAGGACTCCGCAAATCATGGGCTAAAATTTCTATAATTCGATCTTTAAACTGTAATTGTTGTTGTAAAAGTTCCTTTTCTTGTTGGAGGTTAAATATCTGATCACTGAGTTGAATTAATTCAGCAACATGGGCCACCGAATTAGCTGCATGAGTAGCGGGGGCACCTGAATTTTGTTCATTTAACTCCAATAACTCCGTCGTTTGTTTCCAACGGAGCCACCAGTGTTCCAGTTGAGCCACTAAATCACTTCCTGCGAGAACCTGTCGAGGTTCGGGGTGGATTTTGATTAGGGTGGGTGTAGCCATCAGCTTAAAATGTTCAGCCAAATAGGGCTGTTCACCGACATCAATAATCTGAAGTTCAAATTCATTCTGAGTCTTTAACTCCTCTAGGAAATCACGAATTCGCCGAATTCGATCTTGGGAGCTAGGACGCTGATCAACAAATAAAAGAAGTTGTAAGGGGACTTCTGGGGACAAGGACTGTTTTTCTGGAAAAGCCTGCATTTCATGGGTTTTGAGCAGGTGCGGTAAACTATTTTCACTGTCTCTGAACGAAGAAGGATAGTACATGGGCAACTGCATTTATTTATAGTTTAATTTAACATCTTCTTTAGATTTGATTTTTTTGAATCAGGGAAACTGGAAAGCCGAGAGAGAATGGTAGACTATTGCGTGATTGTGATTTGGCCTCCCTCACCTGTGTTGAGTGTATGGGGTGATAGCTGTTGAAAAAATTTAGGTAGATCCCAAATGTTCCTAAGCGGGCAAAACTGGCAGAAAAATTCGTCATTCAGATGGGTCGTAGGAGTTGCGATCGCATTTTTGATCATTTGTTTAAGCCTAACTCTACACCGTTACTTTAGTTTTTATGCCTCCTATGACCAGGGCATTTTTAATCAAGTGTTTTGGAATGGCGCACACGGGCGGTTATTTCAAAGTTCTCTGTCTTCCGCCCTATCCACCAACGTTGTCCATCAGGGGGAGTTTCCCAGCGTTAGTTACCATCGTTTAGGACAGCATTTTACCCCAGCTTTATTACTTTGGTTACCTCTTTATGCCCTGTTTCCTTCCCCCGTTACCCTCTCGGTGTTACAGGTAACATTAATTACCATCGCGGGACTGGTGCTTTATCTCCTAGCTCGTCAGCATTTGGAACCCCCCTTAGCTGCTTTAATTAGTGTCAGCTTTTATGCGGCTAATGCAGTGATTGGCCCCACCTTAAGCAATTTCCATGATATCTGTCAAATTCCTTTATTTATGTTCACTGCGCTACTAGCGATGGAAAAACGCTGGTGGTGGCTATTTTGGATCTGTGCGGTTTTAATTTTAATGGTGCGGGAGGATTCGGGGATTATTTTATTTGGGGTTGGGGTTTACCTAATTTTGAGTAAACGTCATCCAATTCAAGGTGTGATGGTTTGTATGCTTAGTTTTGGTTATATTTTAGCCCTAACTAATTTGATTATGCCCTTATTTTCGGCTGATATTTCCGAACGGTTTATGATGGAAAGGTTTGGTCAATATGCCGATGGAGATAAGGCTTCAACCCTAGAAATTCTTTGGGGAATTATTAGTAATCCCGGCAGATTAATTATGGAAATTGTTACTCCTTTTGGGGGAACATTAAAATATTTATTGGGTCAATGGTTGCCCTTGGCTTTTATTCCGGCGATCGCTCCAGCGTCTTGGATGATAGCGGGTTTTCCTTTATTAAAACTATTTATGGCAAAGGGAGAATCGGTTTTATCAATTACGATTCGTTATGCCTTAACGGTGGTTCCAGGGTTGTTTTATGGCACAATTTTATGGTGGTCAAATCGTCAAAAACAGTTACAAGAACAGTCTGAACTTCAATTCAATGCCCAAGGAGAAGAAATTTCGCAAGTAAAGGTTTTACCCTCGGTAAAATTCCGTCGATTTTGGTTATTTTGTATTGGGTTATCATTATTCTTTAGTTTCACATCCAATCCCCATCGTAGCCTTTATTTTATTATTCCTGATTCGGTTGATCCTTGGGTTTATATTCCCGTCACCACTCAATGGTCGCACGTTGCTCAATTTAGACCATTAATAGATGCCATTCCTGCCGATGCCAGTGTTGCCACAACAACCTATATTGTGCCACATTTATCCAGTCGCCGAGAAATATTAAGGTTTCCATTATATCAGTTAAGAAATGATGCGGGAGAGGTAATTTCTGTTGACTATATTCTAGCGGATTTATGGCAATTAAAAAAATATGGTATTGCATTTTCAGGCGATCGCGATGCCTTAAAAGAAATCACTCAACGGATTGAACAATTAACCTCTAATAAAGAATACGGGATTATTGATTTTAGAGATGGAGTCATATTAATGAAAAAAGGTGTTCCCTCCGAACCCAAAGCTATTAAAAACTACACCTTATTTATCAGTCATCAGTTAGATTGATATACAGAGAACTTTACGACTTCTATTTTCTAGCAATAACAGTGTTTAAACTCAATGTTATTCGGGTTGAGATAAATTTTCTAATCGTTCTATCCACTGATTAAAATGAGGACATTTTTGCCTAATATTTTCCAAGCCAATTTTTTGAGCCGTTAAAGGCGCAACAGACACTTTTGCGCCTTCATAACTAGGAATAGCTTGAATAATTCGTTTAGAAGGAGCCGTTTGTTCTCCATCATTAATGAGTTCTGGGGATTCAAAAGATTGACAGAGGGAAACTAATTTTTTAACTTCTGATTGATAGTTTGGAAATCGTTCCTCAAGTTTAATGGGTTCAGATAAAATCAGAGCTTCAAATTCATGTAATTGAATATAAGGAATAAACCGACTATCATTGATATCTTGAAATAAAGCATTTTCTAATTGTTCAACTCTTTCGTAAGGATCAGATATTTTCTGTGCTTCCTCAAACTCAGGGAAATCATTAGGTAAAGCATATAAATCACACATTGTTGTAAATCTAGCTTCAGGATGTTTATCCTGTCTTAACCAGAAAATAATATCTTTTTTTATTTTTTGATAACTGGGTAAACCGCCTCGAAAAACTTTGGTTCGTGTTCGTTTTGTTGTAATACAATGGACATCAGTGCTAATATTAAAATAGCCTAAATGCTCTGTTAAAATTGTATTAACAAATTCTTCTTCTGTTTGACCTTCAGCAATAATATGTAAGCGGATCATCACTTTGGTCTTCCTCCCAAAACATTTTTATTCCAAAGTTCCGATAAAGAATATTCTTCCAACCAATCTTCTAAAGGTTCAGGATCGAGACGATTGAACTCAGAAGCACGTTGTTTACGGTCAACAACAATAATATCTTCCGGTGCAAAACAATCAATTAAAAAAGTTGATTGAGTCGCTAAAATAACTTGAACTTCGTGGGAAATACTCTGAATTAATCCCGCAATAATATTAATTGCATAGGGATGTAAACCTAATTCGGGTTCATCTAAGATTAAAACATCTGGTAAATCAGATATTGGTTGTAACAGTAGGGTAACTAATGCCATTGTTCTTAGTGTGCCATCGGAAATTTGATGAGAACTAAAAATAATATCGGTATTTTTTTCTGTCCATTGTAAGATAACACTATTATTAATCGGTTCCAAAACAAAATCATCAAAAAAGGGCGTAATTTGAGTTAAGGTATCGACAATAATTCGATAATATTTTGGTTCATTTTCCTTTAATCTCAACAAAACTGAGGCTAAATTGGCTCCATCTTCCCGCAGATAACGATTATCTTCAATACCCCATCTTTGCCGAATTCGAGCCGTGTCAGAGGTATTATGAAATTGATAAACTTTACAATTCTGCACTAAAGAAACTAAAGTTCTAGCTGTTAAATCTCCTTGATTATAAAGATCAATAATCTTGGCTTCTTTATGACCAGAATCTAAAGACTTCCAATCAGCTACTGAACTCAAACGAGAACTAGAAAATCTGTACTTTTCTTCTGCAAAAATTAATGTATCTGATGCAGCATGAAATAATCTGAAATAGTAATCATTTTGACCTGAATCTGTTTCAAAATTAAGTTCTGCTTCCACTTTAGGTGTGATTTCAACCCCATCAAACAGTAAGGAATTAGCTCCCCCAGATTGACCGATAAAAAATTGCAATTTTCCTTGAGATTGTATCATCCACGACAGTAACTTAAAAAATGAAATCAAGTTAGATTTTCCAGCACCATTAGCCCCAATCAAAATATTAATTTTATTGAGTTCTAATTCTAAGGATTGAATTGATTTGTAACCTTTAATTTTGATTTTTTTTAGCATAATCAAGATAATTTGATTTTAGATACTAATAAAATTTATCCTTGTTTAAATCATTGATTTTGGCTTGTTAATTGACTAGATTCTAATAATATCACATCCTAACAGATTGAGCAATGATTTCACCAATCAGGTGTGCCAGTTCAGCTATTGAGGCTCTGCCACTAATATTAATAGAAACAGAGCCTCAAACAAACATTCCCCGCGAGACACGGGGAACGAGTTAATACTATTAAGAACCGATCGCCTCTCTTAAAGCATTTTGAGTCATCGCGGCGATCGCTTGATCCGTTGCTTTTGGTAAATGATAATATTTCCCTCCGGCTGTTTTTGCTAACTCCTTAGCAAACCCCGTAGAAATAAATTTACTCTCAGTATCAATCACTAACAATTGCATTTTTAAACCGCGAATTTTTGCAGCAATTTCTAATATTTCTTTCTTAATATCCGGTTTCTCTCCTTCAATTTGGGGCTCTCCCAAAGACCGAGATAAAGAAATATTTCCCCGTCCGTCGGTAATAGCCACAATCACCACTTGACCAATATCCCCCGACTGTTTAGCATTTACCCCGACTCTCACCGCCTGGGTTAACCCATGTGCCAAGGGCGACCCACCCCCACAGGGTAAGCGTTCTAGGCGTTTTCTAGCCGCCGCAATCGAACGGGTGGGCGGTAACAACACCTCCGCCTGTTCCCCTCGGAAGGGAATCAAGGACACCTGATCCCGACTTTGGTAGGCTTCCGTTAATAGTTGTAACACCGCTCCTTTTGCCGACTGCATCCGGTTCAGGGCCATTGAACCAGAAGCATCCACTACAAATACTACTAACGCCCCAGACTTGCGGGCCAACCGTTTGGCGCGAATATCCCCTTGTTCGACAATCACTTTCCGCCCCGGTTCCCGTAGACGTCGGGCCTGTTGATAGGGTGCCGCCGCCCGTAACGTCGCATCAACGGCAATTCTTTGGACTTTCCCTTTGGGTAAAACGGGCTTAATGTAGCGCCCCCTGTCATCGGAAAAAATCACGCTGCGGCTGCCAGATTTACCTTGACGGTTCGCCATTTGGGTAAAATACAAGACGCTATCATCGAGAATCACCCCTTCGGGATCAAAAATAAATTCTTCGGGGATAGTGGCTTCTTCTTCTTCTGGCTGGTCTTCTTCTTCCTCGTCCTCGTCTTCTTCCTGCTCCTGGTCTTCAGGGGACTGATCTTGAGGGGGTGGGGTGGAGGTGGTTGCTGTTGCTGTTCTTCAGGAGGTGGCACAATTTTGGCCCTGGGAACAATCACTAATTCTACCGCCCGACGTAAATCATCGGCGTTGACGGTGGTACGTCCTTCCAGGGCGGCGGAGGCTTTAGCCACTCGCACGGCAAATAATTCCGCCCGATGACCCATGACACCGCCCCGCAGCGCTTCTTGAACTAAATATAAGATTTGTTCCGGGGTAATAATCACATCTTTTAACCATTCCCGGGCTAAAATAATCTGGGTTTTTAGATCATCTAATTCTTGGTTATATTGAGTTAAGAAATCCTGGGGTGATTTCGCATAATCCATCACTTGATCTACTGCTTGCACCCGTTGATCTAAACTGAGAACCCCATCGGCGGATAAGGCGATCGCAATTCTATCTAATAAATGATCTCGTAAAGGCCCTTCTTCGGGGTTAAAGGTAGCGATAAATAAAGGTTTACAGGGATGTTCAAAACTAATGCCTTCCCGTTCAATTAAATTCCGGCCTTCGGTTAGAACTGTTAATAATAAATTAGAAATATTATCATCTAACAAATTAATTTCATCCACATATAAAACCCCTCGGTTCGCTGTAGCTAAAAGTCCGGGTTGAAATACGGTTTGACCCTGTTTAACGGACTGCTCTAAATCCACCGAACCCACTAATCGATCTTCGGTGATCCCTAACGGAATTTGGACAAAGGCTGTGGGGACAATTTCCGTAGGTTGGGTCTGATCAAAGGGCTCGGCGTTAGCAATTGATCCTTTAACAATTTCTATTGGGGGCAATAAAGCGTGTAATGCCCGCGCCATAACGGATTTAGCCGTTCCCCGTCTTCCGGCAATCACAACACCACCCAAACCAGGGTCAACCGCCGCAAGCAAGAGGGCCAGCTTAATGGCACCTTGTCCAATCACTGCGGTTAAGGGAAAGGAGGTAATCCCAGGGGCGCTAACGGGCGCAGACATAGCTTTAGAAATGACAGAACAATATCTTATAATAGCAAATAATGGTACTTTTGTTAATTGGTTTTCCTAAAAAGTTATGAAAATTCCGAATTTTAGATTATTTAAACATCTGCAAAACTCTCCTAACTCTACTGTTTTGAATTCCCGATGGTTAATTCTGGTTATTGTGGGTTTAATGGGTTTGGGAGTGAGTATTCCAGTTTTAGCAGAACGAAAAAGTGATGTCGAAAGATTAATTAGTACCAATCAATGTCAACAATGTGATTTAAGTCAGGCTAATTTAGCAGATGCAAAGTTAGAAGGGGCGGATTTATTAGGAGCAAATTTGCAAAAAGCTAACCTGAGAGGAGCTAATTTAAAAGGGGCGGATTTAAGTTCAGCTAATTTAATCGAAGCAGATTTATCGGGGGCAGATTTACGCGATACAAAGCTCCATAGTACCACGTTAAGAAAAGCGAATTTAAAGGATGCTGACCTGTCTTGGTCTGATCTTTATCAAGCGTTTTTAGAAGATGCTCAATTTAATAATGCTAATTTATTAAATGCTAACCTGAATAATGCTAAATTACAAGGAACTAATTTCTGTGGGGCAATTATGCCCGATGGACAAAAAGGAAAATGTTAATTATCGTAAATTAGAGAATTCATCCACAATTTTAATTTTTCCGCGAGAGACTCCTCTGAGTAATCGATCTACACAGCGTCTTTCTTCTTCTGAGAGAGATTCATCTAAAATCGCTGCCATCAGTCCATAACGATCCGCAAGGGTTAAATGACCTGTGGCGTTCACTTGAGCGAATAAATCACCCAGGGCAGATTGTAAAAGCTGAACTTTAGGAACCATAATTATTCAATCTGAACCCGATAGTTTAATCTTTACAGATTTTTTACAAAACCGAAGTGATTTTACAGAATCTTTACTTGTGATTTTATGGTAAAATAAATGTGATTTTGATCACCGTTACACAAAATATTTTTACTCGGTTTAACTTTAAAACCCTTAATTCTATGACTCATCCTCAACTTTGGAATGAACTGAAAACAAAAACAACAGCTAAAAATAAAATGGGGGTGGTTTTAGCGGGGAATGTGGGACATTTAGGAATGCGACATAAAACCCCTAACCTTTATCTGGATACGGTTCCCATTAATAGCGATATTTGGTTAAAAATTAATTTAGAGCAACCCGGACATTTAATTTTATTAGAACGAGAACCTTCTGGGGTAATGTGTTGTATTTGTCCCTCAGAATATGCACCCCAATTTCAGGTTAAACCAGGAGAGACAACGTTACCTCAATATCCCCCTTCTCCTTATCCTGTGTTTACCGCAACCGAGGAGGGACAAGAACAAATGTTAGCGGTTATTACTCCCGATAAACCGTCTTTACATTGGTTAGAAAAAAGTCAACAGGAAGCGTTAGAACTGGATCATCAACATCTCTATGAATTGTTAACCTATGTAGAGGGACGTTCAGACTCTCAGGTATTTTATACAGAATATCAAGTCGTTGATGTTCTAAAAACTGTTTGATCTTCCTCCATCCCCTTTAAAAGCGGTACAATAATAACGATTAACAGGAAATAACAATGAAACCGTTAACAAGAATTACGATTAATCCTGAAGTCATGGGCGGAAAACCTTGTATTCGAGGTTTACGAGTAACCGTTGGAACCATTGTCGGGTTGATGGCTTCAGGACGCACGCCAGAAGATATTTTGAAAGCTTATCCTTATTTAGAATTAGCAGATATTTATGAAGCGTTAGCTTATGCTGCATGGCGAGTTGAGGAGATTGAAGTCCTTCTTACTTCTGTATGAAAATTCTAATTGATATGAATTTGTCGCCGGAATGGTTGCAAACATTTACAGATGCAGGGATTGATTCAGTTCATTGGTCAACTGTCGGAGATCCCCGTGCAACTGATCGTGTAATTATGGCTTGGGCTGCTGATAACAATTACATTATATTTACGAATGATTTAGACTTCGGCGCAATATTAGCAGTGACTCAAACACAATCCCCTAGTGTTGTCCAAGTGCGGACTCAGGATTTGTTACCTGATGCTATTGGAAAATTGATGATTAATACCTTATTCCAATTTCAGGAACAATTAGAAACAGGTGCTTTAATTACCCTAGAAACATCTCGATCAAGAGTTAAAATTTTACCCATTGTTCGCAATTCTTAAATTAAAAAAATTGCGATCGCTCAACCTACCCCAAAGCGTAGGGTATGTAAGCTGCATTGCACACATCCTAATCAAAACTATAATCCAATCGGGATTTTGTACAAAAATAACTATAAATATACTTGGTTTAAACAATAAAAAATATGGAAACTTTTACTCATTTAATAATTATTTTAAATATTTATTTAAATACGATCAAAACTTATTATCAAGCCAACAATAAAGTTATTGAACTTTCTAATCAGGGCAAATTTAGTGAGGCTATACCTATTGCTCAACAAGCATTAGAGTTTGCTCAGTTACTATATGATGGCGACCATCCTAATATCGCTGCGGCTGTCAATAATTTAGCTTTTATTTATCATAAACAAGGACAATTAAGTCAAGCAGAGTATTTCTATCAAATATCATTAAATATAATTAGACGTATATTTCCAGATGATCACGTCCATGTTGCTACAAGTCTGGATAATCTGGCTGGTCTTCTCCACTCAGAGGGTAAATTGATCGAAGCAGAATCTCGGTATAAAGAATCTTTAGAAATGAGGCAACGACTGTTTCCTGGTAACCATCCTGATGTAGCCCATAGTCTTAACAATTTAGCGACTCTTTACTATACAAAAGAACAGTTTATTGACAAAGCAGAATGTTTATATAAAGCAGCTTTAAGAATGAGACAAGAATTATTTGAAGGTGATCATGCGGATATAGCAAGTAGTCTCAATAACTTAGCTACACTGTACGAAATGCAAGGAAAAATGGATGAAGCTAAATTGTACTATGAACAAGCATTAGCTATGAGAAAACGGCTGTTTCTTGATGATCATCCTGATATGGCAGTAAGCTTGAATAATTTAGCTTTTTTCTACTATACACAAGGCTTGCTTAAAAAAGCACAAGAATTGTATCAAGAAGCTAAGGAGATGTTTCAAAGGCTATTTTCTAATGAGGATCATCCTGATTTCATCAGAGTTCTTAATAATTTAGCTTTGTTATTAGCTGCTCGAAATTTACCATCAGAAGCTTTAGAATTAATGCAGCAAGCGATCGCAATGGATGATCGCCTTTTGCGTGCTAATTTTGCTTATAGTTCAGAACGCGATCGCCTCACCTATATCGACAATATTAGATATCGGTTTGATCTATTTTTATCTTTAATTTCAACTTATTTTTCCGACTCTACCGAAGCAGCAAAAATCGCTTTAGATGTTGTTCTTAAACGTAAATGTATCACCGCCACTGCCTTAGCTGCGTTTAATTTTGCCATTTATAGTGAACGCTATTCGCACCTGCAACCGGAATTTCAACGGTTACGATCCTTGCGAGAACAGTTAACCCATCTAATGTTTGATCCGCCTTTCATCCAGCCCCAAGAACCTCAAGAACAGTATCGCCAGCGTCGCCATGAACATCAAAACTTAGTCACAGAATTACAACAGGAATGTGAACAAATCGAAAAACAACTCGCTTCCCAAGTGCCAGAAATTCAACTCCAAGACCAAGAAACCGATAGACGGGCGGTGGCGTTAGCATTACCCGAAGGTTCTGCATTAGTGGAGTTTGTGCGGTTTGATGTCTATGATTTTAAAGCGGATCAATGGCAACCTGCCCAATATTTAGCGTTTGTTTTACCTGCTCAACAACCCGATGCAGTGCAGATGATTTTATTAGGAGATGCGGAACCCATTGAACGGTTAATTAAGGTATTTCGAGAAACGATATCTGAACTGAGATTCAAAGATTTAGGACTACGCCAAAAAGCAAAACCTCCTCAACAGAAATCTTATCAAGAAGCGGGGATAAAATTACGAGAGGCGATTTATAATCCTATTTTAAAACAGGTGAATTTAGCCGAATATTCCCATTTAATTATTGCCCCAGATTATGAATTATGTCTCGTTATTAGTGAAAATTTGACACTCAGATTTGAGGATTCTAACTAAAGGGGGATTTACCTGCTTTGAACTGGCGGGTGATACCCCCAGCGTCGATCCCAGCAATACGGAAGCGACGGTCTAAGTCCGTGGCGTCGGGAGAGGTTTTTTCGGCTTCTTCCATGGTGACTCGGGCGGCAATTACCTGTTCAAATAGGGCTTGGTTAATCAGTTGCATTCCTTCATAGGTATCGGATTCCATTAACTGTAGGGCGCTTTCCTCATCGCCTTTGAGCAGATAATCTCGCATGGCTGGGGTATTAACTAAAACATCGTGAACCGCCGTCCGTTTATTATCCACGGTGGGAACTAATAATTGAGCAATCACCGCCACTAAGGAATCACAAATCTGAATCCGTACCGCCGGCTGTTCGTCTACATTAAACAGGTTTAACAGACGATTAACCGCATTTAAAGCGTTGCGGGTATGGAGAGTTCCTAAAACTAAGTGACCCGTTTGAGAGGCTTGTAAAGCGGTATTAACAGTGGTGCGATCGCGCATTTCCCCAATTAAAATCACATCGGGATCTTCCCTCAAAACCGCCCGTAATGCGTTATTAAATTCTAAGGTATGTAACCCAACTTCCCGTTGACTAATCAAACACATTTTTGAGGGATGAACAAATTCAATCGGGTCTTCAATGGTGACAATATGTTTTTTAGCCGTTTCATTCAAGTGACGAATCATCGCCGCTAGGGTCGAAGATTTCCCCGAACCCGTTGGCCCTGTAATTAAGATTAAACCCTGGGGAGAAGCAATAATATTTTTCAGAACTTGAGGTAATCCTAATTCATCAATAGAGGGAATTTGCAGATGAATTAAACGTAAAACCATCGCGCCTCCGGTCAGGGAATCAAAACAATTCACCCGACAGCGCACCAACCCCGGATAAAATACGGCTGTGTCTAGTTCCTTTGTGTCCGCAAACTGTTGGCGTTGATGGGGGGTCAGAACCTCATCCAAATAATGTTCAAATAGTTCAGGAGTGACTTTAGCTTGATCCTTGGCTCTGGTCATTTGACCCTGAATCCTAAATCGAGGGGTATGTCCGACCCGAATATGAATATCTGAGGCTTTTTTGCTATAAGCATCTTTAACCATCATTTTGATCGAAGATGCTGGATTGATAGCCACGGATGAAGGCTCCAATGCACTAGGAAGTGGAGGCATTTTGGGGGCGGGCTTGGGGGAAGCGGAATGGGTCATGGTTATTTGGCTGACTTCAACACAGTTTGGCATTAATTAAATTATAAAGAATATATATCTCCCCTGTCGGCTTTGTAAAAATTTTGTAACCCAACCCTAATCTCCTTTGTCCTCAATTACTTTTGATCATGAAAAAAAATCGGTTTAAATTACAACGTTGGTTAGAATCTCATGCGGTAACTCCTGATTATAGTGGTGGATTACTGATCGGATTATCTATATTTTTCTTTGGCTCCGCTACTAATACCATGGCGGGATGGTTATATGTGATTAGTGGAATTAGTTTTGCTTTATTAGCCATCGGTGCAATTTTACCCCAACGTTCTTTATTAGCCCTAACCATTAAACGAGAAACCATTCACCCCGTAAGTGTTGGAGATGATTTAACCCTAGAATTAACAATTGAAAATCATACTAATCAGCCTAAAACCCTGATTCAAGTTCGAGATTTATTACCCCCCAGTTTAGGAAAATCTACCACAGTTATTGAATATTTACCCCCCCATCAATCTCGTCCTTATGTGACTTATATTCCCACCCAGAAACGCGGAATTTATCATTGGATGGGAGTGCAATTAAGAACCGCCACACCCCTAGGATTATTCTGGTGTAGTCGAGAACGAGAAGCACCCGCAACGGCGATTGTTTATCCGTTAGTTTTGCCCTTAACTACTTGTCCGATTATTGATGAAATGGGGCAGGATTATAACCCGAATGTCTATAAAAATCGTCAATTTCAAATGGCAACCGAAGGCATTACCCGCACCTTAAGACCCTATCGTTATGGTGATGCTACCCGTTTAATTCATTGGCGTTCTAGTGCGCGTTATGGAGAATTACGGGTCAGGGAATTGGAAACTTCTAATGGCGGTCAAGAAGTTATTATTGGTTTAGATAGTAGTTTTTTCTGGCAACCCGATGATTTTGAACAAGCCGTAATTGCCGCCGCTTCTTTATATTTTTATGCGTCTCACAGTCAATTAAATGTGCAGTTATGGACGGCAAAAACTGGACTGGTTTCTGGTAATCGAGTGGTTCTGTATACCTTAGCAGATGTTCAGTATGGGGAAGATAGAGTTATAGAAAATTTGCCTAACTTGCCGATAATTTGGTTAACTCAAAATCCCGAATCTTTAGAAAAATTGCCCAGGGCAAGTCGTTGGTTGCTTTGGCAAAATTTTTCCGCCCCATTGCCTCAGAAAAAAAACGATAACCCCGGCCAAAAGTTAGCTAATTTGGGATTAGAAATTATTCCCGATCAACCTCTAAAATCTCAACTGCAATCTTCCTTGAGAAAATCAAATTTTTAGTCTATTAATCAGGATGAATTAATTTTTTTTTCTGTAATTTCATTGATCCTGTATCCTGTTATTTTCCAAATTGACACCCCTTGCGGTAGAATTAAAATAGTATTGTTATACAAATTACACGCCGATCCATGACCCCAGAAACTAACGATAAATTATCCACTCAAAAGAGCTTAATGGCGATGAAGCAGTTCTCCGAACAGTATGCCGTACGCACGGGAACTTACTTCTGCGCCGATCCTTCGGTAACTGCTGTGGTAATTGAAGGTTTAGCTAAACATAAAGATGAGTTGGGGGCGCCTCTTTGTCCCTGTCGTCATTATGAAGATAAGGAGGCTGAAGTTAAAAATACCTTTTGGAATTGTCCATGTGTTCCCATGCGAGAACGCAAGGAATGTCATTGTATGTTATTCCTAACCTCTGATAATGATTTTGCTGGAGATCAACAAAAAATTTCCCTAGAAGAAATTGAAAAAGTTCGCTCCACCTTGTAATAATTTTATCTAGTTTTGGTGTTAGGTCTTTGATTTTAGGGGGGATAGAGTTAGTAAATTCTGACTCATATCTAGTTTTAGGTTAGGAGTTTAAATCCATGCAAGAGGAAATTCCCAAGGCGTTTTGGCAAGGAGTTGAAGAATTTAATCAACAACAATTCTATGCTTGTCACGACACTTTAGAGGCTTTGTGGATGGAAGCACCACAACTGGAGAAAAAATTCTATCAAGGAGTTTTACAAATCGCTGTCGGGTTGTATCATTTAAGCCAAAAAAATTGGAAAGGATCTGTTATTTTGATGGGGGAAGGATTGGCAAAGCTAGACTATTATTATCCTGATTATAGTGGGATTGATGTAGAACAGTTGATGGATGAAACAAGCCAACTTTTAAAAGCATTACAAATAGCTGGATCTGAAAAAGTAGAGGAGTTTTTACCCTTGATAGAGCCTCAAGGTATTGTCCAGGGTTTGAAATTACCGAAAATTCAAAAAATTAGACATAGGGAATAGGGATCACGGATTTAACAGGATTTCACGGATTTCACGGATTTTAATCTGTGTTAATTTGCGTAATTCTATTGAATCCGTGATCGATAATGGGTTAATAAATCAACTATTAACTCTTAAACTGATAACTGATAACTGTTTACTGATCACTGATTCCGATGGCTATGACTAAATTACGGGTGGGATTATTATTTGGTGGGTGTTCTGGTGAACATGAAGTTTCGATTAGTTCTGCTAGAGCGATCGCCAAAGCCTTAACAACTGGTGAAAATACAACTCGATACGAACTGATACTCGTATATATTCAAAAAAATGGGGTTTGGAAAGATAGCGATATTGCTCAACAGGTTTTAGAGTCAGGAAAACCTCTATTAATTACCGATGAAGCTCAACGTCGCGATCGCATTCCTCAAGATATTAATTTATCAGAAATTGACCTTTGGTTTCCGATTTTACACGGCCCCAATGGAGAGGATGGAACTATTCAAGGGTTATTAACTTTAATGCAGGTTCCCTTTGTGGGGTCTGGGGTATTGGGTTCGGCGATTGGGATGGATAAAATTGCGATGAAAATGGCATTTTCTCAAGCGGGTTTACCTCAAGTTAAATATAAACTGGTGATGCGATCGCAAATTTATTCAAACCCCTGTATTTTCCCAAAATTATGTGATGAATTAGAAGCGGAATTAGGTTATCCGTGTTTTGTGAAACCTGCTAATTTAGGTTCATCCGTTGGCATTTCTAAAGTCAGAAATCGTCAAGAATTAGAAACTGCTTTAGATAACGCAGCCAGTTATGATCGACGGATTATTGTAGAAGCGGGAGTCATTGCTAGGGAAGTAGAATGTGCCGTATTAGGAACAGATAGACCCAAGGCTTCTGTAGTTGGAGAAATTACCTTTAATAGTGATTTCTACGATTATGAAACCAAATATACCGAAGGCAAAGCCGATCTATTTATCCCAGCAAAAATTAGCGATGAAATTGCTAATAAAATTAAAGAAATGGCTGTTGAAGCATTTTTAGCCGTCGATGCAGCCGGGTTAGGACGGGTTGACTTTTTCTATGTGGAAAAAACTGGAGAAATTTTAATTAATGAAATTAATACTCTCCCTGGTTTTACGGCTACGAGTATGTATCCTCAACTGTGGGCTGCAACGGGGGTTTCTTTCCCTGAATTGGTGCATCAATTAATCCAATTTGCCTTAGAAAGACATTCAGAAATTAAACGGGATTAAAACTAAAACTAGGAGAAAAACAGACCTCTTAATTCCCTATTCCCTATTCCCTTAAATTAGTGCATCGGTCTGGGATAACAGGGACGACAGGGAGAACCGATACAAACTTGGTCGGAGGGCATAGTTTTAAATACACTACTACGCGCTCCAATCACTGAATTTGAACCGATTTTAACCCCTGGCCCAACAAAACAATCCATACCTACCCAAACCCCATTTTCAATATCAATGGGGGCTGTTTTTAATTCAAACTTAGGATCTTTAATATCATGACCTCCGGTGCATAAATAGCTTTTTTGGGAAATAACGCAATGTTCTCCCACGGTAATTTCATCTAAACTATAAAACACCACATCATCCCCAATCCAACTATAATTCCCGACGGTGACTTTCCAAGGATAGGTAAATCGGGCTGTGGGACGGACTATCACCCCCTGACCAACTTTACCGCCAAATAATCGTAGGATTTGACAGCGAATTCCATTAAAAGGATGTAAAGTGAGGGGAAATGCGATCGCTTGTACTAACCACCATAACAACACAAACCAACCCGGTTTTCCCCGATCAAAATTAGATTGATCATATTGGCGTAAATCCACAAAAGTTGTTTCTTCTTGCAACATAAATCAATGAGAAATGGGAGGTTTATCAGGTTTTGGGGTGACATTTAATTGACCGCCAAATGTACGCAATTCAAATAATTTCACCCCGATTTGATATTCATATTGACTTAAAAGACGGCCATAAATATATCCGGCTTTGCCATCTAAGAATCCCAAGCGGATGACATAAAATATAATAAACCTTAATAGGGGTTTAAAGGGTAATCTCACCCAAATTTTCTTTAAGAATCGTTTGCGTTGAACCGAATCCCCAAATAGATCAGCACCAATAGTTTTGCTGTCATCTGTCCCCATCAAAGTATTATAATAAACCCGAGCTTCCCAATTAGAATAACGATTATGGCGTTCAATCCAGTGGAATAAATCTCGAAAATCTTCATGGAGCATATCATTTTTCAGATATCCCACTTGACCGGAAGACATGACAACGTGCTCATGAACTTCATTATCCCCAGTATTGGGAACATCTTCCGTATTTAAGTTTTCATAACGGCCTAATTTATGCTTAAATAAACGTAAATTCCAGTCGGGATATTTGCCCCCATGACGCACCCAAGTTCCTAAAAAGAAGACCCGACGATTAATATAATATCCTGTATATTCTGGGTTTTTGATTACTTCGGCAATTTCATCCCAAGACTCAGGAGTAATTCTTTCATCACCATCTACAATTAACACCCATTCATTTCTAAAGGGTAAGGTTTCTAATGACCAATTTTTCTTTTTCGGCCATCCTCCTTTAAAATAAAATTGAACCACCTTAGCCCCATAATCTTCGGCGATTTCTACACTGCGATCGCTACTTTGGGAATCAACAACAAAAATCTCATCAGCCCGGGCTACACTAGCTAAACAGGCAGGTAAATTAGACTGTTCATTTCTAGCAGGAATCAATACAGAAACCGGAAGTTTGGAGGGATTAGAATTCATAATTAAACTTAACAATAGATAAAATGATTGACCACGATTGCGATTTATTTTTGAGAATTCTCTCGTTTAGATTCAGAATGAACTAAACCACAAATTGCAGCACCCAAATAGCCGATTTGACCATAAGCATACACGAAATTATCAAATCGTAAGGCAGGATTACGAAAATATTTAAGGGTTTTGTATAACCCTCGGATAATGCGCTCCCCACCTCGTCCGAGTTGTACCATTCCATCCCGCCCTGCTAACTGTTCCCGATAACATTCGCTAATGCCTTGCCACCATCCCCGCTCCATAAACCAAGCTCTGTTGACCCGTTCCGGTGCAACATGGTGGGCAACTAACGCTTCAGGAACATAAGCGACTTGCCAACCTTGTTGGAGGGCGAGTTCAGTCATCTGTAATTCTTCGTTAGATAATAACCGTTTTCCCACCCGACCCAAATTGACATCAAAACCGCCAATTTTCTCTAAGAAACTGCGACGGATGGAATAATTTAACCCTCTGGGTGTCAAACCAGGATTTTTAATTTCAACCCACTGGTCTCCCAAATTGTATTCACCCAAATTTCCGGCTAAATTATCAGACAACCAAGGTGGGGGAATGATTCCCTCTGGCCAAATCAATGTGACTTTCCCCCCAGCGATCGCCAGTTTCGGGTGATTTTCATAAGCCGAATATAACACTCTTAACCATTGAGGTGTAGCAATAGCATCATCATCTAAATAGGCAATAATGGGGCTTTGGGAGTTTTTTGCCCCTGTATTACGAGCAACGGATAACCCCGGAACTGGTTCATAGATATATCGCAGTTCAGGATTCGGAAGACGGCTTTCAACTACTTGACGAGTTCTATCCGTTGAAGCATTATCAACAACAATAATTTCAAAATCACTAAAATCTTGTTGCAGTAGACTATCAATCGCTAAACCCAAATATTGTTCTCGATTGTGAGTACAAATAATCGCAGAAATAAGGGATTGTGACATAAATTATACTCCATTATATTGCTTAAAAACAAGGTGCAATCGGTTAATAAATACAGAGTATGTATTAGCAATTAGACTGATGGGAACCGACGCGAGTTAATAACCACAAACTCACGATAATTCCGATTACCTCCGCAGCCATGGCACTTAGCATAGCCTGAATTGCAATTAGATTGAACGGAGTGACAATAGAACCCGGATTCAAAACCGTTGTCCCCGGAGTTGGAGTCAGAATTTTAGACCCTCCTGGGGGTAAGGTTAGCATCCGATACAATAAGGTTCCCACAATTAAGAAACCTACTAAAATTACACAGATCATACCGATAAGATTAATCACAATTCCAATCCATAGGGCATGAACTACTTCTGCTTTCGGGGGGCGTTCATTCGGGTCTTCTAATTTACCGCCAATTTGAGTGTATCGGAAACACCAATAAATTGTAAAAATTAAAGCAAATAAACAGCCATATCCTAAAACTATAACCAAGGCCGAATTTTGCGAATTAGAAGGAGAAGCCGGTCTCAAAAACAGCACAAAAATTAAAAGCAATATGGGAATGATTGCTAAGATAGATTGCACCCAAAACCCCAGATAACCCAAACGACGAAAATCTTGGGCAATTTCATGAATATTAGGAGAATTTGAGTCATAGTTTAGATAGGGGTCAACCATTTTTTTCCTTGGGTAATTTAAAAAGAGGGAATAGGGAATAGGGAATAGGGAATAGGGAATAGGGAATAGGGAATAGGGAATAGGGAATAGGGAATAGGTAAGAGTTGACCTCCTCTAATCACCTAATTTCCATTGATCTAATAAATCATTGAGTAAAAGTTCTTGAATCCAAATTTTACTAACTACGGTTAAGGGTAAAGCTAAAACTAAGCCTAACACGCCGAAAAAGGTGGCAAAAAAGATTTGGGCTATTAAGGTGATCGCGGGTAACAGATCGACCTGTTTTTGCATGACTAGGGGACTAAACCAATAGCTTTCTAAGTTTTGAATAATAACGTATAAGATAATCACTGCCAAGGCTTTCCAGGGTGTATCTAATAAGGCAACCGCAACGGGAAAAACTACGCTAGCTGTTGGCCCAATATTAGGAACAAAGTTAAAGATTCCCGCTAATAGGGCGTGGGCAAAAACAAAGGGAACCCCCAAAATTAATAGACCAATGGCACTTAAAACTGCCACAAAGGTGGAAGTAATCACAATACCCCCCATCCATTGCAACAGGACTATTTCACATTGAGATAGAATATAATCTGTCCGATTGCGATAAAATGAGGGAAATAGACGCACAAATCCTTGACGATAGGACAAAGGATCTGCTAATAACATTAAGGTAAATATTAATACTAATACAAACTGTAAAAAATTGCCAATCGAGTTAGAAAAGAACGCAAAGAAATTTCCCAATAGCTTTTGAGCTAGGGGCCCAACTTGTTGCGCTATTTGAGTAACATTCGGCAGTTCAATATTCAGATTCGGAAGCCAAGTTGGAGGATTCTTAATCAGATTATTCAGCCAAATCAGAAATTTATCGTATCCGACGGGAACCAGTTTAATTAGTTCTTGAAATTGACCCCAAAATGGAGGTAAGACTACACTAATCAACACCGCACCCATGATCGTAATTAAAGTCAGTGACAACAGAACAGCCCACCCTCGCTTGAGTCCAAGCCGTTGTATCCGACGGACTAAACTGTTAATCGCAATTGAGAAAACAACCGAGGTAAACACCAGCAGTAAGATCTGCCTAAACTGCCATAGAATAATTAAAGCAATAATTAAACAAAGAAACCCGATCCAGTCTGCTAGTTTCAAGAGATTAACTCCTTCAATATGCTACAGCCTCAACTTTCAAATTGGGAATGTTACAATACCCTTCCTATCCATTCCGATGCAGTCCGAGTGGTGGCGATTAGTTATGATGGCCAACTTCTAGCCAGTCGCAGTGATGATACCACTTTACAACTCTATAACTTAAAAACCCCCTGCCAGCCTATCATTCTAGCTGATAATTTAGACCGAGAATATCAGGGTTATGGGTTAACATTCAGTCCAAATTCTCCCATACTAGCGATTGAATCTGACAAAAATGTTCATCTTTGGAATGTAATTACCCGTCAAAATCAAGTATTGGACTTAGGATTATCGGTTCCGATTTGTTCCTTAGCCTTTAGTCCTAATGGTCAACTTCTAGCTGCGGGAAGTTTTGATGGCATAATTGGGTTTTGGGATTTAACCTCTAATCAACCCCTCCCCCCTTTAAAAGCCCATTTCTTTCCGATTTGGTCATTAGCTTTCAGTCCCGATGGTTTGACTTTGGCTAGTGGGAGTGGAGATGGCACAGTAGGATTATGGAGTTTAGATCACCGACATTCCGATGCTCTTTTAGTCGGTCATTCCTTCCCTGTTTGGTCAGTGGCTTTTAGTCCCGATGGTTTAACCGTAGCCACAGGGAGTGAGGACAAAACTATTAAACTCTGGTGGCTGGAAATTGGCCAGGAGTTAGTAACTTTCCTTGGTCATACGGGTACTGTGGAATCCCTGGTTTTTTCCCCAAACGGTAAAATTTTAGTCAGTGCTAGTCAAGATCAAACCTTAAAGCTATGGCAAATTAGCCCAAATTTACAGGTCGGAAACCAATCAGACCCGATTCAGACCCTCACTGGTCATACAGGTGGGATTGGGACGGTGGCTTATAGTCCTTCTGAAGATTTAATTGTCAGTGGAAGTACGGATGGAACAATTAAACTTTGGCGACAAGGGGGAGTAGGGGAGGCAAACTCTTTCTATTAACCATTAACCATTAACCATTACCTATTACCCATTACCTATTACCCATTACCCATTACCTATTACCTTATGGTAAAGAATGTCCGGTTTTGTTATGAATAAAATCTAAAATTTTAGAATAGGCTTCAGCATTGGTTTGAGGGTTAATAATAACGGGTTCTTTACCATCGGGAAGCCAAAATGTAATACGTTGGCTGGTATCAATTACAAAGGTATTAAGACGATTCAAGTCAATAATATATTCATGACGATCATAAAAAATTTTAACCCAATAGTTCGTTGGGTAATCGGTTGTAATTCTTTGAATATACCCCAAAATATCCTCATAGGTTTTGGGATTAATTTGATGGTTAATAATCATTTGTTTGCCATTAGCTGGCAACCAAAACGCAATCCGTTTGTTAAATCCAGACGCAAACGCACTTACACTATCGAGATCAACGAGATAGGTTTCTCGCTCATAATTCATTTTGATCCAGTACGCCACAAAACCTCCTCAGACCTGTGAATCCTTCCCGGGACTCAACTCACTTGTAAATCGGATCAACAGACCAGAGGACAATGATCGCTTACCCATTCTGTATGATTATAGAGTAATTAACGATCAGATAGGATCAAAATCTCCCCTGAAATTAGAAATTGATGCCCCTGCTCTTTCTTTCTGACTAAGTTAACAATTTTAGGATAATTCAGCCTAAGAATTAAACAGGGAATTAAAATGCAACGCGGTCGGGTCTAATTGTCCATGGGTAGGGTGCTGTCCTTTAGGTTGGGCGGAGATTCTAATAAATGGGTTGCTGCGGCCACAAATCCTTGAAATAGAGGGTGAGGACTATTTGGCCGGGATTGAAATTCGGGGTGAAATTGGGTAGCCACGAAAAAGGGATGGTTGGATAATTCAATAATTTCTACTAAACGGCCATCGGGAGAGGTTCCACTAATCAGATATCCAGATTCTAAGAATAGTGTTCGGTAGGCATTATTGAATTCATAACGATGACGATGGCGTTCATAAATAACTTCCTGTTGATACAGTTTAAACGCTAAAGTATCCGGTTGTAAGCGGCAGGGATATAATCCTAAACGCATGGTTCCTCCCAAGTCTACTACATCCTGTTGTTCTGGTAATAAATGAATTACAGGATTAGGGGTTTGGGGATCAAATTCAGCACTATGCGCCCGCTCTAGTTTGGCAATATGACGCGCCCATTCAATCACAGAACATTGCATTCCTAAACATAACCCCAGGAAGGGTATTTTATGTTTTCTGGCATATTCAATCGCCATAATTTTACCATCGGTTCCTCGCTGTCCAAACCCGCCAGGAACGACAATTCCTTGCACATTTTTGAGATAATTTTCGGGATTATTCCCCTCAATATCTTCGGAATTAATCCACTCTAAATGTAATTCTACTCCCTCCTGAATAGCCGCATGACGCAGGGATTCTACCACCGATAAATAGGCATCGCTCAACTGAATATATTTACCCACAATTGCAATTTTGATTTGAGAGTGGGGGAGAGGACATTTTGTATTTATATCCCGATGATAAAGCCGATCAACTAAAGTTTGCCATGCGGCTAAATTCGGTTGCCGTTGTTCTAATTGTAACAGTTTTAAACTCTGTTCGGCAAGTCCTTCTTTCTCTAAAAGTAAGGGGACTTCATAAATACTATCTGCATCGGGGGAAGTAATAACACAATCAGCTTCTACATCACAAAAACCAGCAATTTTTTCTTTAATTCCGAGGGGAATTTGGCGTTCACAACGACAGACTAAAATATCTGGTTGAATCCCAATTGATCGTAATTCTTTAACCGAATGTTGGGTCGGTTTGGTTTTCATTTCCCCCGCCACACCAATCCAAGGAATTAAAGTAACGTGCAGATAAATAACATTTTTCCGACCCACATCCTTCCTAAATTGACGAATTGCTTCTAAAAAAGGTAGGGATTCAATATCACCAACGGTTCCCCCAACTTCCGTAATTACCACATCAGGATTCGTGTTTTTTGCCACTCGATGAATCCGTTCTTTGCATTCATTAGTAATATGAGGAATGACTTGAACCGTACCTCCTTGATAGTCTCCCCGACGTTCTTTATTAATCACCGCTTGATAAATAGCCCCGGCCGTGACACTATTAAGACGGGACATGGAGGTATCGGTGAAACGTTCATAATGTCCTAAGTCCAAGTCCGTCTCCGCCCCATCTTCGGTCACAAAGACTTCGCCATGTTGAAATGGACTCATGGTTCCAGGGTCAACATTAATATAGGGATCGAGTTTAAGAATGGATACGGAATAGTTCCGCGACTTGAGCAGACGTCCTAAACTAGCGGCAACAATTCCTTTACCAATACTCGATACTACCCCACCCGTGATAAAAACAAACTTAGTCATAAAAAATTACCTGAGCGTCTCCAATGCTCTATCAATTGTGCCATAAAACCTGACAAAAATTTGAGATAAACTACCAAAAGTAGTAAGCCCTTCAGGGCTTCTTAATTCTTGATCTATAAACCCATAATTAATCATAAATTATCCGATAATTCTAACTCCAAATTAATAAAAATTGAAACCAAAAGCCCGAATAATGAGAAAATAGGAAAATTGGGATCACCCTGATCACAACAAAATGCACTCATTCACGATTTTATGAGGAAAAAGATCAAATGTTCAAACGAATTTTAGCAATAGCTTTAGTCTGTTTTAGCCTGAGCTTAACAGGTTGTATATCCGTTGGCGCGGGATTAAATAGTTTTGTGGATACCGGAGATGGCTATGAATTTATCTATCCTAACGGATGGACACAGGTGAGTGTTGCTAACGGCCCCGATACGGTACTACACGATATGATTGAACAAGGTGAAAATGTTAGTGTGGTAATCAATCCGGTTTCTAATCCGAATCAAACCCTCGCAGAAATTGGCACCCCCACTGAGGTAGGATATACATTGAGTAAAAAAGCGATCGCCCCAGAAGGTTCAGGACGTACCGCAGAACTAATTAATGCAGAATCCTTTGAAAAAGGATCAAATCTTTATTATTGGTTAGAATACGCGGTACAACTTCCGAATGAACAAAAACGGCATGACTTTGCTAGTGTTACTATTAGTCGTGGAAACCTATTTACACTAAATGTTTCCACTACTGAAAAACGTTGGGAAAAAACTCAACAACTTTTAAAACAAGTGGTGCAATCTTTTAAAGTTTATTAATTGAGTTTCATGAATCAGCCCAATCGAATCACATTTATTTTAGCTTCTGCTTCCCCGGCGCGTAAACGGTTATTAGAAACCATTGGGATTCAGCCGATTATTCTCAAAAGTGATTTTGATGAATCCCAAATCGCAGATTCTAACCCTGTAGAATTAGTCCAAAAACTTGCCAAATGTAAAGCAGAAGTTATCACCCAAAGATTAATGAATCAACCTAAAAATGATGGGGAAATTCTATTGGTTTTGGGGTGTGATTCGGTTTTGGCTGTTGGGGGAGAAATTTATGGCAAACCTGCTAATATTGAGGAAGCGATCGCCCGTTGGCAAACCATGCGGGGTCAATTGGGACAACTGTATACGGGTCATGCTTTAATTAATGTTTCTACTGATCAAATATTAGTCTATTCTCAAACCACTAATGTCTATTTTGCTAATATTTCCGATAGTGAAATTAAGGATTATGTTGATACCGGAGAACCTTTAAATTGCGCTGGATGTTTTGCGATTGAAGGCAAGGGCGGTTTATTTATTGAAAAATTAGAAGGATGCCATACCAATGTGATTGGATTAAGTCTACCTTTATTAAGAAAAATGATCCAAGAATTAGGATATAATATTACTAACTTCTGGTAGCAACGCCCGCGCCAAATTATTAAACCACAAAGACACAAAGACATTAAGAGGATGATCCGCCCATCACTACACAAGGGTAATGATAGGCGATCGCTATTTAACCTATTGTCGCGCCATCATGATCTTCAAACGATCTTCAGGTTTAATGAAATGGTCGTGGTAAGCACCGAAAGGGGAAAGATTAAATATTCTAGGAAAAACAGTTTCCAAATAAATTGATAAAATCCGGTAATTGATTGTTTATCGCTTAAATCAATTGTTTGACTGCGCCACCATAATACTGTTAATAATATTAAATGACTGAATCCTAAAAATATGGGATTTAAGGAAGATTGTAATAGAAAACTCCCTAGAATCATTCCTAAATAACAAACAGTGATTATCCATAGAGATAAATTAAATACTGTTACGGTTCCTAATTTGATGGTTAATGTGTTAATCTGGAATTGGCGATCGCCTTCTAAATCAGGAATATCTTTGAAAATTGCGATCGCAACGGTAAATACTAAAACAAATAAGGTTAACGCCCAAACTGAAGGGGGAATTATCGGAATTGATGATATTGATTTTGCTGATAAAATCCAACTTAGGTGTAAATATAACCCTAAATTAACGATAATTCCTCTAACGGTAAAAATACAAAATGCCGCCCAAAATGGAAACCGTTTTAAACGAATTGGAGGTAAGGAGTAAGCTGTCCCCAATAGCAAACTAATTGTCACCATTCCCAATAAATAATAGCCTTGAAACGCTGCAATAGTTAAAGCTAAAATTCCGGTTATTCCGACAATCATTTGAGCTTGAAACTTGGAATATTCCCCCGATGCTAAGGGTAAATTGGGTTTATTAATCTGATCAATTTCAATATCTTCAAGTTGATTTAATCCAACAATATAAATATTACCAAAAATACAAGCTAACCAACTCCAAAATAAAGCTAGTAAACTGAAATTAAAACCAGGAAATTGTCTAAACTCACTAATAGCAATTAAATACATCCCCAACACACTTAAAGTTGTGCCAATAATGGTATGGGGACGGGAAAATTTCCAAAAAGAGTATAACCCTGGAAAATTTTGTTGTATCAAATTAGGGGAAGAAATCATCACAGAGGGAGAAGAAGTTTTAGTCATATTAAAGCAGGGAACAGGGAATAGGCGCTCTCAAACCCCTCGTGCACGAGGGGTTTGGGGGGGAGGGAACAAAGAATAGGATATCTAATGCTATCCTATTCTTTGGTAATTTCTCCTCCCTAATTCAATTAATATTATTCCGGTGATTCTAAGCGCCAACCGGGTTTAATTATTTGACGTTCCCGGGCAATGGCTAAACTATCATCAGGGATATCATCCGTAATAGTAGAACCTGCCGCCACAGTAACATCATTTCCCAAGGTTAGAGGGGCAACTAAAACACTATTTGCTCCGGTTTTTGTCCGGTCTCCGATTGTTGTTCGGTGCTTTTTCACCCCATCATAATTAGCGGTAATTGTTCCCGCCCCAATATTAACCTTATCTCCTAATGTGGCATCTCCTATATAAGATAAATGGGAAATATTAGTCCGATTTCCTACTTCGGTATTTTTTAATTCTACAAAATTCCCAACCCGACATTGTTCACCAACTTTTGCATGACCTCTTAAATGGGCATAGGGGCCAATACGGGTTCTATCAGCAACAACACTATCAGAAACGACGGAAAACTGCACCGTAACATTTTTTCCAATCTGACTATTTTCAATTAAACTTCCTGGGCCAATTCGACTTCCAGTTTGAATAATTGTATTTCCCCGTAGGTGAGTTTGGGGTTCAATAATCACATCGGTTTCTAACTTGACCGTATCATCAATGGTGACACTATCGGGGTCAATAATTGTTACCCCCGCCGCCATCCAATCGGTTTTCACCCAATCTTGCAAAACCCTATAGGAATTAGCCAGATGTTTGCGACTATTAACCCCTAAAATTTCTCGATAATCTTCGACATCCACCGCCATCACTTTATCTAAATGATGCACCGTATCGGTGAGATAATATTCCTGTTGATCATTATCGGCTTTCAGGTCGGGTAAAATTTTGGCTAACTGCGGCCAATTAAAACAATAAACCCCGGCATTAATTCGATGATTTTGCCGTTGAGCATCGGTACAATCCCGTTCTTCAACAATTTGATTAACTAAATTTTGACTATCACAAAATACTCGACCATATCCCGTAGGATTAGGAAAATGGGCAGCTAATAATGTCGCCCCGTTTCCATTTTCTGTGTGGATTTTAATTAACTGTTCTAAAGTGTCAGGACGTAATAAGGGAACATCCCCATTTAAAACGAGTAAATCTCCGGTAAAGTCTTTTAAATAGGGCAGTAATTGTTGAATTGCATGACCTGTCCCTAATTGTTCGGTTTGTTCAACAAATTCTAAACCAGGTTGCGTATCCGTTTTTTGCAGACTATCACGAACTAAATCGGCCCCATAGCCTACAATTATTAATCTACGGGAGGGTTGCAACTGGACACAACTCTCTAAAACCCGTTGAACTAAAGTGCGTCCTCCCAACTGATGCAGAACCTTGGGAAGATCAGATTTCATGCGAGTTCCGCGTCCCGCCGCTAAAATTGCTACCGCTGCCATTTACTGTTTGGGTGTCAATTGTAAGTTATAGACACGATCATCGCATCCTCAAGTATCTTTTCACAAGATGGACTCACTGCGCCATCGTTTCTTCCAATGGGAGGTGGGTTCCAGGGTACAGGTGTCTTGTTCAGCTTGACGTCGCAGGATAATCACTTCTGCAATATCGGATAAACTGGGATCTCGATAGGGGACGGCGGCGCGGGTTTTCAGGTGTTCTTGTTCTTTGGGACAGAGGGGGGGTAAATCCCTGGGGTCGAGACTAGCCAGGGTTCCGGGTGTGCGTCGCCCTACAGGGGGGGTATAACTAATGTGTAGCCCCGCCTGGATTAAGGCACTTCTAGCCGTCGCGGAACAGGAATAGGTAGCCAAATGTCCCTGGGGTTTGAGACATTGGGCGACTAGGGTTAAAAATTCTACTGTCCACAGTTGGGGACAATGGGCGGGAGAAAAGGGGTCAAGAAAAATTGCATCGGCTTTAAACCCAGAATTGTAAACGGTTGAAATAGTATTTCTAGCGTCGCCAATGATTAAATTAGCGTTAAATAATTCTGTTTTTAGATGCTGATTTTGGGCAATTTCTTTTAATATATCCTGAATGTAATTAGGATAGGCATTGAGTAAATTATATTCTAAGGCTGATTGGGGAATTTGTTGATCAAATTCCAAGCCAATCCATTCTATTTTACAGTTAGGATTGACTTCCCAAATTGCGGTTAATGCTGCTGCTGTATTATAACCTAAACCATAACAAATATCAAGTAAATATAGGGGAGATGTTGCGGCTTTTTTTCTTAACTGTAAGGGTTCTACAAACTTGCATTCTGCTTCCTGTTTTGCGCCAAAATGACTATGAAATAATTCTCTAAATTCCGACGAAAAAAAGGTAAAGGAGCCATCGGCAGTTAATTGGGGGGTTAATTTTTCCTGTTCGGTCATTTTTTTATCCTCTGATTTTTTATTTATATAATTAATTTATATTTGCTATTTTTTCCAGCCAATAACTAGATAAATGTCAACCATTTGATGTTTTCCTTTTAGTGGAATTAGTCCCCAAGATTCCACCTCAAAACTATCCGCAATATATTCTAAAGTTTGAGCAGCAATTAAAATTCGACAAATGCCCGATTGTCGATCTTTTTCGCAGCTTTCTAAACGAGAAGCAATATTAACACTATCTCCTAATAACCCATATTCTAACCGTTCTTTTCCCCCCAAACTTCCGGCGATAATCGGGCCTGTAAAAATGCCAACTCGCATGGCAATTTCAGGAAAGTTGCGGTTTTTCCAATCTTGATTTAACCGTTTTAAATGGTCTTCAATTGCTAAAGCACAGGCGACGGCATTATAAGCATCTTTAGCAATGGATTCTTGGGTTTTACGAGCTAGAGGTACTCCAAAAGCTGCCATAATTCCGTCCCCAGTAAACTTATTAATAATACCATGATGGGTTTGGACACATTGGGTTAAAACAGATAAATATTCATTTAACCATTCTATCAAGATTTCTGGAGGCATTTCTTCAGAAACGGTACTAAAATTTCTAATATCACTAAATAGAATAGTAGCAATTAATTTTTGACCGGGTAACTTTCCATCTTCTAATAAACGATCGCGACTATTCCATAAAGCATTGGCAATTTCCGGTGAGGTATTTTGTCCTAATAATCGCATCACAATTTGTTGCTGACGTTGGGCTTGAAATGCACGATAACCAATAACAGTACCACTGGTAAATATAAGGGCTAAACTCGGAGTTGTGGTGGGAACCCAACGGTTATGTAAAAATAGGAAAAAACTTAATCCAAATAAAACACCAACTAAAAATGGATTTCCTAGGGTAATAATTAAAAGATTTCGACTTGACCAAGCTAAAGTTGCTCCGATTAAACCCCAACTACAAATCCATAAAAATTCTCCCCATTGTTCCCAAAAAATAAATAAATCGCGCTGACCTGAAACCGCATCTAAAATTTGACTCACCATTTGGGCATGAACTAAAACTCCTGGCATTTTAAAGGCATTTTTTTCAGCCGGACTATAGGGAGTTAGAAATACATCTTTGCCACTAGGAGCTAATGTACCAATTAAAACAATTTTATCTTTAATCCAACTTTCGGGAATGGTTTGATCTAAAAATTGTGTTAAACTAATCATCCTGGCAATATTATTGGCAGAGCGATAATTTAATAAAATTTGATAACCTCGATCATCAATGGTTTGATAACCACCAGAATCTCGAGATAACGGCACAAATTCAGCCTTTCCCCAGGTAATAAAATTAGGATCTATCTCACTATTATTTGGTGTAATTCCTTGATTAAATAAATAATGTAATGCCATTCTTAAAGAGAATGAATAAAAAGTCCCATCTGGGGTACTAGCAAACATCAAATTTCGACGAACAACATTATCGGGGTCAAGCAATAAATCATTAAAACCGACTCGTTCATCAGAAATATTAGGCGGTGCCGAGATTCTTTTAATTTCACTATATCCTAAATTACTAATCACAATCACATTATCGGAAATTTGAAGTTGTTTCTGAAATTTATCATATCCTGGTTCATATCTAATGTCACGATAAATATCTAAACCAATAACTTTAGGTTGATATTTGGATAGTTTTTCTAATAATCGTGCAATCACTTCATCGGACAGGGGCCAACGCTCAAGTTTTTGAATATCTTCTTCGGTAATTCCGATTACTACTAATCGAGGATCAGCGGCTAAAGCCGGACGTAATCTTACCATTTGATCATAAGCAACTAATTCTAAGGGTTGTAACCAACCTAAATAATAAATTCCCAAGAGTATAGATAACACAAGAATTGTGGCGATAATTACGGCAGAAATCTCCGATAGATCAAGCCATTTATTACTCAATTTATTAATTCTTAAAATACTCACAATAATCAGTTATCAGTAAACAGTTATCAGTCATCAGTCATCAGTGAAATAAATAAAATCAGGACTTTACTAATTAATTAATTATAACTTTAGATTGCCTCCCAACTGAGTAGAGACGCGCCAATAGCCTACGGCACGCACGTCTTGACACTGATAACTGATCACTGATTTTGCAGTAGTATAGGAGAGGGGGGTTCATAGTGAGCGTAGGTGATTACGGACTCGATAGAGTCTGAGGAAAGTCCGGGCTCCCGAAAGACCAAACTTGCTGGGTAACGCCCAGTGCGAGCGATCGTGAGGATAGTGCCACAGAAAAATACCGCCTTCGGGTAAGGGTGCAAAGGTGCGGTAAGAGCGCACCAGCAACGTCGTGAGGCGTTGGCTCGGTAAACCCCAGTTGGGAGCAAGGTCGGAGGAACTAGGGTTGGTCTTTTTCCCGTTCCGTGAATAGTGGTACCGCTAGAGGTGTTTGGTAACAGACATCCCAGATAGATAATCGCCGTTGGTGTGCTAATTTTAGCCACCGATAACAGAACCCGGCTTATGTCTGACTCTGAACTCCCCTTGATTTGATGCCCCTACAGTGAGTCCCATTTTCTATTGACCCAAAATCTATGACTATTGGCTATCCAAATCGAAAACGCCAGTTACAAAAGCTGATTCAACGTTTGGGACTCTCGGATCATGTCCAGATTCGATGGGATTTGTTAGATTTAGCCTTAACTCACCCGACACTCTCAGCCGAGGCTAATTATGAACAATTAGAGTTTGTCGGGGATTCCGTGGTGAGATTAGCAGCCTCTGAGTTACTCTATGAAGTTTATCCTGACTGTCCGGTGGGAGAATTTGCCGCGATTCGTTCGATTTTAGTGAGCGATCGCACTTTGGCTGAAATTGCCGATCAGTATGGATTTGGTACATTTTTACTCGCAGCCGGAAGCGCGATTCGGGACAAAGCGGGGGAAGAATCCCGTCTGGCGGACTGTTTTGAAGCGGTCTTGGCCAGTTTATATCTGAGTAGTCAAAATTTAACCTTAATTCGTCCCTGGTTAGATTCCCATTTTTGTGATCGCGCTGCCAAAATTATTCGTGATCCAGCCCGAAATAATTATAAGGCGGCTCTACAGGAATGGACACAAAGCCATTATAAAGTTTTACCTGAATATAAAGTCCAGCAAAATCGCCAAATTCATAACGATGAGGGGCGTTTTACTGCGGTGGTTTGGTTACAAGGTCGTCAACTGGGGGAGGGAACCGGACGTTCAATTAAAGCGGCGGAACAGGCGGCGGCGGAAGTGGCTTTTCTTTCTGTTGTAGAAACTCAAAAAACTGCCGGAATTAAGCGATAAAAACAGGAAAAATCACCAAATAAACAATCGGCAATTGATCTGATATAGAATCCTTTACAAATGAATTACCATCGGAAACTAGAATAATTGTTGGTATTATTAAGACGATGGAAGAATAAATCCCCATTACCAATTACCAATTACCAATTACCAATTACCTGTTCCCTGTTCCCTATTCTTATGATTAATATTGCTATTTTTGGTGCGGGTCGTTGGGGAGTTCATTTAATTCGTAATTTCCATCAACACCCTAATTCTAAAGTTGTGGCGATCGCCGATTCCAATCCCGACCGTTTACAAACAGCAAAAAAACGGTTTCAACTTCCCGATGATATTATTTTAACGACCGATGGTTCAACCATTTGGAATTTACCTAATATAGATGCAGTTGCGATCGCCACTCCTGCGGCTACACATTTTGCTTTAATTTCTGCCGCCTTAGAACAGGGTTATCATGTTTTTACCGAAAAACCCTTAACCCTGAGTGTAACTAAATCATTAGAATTATGCGAACTCGCGCAACAAAAACAGCTACAACTTTTTGTTGATCATACTTATTTATTTCATCCGGCGGTAGAACGGGGGAAAACCGTAATTGAATCGGGGAAATTAGGGGAATTAAGATATGGTTACGCCACCCGAACCCATTTAGAACCAGTGCGACAAGATGTGGATGCGTTATGGGATTTAGCGATTCATGATATTGTGATTCTTAATAGTTGGTTAGGGGAAAAACCGATTCAAGTGAAAGCAACGGGAACGGTTTGGTTACAGCCTGCATCGGGATTATCGGATTTAGTGATTGCTAATTTAACCTATCCCAGTGGGTTTGAAGCCTTTCTACATTTGTGTTGGTTAAACCCAGACAAACAACGACGTTTAGCCGTGGTTGGAAGTCAGGGAACTTTAATTTTTGATGAACTACAATCGGAATCTCCTCTGACAATTCAACAGGGTTATTTTGATGTTATTGATAACAGTTGGAAATCCGCCGGAATCAATCGAGAAGTGATTGAGATTGAACCCAGAGAACCCCTAGCTCAAGTTTGTGATAATTTTCTGAATTCTATTCAAAATCATCAACCTTCCCCAATTTCATCCGGTTGGGTGGGTGCAGAATTAGTTAATATTTTGTGCGGGTTGAGTGAATCTTTAAAACAGGGGGGACAACCTATCCATCTTCTGTAACTTGTAATATCTGCCCATAACCAATCCCGTTGATAATTGGGTAACCAGGTCAAGATTGGGAAAAATTGGGCAAGCGGGGATGATAGGCGAAAATGCTTCATATATTTTTTTGTTGAGGAGTAATGATGGGTTAGACGGTTTTCTTGATTATTTTATGTCCATTGTTATTTTCTCTATTAACTTTTTATTCCCTTTGTTAAGTATTTTAAATTTAGTTGTACTATTGTACAGATTTGTATCAAGTAATCAATCAGTGATCCCTTCAGTGAGAATAGAGAGTTTTTAAGCGTTACGATAAAAAAGTAAATCCTTAATTTTAACTTAAAACTAAAAAATCAATTATGGGCATTGCTACAATTAACCCGGCCACTGGGGAAACGGTGAAAACCTTTACCGCTTTGACCGATGCCGAAATTGAGAACGCTTTAGCACTCGCAGATCGGGCCTTTCGAGACTATCGGCGAGTCTCCTTTGATACTCGTTCACAATGGATGCAAAACGCGGCTAATCTATTAGAAGAAAATGCCGAAACCTACGCCAAAATCATGACATTGGAAATGGGAAAACCCATTACTGCCGCGATCGCAGAAGTCAAAAAAAGTGCCTCCGTTTGTCGCTTTTATGCGGAAAATGCAGCTCAATTTCTTGTCGATGTTCCCGCAGAAAGCGACGCCAGTAATAGCTTTATTGCTTACGAACCTCTGGGGGCAATTTTAGCGGTCATGCCTTGGAATTTTCCCTTCTGGCAAGTCTTCCGCTTTGCTGCACCCGCATTAATGGCCGGAAATGTTGGTTTACTCAAACACGCTTCCAACGTACCTCAATGCGCCTTAGCCATTGGGGAAATTTTTCAAAAAGCTGGATTTCCTGAAGGGGTGTTTCAAACTTTATTAGTAGGTTCTAATAAAGTCGCTCAAATTATTACCGATGATCGGGTTAAAGCTGGAACTTTAACCGGAAGTGAACCCGCAGGCGCTAGTTTAGCCTCTTTAGCTGGTCAAAATATTAAAAAAACTGTCCTAGAATTAGGTGGAAGTGATCCGTTTATTGTGTTAGAAACGGCGGATATAAATGCAGCAGTAGAAGCCGCCGTTACAGCACGAATGTTAAATAATGGACAGTCCTGTATTGCAGCAAAACGGTTTATTTTGATATCTAGTATTGCCGATGAATTTGAAAGTCGTATGGCGGAAAAATTTGCGGATTTAAAAATCGGTGATCCAATGTTACCCGATACCGAAGTGGGGCCCTTAGCAACCCCCGATATTTTAACGGAATTACACCAACAAGTTCAAATCTGTGTTGAAGCTGGAGCCAAAGTATTAACCGGAGGTCAACTCTTGGAACAACCGGGCAATTTTTATCCGCCAACAATTTTAACCCAAATTCCTGAAGGAACCCCTGCTTACAGTGAAGAATTCTTTGGGCCGGTGGCGTTAATCTTCCGGGTTAATTCTTTAGATGAAGCCATTACCCTTGCTAATAGTACCATCTTTGGTTTGGGTGCCAGTGGGTGGACAACAAATCGAGCCGAACAAGAGCGTTTAATTCGAGAATTAGAAGCGGGTGCTGTCTTTATTAACGGTTTAGTTAAATCCGATCCTCGCTTACCCTTTGGAGGGATCAAACGTTCCGGTTACGGACGGGAATTGAGTAGCCAAGGGATTCACGAATTTGTGAATATTAAAACCGTTTGGATTAAATAGGGTAAAAAAAACCATTCTTATTAAAAATTATGAACACAGCACAACTGTTAGTTAAATGTTTGGAAAATGAAGGAGTCGAGTATATTTTTGGTGTTCCAGGGGAAGAAAATATGCAAATCCTCGAATGCTTAAAAACCTCCTCGATCAAATTTATTACAACTCGTCATGAACAAGGGGCTGCATTTATGGCCGATGTTTATGGTCGCTTAACTGGACGGGCGGGAGTTTGTTTATCAACATTAGGCCCTGGAGCAACGAATTTAATGACCGGGGTTGCTGATGCGAATTTAGATGGAGCACCGTTAGTTGCAATTACAGGTCAAGTGGGAACAGATCGAATGCACATTGAATCCCATCAATATTTGGATTTAGTGGCAATGTTTGCCCCAGTTACTAAATGGAATTCCCAAATTGTTCGCCCTAGTATTACGCCAGAAATTGTCAGAAAAGCGTTTAAAATAGCTCAATCTGAAAAACCTGGGGCAGTGCATATTGATCTCCCCGAAAATATTGCTAGTATGGAGGTCGAAGGCTATCCTCTCAAACAAGATAAGCGAGAAAAAGTTTATTCTGCTTATCAAAGTATGAATGAAGCAGCGATCGCAATTTCTAAAGCCAATAATCCCTTAATATTAGTAGGAAATGGAGCAATTCGGGGGAATGGCAGTGCCGCTTTAACAGAATTTGCTACCCAACTGAATATCCCCGTTGTAAATACGTTTATGGGCAAAGGAATTATTCCTTATACCCATCCTTTAGCATTATGGACAACGGGATTACAACTGCGGGATTATATTAGTTGTGGATTTGATAAGGCGGATTTAATCATTGCTGTTGGCTATGATTTAATTGAATATTCCCCGAAAAAATGGAATCCCCAAGGCAAAATTCCGATTATTCATATTGGTGAAGATTCCGCCGAAGTTGATAGTAGTTATATTCCGATTGCTGAAATTATTGGGGATATTTCTGACTCTCTCCAAGAGATTTTAAGGCGTTCAGATCGTACCGGAAAACCCGAACCCTATGCTTTAAAATTAAGACCGGATATTCGTAATAATTACGAATTTTATGCCAAAGACGATGCCTTCCCGATTAAACCGCAAAAAATTATTTATGATTTGCGTCAAGTTATGGGCCCAGAAGATATTGTGATTTCAGATGTTGGCGCTCATAAAATGTGGATGGCGAGACATTATCATTGTGAAACGCCAAATACCTGTTTAATTTCTAATGGATTTGCAGCCATGGGAATTGCGATTCCGGGTGCAGTTGCCGCTAAATTAGTTTATCCTAATCGGAAGGTGGTGGCGGTAACAGGAGATGGCGGATTTATGATGAATAATCAGGAACTTGAAACCGCTTTACGGGTAGGAACTCCCTTTGTTACCTTCATCTTTAATGATGGCGGTTATGGATTAATTGAATGGAAACAAAACGACCAATTTGGGTCATCTTCGTTTATTAAATTTGGCAATCCTGATTTTGTTAAATTTGCCGAAAGTATGGGGTTAAAAGGTTATCGGGTGGAAGCCACAACCGATTTAATTCCGATTCTCAAAGAAGCCCTAAATCAAGACGTTCCAGTTGTGATTGATTGTCCCGTAGACTATCGAGAAAATGCTCTATTTAGTCAACGGGCGGGCGGTTTATGTTGTCCTATCTAACCCCAGTTGTTTTACCGTTGTTGTGCTTCAGCTTTAATTAGGAGTTTAGAATGAAAATTGCAACTTGGAATGTTAATTCAATTAGAACTAGAAAAGATCAGGTATGGCAATGGTTACAAACCAATGAAATTGATATTCTGTGTTTACAGGAAACTAAAGTCATAGATAAAGACTTTCCTCGTTCTGGTTTTGAAGAATTAGGTTATAATATTTATACTTATGGTCAAAAATCCTATAATGGGGTGGCAATTTTTAGCAAAACCACCTTAGAGGCGGTTCATTTTGGATTTTCTGATATTTTAAATACAGAACCCTCTCAAACATTTGATGAACAAAAACGAGTTTTAACCGGAATTATTGATGGAGTTGCTATAGTTAATTTATACGTTCCCAATGGTTCCAGTATTGATAGCGATAAATATCACTATAAATTAAACTGGTTAAACCATCTCAAAGACTATTTAAAACTGCTATTCACTCAAACTGAAAAGATTTGTATTTGCGGTGACTTTAATATTGCTTTAGAAGATATTGATATTCATAATCCCAAAGGTCGAGAAAATCATATTATGGCGAGTGATGCTGAACGTCAAGCCTTAGAATCAATATTAGAATTAGGCTTTAAAGACGCCTTTCGCAAGTTCACCACTGAAGGGGGACATTTTAGTTGGTGGGACTATCGCCAAGGCTCCTTCCGACGGAATACTGGATGGCGCATTGATACCCATTATTTGACCTTACCCCTGTATGAAGTCGCCAGTAGTTGTATCATTGATAAAACTCCTAGAACCTGGGAACAACCCAGCGACCACACCCCCGTTATTATCACTCTCTAGTCCCCTTTCTCAACTCTTGGGAAAAAAATATTTAGCAAAGGGTACAAATAGGGTACTATAATAGTTTGTGCAAAATCTTCATTAATCTAGGCTCATGGCTGTACCCAAGAAGAAAATGTCCAGGTCGAGACGCGATATGCGGAAGGCGACTTGGAAACGGAAAGCAAGACTACAAGCTGAAAAAGCTTTATCCCTCGGTAAGTCAGTTCTCACAGGTCGTTCAACAGGATTTTACTATCCCACTGACGACGCAGAAGCAGGCGACGAAGAATAAACGATTGGACTGTGCGAAACTACATAAAGATAGGGGCGAGAAAGTCTCTCTGTTCGGGAGAGGAAAACTCGCCCTTATTGTTTGGAGATTCAGATATATAAAACCCATATTCCGCACGATAAAATGTAATACATTATTATTCAAAAAATCTAAGTATCATCAACTCAAAGAGTCGTAAGATTATGTAACCCCATTCAGAAAAACCTAAATTTCTCTTTTGTGAATACCCTTAACTCATAATATATTACATTTTGTCGGGGGAAATTTGGGCTGAGGCCTCGTTGTTACGGTAGTTGAAAGCCAGGTCGAGGATTTTAGCCCAACGTTTTTGGACTTGTTTGGGGGTGCATTTGAGGATAGAGGCGATCGCTTTATCGCTTTCTTCTTGGTCTTTGAGTTGTAATAACTGTTGCTGATCGACGGATAATTGGGCTTGGAAGGCTTGCCATTGTTCGCCCGTCATCCCCAATTTTTGGTTAATATCAGCCCCTAACCATTCATGGACGAGTTTCCAGTTGTTAGACCGGGCAAATTTTTCGACGTGGTATTTAAACCGTTGTTGCAGATAGTCCCGTTCACGGGTGGTTAACCCCAGGGCTTTATCAATATCGCAGGCTTGTAGATCTTGCATTTTCAGCTTTAAATATTTAACACAATCGGTTTGTCCTTGGGATTCTAAATATTGAATTAGTTCATTAATCACCCGATCTCGTAATACACTTTCTGCGAGGTCAACGGTTTCAGATACCATTTTTTCCCGAATTTGCTGCATCGCGGATGTCCGGCTTTGAGCTTCAGCTTCTTCGGTTTTGCCACCTTCAACGGCTAATTCAATATCCATAGAAGTTTCAGGGGGTTGACCTTTAGCAAATCCTTGGGCGCGTAAGACAATTAACCGTTGACGGTTACGACCGGGTAAACCGATCTGACGTTTGGCATACTGTTCGGTAAAGGCCATATATTCCGCTAATTCTAAACGGGTATGGGGAGTATAGCTGGCTTCCATTTGGTGTTCCCGACGAAAGGCCCGCAGAGACTCAACATAAAATCCTTGTAAAAAGTCTTCAATTAAGTTGTAACGGGCTTGGAAACTCAACTGAGACTCAAAGGAAGCCACGTGACGGTAGACGATCGCGGCTAAGTGGGAGTGAAGTTCTACCCTACCTTGACGAGAGCCAAGTTTGTAATATTCTAAGCACTTTTGTAAGCGATGACGGGCCAAACTTAACTGCCAGGTTTGTACATCGCCAGAGGTTTGAATCCGGTTGCTTTTTTCGCAAATGCGTTCTACTTCTAGGGCCATCCGTAGCGTCACTGTCCGACCACTGGCGGGGAGGGTTTTGACGGCTGTTTGCAATTCTTGTAATAAGAGTTGAGCTAAGGCTTGGGGATCAATAGAATTAAGAGAATTAAGAGTAACTTCAGAATCTTGAATCGAAATATCTTGTGCAAACATGATGGGTTTCCTTGGGTAAAGCACTGTGTACAGAAGGCGAGAGTTAAAGGCGGTTTGTTGTTTCGGTGATTCAACTCCCTACACTTTGAATAGTAGAAGCAGCCCCTTTGGAGTAGTGACATCAATGTTCCACTCTCTGATGTAACTAATTAGATGCGGTGGGTTTATCCTCTACATTCGGCCCTTGTGCATCACCCTGAAAATCTTATGTAATCAGCATTACAACCCTATTTTATTTCCCTTGATCACAGCAAGTTTTACCTAGGGTTGTTCATATTATCCCTAGACCAGTTTCACAACTGGCTGTGAATTGACAGATATAGCGGGGAACACCGGAACCCTGGGTTATGACCCTTGTTACAAGGTTTAGTATTGTCAAACACCTTCAGGACTTACGCAAATTTGGGGATGTAACCATATATGTAGGGGTAATTCATGAATTACCCCTACTATAGAAGTATTATCCGGTGTTCCCTTTTAAGTCTAAATTTTAGATACAACTCAAATAGGATTGCTATATAATTTAATTGATCAATATCCAAATTTAGGACTTCAACGTAAGAAGTTAAAAATTGAGTAAATTTTAGGGAATTATAAAAATGGTTAAAATTATTAGTCGAAAATCTTTAGGAACCCAAGCAGTTTATGATATTGGCGTACAAGAAGATCATAACTTTGTTCTCAGCAATGGTTTAGTTGCTTCTAATTGCTTTAATAAATCCCATTCCATGGCCTATGCCTATGTTACCTATGAAACCGCCTATTTAAAAGCAAATTATCCCGTTGAATATATGGCAGCTTTATTAAGTGCAAATAGTGGAGATACGGATAAAATTCAAAAATATATTGAATCTTGTCAAAAATCCCTGGGAATTAAGGTGATCCCGCCCGATATAAACCTTTCGGGAATGGATTTTACCCCCTCGGATAAGAGTATTATTTTCGGACTTTCTGCGATTAAAAATGTCGGGGAAGGTGCGATCGAACATTTATTAGAAATTCGTCAAGAAGGGGGAGAATTTAAGAGTTTTCCTGATTTATGCGATCGCATTAACTTACAAATGGTGAATAGTCGCGCCTTAGAAGCCTTAATTAAATGTGGAGCTTTAGATAAACTTAACCCCAACCGTCGCCAAGCTATTGATCATTTAGATAAATTAATTTCTTGGGCGCAAAGTAAAGCCAAAGATCGAGCCGTGGGTCAACAAAGTATATTCGATATTTTAGGGGGTGGAACTAATACAAAAGATACCCATGAAGATGCACCCAAACCCGCAAAACTTGAGGATTTTAAAGTTCAGGAAAAACTCCAATTTGAAAAAGAGTTACTGGGGTTTTATGTTTCTGAACATCCTTTAAAATCTATCTTAAGATCGATTTCTGTAGATGAAAGAGTGACTCTATCAGAATTAACGGATAAAAAATCTAAAGTTAAAGTAGTTGTTGTAATCACTGCTATTAAACTGCATACCACCAAAAAAGGTGATCGGATGGCGTTTTTACAAATCGAAGATTTAACCGGACAAATGGAAGCAATTATTTTTCCTAAAACCTATCAAGAAATCAAGACTTTTCCGAAGGAAAATGATGTGGTTTTAATCACGGGTAAAACTGACAAACAGGAAGATAAACTTCAGCTTATTATTGATGAGTTACAATCGGCGGATACTCTCCCTCGGATTGATAAAATTCCGGCTCTTTTATTGGAAGATTTGGAAATAGAGGAATCAAATTCAATGGTACTTTTACACCTAAAACTTGAGGAAATTTATGATTTATCCCGACTTCAAAAACTTCATGCACTACTAAAAGAACAATCTTCGGGTAATCAAAAACAAGCTAATATTCCAATTGTTGCTACGGTTAAAGGAGAATTTAAACCTAGTAATAAAGGGATTTGTTTAGGTCGTGATTTCTGGATACAGAACGCCGAAGCAACAATTGATTCCTTAAAAAACGCTGGATTTGATGCTGAAATTCAACCAAAATTAGAGATATTAATGTCAATTCAAGCCTAAAAAAATTAGTTGTTGGGCTTTAGCCCCCCAATCTAAAGGGCTAAAGCCCAACAACTAAAATTTCTCGAAAAAATGTTGAGGAAATTGTTGTTTTAACGCAATAAAAACCGGACAGGCTTTTTGTTCTTGCTGATTTTCAGGTTTATGCCAACTGTAGGGAGAAAAACGAGACACAGACATCCATAAAAAACGTTTAGCTCTGGTCATGGCGACATAGAGTAATCGGTATTCTTCTGCGGTTTTTAAATCCTTAGCTTGCTCCCAAGCAGTGGCGATATCAGGAATTAATTCTTCTCCGTGAGCAGCGGCTCGAATTTGGGCACGGGCGACTTCCGAAAGGGTAAATTCTCCTAGAAATTTGGCTTGGGGTAAAACTCTTAAACTCCCCGGAATTGTAGACTCTTGTAAGAAGGGAATAAACACATAATCCCAATCTAATCCTTTGGCTTTGTGCATGGTAATTAATGTTAATTGACCTTCCCGGGTATAGGGACTGTCTTTAGAGGTTGATTCCTGATCAATATCCACGGGTTCAAACTTTTCTGAACTGACAATATCATTTAAAACATCTAAAATTGTTCCCATGGAATGGTTACCAAAGGTTTTTTGACCGATGCGTTCTGATAATTTATCCGCCGTGGCTAATTCCGTTTTTTCATATTGCAAGGATAGGGCTAAAAAGGAAATCAATTGATAGGGAGGAAGTTCTAAACGGGCTTGCAATAATTGACAACAAAAATAACGACATTGACGAATTTCTTCTGATTGTGGGGGGTCAAGGGGGCCGGGATAAAGAAATTCTTCGGGATGAATTGCAATTTTATTATAATCTAAATTCGGAATTAAATTGCGATCGCCTAATACTTTTAATGCTAATTTTAAATAATCTGGTGAATGGGGACGATCCAAAAATTGAAATAAAGATAAAATTTCTGCTGGAATTTGAGAATTTCTAGCCTGCTGAGAGGCATCATAAACCCGAATTTTGCTTTTAAAATCTTCGGAAATTTTAATATTATATAATTGGGGATGATTAAAAACATTAGAAATAAATTCTCCCTGTTTATTCTCTCTTAGTAAAATCGCAAATTTTCCTTGGGGATCGTCTTCAATAATAGTAACAATTTTTTGGACAATTAACTCAACGGTCTGATAAATGTCCGCCATTTCCCAGAGTTCTAAACCTCGACCATAAGCCGGGGGATTAGCATTAGATTGATGATCACTAAATCCCACTAATTTAATCATTTGCTCTCGAAAAGGTTGTTCATTTCCAGCTAATTTTGAACGATTAACCCAGGATAACATATAGTTAGCTGCGTCAATAATAATACAACTACTGCGTCCGGCTTGATCCATGGTAGCTAATCGTTTTAACTGTTCACAATCATTACAAAAACGACGAAAATAAATAGGATCAGCCGTAGTAAATGTGGAGTTAATCGCTTGATTTGGATCGCCGACTCTAACTAAATTTAAAGTATCTAAATCATCAGTAATTGACTTAGAAGAACTGGCTAAAATTCTCAAGAGTTTACTTTGTAGGGGAGTGGAATCTTGAGCTTCATCTTCAAAAACAGCAAATACTTGATTTTGCCAAACTTGACGAACCGTTGGATTGTCTAAAACTCGCAATGCGGCTAAAATCATCTCATCATAGTCAATTAAATTCAGCGATCGCAATATATTTTGATAATTTTCATATAATCCGGCGGCTATTTCTAAGGTTTCATAATCATCAGGAATTTGTTCCGAAATATTGGTTAAATCCTGCGGTTGTAGTCCTGAACTTTTAGCTTCTTGAATCACTTTCCAAGCTAAGTTCGGTAAAACTTCTGTTCTTAAAACCGATTGACGTCTTAATCTTTCTGTTTCTTCCCCATCAAATTTAACCCCCTCAATTAATCGTTGATAATGGCGAGGATTAGCCACAATCCACTGTTCAACACAACTGCGGGTAATTCGATTACTAGGAGTGGGTAAAATTAAAGTAAAATCCTCTAAATTTAATCCTGATAATTCGGGATTTTTTAAGGCAATATTTAAGGCTAAACCATGCAATGTATAAACAAAAAATCCCCCCAAAGGTAATCGCATTTCTTTGAGTTCTTGACTCACTTTTGCCCGAATATTAGCAGCCGCCGAACGGGTGAAGGTGACAATCACTAATTGATGCTGGGAATGGAGTTGATGGCGGGCGGTCGCTAATGCCGCAGCAAAGGCCATTCCCGTTGATTTCCCGGCCCCTGGAACCGCAGAAATAGCTAGGGGCCCCCCATTCCAATCGGCCATTTGTTGTTGACCCGGACGTAAACTTTGGTAAATTTCTTTAATTTTCTGCTCTCGGAATGCACGAATTTGATCAATATTTTCTAATGGATTTATTGTCAGATCAGAAAAGACTATTTCCGAAGTTAGGATAGGATTAACGGAGGAAACTGAATCGAGATCAAGATCGTCTGTCATGCTAGGCTCAATATTAAGTGGATAATGAACGATAATACGAATATAACACTATGAATTATGATCAAATTCGCTCTCAGACTGGATTAAAACCCAGATTTTTTTTATGGTTAATGGTATCAATTTTAGCTTTATCGAGTTGCGCTCAGGCGAATAAAGCTAAACAGATGTCTCAGTAGAAAATCAAATGATATAGAATAAGATAGGTAATGGGTAATGGGTAATGGGTAATGGGTAATGGGTAAAAGTTATTAAGTACCTAAACAAAATTAATTACACATCCCCTACCCTGTGCCCTCCCCCCCTAGCCCCCCGTGCACGGGGGGTTTGGGGGGCTGTTCCGGTGTTCCCTCTCTTTTTTCTATTCATCAATTTGCCAAACATCATGAATTTGATCCTCATCTAATACCTTCTTAGGACGCATAATTAAAATTAATTTTCCTAGTAAATGAATATCGGGAATTTCATCGAACCATTGCAGTTCTAAATTTTCAGATTTTTCAACTAAGAAATAAGAATCAATATCCCATTCCCGTTGAGCGCGATCGATCAGGATTAAAACTGGTTCTGATTTACCGGGTAAGGGATTCGGTAAATTAGCGCTATTTCCTAAAACAGCAATTGGATCTTCTGACTTTCTGACCACTTGCCAGCCAGGAACCGCTACCCAAGCTGCATTTCCCGATGATTTAACAATGGAAAATGCTCCTAATTCTTCAATCAAAGGAACGGCTTTAAAATCCGATGGAGTTAAGGGAAATTTCCCCACGACTGGAATTAAACGGGGTAGATCTTCTTCCGTTTCTAAACGATACATTGGTAAACGAGGCGCTGATTTTTTGGCGGTAATCGAAAAATCTGTTAATAGTTGTTCTATGGTTTCTCGTGCGGTTTGGGAGTGAGCATATTTTAATCCTTTAGCAATTAAACGCGATCGCTGTTGTAAATCATGTTGTTGTCGGGCAGCTTTCCAGGCTTGATAGGCTAAAGCGTCCCCAGGATGATGGGCAAAACCCGGGGGGAGAACCGAAAACCGAGAGAATTCTTTGATGGCTTTGGCTAATTCTCTAGCTTCATCGGCATCTAATTTGCGCTGATCGGAAAACTCCGTCGCCATCACCCTTTCTGCTTGATTTAGGATACGAAATTCATATAAAATATCGCTTCCCCGTTGTTGAAAACGGGATCGAATTTCCTCGGATAAATTGCCTTTTACTAAGGAAGTAAAGACTTGTCCTGCTACAATGATTTGATTTTGTTGAATGGGTTCAAAACCCGTTTCTTCAAAAATTTGTTGGGGGTTATAACCAGATTTTTGTAATTGAGCACAGGCATCGCCCCATTCCACCCAATTTCTTTCTTTCCGCCGTAATAATTGTATTAATTTAGCCGTATCTACTGATGGATCGGGTGTTGAGGAAATAAATGGGGAAAAATCTTCTGGTGTTTGAGTCATAATTATATATAATTAATCAGTTTTAAGGACAGAATGGTTTCAAAATATCAAGTTAGTTCATATATAATTTATCACGAGTATGTCGTGCTGATCCTAATAATTTTTGGGCTTCTGCGCTAACTGTTGTCCCTGCGGGAACCTGTTCTAATATACTAATAATATCGGTTAATTGACCAATTAAGGAACCAATATTAGGCTCTTTAGAACGGGCTGAGGTTTGCCATTGAGCAATCTCGGCTTTTGCCTGTTTAAGTGATTCTACCGCGTCTTTTTCCGCTTCTAACCGACTTTCGGAAACTCCTAAATTTGATTGATATTCAGCTAATTTTTTCTGAGCACCCAAATAACTAGGATTATCCGTTGGAACTTGTTCTAAGCGACGAATTGCTTCTTGCCATAATTTGATTACTTGTTCCCATTGTTTGGCGGTGTGAGGGGGATTTTTAGCGGCTTTTGCAGCTTGAATTCCAAACTGCATCCCGGCATCAATTAAAGTATTTCCTTTCAGGGTTCCCGCAACAAATCCTAGTTGTTGTTGAAAATCTCGTTTAGCGGTTTCTAACTGTTTTTCAGCTAATTTTCCGGCTAAGGTTTCGGAGGAAATTTTATCTAATTGATCAATCGCTTTTTGCCAAAGGTTAATCATCTGTTGTTGTTCATTGCCCGGAGGAGTTTTAGAGAAATTGTTTTGAGATTCCTTAATTAATTGTTCGGCTTTTGTATATTCTTGATAAGCATTTTGTTCTTGAAAAATTTTAGATTCCATCCGGCCAATATTCTTTCTAGCACCTTCATATTCATCGAAGGTAAATCGCCAAACACAACCCGTAAATGAACAGTAGGCTTGAGGATAATAACCTAAAAACCAAACTGGGAGTTTATCCAGATGCTGTTGAGCTTTTCCAACTTTTTCAACTCCTAATTCAATATCAGTAATTGCCGTAGCTTGATTAATTAATTGATCGGATTGTTCTACTAAAGACACGGCTTGTCGATAGTTATAATCCATACTAATATAACTGGGAATTAATAAAATAGGGACGGTTTTTGAAACAGGAAACCGAATCATGGGATAGGGTAAATTAGCTAGAGCCACAAGTCCCACAAATCCCCCTAAAATAGCTGTACCTAAAGCCAGCTTTTGCCCAATTCCGGGTGGATGATTTGCTTTTGCAGCTTTCTGTAAAACTACTTCATCAAACTCATAAAACTGATCGGAAACTAAGTTTTTTAATTCATATAAAGTTAGAGATTCTCCCGATTGCGATCGCATTTTTTCTAAGCGTTTAAGAACAATTTTTTCTCCAACTTCCCCAACTAAATCTTTTTCAGCGCATTTTTTTAACTCGGTTTTTAAAATTTCAAAAGATTGATTATAGAGTCTTACCATTACTAATATTCTCCTTAAATTATTCAGTACAAACTGATTATTGATAGCGAGTTAATTCAACTCTATATCTTTGTTTTTTAGTAATAGTCATATCTTTAACTTCTAAACGTCCTTTTCCCCGAATGGCAATTAAATCCCCTGATTTTAATTGATAACTAGCTTGGGTAACTTCTTTCCAATTGACCCGCACATCTCCCCCATCAATTAAACTCACCATCTTACTACGAGACATTCCAAATCCAGCAGATGCGATCGCATCTAACCGCATGGAAGCCTCTACAGTTGTTAACTCTTTCTTCTTGGGTTCTCTAACTTTTAATTCCCCCGGATCAATCCGTCGTGTTTTCACCGGAACAGATCGAACTTGAGTCAAATTCAACTCTAAGAAATCCGCCAATTCTAGGGTGACAATGGTTTGGCCTCCACGCTCTCCTAAAACAATAATATCCCCGGTTTTATCTCTGACAATTCCCGTCCCTAACATCGACCCTAAAAAGTCTCGATGGGTAGCGGGATCAAAGAGAAAATTACCCGAAATTTCTAAAACAATAACGCTGACTTGAGAAGTATCAAGAGGAAGTTCAGATCTGGCAATTCCTAACCGTTGGCGTTCCGCTTGGGGATAGCCTCCCCAGGGGATCATTTGTACTTCTGTTAAGCGGCTAAAGACCTTTTCAGATTCAGCTAATTCAGGGGGAGAAAGGAAATCTGTTAGGGTAATTTCCCAGGTTTTCATGGCTTGTTCTGCCAGATCTATAACCCGTGCTATAGTATCTCGATTTTCGATACCTTTTAGGAGTTCTTCTCTTGGTAACATTAAGGGATTTTAGGTTAAGGAAGATGAAAATTTATGCTAAAATTATGATAACATTCTATTTTAATTATTCATTTTCACCAACGGTATAACCCTGAATATTTTCCGGTTCTAAGTCCCTTAAAATCTGATTTGCTTTACGCATCAAGGTTTCTGAACCTGTGACCACGACTAAATATTTCCCAGCATTCAGGCGGTTACGGTAGGGTAAAGCATCGCCGCCACCAACAATTAATCCGACTCCACCCCCGGCCAAGATGCTCCCTAACCCCCCCGAAATTGCACCGAGAACTGCACCGATTAAATGATTTCCCACAACTCCGGCCCAGGCAAAGGTATCTAATCCCGTAATTAAACTAAAGCAAAAACCCGAAACAAATCCAAAGGGAATTAACCAAGTTGCCATTAATTTAACTTGTTTGATTGCGCTTTCATTCGGGTCAATTAAGCCAAATTCATCGGCGGTTTTATACCCTTTTCCTAAAATACTGATTTGAGAGGTCGGGACACCTTTTTTTTCTAATTCAACATAGGCTGTTTCGGCTTGAAAGCGATCGGAGAGAACGGTGACAAGATAGTTCATAATTATCGTTGAGAATAGGCAATCAATCTATTGTTAGTCTACACAATCTTGGGTCTGATCTCGATTCCCCAAACGCTCTGAATTGTCCATTGCCTATTCTCCATTGCCTATTCCCCGCCATAAATTTTTTCCCAGAATTCACAGTGAATCTACCCATTAAGAGTTAAAATGACCTACTGCGGTATTAATATAGACCGTTAATCTGGGAGAAAAAATCACTAATGCAGACTCTCCCGAACTTCCCCCTAGCTGATTTTGTGGGGGGTGATGTTTCGCTTCCAGAAAAATTGCAACCCATTTTCCTAAATCATGTCTAAGGTTCTCGTATCCGATTCTATTGATCAAGTTGGTATAGACATCCTGTCTCAAGTGGCTCAGGTGGATGTCAAAATAGGTTTACCCCCAGAAGAACTGGTGCGGATTATTCCAGAGTATGATGCTTTGATGATCCGGTCTGGAACTCATGTAACCCAAGAAATTATTGAAGCCGCCAATAACTTAAAAATTATTGGTCGGGCGGGTGTCGGTGTGGATAATGTGGACATTCCCGCCGCTACCCGTAAAGGGATTGTTGTGGTTAATTCTCCACAAGGGAACACCATTGCCGCCGCCGAACACGCCCTGACGATGATGCTGTCCATGTCTCGCTACGTCCCCGATGCTAACCAATCGGTTAAAACTGGACAGTGGGATCGCAAAAGCTTCGTTGGTGTAGAAGTTTATAAGAAAACCCTGGGTATTGTGGGTTTGGGTAAAATTGGTTCCCATGTTGCGGCGGTGGCGAAAGCAATGGGGATGAAACTTTTGGCCTATGATCCTTTTATATCCCAAGAACGAGCGGATCAAATTGGTTGTCGGTTAGTGGACTTGGATCTGTTGATTCAGGAGTCCGATTATATTACGCTGCATATCCCCAAAACCAAAGAAACTTATCATCTGTTTAATGCGGAAGTCTTCGCTAAGATGAAGCCCACCGCCCGCCTAATTAACTGTGCTAGGGGCGGTGTGATTGATGAAACAGCCTTAGCCGATGCCCTGCGAACTGGCCAAATTGCCGGGGCTGCCTTAGATGTATTTGAAAATGAACCCCTAGAAGCCGATTCTTCCCTGCGGGAATTGGGGTCTAAAATTGTTCTCACTCCTCACCTGGGAGCCTCTACAGAAGAAGCTCAAGTCAATGTGGCGATCGATGTCGCTGAACAAATTCGGGATGTGTTGCTGGGCCTGCCAGCCCGTTCTGCGGTGAATATTCCCGGGTTATATCCCGATGTCTTGGAAAAACTCAAACCCTATTTACAATTGGCGGAAACTCTGGGTAATTTGGTCGGTCAGTTAGCCGGGGGACGGGTGGACTTCCTGGATGTGCGTTTGCAAGGGGAACTAGCCGGAACCAGTAGCCAAGCAGTGGTTGTGGCTTCTCTGAAGGGGTTACTGTCCCAAGCATTACGCGAGCGGGTGAACTATGTTAACGCAGGTATTGAAGCCAAGGAACGGGGGATCAGAGTAATTGAAACCCGTGATGCTTCGGTGACGGACTACACCGGATCACTACATTTAGAAGCTAAGGGCAGTTTAGGCACTCATTCTGTGACCGGGGCGTTATTAGGGGATCACGAAATTCGGATCACCAGTGTGGACGATTTTCCGATTAATGTTCCTCCCACCCGCTATATGTTGTTTACTCTCCACCGGGATGTACCGGGAATTATTGGTAACATTGGCTCGCTTTTGGGCAGATTTAATGTCAATATTGCCAGTATGCAAGTCGGACGTAAAATTGTTCGGGGTGAGGCTGTCATGGTTTTAAGTCTTGATGATCCTTTACCTGAAGGTATTCTTGCAGAAATTATCAAAGTGTCTGGCATCCGCGATGCCTATACTGTAACGCTTTAATCAGTTATCAGTTATCAGTTAACAGTTATCAGTTAACAGTTTATAGTTAACAGTTTATAGTTGACAGTTAACAGTTTTTAGCCCACAAATATTAACTATTAACAATGAATTCTTTACTGTCAACTAATGACTGATACCTCTTACACTGTTAACTGGTACAGACGCGCCATGGCACGTCTCTACACTAATAACTGATAACTGATAACTGATGACTGATAACTGATTACTGATTACTGATTATGGCTAATAGCTGGTGGGAAATTAAAGTATTGTGTGATCCGATGCTAGAAGATGCGGTCTTTTGGCGCATGGAAGCGTTTGGTTGTCGGGGAACCGCGAGTCAAATTAAAAATAATTCCTGCTTGTTATCAGCTTATTTACCCGAAGAAAAAGCCCATTTACTAGATTTAGCAGCCCTGGCTTTATTGTTACGTCAAGATGCTTTGTGTTTAGAAATGCCAATTCCGGCGGTGACTTGGGATTTGATTGATGAACAGGACTGGTCAAGTAGTTGGAAACAATATTGGGAACCGACACCAATTGGCGATCGCTTTTTAGTTTATCCGGCTTGGTTAGCATTACCTGAAAATCCCGATCGTATTCTATTACGTTTAGATCCCGGGGTTGCTTTTGGAACCGGAACCCACGCCACAACTCAACTGTGTTTAGAATCTTTGGAAATGCGCTTAGGTGGAGAACACAACCAAGTTGTAATTGCAGATATTGGTTGCGGTTCTGGTATTTTATCAATTGGGGCAATTTTATTAGGAGCTTCTAAGGTTTATGCGGTGGATAATGATCCGTTGGCGACTCGTTCAACTTACGAAAATTGCGAATTAAACCAAATTTCACCCGAAAGAATTAATATTCAAGATGGCAGTATTGAGCAGATAATTCAAGCAGTAGAGCAACCTGTAGATGGAATTGTTTGTAATATTTTAGCAGAAGTAATTATTGATTTAATTCCTCAATTTAATGCCATATCTAAGAAAAATACTTGGGCGATTTTAAGCGGGATTTTAATGGATCAAGCTAAACCAATTGCAGATGCTTTAGAACAACAGGGTTGGGTTGTTGCTACCCTCTGGCGTCGTCAAGATTGGTGTTGTTTTAATATTCGACGATCCTAATTCAGTCATCAGTTAACAGTTAACAGTTATCAGTTAAGAAGTTTACAGTTAATTTATTAATTTCTCAACTGATAACTGGTACAGACGCGCCCGAGTGCAGCGATGCCGTAGACTATTAGCAAGTCTCTACACTGTTAACTGATAACTTCTTAACTGATAACTGATAACTGATTACTGATTACTGATAACTAATATGGTATCTAATCAAATTGAAAATAGAAAAGCTGATCATCTGCGGATTTGTTTAGAAGAAGATGTGCAGTTTCGACAAACAACAACGGGGTTAGAACGTTATGACTTTACCCATTGTTGTTTACCCAATTTAAACCGTAGTGAAATTGATATTACCACATCATTTTTAGGTAAAATATTAGGAGCACCCCTATTAATTTCCTCCATGACCGGAGGCACAGAACAGGCAAAATTAATTAATTGTCGGTTAGCCGCTGTGGCTGAACATTATCATATTGCCATGGGAGTCGGTTCCCAACGAGTAGCCGTGGAAAATCCCGATGTGGCTGATACCTTTGCTGTGCGATCGCTCGCCCCAAATATTTTACTTTTTGCCAATTTAGGCGCCGTTCAATTAAACTATAAATATGGTTTAGAACAGTGTTTAAAAACCATTGATTTATTAGAAGCCGATGCCTTAATTTTACACCTCAATCCTTTACAAGAATGTATTCAAACCGAAGGGGATACTAATTTTAAAGGATTATTCCATAAAATAGAACAATTATGTACCCAACTTCCGGTTCCAGTGATTGCCAAAGAAGTCGGAAATGGGATTGATGCAGTCATGGCCAAACGATTAATTGAGGCAGGAGTGGCCGCTATTGACGTGGCAGGCGCGGGGGGAACCTCCTGGGCTAAAATCGAAGGAGAACGCGCCCAAGACCCCCTACAGCGTCGTCTAGGGGAAACCTTTGCCAATTGGGGCATACCCACGGCCAACTGTATTACCAGTATTCGAGAAGTGTCTCCCGATATTCCCTTAATTGCTTCGGGGGGGTTACGCAGTGGTTTAGATGCGGCCAAAGCGATCGCCCTCGGTGCCAATTTAGCCGGGTTTGCCTGGCCATTTTTGCAAGCCGCAGCCGAATCGGAAGCAGCAGTCTATAATTTAGTAGAGATTTTAAAAGCAGAATTGATCACCGTGCTATTTTGTACAAATAACCGTACCCTAAATCATTTACAAACATCAGGAGTATTGAAACCAAAACCCTAAACCCCGCGCCGGATTAAGTTAGATTATCCCATTTATTAATAATAATATGAAAGATTTTCTCAAATTTACATTTGCCAGTTTATTAGGAAACTTAATTGGACTGGTTTTAACTACCACCCTAGGAATTGGAGGATTAATTTTCCTGGTGATTATGGTGGCAAGTCAAGATTCTGGGCCCTTAGTTAAGGATAAATCAGTATTAGTTTTTGATTTAGCATTAAGTGTAAGTGATACTGGGCCTAATCCCTCAACTTCTGAAGCCTTACAGGAACTTTTATCAGAAGATAGTCCAACTTCAATTCAGTTAAGAACCTTAGTTCAAACAATTGATCAAGCCAGTAAAGATGATAAAATTGTCGCCCTTTATTTGCAAGGAACTAATACTCCCATTTCTACAGGATTAGCTAATTTAAAAGAAATTCGCCAAGCCTTACAACGGTTTAAAGATAGCGGAAAAACTATTATTGCCTATGATATTGATTGGACAGCACCCGAATATTATTTAGCTTCCGTTGCTAATCAAGTGGTGATTAATCCCTTGGGTTCTTTAGATATTAAAGGGTTAAGTTCTCAAGTCATGTTTTTAACCGGAGCTTTAGAAAAATATGGTATTGGGGTGCAGGTGATTCGGGTGGGAAAATATAAGGCAGCCGTTGAACCATTTTTACTGAAAAAATTAAGTCCAGAAAATCGAGAACAAACTCAAAAACTATTAGGAGATTTATGGGGAGAATGGTTAAGAACCATTGCACCCAGTCGCAAAGTCACACCCCAACAGTTACAGGCATTTTCTAATACTGAAGGTATTTTATTAGCAGATACGGCTTTAAAAGGAAAATTAGTTGATCGGGTTGCTTATGGTGATGAAGTGATTACAGATTTCAAAAAAATGACCGGGGAATCCAAGGAAAAAAGTCAACAATTTCGCCAAATTAGTATTAATTCTTATTCAAGAATCCCTGAAGTTGCTGATATTAATAATGGTAATCAGAATAGTAAAAATAAGATTGCAATTGTCTATGCCGAAGGTGAAATTGTTGATGGTAGCGGAACTTCTAGCCAAATTGGAGGCGATCGGTTAGCTAAAGAATTAAGAAAATTACGATTAGATGAAAAGGTAAAAGCGGTGGTTTTACGGGTTAATAGTCCTGGGGGCAGTGCCACCGCTTCGGAAGTGATTGGGCGGGAAGTGGATCTGATCAGAAAACAGAAACCTGTAATAGTTTCTATGGGAAATTTTGCCGCTTCCGGGGGATATTGGATTGCTATGGGTGCGGATCAAATTTTTGCCCAAGCTAATACCGTGACCGGATCAATTGGGGTGTTTGGATTACTGTTTAATATTCAAGATATTGCCAGTAAAAATGGGATTACTTGGGATATTGTCAAAACCAGTAAGTTTGCGGATATTCAAACTAATAGTCGGCCGAAAAGTCCCGAAGAATTAGCTCGGTTACAAAAGGTGGTTAACTTAATTTATGATCGCTTTATTTCTAATGTAGCCACCCATCGTAAGTTACCGAAAAATCAAGTTCAAGAAATTGCTCAAGGGCGAGTTTGGTCGGGTTCACAGGCTAAACAGTTAGGGTTAGTTGATGAAATTGGGGGTTTAGATGCGGCGATCGCGGCGGCGGCAAAAAAAGCGAATTTGGGAGAGGATTGGACACTCAAAGAACCTGCTAAACCTCGGACATTAGAAGAACGAATTTTAGATAATTTAACCGGAGATAACCTCACAAAAATACCGACTCCCGTTGATCCCCTCACCCGTGAATTTATCAGACTTCAAGAGGAATTATTGATGATTAAAGAAATGAATGATCCCAAAGGAATTTATACCCGTTTACCGTTTAATTTAAAGATAGAATAAGTGAGTTGATCCCTGAAAAATCAATCATTATTCGCAGCTTAACCCTAATTGCTGGTAGGATTTATTTTTAGACGTTAATTATCAACAGAATCCAGTCATTGATGAAATCAACTATTTGGGAACTCGATTTTTATAGCCGCCCCCTGCGGGACGAAGAAGGGAAAAAAGTTTGGGAAGTCTTAATCTGTGAAACCCCGCTCAATATTGAAGATAGCACCGAGACGATGTTTCGCTACACCCAATTTTGCCCTAGTAACGAAGTTAACTCTATTTGGTTAAAACAGGCGATTGAAAATGCGATCGCCACTGCCCCCACGCCCCCGTCTAGGATTCGCTTTTTCCGCCGTCCGATGGCGAATATGATTTCTAAATCCTGTAAAGAATTAGCCATTCCTGCCTCTGCAAGTCGGCGTACCTATGCCCTTTATCAATGGTTAAACCAACGCATAGAAACCTATTATCCCACCTTGGAAAATTATCAAGCGGGGGCTAATCCTTCGGTTCAATTTATGGAGTCTCAACCCCAGCCCCTTCCTGATGCTTTGCAGGGGGATAAATGGGCTTTTGTGACTTTAGAAGCCAGTGCCTTTTCCGACCTATCAGAATGGGATATTAGCTTTGGTGAAGCCTTCGGATTACCGATGGTTGGGTTAACACCAGAAACCCCAATTCCTGGGTTAATTATTTACTCCTCCCGGGCTACTCCTTTAGCGGCTTGGATGTCGGGATTAGAGTTAGCTTATTTACGATTAAATAAAGATTCCCGTCCTAATTTATTATTAGAAACTGGGGAAAATGAAAGTTGGATTTTAGCTAATTTACCCGATAGTAAAACCCAAACAGAAGCCCAAAATTTTGAACTCACCAAAGAAAAAGCCAAAAATGTACATTTTTTAGCTGTTCAATCTGACCCCAATTCTGAATCTTTTGCCGGATTTTGGTTATTACAAGAACTACAGTTCTAATTCGTAGGGTGCGTGTGCTGGGCTTACAACAACCTCGCACAAAGCCCACGCACTTCAGTCGTGGGATGTAGTGCGACCCCCTTTAGGGGGTGTGAGGGTTTTAATGTAATCCCTAAGAACTTCAGCCATTGATAATCCTTCTGATTCAGCATGACTTTTGAGACGTTCATATTCTTTCTCGTTAACATTAAACTGAATTTTCTTTTCCCTTGACATACTCTATTTAAGACTCTATTATCAGAGTATAGCAAGGATGTTCCTCGCTTATCTGGTCAGATGTTCTGACCTCCTTAAAAACAAGTTGTCAATGGCGAGAAAAAGGCAACCACTGTGATTATCCCTATTGACTACAGAAAGCTCCGAAAAATCTTGGCAGAGCCAAAGACTGTAATAGTCGTAGCCGTCAATTGGGACGAGGTACTTGGCATTCCTCAGAGTCTCGTACTCTCCTCTAATATTGCTGTGAAGCAATTCTGGAAACAGTAGGGGGCAACTCCATGAATACCGAGCAATCGGGGCTAGACAGGAGAATCCCACGCGGTTCACCCGTGGGAGTGTCAAGCACCATCTTTAATTCTATGTTAAAATGGTATATACTTTGTTTCTCAGTTAGGATGAAACCATGACAACTCTAGTTTCTATTCCTGAATCTCCTCAAAAAACTCAATGGCAACCCGCTACTTGGGAGGATTATTTAGCTTATGTTAATAATCCCAATTTAGAAGAATTTAATATTAGTTTTAATCAAGGATATTTGTGGATTGATATGGGTAACGAAGGAATTAATCACTCTAATGTGAACGATTTGTTGAGTTTTTTATTATATATTTGGTTTTCTCGTGAACCTGGGATATTAGCAAACTCTTTTAGTGGATGTGTGATCGAAAAACCCAACCAACGGGCAGCCGCACCCGATAAAGTATTATATATTGGTGAAAATTCCCCCAAATGGCAAGAAGGAGAACCGCGCAGAATTAATTTAGAACAATGGCGAGTTCCTGATTTAGTTGGAGAAATTTCCGATACAACTTTAGCAATTGATTTAGATGAGAAAAAACAACTTTATGCTGGATTAGGAGTTCCCGAATATTGGGTAATTGATATTAGAGGAAAACGAGCGATCGCCTTTCGTTTACAAGAGAATGGCAAATATCAGGAAGTTAACACTTCTATTGCTTTAAATGGATTGCCGATCGCTTTATTAGAATTAACCTTAGAACAATTAGAAAAAACCAATAATTTTAACGCCGCTTTCTGGTTTTCCCAACAAATTGTTAATCTACAAAATCCCTAACAGAAACCGAGTTTCTTCAATAAAACAGGTTTCTGTTGGTTTCTCTAACTTTTTAATAACCGTAAACCACTTAATGTTACTAATAACATTGATCCTTCATGTCCGATTATCGCCGTGGGCATATTAATCAAACCGAAAAAATTAGATATTAATAATAATACCATAAACGAAAGGGAAAAAGCAATATTTTGTTTGATAACTCGATTAGCCCGATGACCTAATTTAATCGCTTTGAATATTTTTCCTAATTGCTCGGTCATTAACACAACATCTGCGGTTTCTAAGGCTACATCATTTCCCGCTCCACCCATGGCTATTCCCACATCAGCTAATCCTAAAGCTGGAGCATCATTAATCCCATCTCCCACCATTGCTACCCCTTGATACCGATTTTTCAATTGTCGAATAATGGTTAATTTATCCTCCGGTAATAAATTAGCATAAACCAGATCAATATTTAACTGTTTTGCCACACTATCGGCTGTTCTTTGATGATCTCCTGTTAACATTACCACTTGTTCAATGCCAAATTTTTTCAGATTTTTAATTAAGGTTTTTGCTTCTAAACGCACCGTATCTGTTACAGCAATTAATCCTAATGTTTGATGATTTTGTGTCACCCAAACCACGGTTTTACCATCGGTTTCTAAGTGGTCACTAATTTCTACCAATTCAGGACTAACATAAATATTATGTTGATGAATCCACTCTAGTTTCCCTACAAAAATCTGGTTATGATTCACTTCTCCAATAATCCCTTCCCCGATTTGAGTGGCGACATTAACTGCGGCAATTCTGGGAATATTTTTTTCCAGGGCAAATTGAGAAATTGCCTGTCCGATAGGATGTTCAGAAAGTGACTCTACCGCTAGGGCAACTCCTAATAATTCTGTATCTAATATACCTGCCACCGGAATGATATCAACAATATTTAATTTTCCCGTGGTTAAGGTTCCAGTTTTATCAAATGCGATCGCATTAATTCGGCAAATTTTTTCTAATTGCGCCCCATTTTTAAATAGGATTCCATATCTTGCCCCATTTGCTATTCCTGATAATAAGGTAGGCATAATTGATGCTAATAAAGCAGAGGGAGAGGCAACCACAAAAAAAACTAAAGCCCGATAAATGGCTGTTTCCCAATTCCAACCCAGGAATACGGGCGGTAAAATGGCTAATCCTATACCTGTTACAATAATAACTTTAATATAATTACGTTCAAATTTTTCCATAAATTGTTGAGAGGGAGATACCTCGGTTCTAGCTTGTTTAACTAACTGAATCATTCGATGAATTAAACTACTTTCAGGAGATTGATGAACCTTTAATTGTAGTACCCCATTTTCGTTTAATGTTCCGGCAAATACTTGATCACCAATGGTTTTATCGACCGAAATTGATTCTCCCGTAATTGCAGCTTGATTAATGGAACTATTTCCAGATATAATTATTCCATCCGTCGGAATTCGTTCCCCAGGCTTGACTAAAATAATAGCCCCAATTTTTAATTGATTAATTGGGATTTGTTGCTCCTGTTGATCGGTAATTACCCAAGCTGTATCCGAGGTTAATTGCATTAAATTTGTGATATTGCTTTCTGTTTGTTCCATCGCTATACTTTCTAAAGCACTACTCAAAGCAAAAATTAAAATTAGGATTCCACCATCTATGATTAAAAAATAATTTTGCTTCCAAATTCCTAAAGTCGCAGTCCCCAATGCTGCTACAATCATTAATAAATCAACATCAAATTGTTTGTCGTCTACAAGCGTCGTTAACCCATCTTTAGCAATGCCATAACCCCCGATAACATAAGCAATCGGTAGGGCTAAAAATGCTAACCCTAGCCAACCTATTTGTAAGCACACCCAACCTATAAATACTAAAACAGCACAAACTATCGTCGCCATCATTTCAGAATAGTGCTGCAAAAATGCCCGCACAGAAATTAGAGAATTAGAATGTTGAGTCATCATCAGAAAATACAAAATACTTTGTTTAGCATAAACCGCGACTAAGAATTTTGTACTGTAGATTTTGGATCAGTTGACTGTTGATAATTCAGCTTGGTCATTTAAGCACATCCAGGGTTCAACTCAGCATAAACCTGACGGTGAAGTCAAGTCTTTTCCCCTCTTGAGATGTTCCCTGCTATATCTCTTAACCTGATCGATTTTGGAAAAGACACCGCCACTAAAATCTACCCTCCTAGTCAAAAGTTTTGAAAACGATTATCATTATAGTTAAGCCCTCAAGATCCCTATGCTGGGACTGTGTTGGGCGGATGAGGTGCAAAACTACATTGAGGACATCAAGATGAGATTGTCGGTTGAAGCCCGAATAGTAATGCTGTTATGGGTTATGAGTATAATTAGTGGTTGTAACACCATTTCCACACCAAAAAATTCAGTTGAAAATAATTCTTCTGAAGCCAAACAAATAGTAAATGAAACTGTTAATAATGTTGTTGATATTACGGTTAGTATTATGCCCCAAAAATATTTTGTGGAAAAAATTGGGGGCAAGAATGTTAAAGTGAATGTTATGATTCCTCCTGGTGTTGATTTACATAATTATGAACCCAAACCTCAACAGTTACAATCTTTGAATGATGCTAAAGCTTATATTACCACGGGGATTGCTTTTGAAACCGCTTGGATAGATAGAATTAAAGCTGCTAATCAAAAAATGTTAATTATAGATTCAACTCAAGGGATTGAGAGAATTCCAGCGGTAGAACATCACCATGAAGGAGCAGAAAATCATCAAGCAGAAGAAACTTTAGACCCTCATATTTGGTTATCTCCTAAATTAGTTAAAATTCAAGCTCAAAGTATTTATGCTGGCTTAGTCAAAATTGACCCAAAACGCCAAGCTGAATATCAAGCCAACCTAAATAATTTTATCACAGAACTTGACCAACTGGATCAACAAATTAGTCAGAAATTAACCCCGCTCAAAAACCGTAAATTTATCGTTTTTCATCCCGCTTGGGGATATTTTGCCAAGGATTATAACTTAGAACAGGAATCAATTGAAGTCGGGGGACAGGAACCTAGTGCAGCCGAGTTAGCTAAGTTAATTTCTGAAGCTAAACAAGAGAATATTAAGGTAATTTTTGCTCAACCAGAATTTAATCCCAGTTCTGCGGAAACCATAGCTAAAGAAATCGGGGGAAAAGTTATTTTTGTTAGTGATTTAGATGAAAATTGGTCTGATAATTTACTTCAAGTTTCTGAACTGTTATCACAAACTTTAAAACCATAAACTAATTTGATTTTTTACTATGATTTCACTTCCTAACTTTACATTTACATCCGTGAAAAATCCTCAAGAATTATCTCCAAAAAATTATCCAAAAAATGAAGTCATCCGCTTAAAAGAAGTCTGGGCGGGTTATGATTCCCAGGAACCTATTTTAGAAGATATTAATTTAACGGTTAATGAATTAGATTTTATCGGATTAATTGGCCCTAATGGGGGAGGAAAAACCACATTAATTAAAGTGCTTTTAGGACTGCTAAAACCCTTAAAAGGAGATGTAGAAATTATGGGTCATTCTGTTGCTAAAGGACGGCGTTATTTGGGTTATGTCCCTCAAATTTTAGAATTTGATCGCAATTTTCCTGTCCGGGTAGATGAAGTGGTAAGGATGGGACGGTTAGGAAATCGTCATTTATTTCAACCCTATACAAAAAAAGATGAAGAAATTGTGATTCAATCTTTAAAAAAAGTCGAAATGTTAGAATTAAAAAATCGCGCCATTGGCGAACTTTCGGGGGGACAACGACAACGGGTTTTTATTGCTAGAGCTTTAGCCAGTGAACCCCGGGTTTTACTCCTTGATGAACCTACCGCTAATATTGACCCCAAAATGTGCGCGAATATCTATGAGTTATTGTTAAAATTAAATGAATATATGACAATTGTAATGATTACCCATGATATTAATACCATGTCTTCCTATGTCAAAACCATTGGCTGTTTGAATCGACGCTTACACTATCATGGAGAACAACAAATTACCCAAAAAATGTTAGAACAAACCTATAACAAGTCATTGGAGCAGACAGGGTTGTGATATTTTGGTTGAAAGCGAAAGTTATTTCCTGCCACTCAATAGGAACGTTAGAGGGAAATTGAGGTGCGATGGTTGTTTTAAGGGGAGTTGGTGGTGCGATCGCTTATTATGAGGTATTTTTGGTTAGTATTATTATTGGGGGGATCTTTATGGCTCACCTACTCAATTAAAAAATTACAAGGAGGAAATTTTACAATGGCTCAATTAGAAAAATACCGTAATTCTATTAAAAAGGTATTAACAGAATATCACAAATGGGTTTCAGGTTCAGCTAATTTAGATCAAGAGAGTTGTCTGGTTTTTGATGAAATACATGATCAATATTTTTGGCTGTTTATGGGTTGGGAAGGCAAGAAAAAAATCAGAAATATTCAGGTTCATATTCGCATTAAAAATGATAAAATTTATATTGAGGAAGATTGGACAGAGGAAGGTATTGCTAATGAGTTATTAACCGAAGGTGTACCAAAAGAGGATATTGTGTTAGCATTTCATGATCCTGAAAGTCGTAAATTTACAGAGTTTGCTGTGGTTTAATAGTTTTTGTTTATAATGGTAGAATTAGTGACAAAGGAGGACAATGCCAGCAAAAGATATTTACCATGAAGCAGTTAAAAACGCTCTAATTAAGGATGGTTGGACGATTACAGCCGATCCCTATCCTCTGGAATATGAGGATGTTGAACTTTATCCTGATTTAGCAGTAGAAAAGGTCATTTCAGAAGAACAAAAACAACGTAAAATTATTATTGAGATTAAAAGTTTTATTAGTTCTTCATTAATGAAAGATTTTGAATTAGCTTTAGGACAATATATACTGTATCGTGATTTAATTCAATTGGCTCAAGATGAATACCAAGAAATTTACTTAGCGATTAAAGATGAAATTTATGACACTTTTTTTCAAAGAAAATCAATTAAAGCTGTGGTAAAATTAAATCAAGTTGCTTTACTTGTTATTAATACGGATAAGGAGGAAATAGTACAATGGATAAATTAACTAATTATCGTCAAACTATTAAGAAGATATTAACAGAACATGATTATCTTGCTAATCGTTCATCTAAGAAAAAATATGAAACTTGTTTAGTTTTTGATGAAACTCATGATCATTATTTATGGATGTCTGTAGATTGGGTTAATCAAAAAAGAATTAATAATACTCATGTTCATATTCGCATTAAAAATGATAAAATTTATATTGAGGAAGATTGGACAGAGGAAGGTATTGCTAATGAATTATTAACCGAAGGTGTACCCAAAGAGGATATTGTATTAGCTTTTCATGATCCCGAAACTCGTAAATTAACTGAGTTTGCTATTGCTTAAATTACTATCAATCTTTACAGCAATTTCTTACATATTCCCTAAAAACTGGAGACAATATAAACATAATTTTGTCTTCTGTAATTTTCATTAGTAAATATCTATTTTGTAAAGATTCTAAACTATTAATTAAATCTGTTGAAGACAAGTCTAAACTTGTTTTTAATTCTTCTCTGGATAAAAATTGTTCAGAATTACTTAATTTGATCACAATTTTTTGTTCTATGAGTGATAATCCCTTAAATAATAATTGTAAATTAGTTTGTATATCCTTAGTAATAATTAATTCATTTTCCGCTAAAAAATCACTGATATAACCATTAAAAACACTTCTAATTGAGTTAGCAATGGTTTTAAGATAAAAAGGATTACCTTCATATAAATTGATTAAATTTGACCAACGATCCATAGAAGATTGTTTAGCAATATAACTTAGCCATCCTCTTGTTTGTTCTTCATAAGTAATAATTGTCGTAAATACTTGGTTAGGATCAAGATCAGCAAGTTTATACTTTAATTGCTGTGCTAATTGTCCACCTCTTTGTAAAATAGTTAGATGATCTGTATCTAAAATATACATATATTAATGCTTAATTTGATTTATCTAATTGACGATATTGATTACCTAATTCTATCGCTTCCTCAAACGCTAAATTATCAGCAAATGTCCCCGTTATTTCTTCCCACCAAGGAACAGATTTTTTAACATTAATAGATAGTATTTTTTTTACTTGATTCATTTCTTGTTCTAAAGAAATAACCTTTTCTTCTAATTGTTGTTGTGATAAAGACATTTTAGTTTTACTCCTGTAAAGTTAATTAATTAGAACTATGATAACATTTTAACACAATTGAGAATGTAGGCGGGATGGTAGTGCGATCGTTATTTAGTGTAGGAAGTTTGAGATGCGATCGCTCTTTAGTGTAGGGAGTTAAAAGTGCGATTCATGATGTTTTTAGGTATAATAACAGGAATAATCTGATTTTTATATTGACGATAAAATACAGATCCCACTAACGCATTTCAAATGAGCGAAACTGTCTACATCGAAACTAGCGTGGTTGGTTACTTAACAGCCAGACCCAGTAATAACTTGATCCTCATGGCAAACTTGGGGATTACACAAGAGTGGTGGGACACACGCCGAGAGCAATTTACCCTTTACATCTCCCAAATGGTTTTGGACGAAGTTTCGCGGGGAGATGCAGAGATTGCAAATAGGCGACTTGAGATTCTACGTGATTTTCCATTACTGGAAGTTAACCAAGATGTTCAAAATCTGGCAGTCCAGTTTCTCACAAAAAGTAATCTTCCCCCTAAAGCTTCTGATGATGCGCTTCATATTGCAGTCGCAACATTTTACGCAATTGACTATCTGTTAACTTGGAACTGCAAACATATTGCCAACGCTCAAATACAAAAGAAACTCGCACAATTAAGTATGGAAGCAGGATACGAGTTGCCAACGATTTGTACACCTAATGAACTAATGGGAGATTAATTATGTGGAAAGATGAAGTTCTCGAGGAGATTTACAGAATACGTGAAGAACACGCAAAGTCCTTTAACTATGATTTGCAAGCAATTTGCAATGATATTCGTAAAAAACAATCCAATAGCGGTAGACGAATTATTTCAGCCCCACTCAAACCTCGCAATCAGCCGCATAACAAATCATTGCAGCCGACCTCAAGCGAGATTATCTGATGGAATGCGTAGGTAAACGGTCTAAAATAGGCTCTGAGACTGACGAAGCTAAATCAGATAGAATAGGGTGATATCTCTATTGCCTGGAATCATGACTGAACTACTCAAGCAAGTTATTGCAGAAATCCAAGAACTTCCTGCCGACCAGCAAGATGCGATCGCATTGCGTCTTATGGCTGAACTGAAAGACGAACAGAGATGGACAAAGTATTTTGAATCAACCACAGACGAGCAGTGGGATCGATTAGCTGACATGGTTCGGCAGGAAATCTCAGACGGTGACACCGTTGCGATCGCGGAAAAAATTTCAGCATTGATGACAGAAAATTATCTCCAAGAAAGAGCAAAAAGAGGCAGTCGGGCAAAGTATGAAGCAATTTTGGCAAAAGTTCCCGATGTGAAGCCAGAAACTTATGATATCATACTCACTGTCTAACACTGCTTTGGAACCGACCGTTCAAGGTTCTGTAAAAGCTAACATTTGACTGCGGCAACTCAACTTAACCGTTTGGGGGAAATTGAGGCGCGATCGCTTTTTTGGGGAGTTTGGGGTGCGATCGCTTTATTATTATTTACCTACATTTAAAAAACGCTAATTGCTCACCTGCTAAACGCCGATCTAATTCCTTTTTATGAGATTGAGTTAAAGGAATTTGATCAGCGTCAATAACAACACTATTCCAAATATCTTCTATTAATTGAAGTTTTTCGTGAATAGTTAGGGGCAAAACTTGTTCAGATAATAGACTATTCATAAATCAAACAATGTAACTTGATAATCTTTACTTAGCTTAACTTATTTTTACCATTTTGTGTCATTTTAATGATTTGAACTCAATCTTTTGGTAAGATTATCTGTGATCCACGCTCGCTTATCAACAATTGCAATGGCACCAACCCTACTTTTTAACGCCCTGAAACAAGCAACCGATGAAGAAATGGCTCGTGACCCCAGAGTGTTCGTGTTGGGGGAAGATGTGGGTCAATATGGCGGTTCCTATAAAGTTACTAAGGATCTTTATGAAAAATACGGGGAATTACGGGTTTTAGATACTCCGATTGCCGAAAATAGTTTTACAGGAATGGCTGTTGGTGCTGCCATGACTGGGTTGCGGCCGATTATTGAAGGCATGAATATGGGATTTTTGTTACTCGCCTTCAACCAAATTGCTAACAACGGCGGAATGCTGCGCTATACTTCCGGGGGAAATTTTAAAATGCCCCTGGTGATTCGTGGCCCTGGAGGTGTGGGCCGTCAACTGGGGGCGGAACACTCCCAACGCTTAGAATCCTATTTCCAGTCTGTTCCCGGCTTAAAAATGGTCGCCTGTTCGACTCCCTATAATGCTAAGGGATTAATGAAAGCGGCGATTAGAGATGATAACCCGGTGCTATTTTTTGAGCACGTTCTGTTATACAACCTCAAGGAAGAAATCCCCGACGAGGAATATATTGTTCCTATTGATAAGGCGGAAATAGTCAGACGGGGGAAAGATGTAACAATTCTGACCTATTCTCGGATGCGCCATCATGTCATGCAAGCGGTTCCTACTCTGGTCAAACAGGGTTATGATCCAGAAGTGATTGATTTAATTTCTCTTAAACCTCTCGATTTTGACACGATAGGGGAATCTATTCGCAAAACCCATCGGGTAGTTATCGTGGAAGAATGTATGAAAACCGGGGGACTGGGGGCGGAAATTACCGCTTCAATTAATGATCGTCTATTTGATGAATTGGATGCACCTGTATTAAGATTGGCGTCTCAAGATATTCCTACACCTTATAACGGTGCTTTAGAACGACTGACTATTGTGCAACCGGAACAAATTGTTGAGGGAGTTAAATCAATTATCAGTTATCAGTAATCAGTGATCAGTGCAAGAGTTAAAAGTTAAGAGTTACTCAACTGTTCACTGTTCAATGATTACTGTTACGGGCGAGGAGACCTCGCCCCTAGGATTGATTACTAATTATTGATAAAAATGCGAAAACAACGTTCGGCTTTAATTCTGATTTTGGTGATGGTGATCGGCTCTATTATTGTGTTAACTAATGTTCCCTTTCGATTGGGTTTAGATTTACGGGGAGGTTCCCAGCTTACTGTTCAATTAAAACCTTCGGAAGCGGTTCCTGTGATTGATGAACGGGTTTTGACCTCGGTTCAAAGTGTGATTGAAAATCGGGTGAATGAACTGGGGGTATCGGAATCTGTGGTACAAACGGTGGGAGAGAATCAGATTATCGTGCAGTTACCTGGGGTGAATGACCCAGGGGAAGCCGAACGAGTCTTAGGAGGAACGGCGCAGTTAGATTTCCGGGAACAAAAATCGGGAACTGAACAACAGTTAGCTGTGGAATTTCAAGTCCAACAGGGAATTAAACAACAAATTGAAGCTGCTAAAAAACAGGGAAATTCTAAAGATTTAGCCGCTGCCATAGAATCTTTAAATAGAAGTAATGATGCGATTTCTCAACTCTATAATAGTCCTCTTTTGAGGGGTCAAGATTTAAAAGACGCCTATCCTGAACCCGTACAAGGAGGAGGGAACTGGAATATTGGTTTAGTTTTTAGTTCTGAAGGGGGGGACAAGTTCGCTGAACTGACTAAAAATTTAGCGGGAACTGGTCGAACTATTGGGATTTTTCTGGATAATAGTTTATTAAGTTCTCCGTCGGTTCCGGTGGATTTTGCGGATACGGGAATTGTCGGGGGTCGGGCGGTAATTACGGGCAGATTTAGCGCCGAAGAAGCTAGTTCTTTGGCCGTACAATTGCGCGGGGGAGCTTTACCTGTTCCGGTGGAAATTGTCGAAAACCGCACCGTTGGGGCTACCCTGGGACGGGATAGTATTCAACGCAGTATTTATGCTGGGGTGACGGGTTTAATTCTAGTCCTGATTTTCATGATTGTTTATTATCGCTTACCCGGATTAATTGCGGATTTTTCTTTAATTATTTACGCCTTATTAAGTTTAGCCCTATTTAATTTATTGGGTGTAACTTTGACCTTACCAGGAATTGCGGGATTTATTCTAAGTATTGGGATGGCGGTGGATGCTAATGTTTTAATCTTTGAACGCACCCGTGAGGAATTGAGGGCGGGAAAAACCTTATATCGTTCTGTGGAATCGGGTTTTTATCGGGCATTTGGTAGTATTTTAGATGGTAACGTGACAACAGTTATTGCTTGTGTTGCCCTGTTTTGGTTCGGAACCGGGTTAGTCAAAGGTTTTGCTTTAACCTTGGGATTAGGGGTGGTGGTGAGTATGTTTACTGCTATTACTTGTAGTCGTAGTTTCCTATTTATAGCTATTGATTTCCCAGAGTTAAGAAAACCCGAATTGTTTTGTCCAAATTTGAAAAAGAATTTATCAGTAATCAGTTATTAGATTACTCTGACGGGCGAGAAAACCTCGCCCCTACAACTGATTACTGATTACTCTTAAACTGATAACTGATAACTGATAACTGATTTATGGCTTTTAGTGTTATTAAACAACGCAACTTATGGTGGGCGATTTCCAGTGCGATTATTCTAGCGGGAATTATCGCCATGGGGATTTCTTGGAGTCGGCCAGATATTGGCGCTCCGTTACGTCCGGCTTTGGATTTTGTGGGAGGAACTCGTCTACAATTAGAACTGGATTGTTCGGTTCCGAATAATTGTGACGGCCCGATTGATATTGCTCAAGTTCGGGAAGTTTTGGGGAGTCAAGGTTTAGCAAATAGTTCGATTCAACTATTAGATAAAGATTCGGGTAAAAAAGATAAACAAATTGTTTCTATTCGCACGAAAACTTTAAACGTTGAAGAAAGAAGCAATTTACAATCGGCTTTAAGTCAAAAAATTGGAGCATTTGACCCGAAAGGAATTCAAATTGATACCGTTGGCCCCACCGTTGGCCGTCAAATTTTCATATCGGGATTAACAGCTTTACTGTTGTCTTTTGCCGGAATTACGGTTTATTTAACCTTTCGGTTTAAGTTTGATTATGCCTTTTTTGCCTTTGTTGCTTTATTCCATGATGTTCTAGTTACCGTGGGAATTTTTTCAATTTTAGGCCTAGTTTTAGGCGTGGAAGTTGATAGTTTATTTCTGGTTTCTCTCTTGACAATTGTGGGATTTTCTGTTAATGATACGGTGGTAATTTATGACCGGGTTCGGGAAGTGATTGCCCGAAATCCTGATCTGCATATTAACCAAGTGGTGGATGATGCGGTGGGACAAACTTTAACTCGATCTATTAATACCACTTTAACTACCCTATTGCCCCTAATTTGTATTTTCCTATTTGGCGGTGAAACCCTAAAATATTTTGCCTTAGCTTTATTAGTGGGATTTATTGCTGGAGCTTATTCTAGTATTTTTATTGCTAGTACCATGTTAGCTTGGTGGCGCGATCGCAAATCCGATCCAGTTACCTTAGCTACTGAAAAAGAATAAATTGATGATTCTTTTCCCAGTATCATTGTCATGCTATTAATATTAGCTTTAAGAAGGGATAGGGAATAGAAAATAAGGGATAAAACACTTTACCATTTCCCATTGCCTATTCCCTATAGCCTATTTAAGAAGAATGAATTGGGCTTAAATTCCAGTCGGGACGGAGGTTTTCTGCACCTCTTAAATAGGGGTGATAAACTTGGGTTTTATCGCTGGATAAGTTAACATGAACTAAGAAGCGAATACATTTTTCTAAACTGCCTGCGACGTGCATTTGTTGAACATCTAATAAAGGAACATTGTGCCAAAGAGGACGTTCCCTGGCAATGGCAGCGGGAAAAATTACATCTAAATCTTTAGTAACAGAAAACGTCATACTAATAATTTCATTAGGATCAAGTTGGTTGCGGGTTTCCAATTCGTCTAATAATTCTATGACCGCTTCTCGAATGGCGGTAACTGAATTTTCTGAAACCGTCGTTGCGCCACGAATTGCTCGAACTCGCCAGTTCACAAATAGAATCCTCCGCGATTAAAATATTGATTTCTCCCAGTTTAGCAATACCAGGAGACAAGAAGAAAATTTCAACCCAATTCTTTTTGTTTAAACTGGTCTAGGGTCAAACGGATTAATTTTCGTTTCTATCGGTTAATCCCCCATGGCCGTTGAGAGCAATTCCTGAACATTACTGACGGGAAAAATGGGAATTTGCAGTTGTTCAGCGAGTTCTGCCACGGTCATATCATCGAGAAATATGGCTTCTCCCTGTTTGAGCATCACTGAGGGTAATAAAATTCCATCTCCTAATATTTTTCCGGTTAATTTTTGTCGTAAATCCTGTCCGGTTAATAAACCAGTTACGGTGATTTCTTGACCCCAGTATTGACTAGCTAAGGCAACTAAATTTACCGTTAGTCCTGAAATTTCATTTAAGGATTTTACCAGAGGTTGAAAGGCTTTTTCCACCGCATTTCCCACCACCCAAGTAAATTGACGGGGGGTAGAACAAGATTGAATTGGATAGTCTTTTACCGTTTGTTCAAATTCTTTGATAAATTTGCGAATCGAACCCACACCATTACCAATTTGAGGATAATCTTGATAATGGGATTCGGGGGGTAATTCTGCCCCGGCAATTAAAAAGAGTTCATCGGCAATCCAAACACAGGTTGACCCTAATTCCTGTTGAAATTTTTGTTGTAAATTCTGAACTTGGGTAATAATTTCTTGGGCTTTTTCTGGGGTGACGGGAATTAATTCATCTTGATTTGGACGAAAGCGAGTTAACCCCACCGGAACCACGGCAACGGAGGCAACGGTGGGGATTCTTCCGCGATGAAATTGGGCTAAATCTAAAATCGTTTTTTCGAGGTGTTTTCCATCATTAATTCCGGGGCAAACGACGACTTGAGCATGAATTTGTAAGCGATTTTTTTTAAACCATTTGAGTTGATCTAAAATCTGTCCTGCCCGGTTATTTTTTAATAACTTAATTCTGATCTCTGGTTCGGTGGCATGAACGGAAACGTACAGGGGAGAAAGGCGCATTTGAGCAATTCTATCCCATTCTTTTGGCGATAAATTAGTTAAGGTTAAATAGGAACCATAGAGAAAACTCAGGCGATAATCGTCATCTTTTAAATATAGTGTTTCCCGTTTTCCTGGGGGTTGTTGATCGATAAAACAAAAGGGACAGCGATTATTACATTGAATTAATCTATCAAATAAAGCGGATTGAAATTCTAATCCTAAATTCTGATCATAGTCTTTTTCTATTTCGATTTTATGGGTTTTTCCTTGGGTATCTAATACTTCTAATTCTAAAAATTCATCGGCACACAAAAATTGATAATCAATTAAATCACGGGGTTGTTGTCCGTTGATGGAAATAATGGCATCTCCGGCTTCAAAGCCAATTTCTGCGGCGATGGAATCGGGTAATACGGTGGTAATTTTAGCGGGATTAATCATAGGGAATTACGAATTACGAATTACGAATTACGAACAGAAAGACGCGCCGTGGCACGTCTCTACGGAATTGTGATTCTAAATATTTTTTAATGCACCTCCTAATACCGCCGTTAGAATAGCAACTCCAAAGGCGAGACGATACCAAACAAAAATCCAGGTGCTTTTGCTTTGTAAATATCGAATTAACCAAGCAATTGATAGATAGGAAAAAATCGTGGCGGAAATTAAACCCACCAAAAGAGGAAAGATTTGTATATTTCCAATGCCATCAACCAACACCGCTTTTAATTCTACAATTCCGGCTAAGGTAATGGCTGGTATTCCTAATAAAAACGAAAATCTGGCAGCGGTTGCCCGTTCCAAACCCAAGAATAATCCGGCGGTAATGGTAGAACCCGAACGAGATACCCCGGGAATTAAGGCTAAGGTTTGTGCTAATCCCATTAATATTCCATCTCGCGGTGTTAGATGTTCAAAATTGCGCTTTCTGGTGCCTATTTTTTCTGCTAATCCTAATAAAAATGCCATCACAATAGAAGCAGTAGCAATCACTTCCATACTCCGCAGGGGAGAGTTATCATAATCGGGAATAAAGATTTTAATTAAAAGTCCAAAAAACACAATTGGAATTGTACCCAAACCAATGCCCAAAGCTAAACGAAAGTCTACGGAATCATAATCTTTTTTTTGAATTGCTCGCCATGAGCCTGTAACAACTTGAGTTAAATCTTGCCAAAAAAACCAAACCACCGCCGCAATACTGCCTAACTGAATAATCGCCGTAAATTCAATACCCGGATCTCCCCAACCTAAGATCACGGGAATTACTTTTAAATGGGCGGTACTGCTAATGGGTAAAAATTCCGTTAATCCTTGAATTAATCCCAAAAAAAACGCCTGTAAGATATTGATTTGGGTGGCTACTTCTGGAACGGGTGGAGCTTGAATTAGGAGATTGTTTATGGCTAAGTTACGGAATAAATCAGTCAAATACTCAGAGGAATCAATTATGCTCAACATGACATTTTTCCAGAATTTTTTTTAGAGGTCTACGGGATGTTGTCCGTAATAGGGTAGAGCTTCTGACCAATGGGGTTGTTTTCCTGATTTCCAATCTAAATACCCTAATTCTAGTAATTGGATTGCAGTTTCTCCTAACCCTGATTCTATCTGCACCCGATGATAGGAATTGTCATAAGAGGCTAAGGTTTGTTCCCACTGTTTAGGGGACATAACCTGATCGGTTAATAGGGGAACTAAACCAGAATCGTTTTCTCTATTTTTACCATAAATTGCTACAAAAAGTTGACCTCTTTGCGCCCGCATTTCTAAGGCAATGACTGAATGTTTATCTTGATTTTGTATCAAGTTAAGCTGTTCTTTTTGAGCGATCGCTGCTAAACTAGAAATCGCAAAAACTGGAATTTTCAACTGTTGGGCTAGGGTGCGGGCCGTAACTACCCCAATCCGAGTTCCGGTAAAACTTCCTGGCCCTTTAGCCACCGCAATCCATCCCAAATCTAACCAAGTTTGAGGCTGAATAAACTCTAACAAATACTGGTGTAGTTGGGTAGATAAATCCCGTCCTAACCCCCAGGATTGACAGCGTTTAACATCCTTAAAATTACTGATGGCTAATCCCAAATCAGGACTACTGGTATGGATAGCTAAACCGTAACTGGGTTGGGAGGAAATAGATGGCACGTTGTTTAAACTTAGGTTAAGAGGAATGACGGGAAAAGAAAATAGGCATGGACATAAATAAGCCCGCTAAGATTATACCAAAAGATCCGTGCACCCAAATTCTTAAGTCTAACCGACCAAACACTAAAAACAAAGTAGTGATCGTAATAAATAGTTGATTGAGATTCAGGGGATGGGTACGATTAACCTGATATTTAACCCACCAAAATCCTGCCGCAATTAATAACGAAATGATAGGTTTTAAGATAATAATTTTATCGGTAAAAATAAAAACAATCATTGCCATCATTAAGGTATCCATCCAAAATTCTCGCCTTTGAATTTGGTCAATCCAAAATAAGGGAGATTTGAGTTGGGATAATTTATATTTAAACAGTGCAATATTATTTTTAAATCTAATAACTTTATTCTGAAACTTAGTTTTTTTGTCTACTTTTAACCAAAATTCCCATTCAGGAATACCACGATTATTGACTCGTCCCAAAAGTTTAACTTTCTCAATATTATTTAGTTGAAAATTAGTCAATTCATAACCAATAATAGGGACTAATTTTTGATAATCAATCTCTTTATATTGATCTCTATTTAAAACAATTGTTAACTGATTAATCTGGGTTTTATTCACCTGTACTTGAACAATTCCATCGGGTTCTAAACGCTTTTTAATTGCCTCTTGAATTTGAGTGATTTTATCAATAAATTTTGCTGAAGGAATTTCGGCTATTTCAGGGGTTTTATCAACAGGAATCGCAGGAGAAGGGTTAATTAATTCCGGCTGTTCTAATAAAGGTTTAAACCCAATTTCAGGATTAATTGTTAATCCGGGCATCGGCTGCACATAATCTGGTTTGGGATTAATTTGTTGTAATATTGCTGCCGCCGAATGGTAACGGTGACGGGTTGCACCGTGCAACATTTTATCTAAAATAGAACCTAATTGATCACTAACCGGAGTTTTCAAATAATCTCGCCAAACCCAATTTCCTTCCGCACTATCAAACAAATCAAAGGGCGGAACATCTGTCAGTAAATGAATACAAGTCACTCCTAAACTATATAAATCACTGGCAAAAACCGCTTTTCCCATTAATTGTTCGGGGGCGGTATAGGCGGCACTGCCAATTACAGTTCCAGTTTTTGGCAACATTCCCCCTGTGACTAATTTAGCTGCCCCAAAATCGACTAAAACTAGATTTCCAGTAGTTTTTTTAATATTAAATCGACGAATAATATTTTCAGGTTTAATATCTCTATGAATAACTTTATGCTCTTGAATAAACTGTAAAACTGGCAATAAATTCTTTAAAATAATCATAATTTTTTCTTGATCAAAGGCTCCTTTTTCTTGCAACTCCTGAGCTAAATTTTTACCTTCTATAAACTCTTGAACTAAATATTGATAGCCTTCTTGTTGAAAATAACCTAAACCCTGGGGAATTTGGGGATGCTGTCCCAAGGTTTGTAATCGTTCGGCTTCCTGTTGAAATAGTTCTGTAGATTTTGCCGTATTTCTACTTTGGGGGAAAAATTGCTTAATTACACAATCGAAGGTTCCGGTTTGACTCTGATCAACCGCTAAAAATGTCCGACCAAATCCCCCCTGTCCAATTAATTTTATCCCTCGATAAATAACCGATTCACCCTGATCAGACACAGAATTAAGTAACAATTTAGATCCACAATCCTGACAAAATTTGCCATCATCAGAATTCTGTGGATTAGAACAATTGGGATTAAAACAATAACTCATTTACTTTACATGAAAGTTTGACTTGATTTGAAAACCCCTGTTTTTTACCGAGGTTAGATCCCCCTAAATCCCCCTTAATAAGGGGGACTTTGATCTCTAATTCCCCCCTTTTTAAGGGGGGCTAGGGGGGATCAAAGACTGATTAAGTCGGAATTAATTCCCCAGGTCTTAATTTCGCCCATTTACCATTTTCTGCTGTAAAACTCAGACATCCGACTACATCCCATTCTATTTCAATATCCTGTTGATTTGGGGTACGAATATTGACGTTAATGGTGGGTTCGGTCGGTTCAAAGCTGGGATTTTCAGTCAAATGACGTTCTTGATGCTGGATTTCTACTGCGTGGTAGGTGGTGCAGTCATCAACATAATAACAATTCACACAAATACACATAATTTTCTCCTCTGTATTTGTCCAGGGCGGAAACAATTGCCCATCCCTTTGATGTTAATTTAACTTAGGTAGCCTGAAACTGGCTGGATTATGAACGTTGATTTTTATTGCTATGTCTGAAGCTTTACCTGATGTCTTCTCTCCCGCCCGTTGGCCGTTTGAACTGAGTCAGTTACCCCAACCCGCTTATTTAGTCGGGGGTGCTGTGCGAGATGGGTTAGTCGGTCGCACCGTGACGGATTTGGATTTGGATTTTGTCCTGTTACAAGATGCGGTTCAAACAGCACGAACCCTTGCTAAATATTATGGCGCTGGTTTTGTGTTATTGGATGCGGAACGGCAAATTGCGCGGGTTGTCTTTAAAAACATAACAGTTGACTTTGCTCAAGCTGAAGGCAATAGTTTAGAACAGGATTTACGTCGCCGGGATTTTACGGTCAATGCGATCGCTTTTGATCCATTTACAAAAACCTTTATTGATCCTAACAAGGGTCAAGAAGATTTACAACGGCGTTTAATTAAAATGATTTCTCCTGACAATTTGCAAGATGATCCCTTACGATTATTAAGGGGATATCGTCAAGCGGCTCAATTAGGATTTGAAATTGAGGCTGAAACCAAGGCTGCAATTCAAGTATTTTCCCCGTTGTTAAGTCAAGTTGCAGTTGAGCGCATTCGCACGGAATTAGTCTATTTATTCAATACTCCTAACGCCACAGACCGGATACAACAAGCCTGGGAAATAGGTTTGATTTCTCCTTGGTTTAAGAGTGCAAATCAACAGTTTCAGCAATTATTACAGATGGATTTATCGGCGAAAAAATTAGGAAAAATTTATCCCCAATTATCCCAGGAATTATCCCAAGGATTACGGAAAAATTTAAAAATATCGCTTTTGGGAATAGCAAAATTAAGTTTTTTATGCAATCAGAATCCGACTCTAGCTGAAGCGGAATTATTAAAGTTGAAGTTTAGTAAAATAGAATTAAAAAGTGTTTTAGCAATTCTCAAGGGTCGATCACAAATCAATCTGTTAAAAACCAGAGATTTATCTTTAAGAGAACAATATTTTTTATTCCAAGGGTTAGGACTCTTATTTCCAGCTTTAATAGTGAAAGCAATGGCGGCTGGGTTTTCCCTTGAAACTTTTTCTCCTTTAATTAATCGTTATCTCAATTCTGATGATCCCGTCGCCCATCCGCAATTATTATTAACCGGGAATGAATTAATGGAAGCATTAAACTTACGTCCGAGTCCTAAAATTGGAGAACTTTTATTAGAAATTCAGTTAGGACAAATTGAAGGAAAAGTCACAACGATTGAAGAAGCGATCGCTTTTGCTCAACAATTATTATAAGATGGCATCGGACTTTTTCCCCCGTCCTGCTAATCCCCCCACTACGAATAAACTAAATAGTCCAAACCAGCCGAATTTCATGCAATATTTCACTCAAATAAATCAACCCGAATTCAACAACTTTTTTAATAATCCCGATAATAATGGGTTTCCTGTTTATCCCCGTTAGCAACCATTCCTAATACGGGAACCCCGGCGGTGTTAATTTCTCTCAAGGCTAAACTAAAGGCTTCTCGGTCGGTTTTTCCTAAACCTACAACCATCATTAACCCATCGGTATGAGGGGCTAATAAATTGGCATCGGCTAACCCTAAAATTGGGGCGGTATCGTAGATAATTAAATCGTAGGATTCCTGCAATTGTTTCATTAACTCCTGCATCGGTTTTGAGGATAATAACCGAGTCGGGTCGGGATAGAATTGTCCGGCGGTTAACACTGATAAATTCGCCTCTGAAGTGACCTGTTTAATCACGGTTTTAAAATCTAATTTTTGAGTTAAAATATTAGTTAATCCCAATTGATTTGTGATTTCTAATAGGGTATGAATCCGAGGACAACGCAGGTCAGCATCGACTAATAAAACCCGTTGACCCATGGCGGCGGCTCCCTGGGCTAAATTCATAGCAATGGTTGATTTTCCATCGGCGGGAGTGGCGGAAGTAATCACACAAGAGCGCACAGAACCTTCAGGGTTTAAGAGACGTAAATTAGTATTTAAAGCTCGGAATGCCTCTTGGAATGGACTACAAGCGGGGTAGGTGAGATCAGAAATATCAATAATTGGTGCAACTGAACCGGGAAGGATTAAGGCTTCATTACTAGCTGGAATTACCCCTAATAATGGTAAAGAAATCCTATCGGTAACTTCGTGGGTTGTACGATAAACATTGTTAAATCGTTCTAGGATTTGAGCCGTAATTACCCCTAAAAATAACCCAGCTAATCCCCCTAGAGCAAGATTTAAAGGAACATTAGGAGAAACCGTAATTAATTCTCCATTTGTATTACTGGGAATCCGAGGAGGAGCAATTAATTCCCAAGGTTCCGACTTGACTTTAGGAACAACTTGGAGTTGCATTTCTTGAGATTTATTATTCAGTTCTGTTAATTGATTTGTAGTATTTTTTAACTGTTGTTGTAAATCATTATATCGACCCAAAACCTCTGGAAATACTTGAGAATATTGGTTTAATTGTTGAGTGGCTTTTTCTAAAACTTGATTTCTCACCTTCAGCATTTCAATATTATTCGCCACCAAAATTAACTGCTGAATTAGTCCCATGCGGATCGAATCTTGAAACCGAATAATATTAGGATCGACTTGATTGGTATTTGCTCCCAATACATTTTTAGCTTCTTTTTCTAATAAGGGAAGTATTTGCGATCGCTGATCCAATAAGGCTTGAATTTGCGGTGCTGTTCCTTTAAAACGGGCGGATTCAATCGCTATTTGTGTTTCTAATTTTAATAACTCTTGAAGTAACCCTTGATATTGGGGAGATTGAGTTAAGGCGGATGCAAGTAACGCTTGTTCTGGTTTCAATCCCAACTGTTTTTGCAAATATTGATATTGAGATTCTTGTTGGACAAGTTGGAATTGAGCTTCTAATTTTTGAGCTTGTAATTCACTCTTTTGTTTGAATAAATATTCAGTTTGTAGTTTCGGGTCAATAAAATTATATTGTTGTTGGAGTTTCTCAATTCCTTGTTTAATTTGGGGTAGTTTTTTCTCTAAGGTAGCAATTTGCGCCTGAATTAATTTTAATTGTTGTTCTTTTTGTTGATCTTTTACATCTTTAGGATGACTATATTTCAAGTAACCTTCAGCTATTTTTTCTAAAACAAATTGGACTTTTTGAGGTTCGGAATCTTGATAACTGACTTCAAAAATTCGGGTTTGTTTTAAGGGTTTAATCGCCAGGTTATCATTTCCCCAAAATGTTTGTCCAGTTTTTTGATTAAGTAGAGAATCATAAGTAACTTCAGGATAGCGGGTTTGAATCCCTTTGAGAATTCCCGACATTAATTTGGGACTTTGTAAAATTTCCAGTTGGGAATAATAATCGAGGTCTGAATTTTTTTCTGAATTCGAGTCTAAGCTCCCCTCGTTTTCGGAGGGTTGGGGGGGGGAAGTTTGGGGATTAGTTTCAACTAAAATTTGAAATGACCCTTTATATTCCGGGGTTTGATTAATTGTCCACAGATAAACTCCAGCAGTAACGGCCGTTGTCACCCCTAAAACAGCAATCGCTCGTTTCCATAAAACCTGAAAAAAATTAGATTTTTCTTCATCATATCCAGGGTATAAATCAGGATCATAATATAAAATTTCTCCCGATGGATGTAAGGTTTTTCTAGTATTTTTATCAACAGAGAGTTGAGATAATTTTTTATTTTTCATATTAATTTTTGGGGTAATTTCAACAATTTCAGTTTTGTATAGCAGTCGCCATAAGTTTAGAATCTGGATTCTCGCCAAAGCCGGAATGACATCCCATTTTCACACCGGATATAATATAGCTTATAAATCTTGTCCTCCTGTTCCCTCCCCCCCTAGCCCCCCGTGCACGGGGGGTTTGGGGGGGCTGTTCCCTCTCCTATTAAAAAATATTCACAAATCGAAAAAGCCCTAAAAAGTTGTTAATCGGACTTAACGAATTTAACACAGTTCCTAAACCCTCTCGGAAAGCCGCCCCCCCAGAACGACCAACGACAATAACATCATTATTTCTCAGGGTTGGGTTAGTTTCCTCATTCACTTGCGCCGATAGATTAATCGCAATTTGGCGCCGAGAAACCGTCCCATTCGGATGAATACGAATTAATTCCACTTGTTTTTTATTCGCCCGGGATTCATTAAATCCCCCCGCTTCCACCAAAGCTTGATTCAAAGCAGTATTGGGAGGGAGACTTTTCGCCCCTGGAGACACCACCTCACCCACCAGACTAATTTTTAGGGTATCGGGAGAAAAAGAAGCAGCCAATACCTCCGCATTTTGTTGACTTTCGGCCGTTGTCGCCGTTGGGACTACAATCGTATCTCCCTGTTGTAACATCGCATCTTGGCTCAAATCTCCTTCTTGTAACAGTTTCCATAAATCTACAGTAATCTGTTGTTCGGTTCCAGTGCGGGTCAGACGTCGTACCTGGATATTACGGATATCCGCGCCCGGAGTAATTCCCCCCGCCATTTTCAGGGCTTTCGTCACCGTAAACAGTCCCCCAGTCGCCGCCACTGAACCCTCGATAGGTTGACCGGGTTCAGAGGGAATTCTGGGAACCGTTTCTAAGGTTAGGGTATGGGTTCCGGGGCGATTAACTGCACCGACCACAGCAACATTTATGGGTTGATTATTATTACTAGCAAAATTAGCGGTAATTAATTGGGAAGATTCCGCCGCATTGTGTTCGGTATTGGTGGGAATATAAATTGTATCTCCGTCCCGCAGGGTAATATCCTGACGTAAATCTCCCGTTTGTAGGAGTTCCCACAAATCCAAATTGATAATTTTTTCCCCCCCAGTTCCACTTGATCGCCGAATTTTTACCTGTCGCATATCCGCGCTAGGGGTAATTCCTCCGGCCATTTGTAATACCCTTGTAATTGTGGGTAAACGTCCCCCTGTACCCGATACTTCTGGGGTTCCAATCATAGGGTTATTCGGGGTCGTAGCTGCGGACGGAGAGACAATATAAGACCCCGGACGTTGAACTTCTCCCGTCACCGCCACTTGTAGAGGACGGGCTGCGATTAATTTAAGAGCTAAAATCGGCCGTTGTAAATATTCTCCATAGCGCTGTTGAATCAGTGCCGTTACTTGGTCTACCGTCATTCCTTGAACTGAAATATTACCAATTAAAGGCAAATTCACAGAACCATCAATCGAGACTTGATGATGACCATTATTACCACTATATTCAGGAACATTAAAAATATCGAGTTGGAGCAAATCTCCTGGGCCTAGGGTATAACTCGTATCACTTGGAGGAATATTAACTATCGGTTGAGTGATGACCTCTTGGGCTTGGGCGATGGGAATATGTCCCAAAATGACCACAACCGGAAGCCAAACCCCCCATAACCCCAGGAAATTACCAGTTATTTTAAATTTTAAAGATAGAATCTTGACCATTTCATCCAAATAAATATAAAAGTAGTAAGCCCTTCAGGGCCTCTTCCCAAAGTAGTAAGCCCTTTAGGGCTTCTTCCCAAGGATTATGCAAAAAACATTAGTTAGATAGATGCCGTTGGTAATTACTTTTAGCGGATTAAGCCCTAAAGGGCTTACTACTGGGTTCTATTTTAACCGATAATTTTTGGATTGTTTTTTTTGTTAACAAATAGCTGATGAATCACTTACAAGCGGATGTTTTAGTTGTTGGAGGCGGAACTGGAGGGACAGCCGCCGCATTGCAAGCCGCCCGTCGGGGGGCAAAAACTATTTTAGTTAGTCAATGGCCGATGTTAGGAGGAATGTTAACTTCTGCGGGCGTTGTTGCACCAGATGGTAATGAATTAGCAGCATTTCAAACTGGAATTTGGGGGGCATTTTTACGCGAATTAAACCACCGTCAACCCCAAGGTTTAGATAATGCTTGGGTGAGTTTCTTTACTTATCATCCCCAAATAGGAGCTAATATTTTTGCCGATTGGGTTAAAGCAGAACCGAATTTATTATGGATACCCGAACAACAACCTTTAGAAGTTATTAAACAAGGGAATAAAATTACAGAGGTTAGATTTAATTCCTGTACTATTCATGCTAAAATTATATTAGATGGGACGGAATTAGGCGACCTTTTAGAACTCGCAGAAATTCCCTATCGTTGGGGATGGGAACCCAAAGACCAATGGCAAGAACCCAGCGCCCCAATTGAGCTATCAACATTAATGAAAACTACCCCCCCTAAGCCCCCCGTGCACAGGGGGTTGGGGGGGGGGCAAGCTCCAACCTGGGTTTTTATCATGCAGGATTTTGGAGAAGGTAACATAGCACCAGAAATTGATATTCCCCCCATTAATACCCCGGAATTATTTACTAATGCTTGGCAAAATTATGATATAGAATCATTCCTAAATTATGGTAGATTACCCGACAATAAGTTTATGATTAACTGGCCGATACAGGGCAATGATTATGATCAAAATTTAGATAGGTTAATCGGTTCAAACTCTGAGCGTTTGCAATTCTGGCAAGAAAGTTTTTACCATAGCCTGAGTTTTGCTCGGTTTATTCAAACAAAATTAGGAAGCAGATATGGATTAGCAACGGGAACTTTCCCTATAGAAAATCGACCTAATTTTAATATTAATCCTGATATTTTATCGGCTTTTGCCCTCCATCCTTACTATCGAGAAAGTCGCCGAATTGAAGGATTAAAAACAATTATAGAACAAGATATTTTACCGATTGAAAATGGTTATACTGCTCCCTTACCTTTAAATGAAGCCGGAGAATGTGAAGCGATCGCGATCGGAAATTACGCTAATGATCATCATTATACCCAATTTCAATTAACCCTACAACCTAAAAGTTTACGTTGGGGTGGACGGTGGACAGGAACCCCTTTTACTATTCCCTATCGAGCTTCAATTCCGATTAATACCGACAATTTATTAGTCTGTGAAAAAAATATTTGCGTTTCCCATATTGCTAATGGTGCAACCCGTTTACAACCTGTGGTTTTAGGCATTGGACAAGCCGCGGGAATGGCCGCAGCTTTATGTATTGAACAGGGAATACAACCCCAAGAATTATCAGTGAGAACCTTACAAAATGCCCTATTAACTGATATAATTGCCCCCCAAGCAGTAATTCCTTTATTTAATTTACCACCCGATCATCCCGATTGGTTGCACTGGCAATATTATTATTTAGAGCATCCCGAATTATATCCCATTGATGGTAATTGTCCGGCATCCCCAAACCCTCGTTATCCTGCTAAAAATAGTCACGCCTTCGAGGGTATTTTCCAGCGTCAGAGTCACCAAGACTATCGTTTTACCCTAACTCAAGGACAGTTTACAGGTCAAACCTGGAAATTAGTCACCCTATACCCAGAAATCAACGAACAATTACAAAATATTCCCACTCCTTCCTTCCTAAAAGTTTTCGGGCGTTTAAATTTTTCCGGTAACTGGTTAATTTTAGAGGGGTTATAGCCGGATTTAACAAAAACTTTTGACAGTTATCCCGATCTAAATATTAACGGTTTGTATAAGGAAGTGGACAGACTTAAAGGGACACTTTATTATGCAAACCTATACATCTTTAGTTTTATCAGTTTGTTTATCCGTTGGTCTTACTACTAACGCTTTAGCCGCTGGTTCTGCTTCTAATAAATTATCAGATGTTCTGAGCACCTCACAATTACTTTCCGCCCGTACAGGACTCAATGGCCCCTACGAACCAGACAGAGGCGGCGGACGTCGGGATTTCCAAGATACAACCCACTCTAATGATGTTAATGTTCAACTCTAATTATTGATTATGATTGAATATGATTGAAAATAAGTTCTTTCCTAAGATAGATTGTTATTATTTATGCCTAATGCCCCTGCCATTGTCACCAGTTTTATCCTAGCTTTCTGGATTAGTACGATTGCCATTCTTGCAGTCCAAAACGCTACACCGATTTCTCTGAGGTTCCTATTTTTCGAGTCTGTGCAACTTCCAGTCGGTGTGATTCTTGCCTTTAGTGTTGCCCTCGGACTCCTGGGTGCAGCTCTATTCAAGCCCATTGCACAATTAGGACTCACAACTCAAAACCCAAGAATCAGGAGTTAATTATTTCTCTCCCCTAATCCTTACCTACTTCAACGGCCACCACGAAACCTTATCCCGGGTGGCACTATAGGTTTCTTTTAATCCTTCGGGGTCAATAACTCGAATCGTATCTTCCGAGGAATCACTGGATTTCGCGGCTTCAATTAATTTGACTTTCTGCATTCCTTTGAGAACCTGTTCAACGGTGCGGTGGTTTAACTGACAGGAACGAGCGATCACATCAATAGGCAAATCGAAGGTATAAACTCCGTCGGACTGGGGTTGATTTCCTAGACTGCGTTCTTGATAGACCAATGCCCTGAATAGTGCAGCCACGGCTTGAGGAGGATAGGAACTGCAATTAAGTAGATGATACTGAAATTTTTCCCGCAGTTCAAAGAATTTATCATAGCGTTCCCGCACCACTGGACTATCCTGATAAATTTCTTTCAGGGTATCCAGGGGCAGTTTAATTATATCGGTGGTTTTGTAGGCTTCGACTAAACTGGGAAACGCCCGACTCATCTGGCCAAAACCAAAGGGAAGATTTCTCATCCCAAAACATCCCCCCGGATAACTGATGGCAATAATTCGGTCTAGGGGTGTACTTCGAGTAATAATTGGCCCGCCACTAATAATAATATAGAGAACATCTAAAAAGATATTGGGACGAAAGGCTGTATAGACAGGACGGCTAGAATACAGCTTTTCTATAACAAGGTCGCCTGGAAGGTACTGAGCCAGCCAGTTAATTTCTAAGTCTCGGAAAAGATAGTTAGTCTGAATCAAAAGTTTTGCTAACTCGGCTTCAGGTGATGAAGGTGCTTGTGCTGCCATATTTTACTTCCCTATTGGGACTCCACCAAATTTATAGTTTATAGCTGGCTTAGGGGTAGCGATGCTGGGAGTGCAGTTCCTAGAACCGCATTGCGGGGCTGAACACCAGGGGAGGATAACTGGATTGGACTGCCTCTGACTACATAACTGGGTCAGCCTATATGTATTTTGACATGGTAAAAGCATTGATTGATAAATTTAAGTTTTTAATTTTGTAATGCAGATGTATTGAAATTCAAACTAACTTAGTATAGAATCCAAAGGCAGTCAAAAACAAAAGACTGTGTAAATAAATTCCAGACGAATTTCAGGAGTATGATAATGCGAATCAGTTCACCGTTACCCCCAAAACGTTCCTCGGCTAAGTTTATTGGTTGTGTCCTCACTGGACTGGTGATTAACGCGATGGCGGTTTCTTGCTCCTCACCCAATAACACCGCCAGTAACTCATCGCCCCAAGCCCAACAATCAGATAAACCGATTAAAGTAACCCTCGTATCCTACGCGGTCACTAAAACGGCTTATGAAAATATCATTCCTAAGTTCGCAGCCCAGTGGAAAGCCCAAACCGGACAGACCGTCGAGTTTGAACAAAGTTATGGGGGTTCGGGTTCCCAAACCCGCGCCGTTATTGATGGACTTAATGCCGATGTGGTGGCTTTAGCCTTAGCCGGAGATACGGAAAAAATAGAGCAAGCCGGACTCATCCAACCCGGTTGGGAACAGGAACTTCCCAATGAGTCGATTGTTCATAAATCTGTTGCCGCTTTGGTGCTTAGAGAAGGCACTACCAATGTCCAGGGGTGGTCTGATTTAACTGGCGATGGTGTTCAGGTGGTGACAGCCAACCCCAAAACCTCTGGCGGAGCGAAGTGGAACATTATGGCTTTGTGGGGTGTTATCACCCAGGCTGGAGGAACTGAACAAGAAGCCCAAAGTTTCTTAGAGGCTGTCTTTCGTCAAGTTCCGGTTTTGCCGAAAGATGCCCGGGAAGCTAGTGATGTTTTCTTTAAACAGGGACAGGGTAATGTCTTAATTAATTATGAAAACGAGGTAATTTTAGCCCGTCAAAAAGGGGACAAACAACCCTATGTTGTGCCAACGGATTATAACATTTCCATTGATAACCCCGTTGCCGTTGTCGATGCTAATGTAGACAAAAATGGAACCCGTCAAGTAGCACAAGCTTTTACCCAATTTTTATTTACACCAGAAGCTCAAAGAGAGTTCGCTAAGGTGGGATTCCGACCCGTTGAGCCTACGATTCAAGTAGAATTTGCCAGCCAATTTCCTAAGGTTGAAAAACTATTTACTGTTAAAGATTTAGGGGGTTGGGAAGCGGTAGATACTAAATTTTTTGCTGACGGAGCAATTTTTGATCAAATCCAAGCCAAAATTGCCCAATCTAAATAGAGATTGATTCAGTCCCTAAAATTCTAGTCATTTATTTGAGGAGATTAAAATGTCTTTGAATTCTCCAAATATTGATCAAGAAAATACAGATTTATCTGGATTAAATGCCAGAGAAAAGTATCAATCTGATTCCCGAATTAGAGTCAGAATTCCCAAGGAATACCACCAAGAACCCGTGATTTCTCGCCTAGCTTCCGATTATGGTTTACAAGTTAACATTATCGGAGCAATTTTAGGTCAGAATGCCCGGGAAGATGGTTGGTTTGATTTACTCCTGAAAGGAACTCCCCAACAAATTGATAGTGCCCTGATTTATCTTGCCGATTTGGACGTTGAAATTTGGCGGGATTCCCAATCAGAAGTAGATGGTTGGTAAACAATCAATTCAATTCCTATTCCCCGTAGAGTATTAAACATTAATGGTGACTTCTGTAGACCAGTTTAAAACCCAGAAACCAGCTTCTAATAACCCATTAAAAGAACTTTGGGGGAGGCTTTCTTTCCCCTGGGTTTTTACCTTTTCCTATCTGATTTTTATGTTAATTCTGCCCTTTGCAGCATTAATTACAAAATCCTTAACGATATCTCCCCAGGAGTTCTGGAAAATCGCCTTTAGTCCTGTTGCCATGAGCGCTTATAACATTACTTTTGTAACCGCTTTAGCTGCGGGTGCAATTAATGGACTGATGGGAACTTTAATCGCTTGGGTGTTAGTTCGTTATAGCTTTCCTGGGAAAAAATTAATCGATGCTGCGGTTGATTTACCCTTTGCCTTACCCACTTCGGTTGCTGGTTTAGTCTTAGCAACGGTTTATAGCGATAACGGTTGGATTGGACAATTTTTTACTCCCTTTGGTATTAAAATTGCCTTCACCCGTGTGGGAGTTTTTATTGCTATGTTGTTTATTTCTTTACCCTTTGTGGTCAGAACTTTACAACCGGTGATGCAAGAAATGGAACGGGAAACGGAGGAAGCCGCCTGGTCATTAGGTGCATCTCAATTCCAAACTTTTTTTAAGGTTTTGCTGCCCCCCTTAATGCCTCCAATTCTAACCGGAATTGCCCTGGGATTTTCCCGAGCAGTAGGAGAATATGGTTCGGTGGTGATTATTTCTTCTAGTATTCCTTTTAAAGATTTAATTGCCCCGATTTTAGTGTTTCAACGCCTAGAACAATATGACTATGTGGGGGCGACAGTCGTGGGAACAGTGCTATTAATGGCTTCATTATTCCTATTACTTTTGATTAATGCACTGCAACAGTGGGGCCGCCGTTATTCTATGAAAAGTTAAGATTTTAACCCCTGAATTCCTTACTCTTTATGTCATCTTCGCAAAAAAATTCTGTTCAGTCTGAATCTTTTCCTTGGGTTCAATGGGTTCTGATTGGTATTGCTTTACTCTATCTGGCTTTGGTTTTATTTATTCCAGCGATCGCTGTTTTTTATGAAGCTTTCCATAAAGGAACCCAAGAGTTTGTGATTGCTATTAATAGCAGTGACTTTCAACAAGCCATGCAACTGACTTTAATCATTGCTTTGATTGTTGTTCCGATCAACACGGTTTTTGGACTCTGTGCTGCTTGGGTAATTGGTCGAAATCAATTTAGAGGTCGTACCTTATTAATTAGTATTATCGACCTGCCCTTTGCTATTTCTCCCGTGGTAGCCGGGTTAATGATTGTGCTCTTATATGGTCGGAATGGTTGGTTTGGGCCAGTGTTAAAAAACCTGGATATTCAGGTGTTATTTTCCCTCTCCGGAATGGTACTCGCAACCCTATTTGTTTCTTTACCTTTTGTAGCTAGGGAAGTAATTCCAGTTTTAGAAGAATTGGGTTCAGAACAGGAAGAAGCCGCCCGGATTTTAGGCGCCAAGGATTTCCAAATTTTCTGGCGTGTGACTCTACCTAATATTAAATGGGGTTTGCTCTATGGTGTGCTATTAACTAATGCTCGAGCTATGGGTGAATTCGGGGCGGTGGCGGTTGTTTCTGGATTAATTGCTGGCCGAACTTTAACCTTACCAACCTTTGTGGAACAAGCCTACAAAAACTATCAAACGGAGGCTGCTTTTGGTGCTGCCACTATTTTAGCGTTACTGGCTCTAGTGACTTTAGTTCTTAAAGAAATCTTAGAGAGAAAAACCAGTCATAGTTAAGACATTTTTGACCGATTCTAATTCAAATCTTTTATTGTGAGGTACTATGGGTATTGTCATTAACAACGTTTCTCAAGTATTCGGTAATTTTCAAGCCTTAGATAACATTAACTTGGAAATTAAAGATGGAACTTTAGTCGCATTATTAGGGCCTTCGGGTTCAGGAAAGTCTACTTTATTAAGAGCGATAGCTGGATTAGAACCCCCTACCAGTGGACAAATTATTATCAACGGTCAAGATACCACTTATTTAGATGTCAGAAAGCGCAATATTGGATTTGTCTTCCAACATTATGCCCTGTTTAAACATCTAAATGTCCGTCAAAATATCGCCTTTGGTTTGGAAATTCGCAAACATCCTCGGCAAAAAATTACAGCCAGAGTTGAGGAATTATTAGACTTAATTCAGTTAACCGGATTAGGAAATCGTTATCCCTCCCAACTTTCTGGCGGTCAACGTCAACGGGTGGCTTTAGCCCGAGCTTTAGCCGTGCAACCCCAGGTTTTATTACTCGATGAACCCTTTGGGGCCTTAGATGCCAAAGTTCGCTTAGAATTACGCAGTTGGTTACGTCAACTACACGATGAAGTTCACGTTACCAGTGTATTTGTCACCCATGATCAAGAAGAAGCCATGGCTGTCGCGGATGAAATTGTGGTGATGAATCAGGGCAAAATTGAACAGGTGGGAACCCCCTCAGAAATTTATGATCACCCGGCGACCCCCTTTGTTATGCAGTTTATCGGTAGCGTGAATCTGTTACCCCGTCATACAACACTATTTCAAGATTTTGATTTAGATTCTACTGCTACTAATATTTTTGTTCGTCCCCATGATCTGGAATTACATACCAGTAATTATCAACAACTTAGTGCTGTTGCAGACGTGAAACGGGTGACTCATTTAGGCTGGGATATTCAAGTGGATTTAACCCTAGCCGATGGGCGTGAAATTGTTGCCCATTTAAGCAAAGAACAGTTGAACAAACTGGAACTACAAGCGGGTGATCAAGTTTTTGTTCAACCCAAACGAGGATATAACGGTGATACCTGCGAAATTATATTAGAAGAAACCGCCGTAGCAGTCCGTTAAAATCCCTATTCCCTATTCCCTATTCCCTTCTCAGTCCCAGAGAGGGGTTTTTTTATTCAAGAAAGAATAATCAAAAACCGGAAATTTTACAAAAAGTAACGACAATGGCAAAACCACTTGCTCAACTGTCACATCCGTTACATAATGGATTTCGTCTTTTGTGTATTGGGAGCAAAGATTTTGGGGACGCGCCAAAAACTGGAACAATCTTCCCTATCAGAACCGACTTTACCAGAGATAGTAGCAATATCAACATCATTCTAATCCGACTCACACTCAGGAATTCAATGTAATCATTACCCTCAAGGAAAGGTTGACATGAAAATTATTCAAGGATACAACCCATCAAAAACAATTTCCCCGATGAAGATTCATAAAGTTAAAGGGGTAACAATTGTGGAGAAATACGGAGACAATCTCTATGTATTACCCGATGAAAATAATAATAAAACTGTACCAGAATTTAATAAAACTGACTCATTTGATATTAATAATTGGGCAGAACAAGCAACGGATTTAGATGGATTCTACTTTATTAATGCTATTACTATGACTGGAAACTATTTAGGTTCCGAATGGAATGATATTATTTTAGGGCTTAAATTCAGAGGATTAGCAACTTACGTTTCTAATCATTAATTCCTACTACAGTCGCGCTTTTGCTGGTGTTTAATTAAGACTAATCCAGCAAACCCGACTGTAAATTCTTTCCCTCCCAAAACCCATTACCCATTACCTACTACAATACAGGCCAGCCTAAACGAGTCGGTTGTTGATAAATCCGTTTTAAAGTATTAATATCTCTAGCAGAAATAGGCGGGGGTTCTCGAACTTGGGAAAAATACATGACGTCTGTGGGTTCAGGACTATGACCCCAAATTCCTAAAGCATGACCAAATTCATGCAGGACGGCGGCTTGAATATATTTTCCGGTTTGGGTGGGACTTAACCAAATTGTAAAGCGGTGGGATAAATAGGGAAACCCTTGGGGGGTATATTTAACCGAAACTTGATAACGGGTTTCTGCGGAACTAGCGCGTTTTTTCTGGGGGTCTAGGGGAGGATTTTTTCTAATAATTTCAATATCAGCATTTTCAGGTTCTTCAACTAGATTGAAGGGTAGATAATTATGCCATTTAAAAATAGCCGATGAAATACTTTCTTTCCAGTTTTGCTCGGAAACGGGATTTTCAATATAAACTTTGATCGGAAAGTTTGAAAAAACTAAATGACCAAAATTAGGAACTTCAATTTTATCAAAATAATCCCCTTGATTGTTTGGATCTTGCCAATGTTCTAAACTTTCTGGTAAAGGGTGGGGTTGAAATGGAATTTTATCATCGGTGGCAATAGTTGGGATTTGACTGATTAAAACTATAAAAAATGTTGTTAAAACCATCCCTATTAAAGAATGACGCTTCATTTGTGCTAATCCAAAGCAGATATAATTGGTAGTTATTCTAGGTTACCTCAAGATATGTCCCCATCTCCGAGTGTTCAGGAAAATCAACGATTAGAAGCACTTTATCATTATAGTATCCTAGATAGGGCTTGCTGAAGCAGCATTTGACCGAATTACGCTATTCAACAATCAGAACTTTATCATCAGTTACAAATTGTTAATCATGAATTAAAATATTTGGCAACTTCTGATAGTTTAACCGGAATTGCTAACCGTCGTTATTTTGATGAATATTTACAAAGTCAATGGGATCAATTATCTCAAGAACAAGCCCCCTTATCAGTGATTATCTGCGATTTAGATGTCTTTAAACCCTATAATGATACCTATGGACATTTAGCCGGGGATCAGGCTTTGCGAGAGGTAGCCCAGGCTATTTCTAAAGCCATGAGATATTCTACGGGTCTCGTCGCCCGATATGGGGGGGGGGAAGAATTTGCCATTATTCTACCCAAAACTGGGGTAGATGAAGCTATTTTAATCGCCCAAAATATTCAAACCCAGCTTAAATTTTGGATACAACTCAAATAGGATTGCTATAGTTCAATAATATTTCTCCTGCTTCATCTAAATCTTTTCCAAAGGTTAAAAATCCATCTTCATGTCCAGCCATCACTAATATTTTTTGCTGACTTAAATTTTCTTGCTCAAACAATCTAAACATTTCCTTTGTCATTTCTGGGGTTCCATATTGAACTTGTTTCCGGGTAGTCGGAACTTGATATAATAGATCGTGCCAAAGTTGGGGGTGATGAACATGAATAATGGCATTAATATCGGGTTGATAACTATAAATTGCAGCATGGGTTAGGGATTCAGAGGAGGCTTGAATTGGCCCGTAACAGGTGAGATGATTGTGTTGAATATCAAAATCCGTCACAACGGTATAATGTTCGGGTTCTAATTCAGCTAAATGTCCGGTTTGACTCCCAGAAATAATAAATTGTAAAGTATGAGGAATACGGATACTGATATTTCCAAATCCAATACCATTGTCATAAACCCCAATTAATCCTAATTTATGAATGTGATTTCGCCATTGGATTAAAGATTTGATCGATTCCAGAGCAACTCTTTCCCCCAAAACCCATTCACAGGAATATTTAACGACACCTTCATCAATCATTGTCCACCTCTGAATGTGAAACTGTAACTGGCTCGATTATTTTACAGATAATTGTTACCAGGAGCCAGAATACACCCAGCAATTTTAAGACAAATAGACCAATAAGATGTGATTCTATAAGAAAATTTTCAACTGGAGTGGCTCTTTACCCAGTCTTTACAGAAATTCCCATAATGATGGTTCAACTGAAGAATTAACTGAAGAATTAAATGACAGTTTCTGTCGCCTGAAAATCAAAGTTTCTGTTTTGTCCTTTCGACTCGTCAAGATGATTTAATCTTCATCCGGGCGAGTCTTTTTTTTAATTACGAATTACGAATTACGAATTACGAATTACGAATTACGAATTACGAATTACCCATTACCCTGTTACTGAGCGAAGTCGAAGTATTACCCATTACCCTCTTATAAACCGTATCCCGTTGTTGATGAGGACGCCCCAGGGACGCGATCGCTTTTTTCAAAGTTTCTGGCTCCATGCAAGTGCCACCTTTAGCACCCGCCATGGTAGTGATGTGTTCCTCCATTAAAGTACCCCCAATATCATTACAACCCCATCGCAGGGCTTCCGTCGCCCCTTCTAACCCTAATTTCACCCAACTGGGTTGGTGGTTAGAGATCCAATTTCCCAGGAAAATTCGAGCCACCGCCGTTAATAACAAAGTATCCGCTAAAATCGGTTGATCCCGTCCTACCCGTCGCCGCAAAGGGGCTGGAGCCATTTCTCCCACAAACGGTAAAATAATAAATTCCGTAATTCTAGCCGGATAATTCTGGGCTTTTTGTTGTAGCGATCGCAACTGCTGTAAATGGTGCATTTGCTGTTGGGGTGTTTCAATATGACCCGATAACATCGTACTCGTAGTCGGAACCCCCAAACCATGGGCTGTTTCAACAATTTCTAACCAAGTGGCAGTATTAATTTTTTCAGGACAGATAATATTTCGGACTGAATCTGCTAGAATTTCCGCAGCAGTTCCCGGCATCGAACCCACTCCCCCATCTTTTAAAGCCATAATCACATCCGCGTAACTGAGATCATCTTCTCTGGCGATAAATTGGACTTCTTGGGGTGAAAAGCCATGAAAATGCAGGTGAGGAAATTTAGTCTTAATGGCTTGGACTAAATTTAGATAATAGGGTAAGGATTTTCCTTGAATTTTCGCTTCTAAGTTTAACCCCCCCTGCATACAAATTTCCGTCGCCCCTCTGGTAACTGCATCGGCTGTTTTTTCCAAAATTTGCTGAATGTCTAACCAAAAAGCTCCTTCCTCCCCCGCATCTCGACGAAAGGCACAAAAACTGCAATGCTGTTCACAAATATTCGTAAAATTGATATTGCGATTAATAATATAGGTAACAGTCTCCCCTGCTTGTTGCGATCGCAAGGTATCACTCACCAGCCGAATATTCTCCCGAATCACCGGATCAGTTTGTTCGAGCAAAATCACCCCATCCTCTGGGGATAGGTCATCACCTGCTACAGCACGGTTAAGAATAGTATCAACAGTTAAATTCAGGAGCATTTTGATCAATATTAATATAGAGGTGAACTTAATCGCGGGTGGGACAGGAGAAATCACCGAATATCAATTCTTTGTGTTTCCCCATTCCGTTATTTTTTCTCTCATATCCGGTGTTTATTCTTAAATCTTGCCATGAATAATTGGTTGTTGTTTCAAAAACGGTTATTTTTATTAAAACCCCTGGGTATTCTAACGGTTAATTCGGGAGTTTTGCCAATTTCCCTCGGCGTAGGAATCAGTTGGTTGTTACTCCATACCCCCCCGTGCAATTTTATCGGAGGACAATCAACAATAGTTCTAGCTCAAACCCCAGCCAAACCTGATATTAATGCTTTATTTAAAATCGGGGTTGAACAATTTCGTCAAGGGTTATTTCCTGAAGCCTTAGCCACATTTAAAAAGGTTTTGGAACAACAACAAAAACAAGGTAAACCCGAAGAAATTGCCGAAACCCTAACTTATATTGGAGAAGTTTATAGTAATTTAGGCAACGATACAGAAGCCTTAAAAGTCCTACAACAAGCTCTCACGTCCTATCGACAATTAAATCAACAAGCAGAAAATAAAAATCCAGAGTATCAAATAGGAATCAGTCGGAGTTTAAATTTAATCGGATTTTCCTATCGCAATCAAAACAAAATCTCAGAAGCCTTGAAACTCCATCAAGAAGCTTTACAAATTGCTCAGTCTATTAATGATCGACCTAATATTGCTGAATCTTTACATAATTTAGCCTCCGATTATAGCAGTTTAAAACAATATGATCAAGCCTTAAAATTCTATCAAGACGCCCGAAAAGTTAGGGAAGAAGTGGGGGATAAACGGGATCTGAGTCGCACCTTAAATAATTTAGGGGCGTTATATTTAGTTCAAGGAGATACCCAAAAAGCCTTAGAAATTTATCAACAGGCTTTAGCCCTGCGGCGTCAAATTGGTGATCAAGCCGGAGTCGGACGACTATTAGGTAATATGGCGTTATTATATCGTCAATTAGGAGATGATACCCAGGCTTTAGTTTATTTAAAACAAGCGTCAGAATTCATGACTCGAATTGCGGATAATACGGGGGCGGCAAAAATTCATAATTTAATCGGAGAAATTCAGGAAAAATTAAAACAACCAGATCAGGCTTTAAGCTCCTATCAAAAAGCAATTGAATTGGCAAAATTAGCCAATGATCAAAATAATTTAACCGCAGCTTTAAATAATTTAGCAACGCTTTATTATGGGCAAGGGGAATATTCCCAAGCCATCCAAACCTGGAAAGAAGCCTTAGCCATTCTGGAAAAAACCGGAAATCAAAAAGCAGCCCAAGAAACCAAAATCAGAATTGATGAATTAGAGAAAAAACAGGGGGGTTAAACTTTGTGTCTTTGTGTCTTTGTGGTTAAATTAAACTTTACTTTTGTTAAGATACTAAAAATGTCAAAAATCAATGAAGAAGCCCTTTAGGGCTTACTAAGAGGGAGGTTAATGATCGGAACGTTTGTCGATTTCGTCGTCCTCTAAGGTGGCTTCCGCATCGGTTGAAGTCAGCCAAAATTGAAACTCCTCCGCAAACCGATGATTTAAAATCGACTCTCGAATTCTTTGGGTAAAACGAATTAATTCGGTAACATTATGAATGGCAATTAGGGTATAACCCAAAACTTCCTTAGCTCGTACCAAATGACTCAGATAAGCTCGACTAAAATTTTGACAGGTATAACAGGGACAAGTGGCATCTAATGGCCGAAAATCCTCCCTAAATTGAGCATTTTTTAAATTCCATCGTTCTCCTTGAACTAACGCCGCCCCATGACGTCCTAAACGGGTCGGAATTACACAATCAAATAAATCAATCCCGGCGGCGATCGCTTGGGCCATTTCTCGATAGGTTCCGATTCCCATTAAATAACGGGGTTTATTAAACGGTAAAATTGGGGTTGTCACCTGAACAATCTTTTCAATTAAAGCCGAAGGTTCCCCCACACTCACCCCACCAATGGCGTATCCGGGGAGATCAAATTCCACTAAATCTCGCGCCGCCTGTTGTCGTAAATCCGCATGAACTCCTCCCTGAACAATTCCAAATAGGGCTTGGTCAGGGCGTTTATGGGCCTTAATACAGCGTTCTAACCAGCGTTTAGTCCGTTCCGTGGCCTTGACGACGGCCTCCCGGGTCGCCGGATAGGGAGGACATTCATCAAAGGCCATAATCACATCCGCCCCTAATTCGTTTTGAATTTGGATTGAAAGTTCTGGGGTAAAGTTAATCAGTCGTCCATCATGGGGAGAACGAAAGGTAACACCTTCTTCGGTAATGGTGTTAATTTTACTTAAACTAAATACTTGAAACCCCCCAGAGTCCGTCAACATTGGGCCATCCCAGCCCATAAACCGATGGAGTCCCCCCGCCCCAGCGACAATTTTTTCTCCGGGTTGTAAATGTAGGTGATAGGTATTAGATAAAACCATCTGGGCGCCCGCATCCTTGAGGTGTGCTGGAGTCAGGGTTTTGACATTGGCGAGGGTTCCCACGGGCATAAATCGCGGGGTTTCTACCCAACCATGGGGAGTATGAAATAGGCCAACACGGGCTTTAGTTTGACTACAGCGCGCCTGAATTTCAAAGGAAAAAGGATGTGACATAAAACAATAGAAAACGGCTTAATTACTTAGAATGGACAGTCTTCATCATCTAGGGGATTCTCCCAATTTGATGACAAAACTTGATCCATAACTGCATCAAGAGCCGCTGTATTAAAATTACGATTAAATTGTTCTTGTAAGGGATTTGTTAAGGGAATTAATCGTAATAATCTCCCCCCTTCTTGAACTAGATCAAAATAAGTTTCTTGCTCAGAAGATTGCTTGAGTTCTAAGTAATCGAAACTATAAACATTCAAATACAACGAATGATTGGCAACTAAAGTCGCCTGTTGTGGCTTGGCAAAAACTTCTAGGATGTATCCTTCTGCTTCGCTGCATACCTGTCCGTCTTGAATACTAATATAACGGACACGACCCAAATCAACAAGCAGTTTTTGCATATCCCGCTTGTTAACAATGATCCCCGTATCAATAATGCAAGGAGCAGAGACCCTGTAGTCTAGTTGATCATAACTCATGGAACAAAAGCCTCAGATGTAATCTGTGAATTACAGAATGGCAATGATTCTGTTAAATGAAATTTGTAGTTGCGAAGTCTTCCCATCCCTAGGTTTTGAGGAATTACGAACAAAGGTATCTGGCTGTACAGGTAGCTGACGACTATACACCTTCTAATTAGGGAACCTTAAATCTTTTGTTCCTCTGTTCCTTCTCTAATCTTTGATGATCGGAAGCAATCAAAAAGGATGGATTTGTTTTTGGAACTGCGATTTAACAACCCTGGAGTTGGTAAACTCCGATTGAAGTGTTTTGACTTTCAGACAAAACCTGAGTTGCTATTTCAATTCTGGCATACCCTAGAAAATATTCATACATCTATGCAAATTTAATTTTTTACCATGTCAGAGGATTACTTTCGATCGCTCTCCAAATTTTTCCAGCGCCAGGGGGCGGCATTAGCAGCAGCGATCGCTTTTTATACCTGTTTTCCCATTCCCCTCTCTTGGACTTTGGAGTTTCGCGGTATCGCTCGTTTTGCTCCGGTGATTGGGATATTGATTGGGGGTATTTTAGGATTGATGGATGGGGGACTATCTCTATTAGGGTGTCCGGTCTTGACGCGCTCGGTATTGGTGATTGTGACCGGAATTGGAATTACTGGAGGATTGCATTTAGATGGAGCCATGGATGCGGCTGATGGTTTGGCTGTGGCTGACCCAAATCGACGCCTGGAAGTGATGGCAGATAGCGTTACGGGAGCCTTTGGGGTAATGGCCGCGATCGCGATCGTTTTGTTGAAGGTGGCGGCTTTAAGCGATATTACGGCCGACCGGGGATTAATTTTAATGGCCGTAGCGGGTTGGGGACGGTGGGGACAATTGGTGGCGATCGCCCGTTATCCCTATTTGAAAGCTACAGGAAAAGGGGCTTTTCATAAAGATACCCCCTATTCTTCCTGGGATTTAGTTCCGGGTGTGCTGATGCTGATGGGTTTAAGTGGGATATTAATGATTCTCCATCCCCAACGTTGGTTAGTGGCTGTGGGTCTGGCTTTGGGGGGAAGTGCGATCGCTATTTTAATTGGGGCTTGGTTTAACGCCCGTTTGGGGGGACACACCGGAGATACTTATGGGGCTGTTGTTGAATGGACAGAAGCCTTTTTATTAGTGTTAGTTGTGGCACTTCAGGGGTAGAGGGGCAGGGGATGGCAGGGCTGTTTCAAAGTCGGGTCAGAAAGAGATTAGAAGTGTGGGATATGTTAGGGTTTTAATAGGTTTAGTTTTAATCACCATTATCAAGGAGATAAAAACATGACAGCATTAATTTTAAACAATCCAGAAACCGTCCCGATTACCGATGAACAATTTTATCAACTTTGTGTCGCTAACCGCGAATTAAAATTAGAACGAACCGCCAAAGGAGACTTAATTATTATGCCACCGACAGGAGGGGAAACTGGAAAACGTAACTCAGATATTAATTTTGAATTAAATTTATGGAATCGACAAACTAAGTTAGGAATTGTCTTTGATTCTTCCACTTGTTTTAAACTTCCTAATGGTGGAGATCGTTCCCCCGATGCGGCTTGGATACTGTTAGGAAAATGGGAATCTCTCACCCCCGAACAGCGAGAGAAATTCCCGCCAATCTGTCCTGATTTTATCATAGAATTGCGTTCTCCTAGTGATTCTTTAAAACCCCTACAAGATAAAATGCAGGAATATATTGATAATGGTTCTCGTTTAGGTTGGTTAATTAACCCGAAAAACCGTCAAGTCGAAATTTATCGTCAGGGACAAGAAAAGGAAATTTTAGAAAATCCCCCAACTTTATCGGAAGAAGATATTTTACCAGGATTTGTTTTAAATCTTCAGTTGATTTGGTAAAACGACTATATCCTATCCTAGATTGCAACTTATTGAGTAGGATTGATATATTAACTTCGGAAAAAACGTAAATAGGCAATGGGGAATAGGCAATAGGCAATAGGTGAAATCTGATAATTAAGGATGTGATGACTCATAGTATTTCCCTCTTGCCCATTTATTGCCTTTTATTTAGCTTCAATCCAAATTTTCATCCCTTCAATCCTTAACCCTTGACCCTTGGTGCCGCAGTATTCGCCGTTAGTGCAGACGGGAACATCTCCTTTATTTTGGATATGGGCGGTATAGAAGACCGTGTAGTTAGGGGCTTGGGGGCCGATCAATTCAATGGCTAATCCTTCGATTTGTCGGTTTTTGCCCCGCTCTCCCACCAGTTCACCTTCGGGAGTTAGGGGTGTGTCACCAATGGCTGCGATATGAGCCATATAGCGCAAACTTAAACCCGCAATAGCTGGATCAATATTAATTTGAAAGGCTTCTAAACGCCGTCCCTGTCCCCGGGTTCCTGCGTATTCCCTGGCGGCAAAAGTGCGATCGCCGAATCCTTGTAAATGGACTAAAATCTTTAAGTTAATATTAGAAAGAGTCGCTTTTTCTTGAGTTTTACCTACTAGGGGAGCATTGCCAAAAAAGATATTTTTACCATCAATTGTTGGCGGTAATTTCGTAACATCAATACTGGGAACAATAATTAATTCCGGGCCGCGAGATCCTTGAGGTTCATCCAAAATTACAATATCAGGAATTGCAGGTTTCGGAGCAGTAACAGCAGAAACAACAGTGGTTTTAACAGTAAAATTAATTTTCCCCCTGGAAATTGCCACACCCAAAGATTTACCAAAAGCACCAGTAATTTGTTCTTCTAAAATCCCCCATTGATTATCGTCTAAACTGTCTTGTTTTTCGACTAAATTAACTAACGCCACCAAGGGATGATTTCCGGTTGCTAAGGCTTCCGCCCCGGAATGCAGTTGGTTAGTTTGTTGAGAAATTGCGGTTTGCAATTCCCGCGCCTGATTTTGAGCCGTTTGTAAGGGAGGAAAATCTTTTTGTTCGTTGTGGGTTAAGGATAGGACTCGCTCTAAAATTTGTAACGCCTGTTGGTGCGTCTTGTGATGGGTTGGGGCAGGTTTTAGATTTGGCAATAAATTCTCTAACTGTTGTACAGAAGTGGCTTGGCTGGCTGTTGGTTGTCCTTGGCTCAGTAGGGTTTGTTGAATCTTGCTAAAGTCTTGAGAGTAGGCTATCAGTTCATCGACTAAGGTTTTGGCCGCCGGAGTTCCTGCGGTTTTGAGTTTTTGTGCGGTTTCAGCCAGACGGTTGCCTAAATCGGGATAGCGTTGGGATAGGGCACTCAGTTGTTGTTTTAAGGTTTCGTGAGTCTGTTCCATAAATAATAATCCTCCTAGTTCACAAAAAAAATGGGTCTAAAGCCACTCGGTTATCCTTGGGCTTTTTGTTATTGATATTTATTGTATAATACCATCTAATTAAACTAAAATCGGGTAACATTTTATTATTATAAACTCCCTGAGCCGGGGTGAAAAAAAATATTTAACAGCACTTGGTAAGTTATGTTTGAATTTGTTAAAATAAAAGCGATCGCTCATCAATGATACCGTTATGAGTCCTGTCCAAACTCTACTTCCGACCGATACCTGGGTAACAGCAACCTGGGATGAATACCTCACCGCACTGAATGATCCCATCTATTCTAACGCCAGAGGTTACTATTTTAATGGACGCATGAGGTTAGAAATGTCACCCCTAGGAAATCCCCATTCCCGTGATCATTTTATTATTTCTTTGGCTGTCGGTTTCTTTGCCAGTCTGCGAGGCATTGATTTAGATGGCCATGATAACTGCACCTACCGTAAAAGAGGTTTTGACGAAGCCCAACCCGATGCTTCTTTTTATATTGGTGAGAATGCAGAAATTATCCCTTGGGAAACCACAATTATTGATTTAGATCAGTTTCCGCCTCCTGATTTAGTCATAGAAGTAGCCTATTCTTCTTTAGCAGATGATAAAGGGGAAAAACGTTTACTTTATGAATCTTTAGGGGTGCAAGAATATTGGATTATTGATGTACAAGCGGTTAAAGTTATTGCATTTGAGGTTAAAAATCAAGGTAGTTATAGAATTAAACAATCTCAAGTTTTACCCGGGTTAGAAATGGGAATATTAGAGGAAGCATTTCGTCGTAGTCGTCAAACAAATCATGGGAAAGTTAGCGCTTGGTTGTTATCGCAATTTCAGGGTTAATATAATAAAGCTATACCCTGAACTAAAGTTCGGGCTAAAAGCTGAAGTCATCTAAAGATGACTAAACTCTGATCTTCCTCAACCCGTTTTAACGGGTTTTAGCTTTTAGCCTGAAATTTATTTCAAGGCTTTTAGTATGATTGTTCACAACAAGTGACTTTCTAATGTTATATTAGAGAGTATAGTGTGAATTCCTGCACGACCTATTGAATAATCAAGAATAAAACAATTTTAAATATCAACAAATAAATGCTTAATAATTCTTCTACAAGTAATTTCTTTTCATCTGAAAATTTTGATGATGTCGCTTTATTACAAATTAAAGAAAATTTATCGGAAAATAATACAGATAAAATTAAACACTCCTTTCGGAATTTTATATCTTATTTGAATTTAGAGGAGATTGGACGGTTTGTTGCAAAAACAACAAAAGATTCTTATTTATTTAAGATTAAAAGTCATTTTGATTTTGACATTGTAGGCTACAATTATAATTTGAAAATTTTTCAACCACCTAGAAGCAGTAATTCTAATGGTATTAGAATTTCATTCAATCCGGCTGGAATTGATATTCAGTTTATTGTTAAAAATCAAACTGATGATAAAGAGTGTTTAATAAAAAATTGTCAACATTTATTGGTTTCTAGGGTGAAAGAAGATCCAGTTAATTGTGATTACCGAGAACACTTTTTTGTCAAGGCTAATAAACGACCATTAAGACATCTTCTTAAATTCAGTGACTTATTAACAGATATTGCTTGTAAAAATCACGAAGATATTGAAATTTTTTGTAGAATTGAAAAAACGAAAATCTTAGAATTTTCAAATAATAGATTACTTGCAAAAGTCAATCGAATCTTATTTGCATTTTTACATTTATTAATTTTAGCAAGTTTAGATAATCCAATAGATTCTATTAAGCTATATGAATATTATCGAGATTATCACTTTTTTTATAGTTTAATAAACTGTTCTGAAGAAACAGGAATTGATGAAACTGAACTTCAGAGATGGGCAAACAATATTAACCGCAAAGGACAAATTATTTTACAAGGGCCACCGGGAACCGGAAAAACCTTTATTGCTAAACAATTAGCTAAACATTTCACTAGAGGTAGAGATGGTTTTTCAGAAATCATTCAATTTCATCCTTCCTATAGTTATGAAGACTTTATTCAAGGAATACGTCCTCGGACTGAAAACGGACAATTAACTTATGATCTCGTCCCTGGTCGGTTTTTAGAATTTTGTAAAAAAGCCGAAGCTTATGATGATATCTGTGTTTTGATTATTGATGAAATTAATCGGGCAAATTTATCCAATGTGTTTGGGGAATTAATGTATTTATTAGAATATCGAGATCAAGAAATCTGTTTAGCGGGTAGTTATGAACCCTTTAAAATTCCTGAAAATGTTAGAATTATTGGAACTATGAACACCGCAGATCGTTCTATTGCGTTAGTTGATCATGCGTTGCGTCGTCGTTTTGCTTTTATTAAAATTGCTCCAAATTATACTATATTAAAAGACTATTATGATATCCCCATGATAGATCAACTCATTCCAGTTCTTCAAGATATCAATAAAATGATTAATGATCCGAATTATGAAATCGGTATATCCTTCTTTATGATAGATAATATTCAGGATGATATTGAAGATGTCTGGAGAATGGAAATCGAACCCTATTTAGAAGAATATTTTTATAATGCACTGGATAAAATAGAACAATTTCGATGGAATAAAGTTAAAATTAAACTGAGTTTAAATGCTGATGAAAATAATTGAATTGATAGAATATAAACCTAAATTCTTTAAACCAGAGGAATTAGAAGAAGCGATCGCATATCTCATTTATCGTAATTATTCTAAATATATTGATATTGAGTATCCATCCCCGAAAACCCAGAAACAATATAAACTCACCGCTAAAAGTTATGTGGGTTTTATTCCCTTAACCCCTGATATTCAGATTTTACTAAAACCTAAAGTTCCCATTGCTAATTTATTTAGGATGTTGGAATATACCTATAATTTAAAAAGTTTTCAACTGCTAGACGGATCTGTTCATTGTGAAACTATCCCAGAATTTTATAATCGACTAGCTGATATTTTGACACAAAAAATATTAAATCAAAGTCGCAAAGGATTTTATCGAACTTATCTTAAAAATACTGAACTTTTACCTTATGTTCGGGGAAAGGTTGATTTTCAATATCAATTTAAACATCCTGGAACAGTTAAACTCAATTGCGAATATAATCACTATACGGCTGATATTGAAGATAATCAAATCTTGTTATGGACATTATATATTATTGGTCGCAGTGGGTTATGTTCAGAACAGCTATCAACAACCGTTAGAAAAGCCTATCATACCTTACAAGGTTTAGCGACTCAACGACCTTTTAAGGGGGATAATTGTCTTCATCGATCCTATAATAGATTGAATCAAGATTATCAGACTTTACACAGTTTATGTCGATTTTTCTTAGATAATTGTGGAGTAGCACATCAAGTCGGAAATTATCAAATGTTTCCTTTTTTAGTTAGAACTGATATACTCTATGAAAAATTTGTTTATGCTTGGTTAAAATCCCATCTTCCCGCTAATTTTGAAATTAAAGCTCAAGAAAATTTTGATCTCGATAAAGTTTTAGAATTTAGGATTGATCTAGTAATTTATGATAAAAATACAAAGAAAGTTATCTTTATTCTCGATACTAAATATAAAATTCCTGATTCCAAACCATCAAATCAAGACATTTATCAAGCGATCGCCTATGCTACTTTGAAAAATAGCCAAAATGCTATTTTAGTTTATCCAAAACCTTTAAATCAACCTCTAAATGGTCTATTTCCTAATAGTTCAATCCGTTTACAGAGTCTCACCTTTTCTTTAGAAGATGATTTAGAACAGTCCGGTCAAAGGTTTTTAAAAGCATTGTTAAATCAGTACAATAATTAATAAAATGCTACCTAATTTGATTAATACAGAAGCAGAAAATGAACAATTTTTAGCTATTGTGGAAGCGCTCTTAGCTTGTCCTAGTCTAACTCCTGAACAGGAGATATTGCTAGAACTTTTAGTTAAATTAATTGAAGATTTTGAAGAAAAACATTATGGGTTGAATGCTTCAACTCCACAGTCTAAAGTGTAAAAACTTACACATCCAAGGGTAGATATCTGCCATAGCACTTCTCTATCGTTTTATTCCTTAAGCAGTGCGAGTGTCCTCACTCGCTAGTTATTATTCTAGTTATTATTCTGTTTATTATTCTAATTATTATTCTAGTTATTATTCTAATTATTATTCTAATTATTATTCTGTTTATTATTCTAGTTATTATTCTGTTTATTATTCTGTTTATTATTCTGTTTATTATTCTAATTATTATTCTGTTTATTATTCTAATTATTATTCTGTTTATTATTCTAATTATTATTCTGTTTATTATTCTAATTATTATTCTGTTTATTATTCTAATTATTATTCTGTTTATTATTCTGTTTATTATTCTAGTTATTATTCTAATTATTATTCTGTTTATTATTCTAATTATTATTCTAGTTATTATTCTAATTATTATTCTAGTTATTATTCTAGTTATTATTCTAGTTATTATTCTAGTTATTATTCTAGTTATTATTCTAGTTATTATTCTAATTATTATTCTTCTAGTTATTATTCTAATTATTATTATTCTAGCCAGCGAGGACGCTGGCACTGCTATTAAATTGAATTAATACTATTTCCCAATACAAAAACGACTAAAAATTCTATCTAAAACCGATTCTGTGACTTCCTCTCCCGTGACTTCTCCTAACGCATGAATCGCACCTCGGAGATCAATTGTCCAAAAATCAAAGGGAAGTTGATCATTAATGGTTGTTTCCACTTGTTCTAAACAAATTTTAGCACGGGTTAGGGCGGCGGCTTGACGTTGGTTAATCGCAAATTCTAAATTAGCAGCTTGAATATTTTCGCCGTAAACTGAATTTAATATGGCTATTTCTAAATCTGGAATCCCTTGATTGAACCCGGCTGACATAGAAACTATCTCAATATTTTCTATCATTAAACTGTCAATTATGGTTTGTTTTAACTCCTCTAATTCCTCTGATTTAACCCGATCTATTTTATTAATTATAACAATAAAATGACGATGTTTGACCTGTTGATAAATCTCTAAATCGGCTTCCGTTAAACCCACAACAGCATCTAAGGTAAATAACACTAAATCGGCTGATTGGGCGGCTTGATGCGATCGCTCAATGCCAATTTTTTCCACCTGATCTTCCGAGTGACGAATTCCCGCCGTATCTAATACTTGAATCGGGATTCCTCCCACAACTAATTGCGATTCTACCACATCCCGCGTGGTTCCCGGTAAGTCCGTAACAATGGCGCGATCGCTCCGACTCCAAGCATTTAATAAACTCGATTTTCCCACATTGGGACGACCCACAATTGCTACTTTTAACCCAGTTCTTAATAGTTCACCCGTGTCAGCAGTTGCTAAGAATTGCGATAATTCTCCTAAAACTTGATGAATTTGGGCGATAATTTCTGACTCATTTAACGGGGGCAAATCTTCCTCAAAATCTACCCTGGCTTCAATTTCGGCTAAAATATCTAAACAGGTTGCCCGTAATTCTCGAATCGGATTAGCTAACTTTCCTTGTAATCCTGCTAAAGCCGTTTGTGCCGCCGCAATTGATTGAGATCCGACTAATTCCGCTACACTTTCGGCTTGAGTTAAATCTAATCTGCCATTTAAAAAAGCCCGTAGGGTAAATTCTCCGGGTTGTGCTAATCTTGCCCCTAATTCTATACACAATTGTAACACTTGTTGAACCGCAATTATCCCCCCGTGACAGTGAAATTCCACCACATCTTCACGGGTATAGGAACGGGGAGATAACATTAGTAATAACAACGCTTCATCAATGGTTTTTTGGGTTTGGGGATGGCGAATATAGCCATATAAAATTCGGTGACTTTCCCAAGTTTGTCGTCCTGGGGAATAAAATAACTGTTTGGCAATGGATTGAGCTTCACTCCCCGACATCCGAACAATTCCCACACTTCCCTGTTGCGGTACAATAGCCGTGGCGATCGCCACAATTGTCCCCCCAATTCCCAAAAATTCAGCCATTTTTTCCTATTATCATAAAAAAGTTCGTCCGTTGTTGGGCTTTAGCCCTTACTCTTAGCGCCCAAGCGCAACAACTTTTAGCGCCCAAGCGCAACAACAAACTCCTATTATTTACCACCACAAACCTGTTCAATCAACTCCACAACGGCACTGCGAGTTAGTTTGTCCTGACCATCTGCTAATACATTTAAAGTAGCATGGGCCAAAGCTAGAGGAATTCGGCAAAAATCCAAGGCTGGGCCAGAGGGTAAGGCCCCCGTGTAGGCATCTGCTAAGGCTAAATTCCGTTTTGCATAGCTGTGCATTTGTTCCGATGTCCAACCTTCGGGAAAAAAATCTACCCCTCGACTGCCATCATCTTTATAATTCCGCAGAATATTCACCGCCTGTAACCCTCGACCAAACCCAATGGCGTAAACTCGGTGCGTTTGTGTACCATCATACCAAGCCCACAAATCCGATAACAACAGCCCCACAGCCCCAGCCACACCGAAGGTATATTGATCTAACTCAGCCTCCGTTTCAATCCGCCAATTACGTTCGGCCCAAAACGCCATCCGGTCAGCCATCGCCGCCGTTGCATCCCAAATCCGAGGGCCAATCCGTTCCGGGGCTAATTTGGCCCATTCTCCCACCCGTAGGGTGACTTCTTCCAAGGTTTCAATATCGGAAAATTCCGCAAACCAATCATCAGCAATAGTTTCTCGACACACCGCCGCTTGAAAATTTTGGCTCATCCTATGCAGCAATTGCGCTTTTGTGGCATTATCCAAACCGGGATGATCTTCAACTTCATCAATCGCCCGCATACACAAATACGCAGATGCCACTGCTTCTTGGAGTAAAGGAGGTAAACGACTAATGGGTATATAAAACGTTCGACTTGTATCTTGCAGGACGGACAGGGGATCTTTTTGCCAATTCATTCGTTTAACTCCTCATACCAAGTTAGCCCTTTAATTGCTGCGCTTTCGCGCTCGATATTTTACACCGGAATCGGTCTCATGCTCCAAAGTGCAATCTGGACTTCCCTAGGCTATCATCTTGTCAGTAAGACTGTTGATCGGATAAGCTGTAATCAGGGTAAATCTCCAAACGTAACACTATGCTGCAAGCGGCTACGCAGAATCAAGGTGCTATTAGAGCACCAGCGAAGTTTGATGTTGAACTTCGTAAAGTGTTCAAGGTTTTTAATGGGGAAACGGCCGTTCGTGGCGTGGATCTCGATATTCGTCGAGGAGAATTTTTTAGTATTTTGGGGCCATCAGGTTGCGGTAAAACAACAACACTGCGACTGATAGCTGGGTTTGAAATGCCTTCGGCCGGAGAAGTCTTAATTCGAGGTCAGTCCGTTACCCAAACTCCCGCCTATCTGCGTCCGGTAAATACGGTATTTCAGAGTTATGCTCTGTTTAACCATTTGACCGTTTGGGAAAATATCGCCTTTGGACTCCGGCTAAAACGTCTGATCAAGCCGGAAGTTGAGGAAAAAGTTCGGGAAGCGTTAGCTTTGGTCAAGATGGAATCCTTTGCTAACCGTTATCCCTCTCAACTGTCCGGGGGTCAACAGCAACGGGTTGCTTTAGCTAGGGCCTTAGTTAATCGTCCAGCCGTATTATTATTGGATGAACCTTTAGGGGCTTTGGATTTAAAACTGCGGAAACAAATGCAGGTGGAACTTACCAATCTCCATCGCAATTTGGGTTTAACTTTTATTATGGTCACCCACGACCAAGAGGAAGCCATGAGTCTGTCTGATCGAATTGCAGTTATGCACGATGGCAGAATTGAACAAATTGGCAGTCCTAACGAGATTTATGAATATCCTCAAACTCCTTTTGTCGCCGATTTTATTGGGGATACAAACCTATTTCGGGGGACGGTTGAAAGTGTCGATGCCAGCCGTTTATTTATTGTTACGGAAACGGGATTGAATATTGAAATTCAACAGATTGAAATTCCGGGTATTCAACTCCCTCAACAGGATTTAAGAAACGGTGCATCGGCGGTGGTGAGTGTGCGTCCTGAGAAGGTGATCTTGAGTTTTTATCCTGTTAGTGGTTCTGTGAACTGTTTTGAAGGCCGTTTATTAAATACAATGTACTTGGGAACCCATATTCAATATGTTGTGAAATTATTATCCGGGGAAAATGTGATGGTTCGTCAACCCAAAACTGGGGAAAGTTTACCGGATAGCAATACCCCCGTTTATGTGTGTTGGGGAACAACAGATTGTTTAGCACTACCCGACCAGAAATAAACCCGTAGTGGGGTGTTCACGCCTCTCTCTTTACCAGTTAAAGCATGAGTTATTATCTGAATACCCGAAAGTGGAAACAAAGATTAGAACTCTCGATATTATTCATTGAATCTCCTTTGTTTTTGGGATTATTAACTACTTATGCCTGACCGCCACGCCATTTAAAAATAATCGTCTCATCAGCCTGTTTAAACTCGATATCAAACAAATCAAACACCACCTCTCGTCCTAACAAAACTTCTTCACAAAAATCGCTTTGTATCCACGCCACAGGAGCGGTAAAACGATGACCTTCTATCTCTATTTCCACCTGTCTTAATAGATATTCAATACTACCACCAATTCCCTCACCACTACCCAGGTTTTCTCCCTCTCCTTTGGTATAACCTAAATCTTCCCCCATTTTTTTAGTAATTAAGCTAAAATCTGCCCCTGAGTCTACTAGCATTTTTACTTTTTCAGTATGCTCTTGATATTTAAGTAATAATTCATATTTGGGTTGCCAATCATGAGCTTTTAGCGATCGCATTCTCACCGGATAAAACTTAACAGGCTCAATAAACTCGCTTTCATATATCCGCTCAATTGTATAACTCAATTTAGCTGTATCTGGGGGAATTCCATCTTTCATTTTTCGATAATCTCGATCATGACTAATCACGCCTGTATTCGTATAAGCGATCCATTGGCCCCGATATATTTTTAATTTAGGACGATTGGCTTTATACCAATCATTAGTTGTTGCATATTCCGGTTCCATTATTAATGCTCTCCCTTGAATAATATCCAGAAAAAATTGAATACTTGAAGATTATAAGCTAAGATTAGCATATAATTAGGTTAAACTGGCGGGAATCACTTGGTTTCAGACAACTTTGGACTTGAGTAGAGGGATTGACAACAAAACCAATTAATCGTAACCTCAATTTCAGTCACCAGTAACGAATACTATGCAGCCGGACACTTCTACAACCTATCTTAAACAAGGTCAGCAGTTACAACGGGAAGGCCGACTGACTGAAGCGGAAGTTGCTTATCGTCAGGCTATGGAAATAAATCCCATTTTCTATGGTAGTTTTCGATATTTAGGGGAAGTTCTGGCAGTTCAGGGAAAGTTGGATCAGGCGGTTGAGGCGTATCAACGGGCTAAGGAACTTAATCCTAAAGCCTTATGGGTGCATCAACGGTTAGGTGAGGTGTTTCTACAACTGAATAAAATAGACGATGCGATCGCTTGTTTTCAAACTGTTATTGAGATTAACCCCGATTTTAGTTGGGCTTACAATGGTTTAGGGGAATGTTGGAGTTTGAAGGAAAATAGGGAAAATGCGATCGCAGCTTATCAAAAAGCGGTTGAGTTGAATCCTGATTCTGAGACGTTTCGCCACAAGTTAGAGAAAGTATTAGCTGAACAAGAATTAGTTTCTGAAGAAGAAATAACAGAGAAGGTTGAAGATAGTTTGGAGATAGAGAAAACTCCTATAGAACAAAAGACTATAGAAGAAGTGATCGCCGATTGGCGACGTAATGGTGAGTTAAATTCACAAGCAGATAATAATAGCTTATTAAATAGCTTAGAACCAATATCAACTATCCTCATTTCGCCTGAACAGTTAGCTATTCGTTCAGGTCAACTTGTTGAGAAAGGCACTAGAAAACAGTTAATTAGTCCCGAGGGAAATCAAGGCTTAGTGTCTTTTGGCCCTTATATTCATGTTCCTGACGGTTTGTATCTGATCAATATAGATTGGGAATTATTAGAAAGCTTAGAAAATTATTTAGAGAATGAAATACCCCAAATTGTATTCAATTTTGATATTGTTTCAGAAGCAGCTATTGTGGTATGGCACGCCTCAACAGTGAATATAGAGCAAAAAAAATTGGAATTTTTCGTGGAAATTATAGGTGTAGATAATTTAGAAGTTAGATTTTTTGCTAACGGCATTGGTTTTGCAGTAAATTTTATTCAGTTTACCCTTCTATATCAGCCCACTCCTTCAGACTATCTCAACTTAGGTAGAAGCCTTCAATTGAAAGGTAGAATTAATCCTGCTATAACAGCTTACAAAAAAAGTTTTAGTCCCACACAAAAGTTTAACTCTTTAAAAGAATTAGGCGATTTTTTAACTCGAACTGGTTATCAAGAAGAAGCGAGCATTGTTTATTACAAAATTGCAAACTCTAATGACAGTAATTTAGCAGAAAAAATTTCTGCTTGTGAATCAGCACTAGAAATAAAACCTCAATGGCTAGAGATGACCTCCAAGTTATCTGAACTCTATGAAAACCTAGGACAGTTAGAGGATGCTATTCAAAATTATCAGAAACAACTAGAAACATCACCTGATTGGATAGAAGGCTACTTAAAGTTAGCAGAAATTTATGAAAAAATTGGTCAAATAGACTTGGCCATTCATTCTTATCAGAGAATTTTAGAGATTGAATGGGATTATCCAGAAGTCTATGCAAGAATTGGAAGGCTAGAAAGACAACAAGGTAAATATAAGAGAGAAATTAGCAGAGAGCCTTTTCCTGATCAGCAATTAAAGTTAACTGTTGTTATTCCAACGTATAACCGATCAACAAGACTTAAACACTCCCTAGAAAATAATCTCAAAACGGATCGCTCTGATATTGAATTTTTAATTATTGACAATAACTCGACTGATAATACTGCTGAAGTGGTACAAAATTTTATGGGAAACGATCAAAGGATTAGATATATAAATAACGTTGCAAACCTAGGCACTGCAAGGAATATGTTTTTGGGATTGGTCAGTTGTAAAGCTCCATTAGCAATGATCTTAGCAGACGATGACTATGTTACAGAAGGATTCGTTGACTTAGTGATTTGGATCTTTGACACTCATCCTACCGTTGGTGGCGTTTTTAATTGCTCGCAAGAAGATATTAAGAAATCTATGTTTTCAACAAATCCACGAGGAGGGTGTCTTTACAAAAAAGGATTGGAGGGAATAAACATTGCAATGTGGGCTGTTGCTTTATGTGGTAGTGCATTTAGGCAAAGCTTTGTAAATTATCATGCGTTTAAATTAGATGCTTCAATCATCCCTCAACAGTGGTTTAGCCTTGATCTAGTTATGCGACATGATGTTTACGGTGTTTTTTCAGAAACAGAATATAGTAGGATTAACGCCTACTTAAGCATTACAACAACCGATGGACAGACAGGGGGAAACAATATGTTATACCGAGTCCAAAATGGATTTATGCCTTGGGATGTGGGAGCTTATGAAAGAATCAATTTTCATTTATATAGATTAGCAAAATTGGGTCTTAAGGAACTTGTAGGTAGATATGTTGATGGATGGATCTTCGCACATTTTAGGATTTGGCTGGGAGATGGTGATCCAGAAGGTGCTTCGATTCTAATTAGTAGAGTAATTAGAAACCCTTACATAAGATACTCAATCGTCTTTTGGAATTCATTGATAAACATAGCTTTTTCTAAAGAAGTAGCCTTGCCAATGCCTAACAAACTTTGTCTGGTTCTGCTAGGTTGTTTTATGTTAATTTGGAGACTGATTCTTAAATTAAGAGAGTGTACAGACTCAGGGTTAGCAGATATTTATTATGTTGGGGCATGGCCTCGTAAGGATACCCCTGAACTGAAACACTCTAAACTTGACTGGGAGGCGGAAGGTTCTGCTGATATAGGTTATTCAGCTACTACTGTTATTTTTGACTTAGAGTGCGAGTTGGGCTAAGGTAAGTGAACAATCTTATGTGATTGAAGCTAGTATCATAGTATCAGGTATATATCTGACCCTAATATTACCGTGTTGATTTCGATAAAAGTCGCAGGGAACAACTACAGTCATATTCGGCAATACCCCCTTATGAATCCAACAAATATCGGTTCCATTTAATTGTCCGCTTGATCGCAGTCTCAATATCAACCTTCAAGCTCAAACCCAATGTTTTCTGAGCTAGGGTAATATCGGGAACAAACTTAGAATGATTTGAGTTAGCATCTTCTGCAACACGGGATATTATCTTAGGTCTGAGGGAGAAATAGAGGGCATTTTTACACCCTAATGTAAATTAATATTAGCATCAATCATAGCAGCTTTACACAAAAAAGTCCCTATCTGCTCTAACACTGAATTTGTATCTAAATTATGTTCTCCCATAAGATATTCATAACTACCACAGAAATGAGAAAATCTATCCTGAATCCCAATTCTACATATCCATGTGGGAGCATACGTAGTTGCAATTTCAGCCACCACAGACCCCAAACCCCCATATATTGAATGTTCTTCTAATACTACTACAGTCCGATGCTGTTTACAAATAGTGACAATCTGGTTAACATCTATTGGCTTCACTGAAGGTACACTCCATACGGAACTATCATCGAACTTTTGGGCAGTTTGTAATGCAGTTTTAACCATAGAACCAGTAGCAATAAATCCGATTTCACCGATTCCTGACTTAATAGGACATAACTGACCCCAACTTAGCTCTGGGAGAGAATTATGAATATCTCCCAAATCAGCTTTACCCATTCGCAAATATACTGGACAATCTGCATTAAGGGCTAAACTCATACATTGAGTCATTTCATAGCCATCGGCTGGTGAAAGAATTGATATATTTGGCAAAGCTCGCAAAACAGCTATATCTTCAGTGCTTTGGTGGCTTGACCCTAAACTACTGTAAACAACTCCTGCACCATCGCCCATCAGTACCACTGGTAATTGTTGATAACAAATATCCAACTTAATCTGTTCTAGCACCCGTATGGGAAGAAATGCGCTTAACCCATATACAACAGGTCTAAAGCCAGACTTAGCAAGTCCAGCCGCTACACCAATCATATTTTGTTCAGCCACACCTGCATTGATATACTGTTGAGGGCAAACTTGACGAAATTCATCAAATAAGGCGTAGCCATGATCGCCTGTCAACAAAACAACTCGATCATCTAATTGAGCCGCTTTGACCAAAGCAGTCGCAAAAGCACTTCTCATCTTAATATCTCCTTTTATTGGTTATCTAACTCAGAAATCGCAGACGCATAACTATTAGGAGTCAAGCGAGTGTAGTGCCATTGGTTATTTCCTTCCATAAAAGAAATACCTTTTCCCTTAACTGTATGAGCAACAATGGCTCTGGGTTGATTAGATGATATCTCCATTAACTCTCGAATAGTCGCGTCCAAAGCAAATTCATCATGGCCATCCACATCACGAGTTTCAAACCCAAAAGATTGAAATTTATCGCTGATATGGCCTAACCTGATAATCTCTTCCGTCTTTCCCATTGCTTGGTAGCCATTTTCATCAACAATTACTAACAAATTATCAAGTTCAAAATGAGATGCAAACATTAATGCTTCCCAAATCGCCCCTTCATTAATTTCACCATCTCCCACAATAGCAAAACACCTCTGTCCCGTCTGCCGGCGTTTTGCTGCCAAAGCCAATCCCACTCCCACAGAGAGTCCATGACCCAACGACCCTGAAGTTACCTCTAGTCCAGGTACATGAGCATCTGACAAGCCTTTTAAAATTGTGCCATTGCTAAAGTAATTTTGAATATCGGCATCAGTTAACCAACCTAGTTCCCGCATACAAGCATATTGAGCCATCACACCATGACCCTTGCTCAACACAAGATAATCTCGCTCAGGTGATTCTGGTTTTCCGTTTCCTAAATTCAAGTGCGAACGGTAAAGAACAGCTAAAATTTCAATAAGAGAAAAAGCACAGGAAATATGTACTGTTGATCCGGCATAAGCCATTTCTAAAACAGTCTTACGAAGCTGTTTAGATTCAAATAATAATGACATAACTTACCTCTCCGATATAACCGATAAGATCGTTCGTTTAATGGCATCCTCTAAGCCAATCATTGATTTTAACCCCAAGTCTAATAAAGCGCGGTTAGTTAAAGGAACATAGCGTTCAACCTCTTTGCCTGCTAATGGTTTTTGAGCAATGATTACCTCTACTTGAGGTTGAAAAACTTGGGCTACTAAATGAGCGATACGAGAAATTGACAGATCAAAATCTGAACCTACATTATAGGGATAACAAGACTGACCTTTCAACAAAATTGTCCATAACCAAATAGCTAAATCGGCGGCGTAAAGGTAAGAACGGTAAGGTGTACCATCACCATTAACTAAAATTGGACAGCCTTGAAGCCCATCACGAATAAAATTACCGATCGCGAAATGAGTATCTAAAGGCAAATAAGGACCAACAAAAGCGAAACAACGGGCAATTTTGGTCTCAAAACCATATTGTTTACCATACAGAGTACAGAACATTTCAGCCGCACGTTTTCCTTCACCATAAGCCGACTGAGCATGGGTGAGATCTGGAGCAGCCATATAATCTTCAGGAATATGAGTTAGATCAGATGGTTGCTTACCATACACGGCTCCTGAACTGGTTAACAGAAATTTTTTCGCTTGACACAGTTTAGCAAATTCTAGCGTATGTCTTGTGCCTTGGACAATTGTCTCAAACATCAATAAAGGATTTTCTTCATTGAGTTTGGCACTGGCTTCCGTAGCGGCATGAATTACATGGGAAAAATTACCTTCAGGAAAGTTAAATGATGTAACATCGCCGATTATAAACTGAATTGATGGATGGTTAGCTAAATGTGGTGCTTTGTTTCTAAAAGCATCATAATTTCTAGTCAAAACTACAACTTCCGCGTTTAACCCCAGTTTATCATTAGCCCAGATCAAGCTCTCTAGTAGCCAACAACCAAAGAAACCTGTACCTCCGGTAATAAAAATACGCTGGGAGCGTAACTCATCCCATAAATCATCAGTCCGAACAAGAATATCATCTAAATCCTGAGCTAAAGAATTACTAGCCATATCTTTACCTCTGACAAAAACCTTTAATAGTTGTCACCACATATTCTAACATTTCCTCGGTTAAACCTGGAAATAGACCCATCCAAAAAGCACTCTGCATAACTTTATCTGTATTCTTCAACTCCCCGACCACACGATAATTTAATCCTTGATAGAGGGGTTGACGGAGCAAATTTCCACCAAATAATAATCTAGTACCAATCCGTTTTTCTTCCAAATATTGGACTAACTCATTTCGCGTAAAGGGGGCATTTTCTTTCACAGAAATCAAAAATCCAAACCAACTGGGTTGTGAATTTAGGCTGGCTTCTGGAAGTTGTAAAATATCTTTTAAATCCTGTAAACCTTGATACAGGAAATTAAAATTTTCTTGTCTTTTTGTGACAAATTCCGGTAATTTATCCAATTGAGCAACACCGACAGCAGCCTGCATATCAGTTAGTTTTAAGTTATAACCAACGTGGGAATAAGTATATTTGTGGTCATAGCCCAAAGGTAAATCTCCTAACTGCCAACCAAAGCGTTTATTACAGGTATTGTCAACCCCAGGAGCGCACCAACAATCTCGACCCCAATCTCTAAAGGATTCTACAATTTTTTTCAGACGAGTATCATTGGTTAAAACCGCGCCTCCCTCACCCATAGTGATATGATGGGCGGGATAAAAACTGACCGTTGCTAAATGACCAAAACTTCCGGTTTTTTTGCCTTGATAAAGACTCCCTACCGCATCACAGTTATCTTCAATTAACCACAAATCATGTTTCTCGGCAAAAGCCATCACCGCTTCCAAATTAAAGGGATTTCCCAAGGTATGGGCAATCATAATTGCACGGGTACGAGGCGAAACTGCTAACTCTAATTGATCGATATCAATATCATAAGTAGGCAGTTTCACATCCACAAATACAGGGACTAACTGATTTTGAAAAATCGGGTTAACGGTTGTAGGAAATCCTGCCGCCACCGTAATTACTTCATCTCCTGGTTTCAGTTGCTTATCCCCTAATTTGGGCGATGTTAAAGCAGATAAGGCAACTAAATTAGCAGAAGACCCGGAGTTAACCAGTAAGCAGTGTTTAACCCCCATCCACTCTGCAAAACGTTGTTCAAATTCCGCAGCATAGCGTCCTGTAGTTAACCAGAAATCCAGTGAAGCATCAACTAAATGTACCAGTTCTTGATCATCAAACACTTTACCCGAAGCCGGAATATAGGTTTGACCAGGGATAAAGGTTTTGTGAGTAAATTTATATTCGTAGTAGTCTTTGACCGCAGCAAAAACTTGTTCTCTGAGTGTTTGTTCTTGCTCGGAGGCACTAGCAGGACGGGGTAAAGATTGAGTCATGATCACTTCCTAAAATTAGCGATTTCTTTTTATTTTAAAGATTTTTTAGCAAAATAAGGACTTGCTGGATTCACAATTAACCGTTGTTGACGAGGATCTATTAATACATCCATATCCTCCAGAGGAATAGCCCCTAATAAGACCTCAGTATCTCCTGGTAATACCATTGCTCGACAAGTAGTAGAACGATTTTCAAATCGCACTTCCACAGGGCCAACAATCTCTAGTTTCAACTTTGAACCATCTGCTAATTCAGCAATTTGTTCTTCTAATTTCGGTAAATCTAGCTGGAGTTTAATGCTTTCATTAATAGCTAACATATATGCACCGCTATCAACTAAAGCTTTTACAGTTATTTTTTTGACATTCTCTGGTAGTATGTAGCCTTTTTGAGCTAAATAAATTTCTCCCGCGTTAGCAATTTCGATTTCTGCGTAAGTAAGTCCCATGAGGTTTAATTTCACTCCTTTTTTAATTTAAGCGATCGCGTAAAAAATCTTGATACCATTTTATCGTCTCCTGTAAACATTCATCAAGGGAATATTTAGGCTTCCAATTCAATATCTCACGAGCTTTTTTAGCAGAAAGATATTGATGCTTAATTTCATTTTTAGCCTGATTCAAAATAATAGGTTCTAAATCTTTCTTATCCATCAAAGCTAGAATTTTCTGCACCAATTCTAACACGGTAATTTGCAGTTCATTACTAAAATTAAACGCCTCGCCCCAGATTTCTTTTCTGTCCATCTGTTCGGCTAAATGCAGATAGGCTAATACCCCATCCCTAACATAAAAATAATCACGGATATAACTGCCATCACTACGGATAGTAACGGGTTTATCGCGCAATGCTGAACGAATTGTATCGGGTACAATGCGATTAAAATTTAAGTCCCCACCGCCATAAAAATTACCACAGCGAGTGATACAAACTGGCAATCCATAACTAACATAATAAGTGCGACAAATCAAATCTGCACAACTTTTAGACACATCATAGGGGTGTTCCCCTTGTAATGGTGTGGTTTCATCGTAGGGTAAAATTTCTTGATCGCCATACGCTTTATCACTAGAAGCCACCACAATTCGACTGACTCCCCCCACACGACGACAGGCTTCTAATAGGTTCCAAGTTCCTTTAATATTCGCTTCAAAGGTGGCTAAGGGTTCACGGTTGGCTACTCCGACAATAGTTTGAGCCGCTAAGTGAAAAACCGTATCGACTTCATACTCATTAATGGCTCGTTCTAGGGTCGGTAAATCTTCAATACAACCCCGAACAATATTAATTTGATGATGCCAGTTTTCCGCATACAATCGAGACTGGGGAACACCATCACGGATTAAAGCCGTTACCCTAGCTCCTCGATTCACTAACTCCGCTACTAACCAACTTCCTAATAACCCTGTACCCCCGGTGACAAACACAGAGCGATCACGCCAAAATTGACTTATTTCCATACTTTCCAAGGAGCTTGTTGAGTTTCCCACATTTTATTGAGTTCAGTATATTCTTTAAAGGTATCCATCGCATAAAAAAAGCCATGATGCTGATAACTCATTAACTGACCCTCTGCTGTTAAACGCTCTAAAGGTTCCCGTTCTAATATACAATGCCCTCCCTCTAAATAATCAAATACTTTGCGGTTAAAGACAAAATAACCCGCACTCACCCATTTATTATCCTTAATCTTCTCCCCAAACTTCAAAACCCTAGCTTCTCGTTCATCAATATCCACAATTCCATAACGAGAAGGCGGTTGTACGGTTGTGACGGTTGCCAATTTCCCATGTTCTTTATGAAAACTGAGTAATTCTCCAATATTGACATCAGCCAGACCATCTCCATAAGTAACCATAAATAGATCATCTTCGATATATTTCTCGATCTGTTTAATTCGTCCTCCGGTTTGGGTTTCAACTCCTGTATTTGCTAAGGTAACTCGAAAATTCTGCTCGTCGTGATTATTCAGATAATGAATTTGGTTAGGAACTCCTAAAGCAATGGTAAAGTCATTGTTCATCGCTTCATAATTAAGGAAATATTCCTTGATCATATTTCCCCGATATCCCAAACAAGCGATAAAGTCTAAAAAACCATAATGAGCATAGAGTTTCATAATATGCCAAATAATCGGCCGTCCGCCAACTTCAACTAATGGTTTAGGACGATATTCCGTTTCTTCTCGGAGGCGAGTTCCCAGCCCTCCGGCTAAAATTACAACTTGCATCGCTTGCCCCAATATTTAACAAACAAACTTATAATAACCGATTAGAAAGATCAAAATTGATTGAATCGAGCAGAATTACCACTCAATGTTAAACTACTACTATCAAAACCAATCCAGCCTAGTGACAACATGACGGTAAGCATTTTCACCGAAGCCAACCAATTTCTCAGAACAGGTCAACTGGATAAGGCTGTTATAGCCTATCACCAAGCCATTGATCAGAACCCTAATTTTTATGCTTATTATCAGAATCTCGGAGAAGCTTTAGCTAAAAGAGGAGATTGGCAGGAGTCCGTCGTGGCTTACCGTCAAGCTGTTAAGCTCAATCCTGGCTCGGCTGGCTGTGTGTATGAGTATGGCACCGCCTTACTGCATACGGGGAACTTTGATGAAGCGGTGGTGATGCTAGAAAAAGCTATTAGTCTGAACCCGGAATCATCGGATTTGCATTACAGTTTAGGAAAAGCCCTACAACAACAAGGTCAACCCGACAGAGCCCTAAACTATTTTCAAAAAGCCCTAAATTTAAACCCGCAATTCCCTAAACTTTACGAACAGATTGGCGATATTTTAGTTGCCCAGGGGAAAGGAAACGAAGCTATTAGCTATTGGCAAAATGCCCTAGAATTGGGGGTTGGGGGTTGGGAACTGTACATGAAATTGGGGGAAACCCGGCAAGAGCAAAAAGACCTAGACAGTGCCATTAACTATTATCAACAAGCCATTGAGTTAAACCCTAATTCCTACTGGCTACACTATAAGTTAGGAACAGCTTTAGTTACCCAAGGTAAATCCCAGGAAGCGATCGCAGCTTACAAAAAAGCTATAGAGTTAGAACCAGGGTCAGCAATTATTCATCACTATTTAGGACATACTCTATCTGCTTTGCATCAGTGGGAAGATGCGATCGCCAGTTATCGCCAAGCCCTGAAATTTGCCCCCGACGCTGCTGTAATTTATCAACATTGGGGAGATGCTTTATCGGCTATGCAACAGTGGCATGAAGCCGTTGAAAAATATCGCAAATCTGTTGAATTAGAACCCAACTCCCTAGAAGCTCAAGATCATTTGGGGTTTGCTCTAGCTCAACTGGGAGACATAGAGGAAGCGATCGCTTGCTATAACAAAGCCCTTGAACTCAGCCCCAATTCAGATGTTGTCAACTTCCATTTAGGCGAATTGCTTCGGAAAGGGGGAACTCCTTTGGATTTAGATGCGGCGTTTAGCTACTATGTAAGGGTGGGTGAAATTAATGAATACAATATTGAGGCTTGCCAAAAAGCCGTTGAATTAAGACCCCATCATGCTCAGGCTCAGTTACGCATGGGGATAGCCCTAAGCAAACATGGACGTTGGCAAGAAGCAATTGTCGCTTACCACCAAGCTATAGAAATTGACCCGCTCAATTTTTGGGGGTTTCATTTGTTAGGAGATGCTTTATCAGCTACCGGTCAAAAACAAGAAGCCATTGCAGCCTATCAAACTGCCATAGAATTAAATCCTAATTTTTCTTGGGCTTATCACAATTTAGGTGATCGCTTACAAGAGCAAGGTGAATATCAGGAAGCCATTGCAGCCTATCGTCGTGCCAAGGAGATCGAACCTAATGTCGCTAAATTCCATTACGATTTAGGGGATACCTTAGCGAAGATAGGGGAAATCAATGAAGCCAGTTTATGTTATCGTCGGGCTTTAGAATTAGAAAGTTAGCTTAACCCGTGAGAATCCCCAAGTCTCACCCTCCCTTATCTGGTGAGATAAATCGCGAGGCAGCAAAGGTAGGTAGTTGCTAAAATTTCAGTTTGTCCTAAACTAATAATGCTAAAAATGATGGAGGGGAAATTTTAATTTGAATGCTTTGATTTTCGGTGCTAACGGACAAGATGGATATTACTTAAACGAGCTTTGCCAAGCCCAAGGAATCAACGCAATGGGAATAGCACGCTCTGGAGATTTTATTCGCGGTGATGTTTCTGATTATGAACTGGTTCAGCAATTAATCAAAGAATATAATCCAGAATATATATTTCACTTAGCGGCAAAATCAACAACGCGACATGATGCAATGTTTGAAAATCATGGAACAATTTGTACAGGTACACTGAATATCCTAGAATCAGTGTACAGGCACTGTCCTCGCTCTAAGGTTTTTATTACTGGCAGTGGCCTTCAATTCTATAATGATGGCACTCCCATTTCAGAAGATAGTCCCTTTGAAGCAAACAGTGCCTACGCCGTTGCCCGTATCCAGTCTGTCTATGCTGCCCGATACTATAGAACATTGGGGATCAGAACTTATGTAGGATATTTATTTCATCATGAAAGTTCCTTGAGAAAGCCTCATCATGTCAGTCAAAAAGTAGTACAAGCTGCTAAACTTATTGTGCATGGTTCTGAGGAAAAATTGTGCCTGGGTGACATTTCTGTAGAAAAAGAATGGACTTTTGCGGGTGATGTTGCACGAGGTATAATGATTCTTATGCAACAGGAGAATGTTTTTGAAACAGTCATCGGCTCTGGCAAAACATATACTATTCAAGATTGGATAGAAATATGCTTTTCAATGCTAGGTTTAGATTGGCGGATCTATGTAGATCAGACTGAAAATTTTCAACCTGAATATAAGCGGTTAGTCTCCAATCCGTCACTCATCCAGAGTCTGGATTGGCAGCCAAGGATAAGTCTGCAAGAACTTGCGGCAAAAATGATTCATAATTAGTTAGGGATTAAAGTAACACTATGCACTTAACACATCGGAAAACCTGTCGGGTATGCGGTTCTTCAGCCCTCACCCCTGTGATCAATTTGGGAGGGCAATATTTACAAGGTTCTTTTGTAAAACCAGGTAAAGAGGAACCACCGCAGAGAAAAATTCCCCTTTCTTTGGTGCGTTGCGATCCCACCCGAGATGAACACGCTTGTGGTTTGCTACAAATGCAACATACCGTTCCGCCGGAGATTTTATATTCCGCTTACTGGTATCGTTCTGGTACTAACCAAACCATGCGAAATCATTTGCAGGGAATTGCTGAAGATGGGGTATCAATGATCGGCAAAAGTAAAGCTTTGGTGTTGGATATTGGCTGTAATGACGGCACTTTGCTGAAGTATTATCCCAAAGATTTTATTAAATTTGGGGTCGATCCTTCTGATGTAGCTCAGGAGGTTGGTGATGATATTACTGTGATCCAAGATATCTTTCCTTCCCAAGAATTGTTGAAGAGAACTAAAGGCGAAAAGTTTGATGTGATTACATCAATTGCCATGTTCTACGATCTCGAAGATCCTGTAACTTTTTGTCAAGAAATTAAGGCAGCTTTGGCAGAAAATGGCTTGTGGATTTTTGAAATGTCCTATATGCCATCAATGTTAAAAATGAACTCCTATGACACTATTTGCCATGAGCATTTAGAGTATTACAGTTTAGCAGTGCTGGATATTATTCTGAAAAAAGCTGACTTGAAGATAGTGGATGCAGTTCTTAATGATATCAATGGTGGTAGCATTCGCTGTTATGCCACACACATTGATAATTTCACCTTCAAGAAACAAGAAGCTATGCAGCGCCTCCAGCAGTTGCGCCAAGAAGAGTTTGATATGGAGCTTGATACTGACAAGCCGTACAAAAACTTCCAAGACAGAATTAATGTCCACAAAGATCAACTAATAGGAATGCTTAAAACCCTCAAAAAAGAAGGCAAAAGCATTCATATTTACGGTGCTTCGACCAAAGGTAATACAATCTTGCAATGGTGTGACATTGACAACCGCATTATTGATTATGCCGCTGAACGCAATCCCGATAAGTATGGAGCTTATACTTTAGGAACTGATATTCCGATTATCAGTGAAGCGGAATCAAGAGCCATGAATCCAGATTATTATTTAGTCTTGCCCTGGCACTTTAAGGAAGAGTTTCTAAAGCGTGAGGCAGAAACATTAAAAAGTGGTGTGGGAATGATCTTCCCCCTGCCAACAGTTGACATTATCAAATACTAAGTACCTATGGTAGAGTCAGCGATCAAATCACATTTTGGTGTCAACGTCATCGGTTATGCTGCCGGTGAATTTGGGGGGGGAGAAGGTCTGAGATGCACTCTCAAGGCTGTGGAAGCCGCCGGGATTCCCTTCAATCTTCAAAATATTAGTGTACCCTGGCATCGGAATTTAGATTCTACATACACTAATTTTTCTGACGATAACCCTTATCCAATTAACCTTGTACATCTCAACCCAGATTCTTTTTTGCTTGATAATAGCGGTACCCAATATTTGCAAAAACGGTACAATATTGGATTCTGGGCATGGGAATTACCGAAATTTCCTAGTAATTGGGAGTTTGCCTTTGATTTGTTTGATGAGGTATGGACTTACAGTAATTACGGCACTGAAACTATTTCAGAAGTCTCGCCGATTCCTGTACTGAAGATAATGCCTAGCATCGAACTTCCACAGCCATCTTTGGATAGGGAATCTTTGGGATTACCAAAAGACAAATTTATCTTTCTGTTCATGTTTGACTTTCATAGTGTCGTAGAACGGAAAAATCCGGGAGCGATTATCAAAGCATTTAAAGAAGCTTTTGGGAAGTTAAATGAAGATGTATTACTCGTTATCAAGTTTTCTAATGCCGAGCATCATCCTCAACAACTAAATCAACTCAATGCACTATCAGAAAATGACTCGTCAATTCACTTTATAGATGGGCATTTAACAAAAAACAAAGTAAATGCCTTAATCTACAATTGCGATTGCTATGTATCACTCCATCGAGCCGAAGGTTTTGGCTTGACAATGGCTGAAGCAATGTTCTACGGTAAACCCGTTATAGCCACTGGTTACTCGTCTAATACTGACTTTATGAATGTTGGCAATAGTTTTCTTGTCAAATATGAATTGGTAACAACCACTGAGGAGTATTTTCCTTATCCCAAAGGTAGTATTTGGGCAGAGCCAGATATAGCTCATGCTGCGTCTTTGATGCAGTATGTTTTTCATAATTATCGAGAAGCTCAAGAAATAGGATCGAGAGCTTCTGAGGAGATTAAATCTTTACTAAGTCCGCATTCGGTAGGGATAAAAATTAAAAATCGCCTCGAAAATATTATTAGGAAAATTAACCCTTCAGCAGCAAGTCATATCGAAGAGATTAAGACTGAAATAAATTGGCTGGATTCCCAACTCAAAGCTTGGCGACAAACAGCAGAGCAAGCTCAAATCGAATTGGAAGAATGGCGAAGACAAATTCTTCTAACCCAGTCTCAAAGGTAACAGTCTTGATTGAAATAAATTTAAGATGAATAAAATCAGAGGCTTTCAAAAGTTACAAACATTAAAACATTTGGTGTGTTAAACAAGATGGTAAATTCTTCTCTAGGTATTAATATTGCGGGCCATGTGAAGGGTGACTTTGGACTTGGGGTTGGTGTGAGAGCTAACATTAGAGCTATAGAGGCTGCTGGTATTCCTCATGTCATAAATAATCTTTACTTAAACTTTAAACCTCCAGAGACAGATACAACTTATACAAATTTCTCTGAAGATAACCCTTACCCAATTAATTTGGTGCAGACTAACCCTAATATGATGGAGCAATCAATTAATAAAGATGGCTCACCAGTTTTAACTCCGAAATATTTTCAGGGTCGATATAATATTGCACTATGGCTTTTTGAATTGCCACAAATCCCTCCTGAGTGGGATTTTGCTTTTGATTGGTTTGATGAGATATGGGTGATGAGTAATTTCTGTGCAGAAATCTTTGCACCATCGTCACCTATTCCTGTGTTTAAGGTAATGCCAAGCTTGAATTTTCCCAAGCCATCACTAAACAGAGAATCGCTGGGATGGCCAAAAAATAAATTTATTTTTCTGTTTATGTTTGATTTCACTAGCTGCTATGAACGCAAAAATCCTATAGCTACAATTAAGGCGTTTAAACAAGCTTTTGGTCAATCATGTAGTGAAGATGTCTTACTCGTTATCAAGTACCGCTCACCTCAATACTATCCGCACCTGCGAGATCAAATGGTGGCAGAGGCAGCAGACTGTCCATCGATTCGTTTCATAGACGGAAATTTGAAGCGAGATGAGACGAATGCCTTGGTTTATAATTGTGACTGCTATGTATCTCTGCATCGGGCTGAAGGTTTCGGTTTGACAATGGCTGAAGCGATGTTTTACGCTAAACCAGTGATTGCTACTGCCTATTCCTCGAATCTGGATTTTATGAATGTCAACAATAGTTTTCTAGTAAAATATAAGCTGGTGACAACTACTGAGGCACATCTCCCTTATCCAGCCGGAAGTATTTGGGCAGACCCCGATATTGACCATGCTGCGTCTTTGATGCGCTATGTTTTTGACAATCAGCAGGCAGCTAGGGACGTTGGGGCTAGAGCATCTCGCGAGATTAAGTCTTTATTAGGTACTCAGACTGTGGGTCATAAAATTAGGAGTCGCTTAGAGTATATTATGAAAAGGATGGATAAACTCCCTCGCTCTCATCAATTTCACAAGATTCTAGCAGAGAAACAATGGCTGACATCTCAGTCCAGGGCTTGGCGACAGACAGCACAGCAAACTCTCGTAGAACTAAAGCAATTGCGGTAACAAGTTCACATTGAAAAGATAGTTTTGTTATACTACGTTTGAATAAGATTATTTGGTACTACTTATGTATGATTTGACCATTCTTTCTATTTTTAGACAAAGTGAAAAATATGTAAATCGGTGTGTGCAGCAGGTAACTGAAGCATTCGATCTTAACGGAGGTAAATGCCATGCTGTTTGGTTAGAGGGTGACAGTACAGATAATACCTGGAAGATGTTAAATGATGCTAAACAAAAACTAGAAGAAACCGGAAATATAGATGTAACACTGATTAAATATGAAAACGGTGGGCCTCATTGGGCGAGCATCATAAACCCCGATAGATGGCATCAGATCGCAACCTGCTGGAATAATTGCTTGGCAGGTCTTAAACCTTCCAAAATCACAATCTGTGTAGAAAGTGATTTAATATATAATCCTGCTATCATTAAGCAGCTTGCCAGCAAAATAGATGAAAATCATCACGTCATATACCCTATGTTAATGATGTACGATGGTAGCTACGAAAAAACTCCTGAATTTGAGTGGTTTCACGATACCTGGGGCATGAGAAGAGGCGAGATCAGATTTAGTAATTTGCCCCCCTATTGGCCACCGAGCGATTTATTAACAGAAGATGAGGATTTACTGCAAATTACTCGGGGCGGTGGCATGATTGTTAGCACCTATGATTATCAAAAGCGCGGTCAGTTTGATACCAGTTGCTGTATTATGACATATCCGCCTGATGTCAATTTGTTTATGCACAAAAAGCTTAGGATATATCATCCGATGCCGGAAGAATCAAGATACTGGACACCATCTATTTTGCTGGAAGACTGGGAGCGTTCACAATTACAAGTGCGTCAGGCTAGGGCAGAGAAAAGATGGTTAGAAGCTCAAGTCCAAGCTTGGAAAAAGACAGCACAGCAGACTCAGATAGAGTTGGAACGCTATCAAAGGGAATTTAGGATAATCCACTATTAATTTCCAAAATAAACTTGACATTATTTTGAAAATTTACCTTGATCTTAACTACAAATACAGCAGATTACAGGTGAATGGAGTATACTTTAATCCCAAGCACCTACTAAACTCGTATAGAAACTGATGCGACTGTGTTCTATAAACCCGCAATTTGCTGTATCTGCGTAGAATACCTTCAAAAAGGCTATAGAGGTATAGCTATTAGATCGAGGTGAATTTTATCAAATTTTAATTTTTCGCCCAATTCTTTATGGAAATTCATTACAAATGTCGTGTCAGGAGCTTCAGTAATTGCTCCTCCTTCTTCTTCTCTTTGAAGAGCCGAAGGTTCATGTCCTTCTATATCCATTTTAATTACGTTAATTTGTTTTTCATGTTGAAGCAATTCATCAACTACCATTGAGGGTACAAGGTAACAATTTTCTGCCTGAAGTAAGGACGCCTCAAAAACGACACCGTTTGAGCCACCTGTTGTCAAGCTGAGAATCTGCCTAGAATTTGAAGCTGCAAACGGATAGATTGTAATATTATCAAACTGGTTTTCAACTATATCTGAATAGATGAGTTGTAAATTATGCGGGTTGGGTTCAAAGGATATTACTTTACCAGCATCTTTAACAATGCTTGCTGCTAACAAAGTGAAATAGCCGATATTAGCTCCGATATCAAGAAAAACATCGCCTGGTTTTAAATGCTTGACAATAGCCTTAGTAACATGAGGTTCATAATTTTTGGTACTAATAATTGTTTGTCCTACAGCAGCATCATTAGACATTGCCCAAATTTTAAACTCAGGTAACTCAACCAATACTCTGCCTGTCCGGGTAAGGAACTCCCTACCGGAAGGATCAAGCATCTGAAATTCAATTGACTGCATCATTTGATCTATTACGGCATTTCGACTCATGCCACTCTTTAGCTGATTGTCCCAAAATTTTAACCCATCTGGATCAGCTTCGCGTCCAAGGATTACAAAATATGCCATCCGCAGATAGCATTCGTCATTTTTTGAGAGAATGGAAAAAATCTCTTCGATGCAGACTTTAATATCCTTCATTGTAACAATATTTCTGAATTTAACTCATGATATCATAAAATCTATATTCTTTTAATAGCTTAGAATAATTTAGATTGATAAAATTTCTTTTGACGTAACATATTCTCTATTTTTATCATCTGGTCTGTGACCCCCACTAATATCTGAACCATATTTAGGAGAATTGTAAATCAAAAATATATTATTTGTATCTTTAAAAGAATATTCAATTTGACTTAATATTGAACTCTTTACAAAAAATAGATTGACACCTTGATTTTCGGCATAAATCAAGGAATATCCTTTACGTTTTCCTAAGTTATACAATGCCCTTATACTAGCACCAAAGTAATTCGTAGTATCCCACATAGCATTCGGATCGTATTTAACAACTTTATCTTCCGTTGGTAAGTGGGAAGCATTATGTTCGATAATGACAACACGAGGCTGATAGATTTCATCTAAACTTTTCCAAACATAAAAATCATTATAATCAATATCAATAGATAACAAGTCAAATTCTTGAGGTACATTATATTTTCTGAATAGATCGTTGATATTTTCAGCAGTAATAAACTCTTGATATAAACCTATTTCTTTATTTTCGTAACCCCCATCCATTAATAATCCAGACCATCCGCAATTTTCTCTCAAATTTCTGGTATTACATTCATTTGCATTTTCTACTCCAAACTCAACATAATATTTATTAGTGGTTTTTATCACTTCAAATATTTTTTCAATCACACCATCTTCCCCATTTTGGGAAAATATTTTCCTTTCATGTTGCTGCAAATTTATAGACAGGTTATAGTTCACATTAGTCATTCTTTCTGTAAGAAGAGGAATTTTCACTAATGATTTATTCACGAATAAAGCATCTCCAAACCATTTATCGTAGACAGGAATATATTTTTGCAACTCAAAACCCCATTCTTTAAGAAACTCAACTACATCATCGAAAAGACACTGATTCTTATATAAAGGTTTGACCTCTAACTCAGTAATTATGTATTTAACCCCTTTTAAAAATTCGCCTAATCCATTTAAGGCATTAAGTTCAGCCCCTTGTAAGTCCATACATATTAAATCAGGACTTCGTGTTAGATAAGAATCTAATCTAATAGCTTCAACCGATATTTGGTAAGGATTATATTTTTCAAAGGGATAATCACCTGTTTCTTCAAAACAAGAAGAAGCCCCTATGTTGCCATTAGTTGTCACATAAAAAGATATAGTTTCATTTCGATCCCATACTGCTTTTGTAACCAGATTAATGTTTGTATATGCCCTTAAATTATTTAAGCATATTTCTATAGATTCAGGATTGCACTCAAAAGCATCGACTTGGCATAGATAATATTTACTAAGATAAACCGCATCAATGCCATCTCTACTACCTATCTCTAAAATATAATTAATACTATCTGGATCGATTAACTCAGTGAATTTTTTAGATAAATAAGTTGATTGACCACTTAAACTTAGGCGTGCTTTTGCCAAAAATGAATCCATTAAATATTTGTACTTCTGGCGAGTTAAATTATCTTTTGATTTTAGTAACTGCTTTGCTTTTTTAAAACAATTAATTGCTTGGTCAATTTTCCCTTGTGTATGTAAAGCTATTCCCAGATCATGATAAAACAAAAAATATGAATCGCACTTTAATTCAATCGCTTTTTTATATTTCCCTATGGCTTCATTAACATAACCCTTTTTAACTAAAGCATCTCCTAAATTATAATAAGCCCAGGAAAAGTTAGGATTTAATTCAATCGCTCGCCGATACTCTGCAATGGCTTCTATTAACTTTCCTTCCCGTTTAAGTTGGTTGCCAATCTTGATTAAATTACCCGCAGTTCTAGGTAAAACTTGTACTGTAATAGTTTCAGGTTTAGCTCCCTTGTCCTCAAACCAATAACGACCTTCTGCTACTACATCAAATACTAATCTAATTTTTCCTTGCTGTAAGAAATTAGTATCAATTAGACATTCAAACTCAATAGTTGCACCATCAACAAATTTATCTACACCTAGGGATCTCCTGAATTCTAAACACCCTGGTTTATTTTCTTCATAAACCTGAATACCTACTTTAATAATTTCCGAATTATCAATAAATATATCCCAATCTCGACCACTAATATTTTTAAGTTTACCTGAAACTTTAAGTAAATCTCCAGGTTCTAAAAGGGCTGGAGGTTCAGAAATATTTAACTCATACTGATGAGCATCAAGAGCGATCGCGTTCTGTAAATATCCTTCTCGTTTCAGTTGATTCATTTTTTGATAATTTCCTCTATATTGGCTAAATTACTCATTTGATTCAATCGCTTGTTAATGAACAGTTATAGTTTTGGTCTAATTGAAAACAATATATCCGTTTAAACTTTAAAAATCAAGCTATTCTGACCAGATTTTTTAAAGAATTGAACCGAACTTGTTGAGAGCATAATCATAAAGTTCTATGTCAAGAGCATTTCGAGAACGGATGACATCAATAACATGACTATCTACCTCTGAGATTTGCTTTCTTTCTATCGTAGCATTTACTCGTTCTAGTTGTTCAGGAAGTTGCCAACCTTGTTCTTGAAATAGTCTTGCCAAATCAGAATTTAATCGCTCATAGATTCCGACAAAATTAAAATCATCTAAATGTTGTTTTGCCATTTCCAACACCTCTCGATCTGACCAAATTTCATGAGGACGATTATAAATGTTAAAAGCCAATTGCCAGGTCTGAAGATTGATAAATTCTAAACTTTTTAACACAGGGGCTGCAAGATGTCGGAGTAAATCTTCTTCCCACGGTAAGTTATAGTCTATGAGTGGGCAAGGATTTCCATTAAAATCTATCGTCATATTACAATTTATATGAATTTTTCGGTAATAGAAATAGTGAGATAACACCCGATCTATGGGATTTCTAAGGAAAGTAATCTTATAATCAGCATCTATCAAATGACTAAAATCATAGCTCAGATGTCCCGCAAAAAATCTTAATTGTTTAAACTGATTCGTTTCCAAACGGCGTTTATATCCATCGTAAAAACCATCATTAAATAAAAATAATAAACATTCTTCCGGCAAAAAAAGTTGTCCAATTATATGGTTAATCAGCGACCCTGCGTTTTTGGGAATATGGATGAATAAATATTTATTGGGAGAACTAGAAGTACGTCCCGAGTGATATTTTTTCTTCTTGTAGGTTAAAAATTGATTAGGTATTATTCTTTTTATTTCTGTTATTAGGTTTGGCTGTACTACTATATTAAATAAAATTTTTAATTGATTAACTGCTGGAACAAATGCAGGATTAATCTCTAAAATTTTACGATAAACTTCAATAGCTTCTTCCCACTTACTTTGAGCTTCTAACGTTTGTGCTAATTTGTAATAAACTGAGCAGGAATCAGGAACAATATCAAGAGCTTTTTTGTAAATACTGATAACAATTTCTAGTTTAGAAAATCTGGTTATATTTGCAAATTCATCGGACTTACGAAAATTCAACTGAATCATATCTTTACGACTAATTGGGTGACTTCCTTCTAAACTTTGGAGATGATTTTGAAGACCCTGAACATCAGCTTCCCGACCTAAATAAGTCAGATAAATTTGTCTTACAAACTCTTCATTATTAAGGTGCTTTGTTTTTTCTAAAAAAACTTGATCATTGAAGAACAGTTGCTCTGTTGCAAAATTAGGTTCAATACAAGATACTATCGCTTGATAATGTTGAAACGGAAGTTCCTGGTTTTGCTGGGTGAGTAGATAGAAGGTTTGACCTAATCGACAATAACCCGTAAAAAACTGGGGATTGATTTCAATTGCTTGACAATACCAGAGAATAGCCTGATCTAAGCGTCCTTGATCTTCTAAGGCTTTTCCTAAACAGTAGTGTGACCAATGGAACTTGGGATTATTTTGAATAGCTTGATGATAGGTTGCGATCGCCTCATCTAACTTCCCCATCCGCTTCAACTGATTCGCCTGCTTCAGCAACTGACCTGGACTCATAACTTCATTACCCATAAAAACCCAACAATCAATCTGCTTAAACAAATTATCATATCCCTGTTCACTAATCAAGCGATAATTAGGTTTTCTTCGGGTATTGGTTCTTGATCAGCCAAAAGACTATCAATATATAATTCCATTGCTTCTGTTATATTAACTAATGCTTCCTCAAAGTTATCCCCTTGACTATGACAACCTTTTAACACAGGACAGAAAGCATGATAACCCCCATCCGGTTCCTTTTCAAAAATAACCGTATAATTATAAATCCCTTGAACTGAATTAGTCATTGTTCTCACCTGTTTAATAATTTAACTTTCAAAGTATTACAATTTAACCTTTTTTGAGTAATTCGGCATAAATATCATCCTCAGCGTTATCCCAAACAGCATTTAATGAAACCTGACTGGTTTGCAGCCAAAACTCAACTTCATTATTAGCAATTAAAGTCACCAATACCTGTGTTCCTTCTACTAAATCTGTTGAATCAAGCAATTCAATTTTTCCTTGTCTAACAGTACCCAAAAATGTTCTCAGCATATTTACGACTCAACAACTTGTTGTTACTTAATTATAGATTATAATAGGGGTTTATTTCCCGATTTGAAATATTTGTTCGGCTGTTGAATTGAGTTCTGGGAAAGTAAGCGATCGCATCCCCACCCTACAATTGTTCACCGATGCTCCAGGCTGTGGTTATGAGGAATTGGGACGAGAGATGGTTTACCCCCCCTAGCCCCCCGTGCACGGGGGGTTTGGGGGGAAGGGGGACTTTCGGGGTCTTTAGATTCGGTTTCACAGGATAAAACGTTCGGTTATCCGTACTTGACAAATATTATTTTATGTTTGTTTATCGGTGCGGGTGCTGCGATGGAGTATCCTAGGATTTAACCGCCGGGTAATTAAAAGGCGATCGCACTTCAACCCGCGCACCATCCGGGTTTTGTTTGTGTAGACGCGGTTTCAACCGCCTTTGTTTAAATCTTCTCAAGGAGTTAATTATGCTGATCAAATTTGAAGAAGTTTGTCAAGATATTGACACTTTACCGGAAGAAGCTCAACTTTTAATACTGGATTTCATTCAGTTACTAAAAAAGCGTTATCCATCAACAGAATTAGAAAATAAAATTAGGGAAAATGATGTACTATCTACTCTAAGTCCAAAACCACATCCACTAGACACATTCATCGAGAAATATGGTGCTTGGGAAGATGAACTTACAGCAGAAGAAATAGTGAAAGAAATTTATGATAGCCGTACTGTTAGCAACTATGATATAGCAATCCTAAATAGGTTGTAACATTTCAATACTGATATGAAACGGCCAGAAGTATTACCCCAGATCCCTACCCCCCAAACCCCCCGTGCACGGGGGGTTTGGGGGGGCTGTTCCGGTGTTCCCTTTTGATCAGGGATTTTAAACACAACTCAAATAGGATTGCTATATTAGTTTATGAATTATTTATTAGATACCGACATTTGCATTTACTGGATGAAAAATATTAATTCAGTCAGGAGCAAAATTGAGGAGATAGGATGGAGCCAGATTTATATTTGCCATATTACTGTGGCTGAATTGTATTTTGGTGCTTATAATTCTCAACGAGTAACAGAAAACTTAAGTCGCGTAGATAACTTTGTTCAAGATATTGAAGTTATATCTCTAGACGATCGGGCTGGAAAAATGTTTGGAGAATTAAAAGCAAGACTTAGGAAAATAGGACAACCCGTTGCAGATTTTGATTTACTGATTGCGAGTATGGCTCTGACTAGAAACTATATTTTAGTAACAAATAACACCAGGCATTATAGCCGAATTTCCGCGCTTAAATTAGAAAACTGGATTTCAGCTTAATGCAGAAGTTGTCTTCAATATTCACTATTAAATTCAGTTCTAAGAAAGTCAGCGATCGCACGCCGGGTAATTAAAAGGCGATTGAAATCTTCAACCCGCGTCGGCAGGTTTTGTTTGTGTAGACGCGGTTTCAACCGCCTTTGTTTAAATCTTTAATTATTCCCAAAGCATCTTGTATAATCAATCAATGTCCAACTCATTGAACATTTATGTCGCCAACACTGGGGTACTGGGCGTTTAGAGGATGTGATCGTGAATTCTATAGAGGAGAATCTATAGAAAATGCTTTATAAGATTCCATTGCTGCTCTCACCACAACCTGAAGGGGGATTTACGGTGACATCCCCATTATTGCCAGAACTTCTGACCGAGGGTGACACCGTTGAGGAAGCTCTGGCCAATGTTCAGGATGCTCTAGCTGCTGTGGTTGAGATTTATGAGGATTTAGGACGAGCTTTACAGCTAAATCTGTGCGTTGCTGATGCTAACCATTCCCTGTGGCTAGAAACTCTGGTGGTAGAAAGGAATAAATGTAACTAAAATGACTGCAAAAAGCTTGCTTAATCGAATTACTTATAACCCCAGGCAATGTGGAGGGAGACCTTGCATTCGAGGAATGCGAATTCGCGTTTCTGATATTTTAGAGATGCTGGCAGAAAATGTTAGTAGTGGGGAAATTTTAGAAGATTTCCCCGACTTGGAGGCGGAGGATATTCAAGCTTGTTTGTTGTTTGCTGCCCGACGAACTAATATTCCTAAATTAACAGTATGAATTTTTGGATTGATGCCCAACTTCCTCCAAGTTTAGCTAATTGGTTGGTCGAAACTTTTAATGTTAATGCTACGGCTATTAGAGATTTGGGGTTACGAGATGCTGAAGATATAGAGATTTTCAATGCTGCCAGGAACCCAGGGACGGTTATTGTTAGTAAAGACAGCGATTTTGTGGAGTTAGTTACTCGTTTAGGAACTCCTCCTCAAATTCTCTGGTTGACTTGTGGGAATGTTCTGAAGGGGGGACGAAATCAGCTACAAGACAGACTCTATAAGCCTCATAGCTCTTAGGCCCTGTTGATAATACTTACATTTATTGCGATTTAATTTCATTAGTTTCGTGACTAAATCCATACAAACATCCTTGAAATTGACCCAAGTTTGACCATATAAGCCGATATAAAAACTACTATGTCTCCGTTCTATTCGACCATATTCTTTGATCCGAGCAATATATTTCTGTATTCCTTTTCGTTTGATTTGTTGACCCTGTATTGTTGCAGAGGAGTAGGCAATTGCTATCAACAAAACTAGAGAAATAAAGCGTTCACCAGTTACATTGGTATCCTCTAAATTATAGCCTCCCTTCTTAAAATCTCTAAACATTTCTTCAATATCAAATCTTTGTTTATAGGCAGAAATAGCCAATTCTAGTGCATCAAAATTCGTTAAGATAAACCATCCTTCTTTCGGTGCTACTCCGTTGATTTTACGTTTCCATTTACAAGCAACGTTAAAGCTCATAAAACCGCGAGTCTTTGTTACCTTTACACCTTGAATAAAAAATGATACTCCTGGTGCTAAACCTAGATGATTTAATTCCTGAAAAATATCTTTTTCAAATTCTACAAATTCGTTCTTTTTTAATCGCAAGCAAAAGTATACACCCAATGATTGAAGGTACTTAGCAAGTTTTACAGAACAAAATTCTCTATCCCCTAATACACATATTTTATAGTTTTGAAAAATGGGCATTACTTGAGACAATATTTTTTGCTGCTCATCTATATTACTACTCCCTAATTTGGGCAATAATTTAAAATAGATTGGAAAGGCTCTTTTATCCCAAATGACACTCACCATAAATAAATTTATCCGACTCCAATTCGTTCTATCAATTGCTACATAAATTATTTCTTCCTTGGTAAAATATATTGATAACCATTCTTTGATAATGGGTAACCAAATTTTTTCAATTTTTAAATTGGGTAATGAGAGAAATCTTTGTATTCTTTTTCTTCTACTCTCAAATTTAATTGGCAAAGGTATCCCATTCGCTAGCCTTTCTAAATTCACATTTTTGATTGACTGTAAGATGTTCACCAAAATTTGGAGAAACAGGTATTCTGCTAAACTCAATTGACTTTTTAAGTGCTTTTGATAGAATAAAGGTATCATTTTCATTAGATGGGTCTTATTGACAATATCTGACCTATCTTTTTTTTACCATAAATCGTTACATTCTTTATACTGTCTTGTTTTCAGCCTTGTTTGTCGCCCCGTCAGGTCGAAGCCTTAGACAGTTATTTTCAAGATAATGCTAATGTTTATGTTTCTGGAAATTTATTTATCTATTACGAACAGGGCAACCCCAAAGCAGTCGTAGCCCCCGATGTGTTTGTGGTGTTTGGCGTTGAGAAAAAAAAGCGCCCTTCCTACAAGACATGGGAGGAACAGGGCAAAATCCCTGACTTTGTACTGGAAATTACTTCAAAAAGTACGAAGAGTGAAGATCGTGGTACGAAAAGAGGTTTATATGCTTATTTGGGAGTGGAAGAATATTTTCAATATGATCCGACTGCTGACTATTTGAAGCCATCTTTGCAAGGATTTCGTTTGATTGAAGGCAATTATTTACCAATTTCAGAGCAAATTCATGGCGATCGCCTCTGGGTTTATTCTGAAACACTGGGCTTAGAGCTATGGTTAGAGGCAAATGGTGAGATGCGTTTTTATGCACCCAAGTCAGGAGCTAAATTACTTAGCCCAAGAGAGATGGAACAAGCCAAACATCAAGCTGAACAAGCCCAACATCAGGCTGAACAGGCTCAACATCAAGCTGAACAAAGGGCGGCTAAGTTGGCGGCTAAGTTGCGTGAGCTAGGGATTGATCCAGACTTGATTTAAGGAAATTCTTGAAGATTGTTATCAAGACGGACGAGAAATTGCCTCAAGGCGATCACAACTTCCCCTAGTGCACTTTTCGTTGAAAAGTGGTAGAAAGGAATAAAGCCGGGTAATTAAAAGGCGATCGAAATCGCGGCTACACAAACGATGTCCGCCTTCGCGGACAAAGATGGTATTTGGGGTTGAAAAGAAAAATCCGACCGGTGAAATCTTCAACCCGTGTCGGCGGGTCTTGTTTGTGTAGATGCGGTTTCAACCGCCTTTGTTTAAATCTTTGGATTAAGATAGAGATGGTTGAAATCCCTATTCAAGCAATGAGATTAGCCTATCAGCAAAACAGAAAATATGATTCAACATAATCTTTACGAGAATGATTTTTATACTTGGTCTTGTCAACAGGCTCAATTACTGCGGGAAAAAAAATTTGATCAAGTGGATTGGAGCAATATTATTGAGGAGATTGAAGACTTGGGACGCAGTGAATATCGAGCGTTTGTATCTGCAATTGAACAGCTAACCTTGCATTTGTTGAAATGGCAATATCAGAAAGAACGTCGCTCCCCAAGTTGGCGACATTCTATTGACAAGCAAAGAATTCAAATAGAACGTATCCTTGAGGATAATCCTGGATTGCAAACTCGAATCCAAGAAGCCGTTAGTAAGGGGTATAAGTATGGACGCAAAGGAGCGAGTAAAGAGACTTTTCTGGACGAGAAGGTTTTTCCTCAAGGTTGCCCTTATACTTGGGAAGATTTGGTAGATGAGGATTTTTTTCCCGAAGGACATCAAGCATGAAATTAACTACTCCCTTTGAGACGTCTAAGTTAGATCAAATTATTCGCGATCGCTATGAACAAAATGAGAGAGAACGTCAAAAATTGTTGCAAAAAGTTGTGGAATGGCTAGATGAACATGGATTGCAGTATGGTATTCAAACAGCCTATATTTTTGGCTCGCTAACACAACCCCAAAGATTTCATCAAAACTCTGATATTGATATCGCTGTTGAGCAAATTAATCCCGATGATTTTTTTGCTGTAATTGGCTTTATTTCTGAGACTATGGGGCGTGATGTGGATGTAATTGAACTTTACAAATGTCACTTTGGCGATCGGATTAGACAAACAGGTATTCCATGGACAGCAATAAACTCATCCTTTTAAAAGTTGACTTAGAGGGTCAGATGAATCATATACAAAGAATTCATCAAAAACTACTAGATAGGGTTGCGAAGTTGGCAGTAGATGATGACGTAATCTTAGAAAGTATTGCCTATCAAATTCATAACCTATACTGTGCCACTGAGGACTTACTGAAAATAGTGGCTAGTTGCTTTGAAAATAATATTAGTAACTCTAGCCAATGGCATAGTTTATTACTCCAGAGAATGACCATCGAAATTCCTGATATCCGTCCGGCATTTTTATCTTATAATACCCATGCTATTTTGAATAATTTGCGAGGCTTCCGTCACTTTTTTCACCATCCTTATGGTGCAACCATTGAGTATGAACAACTTAAAATCAATTTGGATAAAGCATTAAAATTAAAAGAAAATCTTGAGACTGACATCCATCAATTTTTACTAAGGTTAGACAATGAAAATCATTGATATTCAAGTTTTTGTTACTTAATTATAGATTATAATAGGGGTTTATTGCCCGATTTGAAATATCTGTTCGGTCGTTAAATTAAGTTCTGGGAAAGTAAGCGATCGCACTATATCTTTACCCCTAAATAAATTTACCATATATTCTCCTTCCACTAAATTACAAACCGAAATAGTCGGTTGTTTGGGATCACCAATATAGCGCCGACCTCCTAAACCCAAATAATCAACAATCCAATACTCACCTATACCTAATTTTTCATATTCTCCTAGTTTCATTAAATAATCATCTTGCCAATTGGTACTCACGACTTCTATCGCTAATTTAATGCTTGTTCCTTGAGTAATCGTCGATCGCTTTTTCCACATAGATTCATTCATAATAGCATTAAAATCTAATACCATCACATCAGGAATATAAGCTGATTTATCAGAGTCTATTGCTTTAATAAGCCCTTGTCTGGGGATAAAAAATGGCAAATTTAAACGTTTAATTTCCACACCCAGTTCCAAAGCTAAAAAGCCCGCTACTTGTTCATGAGTTCCTGTCGGTTGCATTTTAACAATAACTCCATTATGTAATTCAAAGCGACCATGACCATCAGGATACCATTCAAAAAACTCCTCTAAATTCATTAATTGAATATCTTTATCTTCAACATTAGTAGTCACTTTTTCTTCTGTAAACATATTGGTACTCCTAGCAATGGGCATTATAAATAAGGATAGGATCAGTTATTAATGGTTTCCGTTAATTCAATTCTACTACCTGATACAATGGAAACTCAAATCATTAGACCTCAAGCAACCCTCTCCATGAAACTCAACTTTCCCGACCTCTGCCAACACCACAACATCACCCCACGCGGCATTATCTTGATTGGTGCTTACGATGGCAAAACCCTCAAACGTCTCAACCTCCCCAATACCGTTAAAATCCTAGTCATTGATGCCAACCAAGGCGCCGTTGAACGACTGCAAGAGAATTTTGCCGATAGTCCCAATATCCAGGTGGTTCAAGCTGCTATTGCCAACCATAACGACACCGTTACCCTGCACCTAACTTCCCTGGAGTCTAGCAGTTCTATTTTGCCCTGGAAACAGTACAGTGAAATTTACCCCAATATTAAAGAAATTCAACAACTCACCCTTTCCTCGCGCACCCTGGATACTCTCCTGGAAGAACTGAACCTCTCTCCTAGTGATTTTAATATTCTGATTCTCGATATCCAAGGTGCTGAACTTTTGGCCTTGGAAGGTGCTAACCAACTTCTAAATACCTTAGATGCTATTTACACCAATGTTCATTATCAAGAACTATTTGAAGGCGGTGCATTAGCGGAAGAAGTTAATCAGTTTCTCTCCGACTATAAATTTGATATTGTTGCCGAGGATACTCCTTACCATCCCGCTTGGGGAGAAGCATTTTATGTGCGTCAAACTGTTAGGACTGAGGACGGAATTCATCCGGTTAAACCCCTATCTCCAATTGCCAAGCAACTTCAAGAAACCAAACAGGAGTTAGAAATTTTACAGTCCCAATACCAAGAGGTTTTGTTAATATTGGAACAATCTCAAGTTCAACAGGACGAAGGTACAGAAATTTTAGTTAAGTTAGAATCTCAACGGGATCAAATATTACAGGAATTAGAACAATCTCAAACCCAACGGTCACAATTAGAAACCCAACTCCAACAAACCCAAACTCAATTAGAACAATCTCAAGTTCAACTGCACGCAAATGCAGAAAATTTAGTTGAGTTAGAATCTCAACGAGATCAAATATTGTCAGAATTAGAACAATCTCAAACCAACCTTAAACAAACCCAAACGGAATTAGAACAATCTCAAACCAACCTTAAACAAACCCAAACGGAATTAGAACAAACTCAAAACCAAAATCAACAACTTCAAACCGAACTCAAACAATCTCAAACTATATTAGAACAATCTCAAACGGAATTAGAACAATCTCAAACCAACCTTAAACAAACCCAAACGGAATTAGAACAATCTCGTTCAGAACTGCATGAAGTTCGAGAAGAATTAGAATTAACTCAATTTCAACTGGATGAAGTGCAGGTCGAGTTAGAACAATATGTTTCCCAGTTTCATCAACAAAAAGAGGAAATCACCAAACTAAAAACCGAACTAGAACAAGCGAAAACTCAATTAACTCAAGTTCAATATCAACCGGAAATCACCGTTAGTAAAAAATCAAAATCCGATAATGCAGCAATAGTTAAATTATTAGCAAAAGTTCTAGCTGAAACAATGGAAGATTAGGGAGGATATATTGTCAGCAACCGCCAAAGAGTTTGGTTTAGGCTATATTCCTGACGTGAAACTTAATTCTCAAGGCACTCTCGGTGTTCAATATTCCCAATCTTGGCTAGTATCGCAGATAAAACCATCTGCGATAACTTCCTCAAAATTGTATGGACATTTTTCGGGAAAAGTTCTTAATGGCAAGTTTGTTTCTCGTAGTGCCAAATCAACTCCTGCTTCAAAGCCATCTTCTAAAGCGTCAATTATGCGAGACTTTAAGCTAGGATTACGATAAAAATGGCGACTAATGGCACGGCGTTGTTCTCTGATGGTCAGAAACCAACTGCGAGAACGGTTTTCTGGTTGATATTGCCACTTGAGGAGATGCCCTAACAAGACAGTAATACGACTAACTAATTCTCGGTATTCCTGTCTTCCCAAGGCTTGTACCTCCTCCTGTAAGTTTTGCCAATCTAATTCTGATACTTGTCTGTTGGCTATTACCTGTACTTGCCACTGTGTCCAGCCATAAAAATCTTGTTCGTATTGTGAAACTATTTTAGAATTCATGGTATTAATAGTTAACTTTAACCCTAAAAAATTTTACTATAGCAATCTTAAATGATTTGTGATAGAAATATATAACCTCACCCTAGCCATCCCCTTACTAAGGGGAGGGTTGGGAGGGGTAAATATAGATGGAAATATTACAACTGATTTAGGATGGCTATATTATGTATTATATCTAAAACTCTCATAAGATGTCGAAGCCAAGTTCTAACAGAAACCATTGAAGATTAGTGAGGATATATTATGATAGCGACCCCTTTATCAATTTCTCCCAATATCCAACCCTCGTTAAATCTAACGATTTTTGCAGTTCCCAAACCCTTTCGAGGTCATATTAGTATTATTCAACGCAATGCCATTCAAAGTTGGTTAAAATTGCAACCTCGACCCGAAATTATCTTGTTAGGAAATGATGCAGGAACAGGAGAAACAGCAAGGGAATTTGGTTTACATCATATTCCCGATGTGAAACTTAATTCTCAAGGCACTCCCTTGTTAAATAGTATTTTTTTCCAGGCTTCCCAACAAGCAACTTACCCGATTTTAACTTATGTTAATTCGGATATTATTTTAACTGGTGATTTTCTGCCAATAGTTCAACAAGTTATCAACCAATATCAGCAATTTTTAATTCTCGGAAGACGCTGGAATATTGATATTACTGAGCCCCTAAACTATGATAATCCTAATTGGGAACAAAATTTACGCGATTGCCTTCTCCAAGCCGGAACTTTCAGTGGAGTTGGCGCCTTAGATTATTTCGTGTTTCCTAAACCTCTATTTTCCCAACTCCCAGAATTTGCTATTGGACGAGCAGGCTGGGATAACTGGATGGTGGGGGAAGCTCTTAAACACAATATTCCGGTGATTAATGGAAGTCAATTAATTACCGCTATTCATCAAAATCACGATTATAACCATCTATCAGGACGGCGTTTAGAAGCCTTTCAAGGAATAGAAGCACAACAAAATCAAACCTTCCTCCAGGGTCATTTGGCGGGAAATAGTGCGGATGCAACGGTCTACTTAACTCCTCTGTCTCCTAACCATACCCCTAAAGTTAGTGTGATTATTTCTATGACCTCTGCGGAGGAGGAGACGCGCCGTGGCTCGTCTCTACGGAGTCAGGCCATTGATAGTGTTTACCAACAAACTTTTACCGACTTTGAAATTATCGTAATTGATGATAGTTTTACGGGTGAAATGCGATCGCAACTTAAAGTAAAATATCCCTTAATTAATTATATCCATCAACCCGATCAGGGAATTGTCGCGGCTTGGAATCGAGGTTTGGAGATAGCTCAAGGAGAATTTATCAGCTTTTTGCAGCCTGGAGATGTCTTTTTACCAGACAAACTCGCCCAGCAGGTCGCCTGCTTTGAACAGAAAGCGGGTTCTTTAGAAATGGTTTTCAGTTCTTGGCTAACTGCTTCAGGCTCTAGGGACAACACGATTAATATTGCTGCTTTTCAGTCGGTTCTACAAGGACGGGAAGGGTTGCACGGTGTTCATGCTTGGATGTTACCGACCCTGTGGCAATTTATCCGAACTAGCGCTATTTTATTTCGGCATAGTTGGTTACAGCGTTATGGTGGCTTTCATCCCCAACTATCTCCACAAGCCACTACCCTAGATTTATTATTGAATCTATCCTCAAGGGGAGCGGCGGCGGTTTGTTTGGAACAGCCCACGGTTTGCTGTTTGGAAACTCAACCGTTAACGCTCGAAACAATAAGTCAAATGGCGTCTGAGTCAGAACAACTCCTGCGTAACTATTTTTCCCGTCCCACTGTTAAACCTTGGATGCGCCCCCTTGAGTCCCAAGCCTATGCCCAAACTTTCCTCTGGTTAGCGGGTTTGATATCCGATGAGCAACAAAAAGCAAAATTAATTAATCATTCTTTTCCTTTTCCATTCCTTATTCAGCAAGCCCTAAATAGGGTAGAATGAAAAACCAAGTTTAGAAAAATCAATAAAACGAGAGAAAATTCGAGTTTGAGTAGTTTGGAGATAAAGCAACCGCCAAGGCAGTTAAGACACCAGACGGATATTGGAACCCAGACGGTAAAGTGTTTTCCCCCCAGCCCCCCGTGCACGGGGGGTTTGGGGGGCTGTTCCGGTGTTCCCTGCTATAAAGGCATAGTCTAGGTTTTTTGAATATTAGGATTAGGTTGAATTTTAGTTACTTCTTCTAAATTGGGTAAAATAATTGGATTGTTCAAATTTTCCGTATTGGTTTCCATTAGATTAGTAATGGATTCTGTTAATTGACTAGGGTTCATAAAGATAATTTTTGAATTAGCACTTTGACTTAACTGTTGGTTAGCTTCAACATATTGTTTTGTAATTAAAAATTTTAAAAATTCTTGACTATTGGTTTTTAATCCTAAAGTATCTGCTAACACTCGAATCGATTGAGCTTGTCCTTGAGCTTCTAAAATTTCTGCCTGTTTTTGACTTTCAGCAACCCGTTTGCGTTCCATTGACTCTTGGATAGATTTAGGAGGAGTAATATTTTGAATATCAACCCGAATTATAGTAATTCCCCAGGTCTTTGTTCCTTCTGCTAAGGCATATAATAATCTTCTGTTAATGTCTTTAATTTTAGCTAATAATTCTTCCAGATTCGTTAACCCGATTTCTGCCCTAAGTGTGGTTAAAACTAAATTAGAAATCGCTTCTTTGGTTTTATCGGTTTCAACGTTATAATAAAAATTTTGTAAATCTTCAATTTTCCAAAAAACCGCCGCATTAATTCTGAGGGTGATTTGATCTTTTGTAATCACTTCTTGAGGGTCAATATCTAATAAACGTTCACGGTTGGTATCATAATAAACAATTTTCTCCGCCACAGGAATAATAAATTGGAGTCCTGGTTTTAGAGTCCGTTTATATTTACCTAATCTTTCAACAATAGCTTGGTCACTGGTACTAACCACTTTCACCGAAGAATTTAGTGTAAATCCAATGATAATGGGAAATAAAATACCGAGAATATATTGGAACATAAACAGTAAAGTTTGGGGTAATTAACGGGTTAATCAAATCATCAATACCTCTAGAGACGTTGTGTACAACGTCTCTACAGCCCTGGGTTAATTTCAGGATTTAATCACACCAGAATGTCCGGTCATTTCTCCCACCGGTTCAAAGCGTCCGCCTAAATATTTAGCCAGAAATTCTTCGGCGACTGCATAGAAATGTAAGCGATTTTCAGGACGGGCAAAACCATGTCCTTCATCGGTATATAACACATATTCTACAGGTTTATCAGCTTGTTTCATCGCCTCAAATATCTGTTCACTTTCCGGTTGTTTAACCCTGGGATCATTGGCTCCTTGACCAATTAATAAAGGTTTTTCAATCCGGTCAACAAAAAATAAAGGCGATCGCTGTTTTAAAAATTCCGGTTCCGTGTCTAAATTCCCGACCCGATGATAGAAATTCTTGCGAATGGGTTCCCAATAGGGCGGAATACTTTGCATCAAAGTAATAATATTACTCGGCCCGACAATATCCACGCCACAGGCAAAAACTTCGGGAGTAAATGTTAAGCCAACTAAGGTCGCATAACCTCCATAAGACCCGCCCATAATCGCGATTTTATCCGGTTGGGAAATGCCATTTTCAACTAACCAATTCACACCATCAATTAAGTCCTGGTGCATTTTTCCCGCCCATTCTCGGTTGGCGGCATTTAGAAAGGCTTTGCCATAGCCCGTTGATCCCCGGAAATTCACCTGTAAGACCGCGTAACCCCGGTTAGCTAACCATTGGGCTTGGGAGTCATAACCCCAGGTATCTCGCGCCCAGGGGCCACCGTGAACCAATAGCACCGTCGGGGCGGGAAGCTCAACCCCAACGGGTTTGGTTAAATAACCATGAATGGTTAACCCATCAATTGCGGTGTAAGAAATGGGTTCCATGGAGGCTAAAGATAAGCCTTCTAATTTGGGTTTATTACTGAATAAAAAGCTATGGGTTTTGGTGGGGCGATCGTAAACGTAAAAATACACCGGGCCGTCATCGGTGACAAAACTAATTAACCATTTTTCATCGGATAATGTTCGACTAATCCCAAATTCCCCCGGACGAATTTGTTTAATTGCCTCGATATCTTCGGCAATAATCGGGTCAATAATTTGCCATTCTTCCTTATCTTTATAAAAAGAAACCGCCTCAATATTTTGGGTGGTAGGATGGGCTAATAATCCGCCAATATCATATTCAGGATCTTCAGCAATTACTGTTTCTTGACGAGTCGATAAATCCAAAGCAATTAATCTTTCGGCATTGGCATGATGGTTACCCACCATATATAAAATTTTGCCATCATTGGAAAAGAAAGCCGCCCCTCCTTCTTCATCGGGCCCCCAATGACGGAGGGTTTCCCAAGGATGTTCGGGAGTTTCTCGATATAATAAATCAAACCCACCATCATCGGTGCTAGAACTTGCCGCCCGGATATTAAACTCAGCATCGGCCGTCCAACTAACAATATTACCCGGATTTTCCGTATGGAAATCAACGGCTCCGTTTTTTAAATTTACCTGATAAACATCAAAAATTTGAGGATTTTTCAGGTTCATCCCAACTAAAATTTGATCGGGGAATTTGTGATCTAAATTAACAACTTGCGCTCGAACTCCTTGAAACGGAGTTAAGTCTCGAACAACCTGGGTTTGGACATTTACTAAATATAAATGCCAGTTTTCATCGCCATCGGAGTCTTGAACATAAATCAGTTGATCGGGGTCATAAGTCCAGAAAAATAATCGAATACCTCGTTTTGGATCACGGGTTAAAGCTCGGGTTTCCTCCTGTCCAACGGTTTTTAACCAAACCTGTAAAATATTCTTTTCATCGGGGGCAATATAAGCCAGATATTTACCTTCGGGGGACAGACGGGGGCTAGTGCGTTCGGGGTTGCCAAACAGTAGTTCCCGGGGAATTAAAGGTGGAAGTTCGGTTGCCGTGGTCATACTCTATGTATTCAAAACTTAACTTTCTCTATTGTGGCATTTTCCCTTGATTTTATTGAGAACAGGTTGACCGGGACTTGCAAGAATTAAAGGACTTACGCACAGATCACGTAATTGTGTGATTGCGAAGGGTCGTGAAGCAATTTCAAAGCCTTGTCACACCGTTATATGCGTAAGTCCTGTACCAAATGAACTGGGAGTTAACTACCCTGTTCTATCGAAGCCCATCTTTAATATTGTCTAAATATTTGCCATCGGGGGAATGTCAAGTCCTAACTGCCATAAAATTAAAAGCAATATCTTAAAAAATCCCAGATTTCTTAATATGAGAGATGTTTCGGTATCCATCTGTCCGGTTCCTCCGGAACAACGTCCTGTTAATGAATATCAAGAACTCAAAGAATCTTGGTTTTTTAGTTGGGTCACACTCAACTGGCCCCAATATTTGAGAAAGTTGCTCTGGGTGTGGTTGATTAGCTGGATTATTTTTTGTCCCGTCGCCGCGGCTAGTTTTACACCGAGCAAATATCCGGGGCAGTTGATTCTTGGTGCTGCTTCTGGAGCAACTTTTATTTTAACCTTAGTCGTGATTCGGTTATCTTTAGGCTGGTACTATATTAGATCCCGCCTGCTCAATCCTAGGATTTTCTACGAAGAATCAGGATGGTATGATGGCCAGACTTGGCTGAAAACCCCGGAATTTTTAGTCCAAGATCGGTTAATTCTCTCCCATCAAGTGCAACCGATTCTAACTCGATTACGACAAACCTATTATGGAATAGCCGGATTGTTGCTTGGAGGAGGATTAATCTGGGTCTTGTTGTAAATATTCACCGATTCTCTTGATAAACTCTAAACTTTAAAATATGACACGGGGAAAACGAACACAAGCTAAAGAACTGGAAGTTAGACTCCTGCGGGAAGGACTGGTTGAGTCTACCCATCGGGTGCAAGCGACGGTCTGTGATCACCGAGGACGGGTGTTATCCGTTGCCGGAAACTCCGACACCGCCACCTTTATCCGTTCAGCCTTAAAACCCTTTCAAGCCTTAGCCGTGACGACTACAGGCACAATGGAACGATATGATTTAACCGATATTGATTTAGCGATTATTTGTAGTTCCCATCAAGGAACCGTCGAACAGGCTCGACAGGCTTTTAATATTCTCTGGCGGGCCGATGTTGAACCCGTCCAACTCCAGTGTCCGATTCCAGCCGGGAAAAATAGCCCCCTGCAACATGGCTGTTCGGGAAAACACGCCGGGATGTTAGCGGTTTGTCAACAATGTCATTGGCCATTAGAAAGCTATTTACAACGGAAACATCCTCTACAACAATTGATTATTGGTAAAGTCGGAGAATTATTAGGACTACCTCCCGATGAGTTTCTCAGCGCCAGGGATGACTGCGGAGCGCCGACCTATTATTTGGAATTGGGTCAAATGGGGATACTCTATGCTCAATTGGCTTCTGGAGATAACCTAGACCGGGAACGGATTGTCCGGGCCATGACCCATCATCCCGAAATGGTAGCCGGAGAGGGACATTTTGATACGGAATTAATGCGTTTAACCGAAGGAGAACTGGTCAGCAAGTCCGGGGCGGAAGGAGTGCAATGTGTGGGACGCATTGGGGAAGGTTTGGGATTAGCAATTAAAGTCATGGATGGGTCAACCCGGGCTAAATATGCCACGGCGATTCATCTATTGAAACAAATGGGTTGGATTACACCGACCATTGCGGAAACCCTCTCGGAAAAATTCCTAGCCCTGAGTGATTTTAAGCGTTTGGATGTGATCGGAGAATTATCGTTTTTGTGAGTGATCAACGCCTAAAGGTATCAACGGCAAAATTAGTTTAAAAAGAGGGGAGAAAATTTTTTCTTCCCTCCATGATCAACGCCTAACAGCATTAGAGATAAAATCACGGCGGGGGCTGATTTAAAGAAAAAACAGAATCCCGAAAAAACAGAAAAAGTAATTGAACAGAAAAATACAACCCGATAAAATACTGCAATTAACAGCTTAATTATCAGAGACGCACCAATAGCCTTCGGCATGGTTGCGCCCGGTCACGTCTCTACACTGATGACTAATTAAAGTCCCAAATCAACGGCTACCCGATGGGCGCAGGCGAAGCCGGAGAAGGCAACAGCATTTAATCCTTGGCCGGGGAAAGTGCTATCACCGACACAATATAACCCTCGGATAGATGTGCGGTTAAAGGGCATTCCCAGAAGTCCTTTTAATTTATAGGCGGGAATGGGGCCGTAGGTTCCATCCTGTCGGTTTAAAAAGCGACGATGCGATCGCGCCGTTCCCACTTCCATATAATCTAACCCGGCATCTAACCCGGGGAAAAGTATTTCTAAACGGTCAATAATTCTGCCCGCAGCTTGTTCTTTTTTGGCTTCATATTCAAACTCGGGTAATTTTTGCCAATCATCGATCCAACTAGGGGTAAAAGCATGAACAATATGATAGCCCTCCGGGGCTAAACTTGGATCTAATAAAGTCGGAATGGACACAAAAATTGTGCCTTCGGGTTCCTCCATTTTATCCCAATTTTCGACAATAATATGGTGACAATCGGTTTCTGGAGGTAAGACTGAGGCTTCTACTCCTAAATGTAGACTCAAGAAACTAGGGGATTTTTGATAGCGTTCTCGCCATTTTTTTTCAGCCTTTGGAATAGAGTCGGAGGGAATTAATTTGCCAAAGGTATCCCAACGGGTGGCATTAGAAACTATTCTTTTGCCTCGATAAACTTTACCATCAATTAGTTCTACTCCAACGGCTATTCCGTTTTCCAATATAATTTGTTTGACTCTAGCTTTATATTGAATTTGTCCACCAAATTTTTCTAATCCTTCGACTAATTTGATCGCAATTTGACCGACGCCTCCTTTGGGATAATTAATTCCTCCATAATGGCGATCGGAAAATACCATTCCAGCATTAATCATCGGGGTTAAATCAGCCGGAACCACTGACCAGCAGTAACATTCAATATCAATAAACTTTAAAAGTTCAGGATCATTAATATAACGTTTGGCAATATCTCCGACATTTTGGGGTAAATACTTAACTAATCCTAAACATGATCTCGGTTCTTGGAAAAATACCCGCATTAAATAACGAGGTTCTTCCAAAGATAGCAACTCCATGGAGTTCAGACAGTTAAAGACCTTCCAGCATTGATCATAAAATTTACGAATTCCTTTTTCTTCCTGGGGGAAGCGAGTAATTAGTTCTTGCAAAAACTTCTCATAATCTCGATGTACCCGTAATTTGAGATCATTGGGTAGGTGATAATGAATTTGAACCGGATCGGGAATGGTTTCTAGGGTGACGTCCACAGCTTCCAGGGCGCGGGTTAGGAGGTTGGTGGTTCCTTTGTCCCCAAATCCAAAAATCATGGATGCACCGACATCAAATCTGTATCCGTCCCGTTCAAAATATCCAGAACTGCCGCCCGGGATAATATAGCTTTCTAGGACAAGAACTTTTGCACCCTTGGCCGCCAATTGGGTCGCCGTCACCAGTCCCCCAATACCAGAACCAATGACAATCACATCAAATTCCTGATCGGAGTCAGAACTAGATCGAGCAAAAGACTGGGATAGGTTAGAAACAGGCATGACTGTCAATTCTCTTAAGCATTTCCTGACTGTACAGTGTAGCGTCTTACGCCCAAATCAGAGAGTTTAATCTTGAAATGGATCACGGATTTAAGAGGATTTCACGGATTTCACGGATTTTAATCTGTGTTAATCTGCGTAATCCTATTAAATCCGTGATCTGGATTCGGTGTACAATTGATGATTAATATAGTTAATTTTAAGTCGGGAGCGTAGTCCCAGATTAATTTGTAGCCAGCATGAAACACACCCTATCTGTTTTAGTTCAAGATGAAGCCGGAGTCCTGACGCGCATTGCGGGTTTATTTGCCCGTCGAGGTTTCAATATTGAGAGTTTAGCCGTTGGCCCGGCGGAACAATCGGGGATTTCTCGAATTACAATGGTGGTTCCTGGGGATGACCATATTATTGAACAGTTGACCAAACAACTCTACAAACTGATCAATGTTCTGAAAGTGCAGGATATTACCGGAGTTCCCTGTGTGGAAAGGGAATTGATGCTATTAAAGGTTAATTATAATAGCAGTGCGACTCGTTCTGAGATTATTGAGTTAGCGCAAATTTTTCGGGCGCGGGTTGTGGATATTGGGGATGACGCCCTAACTATTGAAGTGGTTGGCGACCCCGGAAAAATGGTGGCTATTGTCCAGGTTTTAAGTCGGTTTGGGATTCGGGAAATTGCTCGGACGGGCAAAATTGTCTTGGTGCGGGAGTCGGGAGTCAATACGGAATTCCTCAAAACTCAAGCCCCGGTGGAAGCTCGATTTTAGCAGAGGGGGGAACAGGTGACAGAGGGAAAAGGTTTCAACGTAAGCGGTTAGCTGGATTAGTCTTTGTCCTAATCAGTCTGAGAATTGCGATAATCAATCCCTTGTTGTGCCAGTATCCCCGATGGCAATATGCAGCTTAACAGTTTAAACCGCTACACGTTCCTATAATTAAGGGTTCTTGGTTTTTCACAAAAAAAGTTGATTTTTAAGTCATTTTTACAAAAAATTGTTAGAATAGAAGAAGGTGAGGGATCGCACAGTGTCGAAACTCATCAGAAACCATCATGAATCAAGAAGATTGTTTAGCGGTTTATCAGGCACTTGTAGAGATGCTAAACTCTATAAAATTGGGGTGGGTAACGGAAGAAGTTGCCGATGTTATTAGTGCGGGAAAAACTACCGAAGAATTGGTATCAGGACGGAAATCTCCTAATTTAAAGTTAAATTATTATAGCCCCCAAGAACAACTTTTACTTTTAATTAATGCCATTGAGAAATCCGTAATTAATACCGGAGAAATCGAAACAGAAATTCTGGATATTTTCCGCCATGAAACCCAGAATTGTGATTTAAAACCGGAATTGAGATTTACCTCCTCGGTGGATGGAAAGGGTACAATGTTTAAATATAGTGTTGAATCTGTTAATAGCCGCCAACAACACCGCCAAGAATTAAAAAAATTGCTGGAAGAATTACGTCAGGAGATCGGAACCAATGTCGATTAATACTGCTTTATTGGATAATATCAATCAACAGTTAAAACAGAGTTTAAATCCCGATCTTGAAACCGCCAGAGATATTGAGGATTCGTTTAAATTCTACATTTTTAATATTATTATCAAAGCCGCTCGGAATGAAGGAGCCTTAGTTTATTATAAAGATGTTTTGAAACGAAATCCAGAAACCTTAGTGTTTCGCAGACGGGCAGGACAAATTTATGATCTGACCCAACCCTATACCCATGCTGTGATTGAATTTGAACAAAAACCTCCTTTAGAAATTCATTTGGGAGTTAAAATTCATGGTCGTTTAAGAGTATTATATGATTGTGATGTTTGTGTTCTGTATAAAATGGAAGCCGATAGTTGTCGGACGAATAAAAGAGAACCTCGGGCATCTCGAATTTTTATCGCCATAGACTGTCACCATTACGCCTCGGAATTGCCCTTAGAATTAGCTCAGGCTTTTATTGCCTTTTCTTCGGAATTAAGAGTATCTGGGGATTGTTATTTTGTCTCTAATAGTTCTTCTAATTCAGTAGCAAAACTCCTGGCGAGTCGCAAACGAAAATGGGAATATGATATTGTTCCTAATGAAACCAATAATGTCAATCGGTTAATGTATGAATTTCAGACAAAATTTAAGGATTTCAAAGCCAGAAGTTAGCCAAATGTCCCCAAATCTGCAACAATATTAGAATCCCTGATCGCAGTAGATTGGGGAATGTGGTTTTTTTAGTAAAATTCAAACAGTTAGGATATGAAAGTTTATCGTTCAATTTTGGCCTGTGTCTTAGCCCTGGTGACAACTTTTGTGGTCGGTTGCAGTTCTCCAAAAGCGGCAATTCCCACCACCTACACGGAAATTCAAATTCAACAAATCCAAAAACATAACACTGATATTGTGGCTCTGCGCGATCGCTTTACCACTGAACTTCCTCGGTATATTAGCGCTCGGAATTGGGTACAAGTGGATGCCTTTGTGCATGGGCCATTGGGATCATTGTTGCAAGAAATGAATTATATTACTAAAAATTTGTTGCCCGATGCCCAGCCCAAAGCTCGTGAATTATCCAGAGAAGTATTTGAACATTTAGTTACGGTTTCTAAAGCCGCAGAAGTTCGTGATCCAATTCAAGCGTCGTCGGGATATCAAGAAGCGCTCAAAGATTTAGATTCATTCTTGAGTTTAGTTCCTAAAGCTTAATTAAACTCAATATTTTGTAGTTGCGTTGTTGCGCCGTTGTTGCGCTTTAGCGCGCTCTTTTATTTCTCAGGGCTAAAGCCCAACAAGGGGTAAGAGGGGCTAAAGCCCAACAACGTTTTTTAAGATTTTTTATGAATTCTATTGTTATTATTGGTTGTGGTGTGGTCGGGGCAACCATTGCCTATGAACTCTCCAAAAATCCTGATTTAAAAATTACTGTTATTGATCAAAATCCTCCGGCTCAAGGCTCAACTGGTTCAGCATTGGGGGTTTTGATGGGAATTATTAGTCAGAAAACCAAGGGACGGGCGTGGCGACTGCGAGAGTTTAGTATGCAGCGTTATGAAAGTTTAATTCCCGAATTAGAAGCAATTACGGGTAAGATTATTCCTTTTAATCGGCAAGGTATTGTATTATTATCTTATGGGGAAGATGAATTGGAAAAATGGAAAAATTTAATTAATTTACGCCAAAGTCAAGGGTTAGAATTGCAATGGTTAGATCAAGATCAAGTTAAGGTTAAATATCCTCAGATTAATCAGGGAAAAGTGTTGGGTGCGGTCTATTCTCCCCAGGATCGACAGGTTGATCCAACGGCCTTAACTTTAGCATTAGTCGAGGCGGCTAAAAGTCGGGGGGTAACTTTTCAATTCGGTATTAAAGTAGAATCTTTGGAAACTGTAAAAACGACAAATAATCAGCAAGTTTGTCAATTCTTGAAAACCGGTGTAGGAGAGTTAAATAGTGATTGGGTTGTGGTATCTGCGGGTTTAGGGACAACGCCGTTAATTTCTGATATTGCTAAAGAAAATAATCGGGAAAAATTGATTAATATTCGTCCAGTTTTAGGACAGGCGTTGCAAGTTCGTTGTCTGGAAACCTTGGGAAATTTGGGATTTGAACCTGTAATTACGGGCAATGATATTCATATTGTACCGTTAGGAAATGCAGAATATTGGATTGGGGCAACGGTGGAATTTCCTGAACACGGGGATGAAATTTTAGCTAATTCTGAACTATTGAATTTAGTCTTAAAAGGTGCGATCGCCATTTGTCCAGCCTTAGAAAATGCAACTATTATTAAGCAATGGTCAGGGTTACGTCCCCGCCCTGAAGGGATTCCAGCCCCTGTGATTGGCAATTTACCAGGGTTTGAGAATATCCTATTAGCCACTGGACATTATCGCAATGGTGTGTTATTAGCACCAGCAACGGCTAATGAAATCCAAGAAATATTGAGGATTGAGGGTGCGATCTTAAAATAAATCAACCCGCAGGGGGGTGACATCATTCCCATAAACCGCTCAAATCTCCATAAGTATAAATACTCGACACAGGTTTTTTAAATAAAGCTGTAGCTTACGTTACAAAATTTTAAGATTTTTCACCTATGTCATCCAATTTTAACAAAAGGGGCTATATAATAGAGGAGTAAGCACAAAAAATTATCTAAAAAAGTCCATGTTAAACACAAATCTACGCAGAAACTCCATTAAACTCTCTGACGTCCATCGGGCTAATATCCAAAAAAGATTGGAACATCGCTTAGAAGTTGCTAGAGCTAATGGAGATGAGAATTTGATTCGGGTTCTGGAAGCTGAAATGCGCCGGGTCTAAATTATTCCTTGATCACATACTGATATTCAGCTAGGCGACGGTGGAACCCATTTGGGTTAACCTTAGCCCTAGAAGAATTTATGATTAAAAATTTCTAAAGCCTGGTTGTGTGAAATTACCAGGCTTTTTGGTGGGTATTGAGTAGTAATCAACTCCATATCAAAGGGTTCTTGATCAAGAAGTTAGGGGTTTTAGACCCAATTTTTCGATGTCAGTGTGGGTAGTTCACTCTAAAGCATCTTTTAAAGCTGTACGGGCAGCTAAATGGCTGCGGGTTGAAGTTAAAATCTCCACTTCCCGTTCTAAACGAGCGACGGTACTTTGCATTTCTAACAGCGTTTGTTGTTCGGTTGCAACTCCATAGAGATTACTAGCCACCCAGTAGGAAAGTTCCGTTGGTAAACTGGGAATATCATCAGGAAGTTCAATATTTTGTTCCATCAACTTTCCTGATAGACGAACTACATCGCGCAACAAACCTTCTACTTCAGTTGCTAGGGGTCTTAAATCCTGTTGGGGGGGTTTGTCTTCGATCCATTCCACTAAACCCACCAAATACGGCTTTTCTCGAACCGCTTCTAATACCCGAAATCGTTGCTGTCCCAAAGTCAGCATTTTGATCCGATCATCCGGTAAACGTTGATGTTGGACAATTTCCGCACAGCAACCCACGGCAGCAACTTGACCTTGATTCGGATCAAACATTAATACCCCAAACCGGCGATCCGTATTCAGGATGGTATTGATCATAATCCGATAACGAAATTCAAAAATATGCAAAGGCAGGGGTCTACCCGGAAATAAAACCACTTCTGGTAGCGGAAACAGAGGAAGTTCTCGAACAGCAATTGAGGAAAATGACGCCATTGTCCGTTAAGTAAGAGCTACTAACAACGTAGCAGATATTGGATCAATTTCTAAATATAGCTCTACGCATTACAGTTAGGACACTGTTGAGTCCTAAAACCCTTTCACTGCTTACTGATCCGGTGTTCCGGTGTTCCGGTGTTCCGGTGTTCCGGTGTGCGTAGCACTATATCAAAAAACCTACTCAAAACCCATATTAAAAGGTCAGGTTGAGTAGGTTGAGAATAGTCGAAGCAAAAAATTAAAGTTTCACTTCAATATCAACCCCGGCGGGTAAGTCCAATTTCATCAGAGCATCAATGGTTTTAGAAGAAGGCTGATAAATATCAATAATGCGACGATGGGTACGAGTCTCGAAGTGTTCCCGGGAATCTTTATCAACGTGGGGGGAACGCAATAAGCAGTAAATCCGGCGTTTTGTGGGTAAAGGAATCGGCCCAACCGCAGTGGCGCTAGTCCGATTCGCCGTATCTACAATCTTCTCGCAAGAGGTATCGAGTAAACGACGATCAAAGGCTTTGAGACGAATCCGAATTTTTTGTTGTTGAATAGTTGCCATGGGGTGTTCAGTTTTCTAGGTTCAGGATTATCGGCTTGAACAGTCACATCATCTTAACAGATAGAAGGTGCAGAAACAGGATCAAACCCTTCCTATTTTCTGCAACCTTATCCTTAACTTTGCAGCTTTAATTCACAAAGCTTACTTCAGAATTTTGGACACAACACCAGCACCCACGGTTTTGCCACCTTCACGAATAGCAAAGCGCATCCCTTGTTCAATAGCAATGGGGTTGATCAGTTCCACGGTCATTTTAATCCGGTCTCCAGGCATAACCATCTCGGCATCCGCCCCTTCATCAGAGGTAAAGGCTTTAATGGTTCCGGTAACATCGGTTGTTCGGACATAGAACTGAGGACGATAGCCGGGGAAGAAAGGAGTTTTACGTCCACCTTCTTTCTCCGTCAAAATATAGACTTCAGATTCAAACTGAGTATGGGGAGTAATCGAACCGGGTTTGGCAATCACCATACCTCGTTCAATATCAGCTTTCTGGATACCGCGTAACAGCAGACCAGCGTTGTCCCCGGCCATCCCTTCTTCCAGACTCTTTTTAAACATTTCTATACCCGTGACGGTGGTAGCACGAGTCGCTCTAATTCCCACCAGTTCAACGTTATCGCCAACTTTGACTTTACCCCGTTCAATCCGACCCGTTGCCACCGTACCCCGTCCAGTAATGGAGAAGACATCTTCAACAGCCATCAAGAAAGGCTTATCAATATCACGCTCAGGATTGGGGATATAGGCATCCACTTTTTCCATCAGCTCGTAAATTTTATCTACCCATTTATTTTCGCCTACGACGGCCTTGGGATTAGCCACCATGGAATCTAAAGCTTCTTTAGCCGATCCGGAAACAATGGGGATATCATCACCGGGGAAGTCGTAGGAGGTTAACAGTTCCCGGATTTCCAGTTCCACCAATTCCAACAGTTCAGCATCATCCACCATGTCTTCTTTATTCATGAAGACAACGATATTGGGAACCCCGACCTGTTTGGCTAACAGGATATGTTCACGGGTTTGGGGCATGGGGCCATCAGCCGCCGACACCACTAAAATTGCACCGTCCATCTGGGCAGCACCGGTGATCATGTTTTTCACATAGTCAGCGTGACCAGGACAGTCAACGTGAGCATAGTGACGGGTTTTGGTTTCGTATTCAACGTGGGCTGTATTGATCGTAATCCCCCGGGCTTTTTCTTCGGGTGCGGCATCAATTTGATCATATTTTTTAGCTGTGGCTTGACCCAGAGCAGCTAAAGTCATGGTAATTGCAGCCGTTAAAGTGGTTTTACCGTGGTCAACGTGACCGATGGTACCGATATTAACGTGGGGTTTGTTCCGTTCAAATTTTGCGCGTGCCATTTTCAGTTAAGAATTGAAAGTTTTCAAGAAAAATAATGGTGGGCACCGAGTCAGGGATTGGTTATTGGCGATTAACCCGTAACCGTCAACCCCAACCCGACTGCCAGTTTAGTTGCCTTTATTTTTGGCAACAATGACTTCAGCCACGCTACGAGGAACTTCCTCATAGTGGCTAAACTCCATGGTGAAAATCCCCCGACCTTGGGTTTTGGAACGGATATCCGTGGCATAACCAAACATCTGAGCTAAGGGAACCTTAGCGGTCACTTTGGCAATACCCTGTTCTGTTCCTTGACCCTCAATTTGGCCCCGGCGAGAGTTCAAATCCCCAATCACGTTACCAATGAAGTCTTCAGGTACTTCCACCTCAACCTTCATCATCGGCTCTAACAGCACGGGTGAGGCTTTACTCACCGCTTCTTTGAGTGCCATGGAGCCAGCGATCTTGAATGCCATTTCTGAGGAGTCTACATCGTGGTAAGAACCATCCACCAGAGTCGCTTTCACATCAATCAGAGGATAACCTGCCACCACACCTGTTTCGCAGGCTTCCTTCATCCCTTGTTCAGCCGGGTTGATGTACTCTTTAGGTACAGTTCCACCAACGATTTTGGAAACAAATTCAAACCCGCTACCGGGTTCACCGGGTTCGAGATTAATCACAACGTGACCGTATTGACCTTTACCACCACTTTGGCGGATGAATTTGCCTTCGACTCGATTCACAGGTTTACGGATGGTTTCCCGATAAGCAACCTGGGGCGCACCCACATTCGCTTCCACTTTGAACTCGCGTAACATCCGGTCAACCAGAATTTCTAAGTGCAGTTCGCCCATCCCCGCAATTACGGTTTGGTTGGTCTCGGAATCCACAGAAACCCGGAAGGTGGGATCTTCCTCTGACAAGGATTGGAGAGCTTTGGAGAGTTTTTCCATATCCTGTTTGGTTTTTGGTTCCACCGCCACGGAAATCACAGGTTCGGGGATGAACAGAGATTCCAAAATAATCGGTTTCGTGTCATCACAGAGGGTATCACCGGTGAGGGTATCTTTCAAACCCAAGGCTGCCCCTAAGTCTCCAGCCCGCAGTTCATCGACTTCGATCCGATCATCAGCTTTGAGAACAATCAAGCGAGAAATTCGTTCTTTTTTATCCTTGCTGGAGTTCAGGACATAACTGCCCTTTTGTAAAACACCGGAATAGACTCGAACGAAGGTCAAGCGTCCGTAAGGATCGGCCATGATCTTGAACGCTAAGGCCGATAAAGGTGCTTCGTCATTGGCATAACGGACGTCAACGTCACCATTTGATAAAGTGCCTTGGATCGGAGGAACTTCCGATGGAGCCGGGAGATAGTCAACAACTGCATCTAACAGTTGTTGTACCCCTTTGTTTTTGAAAGCAGAACCACACAGCAGAGGAACAATCTCCCCGGCAATTGTCCCTTTGCGTAACTGAGTCCGAATTTCTTCATTCGTCGGTTCTTCACCTTCTAGGTACTTCTCCATCAGGTGATCATCGGTTTCAGAAACCGACTCCACCAATTTCACCCGATATTCCTCGGCTATCTTTTTCACCGCTTCGGGAATTTGATCAGTGACCTCAAAATCCGTTCCTTTATCGTCGTCGTTGTAGAGATAAGCTTTCATCTCTACCAAATCCACTAATCCCTGGAAATCGTTTTCACTACCAATCGGGATCTGGATCGGAACGGCATTCGCCCTTAAGCGATCGCGGATTTGCTCATAAACTTTGAAAAAGTTCGCACCCGTGCGATCCATCTTGTTCACAAAGACGATCCGAGGAACTTTATAACGTTCTGCTTGTCTCCAAACAGTTTCAGACTGGGGTTGTACACCACCGACTGAACAAAAAACAGCAATTACACCATCTAACACCCGCATCGAACGTTCGACTTCAATGGTGAAGTCAACGTGACCCGGAGTATCAATGATATTGATCTTATGATCTTTCCAACTGGTGGTAATAGCGGCAGCCGTGATGGTAATTCCACGCTCCCGCTCTTGAGCCATCCAGTCGGTTACTGCTGTTCCTTCATGGACTTCGCCCATTTTATGAACCATACCGGAGTAGAATAGAATCCGCTCCGTTGTGGTTGTTTTGCCCGCGTCAATATGGGCTGCAATACCAATGTTCCTTACTCTCTCAAGCGGGACGGTACGTGCCACAGCTACCTCCTTTTTTAAACCTTTATTAAGATTTTATACGTTTACGGATATCACTGCTATCCATTTTTTTAGTACCGATAATGGGCAAAGGCTTTATTTGCTTCTGCCATCCGGTGAGTTTCTTCCCGTTTACGAACTGCACTTCCAGTTTCGTTAGCGGCATCCATCAGTTCATTTGCCAACCGCACGGACATAGAACGTCCGGTTCTGGCTCTAGCATATTGAATTAACCAACGGAGGGCTAAAGCTGTTCCTCTTTCTGAGCGAACTTCCATGGGAACCTGATAGGTTGCACCACCCACCCGCCGGGCTTTGACTTCCACGAGGGGAGTCGCATTCCGAATGGCTTTTTCAAATACCTCAAGAGGCTCAGAACCCGTTCTTTCTTCGATGGTTTTGAGCGCCTGATAAATGATCCGGTAGGCGATAGATTTCTTTCCATGTTTCATGATGCGACGTACCATCATGCTAATTAAGCGACTGTTATAGACCGGATCAACTGGGATCGGACGCTTCTGAACAACTCTGCGACGAGACATATTGTATCTTCCTTAACACAATAGATAATTTAAGATTTTCAGCGATGGGGACAAGTCACCAAAGGCTTAATGTTGTTAGTCTTGCTCCAACAACACCACCACAACTTTTAACTTAGCCCTGACTCAAAGCTCTTACTTAGGACGCTTGGCGCCATACTTCGAGCGCCCTTGACGACGATCTTTGACTCCCGCCGTATCTAATGTTCCGCGAATAATGTGATATCGAACTCCAGGCAAATCTTTCACCCGACCGCCTCGAATCATTACTACGGAGTGTTCTTGCAAGTTGTGACCAATACCCGGAATATATGCTGTCACTTCATAGCCAGAGGTTAGCCGCACCCTTGCCACCTTACGCAGCGCGGAATTAGGTTTTTTGGGGGTGGTTGTATAAACCCTTGTGCAGACTCCCCGCCGTTGAGGGCAACTCTTTAGGGCGGGCGATTTTGTTTTCTTCTGAGTCTGTTCCCGTGCAGAACGAATTAGTTGCTGGATAGTGGGCATGAGTTACGACATACTGAAATAATTCGGCAATTTGAAGTTTTGAGGTATCTCCACTGAAATATCCCTCCCCTACCTGGGGACGGGACTTTCTTTCAAAAGTATGGTCAGATGTTGACACCCAAAAGATCATAATAACCTAGATCACCAGTTTTTGCAAATAGGTAATGGGTAGTGGGTTTTGGGTAATGGGTTTTGGGTAATGGGTTTTGGGTAATTGAATATGTTATTGGGATTTTGCGACAAAGGAATGACCGCAGCTACAGCTTTGGGTGGTGTTGGGGTTTTGGAAGCGAAACCCACCTCCCATTAAGTCTTCAGAATAGTCAATCGTTAAGTTTTCTAGGTACTTTAAATTTTCCAGCTCAACTACAATTTTAATCTGATCAGACTGATAAACTATATCGCTCGACTGCTGGGTTTCATCAAATCCCATTGTATAAGACCAGTCGCAACAGCCGCCCTTTTGTATCCCAAGACGAAAGGATAGATGAGGATTATTTTGCTTGGACTTGAGGCGGAGTACCTCACGAGTGGCTGCTGGACTCAGAGAAATCATGAAACACCTACTCACAGAAACGTTAATCTATTTTTAGATTACCGGAAATATGGGTTTTTGGTGCGCTTTAAGCGGGGGTACGAGCATAGTCATCTTGGAATCGGATAATATCATCCTCTCCCAAATATTCCCCGTTCTGGACTTCAATTAAAATCAGAGGAATCACACCGGGATTTTCCAAACGGTGGGAAGTACATTGAGGAACATAGGTGGACTGGTTAGAGAATAAAACTTCTTCACTGTCTCCACAAACTACTTTAGCGGTTCCGGCTACCACAATCCAGTGTTCACTTCGATGGTGGTGCATCTGTAAACTCAACCGATGACCGGGTTTGACTTCAATACGTTTAATTTTATATCCTGGCCCTTCTTCCAAGGTTGTAAATGAACCCCAAGGTCTCAATTCCGTGGGAGTATTACCGATACTGGGGATATTCTCGGTGGAAGCTTTAGAATTTGCCACACTTTCCTTGACTGCTACCATAATCTTATTTCCTTATCAAAGATTTTACCTAAATTAAATTTGGTATTAAAACTGGGGTGGTATTCATAAACCTTTGGATAGCTCTTGTTCGTTCTCCAGAATACTCCCCACAACTACCTGAGTAAATAAACCTGGCTTGCTATGATCCATGATAATCTGATTTAACCCTAATGATCTGTGATCGCAATTCCTAAACCGTTATGAACAGGTGCTACGGTTGAGAAAGGACGGTCTAAATAATATCCTCCGAGATAGAGACTGGTGGAACTTCCTCCATCTAAATTGAGGGCGGTTAGGGCTCCTAATTTTTGCAATATTTGAGCCAGTTCTGCTAGACTTGGGCCGGAACCATTAGGACGGTTATGGACAGCTACCAGGAGTAAGGTATTATTATTAGTAATAGCGATCGCACTCCGAATGGCTTTTTGTTGTTGAAAGGCGGGATTAAATCGTTCTTTGGCGGCATCTAAAACAATTTGACGATTTTGAATTAATAACGGCCCAGCCCCTAAAATATTAGGATAATTTTGATATTCATTGGGTTCGGTTTGGCTGTTTAATTGTAAACGAGTTCCGACGGGTAATAAGTTTAATAATTCAGGACGACCTCGAATAACTAATAAATAACCCTGCGTCGGAATATTAATAACAGATGATTCTGGTTTATTCGGTTTAATATAACGGATAATTTGGTTATTTTCAACTACAATAATATGTTCTTGCTGGTTAATCGGGCTATAGGATTTTCCCCAATCGGAATTATAACGAGAAATTCCGGCTTCAACATAAGCACTATTAAGATATTGTAGAGGGAAAGTTTGACCCGACGCTGTAGTTAAGGTTTCTTTTAAGATTAAACGATTCATTATAATAGGTTTACCCTTTTCCCAAGCAATGACTCCTCGATTTAAAATTGGACTCGATAACCAATTATTATTTAAGCGAATTGCTCCTAATGGTAGCTGATTATTGCGATTAAAAAAACCGCCATTAATGGCTATGGGAACTTGTGCTTGTTTTGCTATATCTAATAAGGTTGAAGTGCCCTGACGAGCATGAGGATTACTTAAAATTGGAGTTAGGTTAATTTCGGGTTGATTGATATTAATTTCTAACCAATATACTGGAAATTGATCAACTGAGGATTCAGAAGGTTTGAAAATTTGATTCAGTAAAGATCCTAAAGATGCCTCATTTTTTGGGATTTTAATATAGTCCTGTCTCCATCTAATTCCGGGTTGCCATAAAATATTTTTGGGGGTGAGAAAATCCGGTTTAATATCAATAATTAAACGATAGGGAGAGTTTAAGGTATTGACTACCGGACGCCAACCGGGAGGAAGACTAAATTTAACTTGAGTTTGATTATTTTGAGATTCTAATTGTAGATTAGTATAATTAGGATTTTGCGGACTTAAATTTGGGTTTTTGCTCAGAATATTAGGCTTAAAAAATTCTGGACTATCGGATAAAAGTTTAGGGGTAATATTAGCTTCTAAAATTAAATTCCAATCTTGTAAAATCGGAGTAACAGGTTGAGAGGAATTAGTTTTATTTCGGGTGGTGGGATCATCCGTTAGGGGTGGAGAAGGTGGCGAGGGAGTAGAAGGCGATCGCTTTTTGATTTCTGGGTTAGGTTGTTGCCAAATAGTTGGTTTATCGAGTTCAATAATAATTTTTTGAGGTAAAAAAGTAGAATTGGTTTGAGGTAAATTACTGGCTACAGATAAAGATTCAATCCGCAAAGATTGAATAGCAGAAGGAGGAATAGTAATTTTTAGGTTGCTTCCCTCCGGTTTAATTTGCCATTGGGAGGATTCGGCAAAATTCGATAAATCCAAATAGCGATAGGGATTAATATATTCCGCCGATAAATTAGATTCAGAAGAAAACCATTGAATCGGCTGTTGGGAACTATTATTGGTATCAAGGAGATTAATACCCAGATTCTGCATTAATCCGATATCACTAATTTTAACAGCAATTCTTGAGTTACGATTAGATTGATCAATTTGCCAAGGAAGATTAATTAAATTACCATTAATTTCAATTTGGCTTCCTTGTTTTTTGCTTGGATTTGTTTGAGATTCGGCGAGGGTAGAAATGGGCAAAACACTTAACCCCAAAATACTTAACAATAAAATAATCTTTTTCGGTTGGTGAATTAAATTAAAATTTGGCATATTACCATCCTAATAATTAGTCCATATTGATGACGGTTACTAACCAACCATCTATCCTAAACAATCTGATATGTCAACAGATCTTGAATTTTCACCCCTACCCTGAGCCAATTAGGTGTATGCTAGTCAGACTAGGGTTTTTGAACCCGATGTCAATTTTGGTTAAAATTCAATCGCTTCAAGCATCCTCACTCAATATAATCAAGATATGGATAACACTAGAGTTAATCACAACCCAGAACAAAACCATCAACAAGATTGCATAGTAGGAAATATGGGCTACCCCTATTCCGGTCAACCTTGGTTAGTGGAAGAAAGAGACGCCTGCGGGGTGGGATTTATCGCTAACCCGTCCGGGGGTGCTAATCATTCTATTATTCAAAAAGCCTTACCTGCTTTAACCTGTTTAGAACATCGGGGCGGCTGTAGCGCCGACCAGGACTCCGGGGATGGGGCGGGGATCATGACCGCAATTCCTTGGGAATTATTAGCCCCTTGGTTTGCTGAACGAAATATTGATATTCTCCAAGAGCCAGAGTTTAAATTTGGGGTGGGGATGGTATTTTTACCCCAAGATGCTGATTTAGCGATTAAAGCCCGCGAAATTATTGAAACTGACCTCAAACAAGAAGAATTAGTTATTATCGGTTGGCGAGAAGTCCCGGTTAAACCGGAAGTCCTGGGAGTACAGGCGCGGGAAAATCAACCCCGCATCGAACAAGTTATGGTTTATTCGGCTAAGGGAAATACCGGGGATGATCTTGACCGACAACTGTTTTTAGCCCGTCGATCTTCCGGGGTAGCCTTGAAACAAGATGGGTTAGTCTGGGGTGAGGATATTTATATTTGTTCCTTCTCCTGCCGTACTATTGTCTATAAAGGTATGGTGCGATCGGCAATCCTGGGAGAATTTTATTTAGATTTAGTTAACCCCGACTATAAGAGCAATTTCGCAGTTTACCATCGACGCTTCAGTACCAATACCATGCCGCGCTGGCCCTTGGCTCAACCGATGCGACTATTGGGACATAATGGGGAAATTAATACGCTGTTGGGGAATATTAACTGGATGCGGGCGCGGGAAAATGTGTTAGCCCATCCGGTTTGGGGCGATCGCTTAAAAACCCTAATTCCCTTTGTGGATGCTACCAATAGCGACTCGGCTAATTTAGATAATTGTCTGGAGTTGCTAGTGAGAACTGGGCGCTGTCCCTTAGAAGCGCTGATGATTATGGTTCCCGAAGCCTATCAAAACCAGCCTAACCTGAAAGATTTACCCGAAATTACGGATTTTTACGAATATTATAGCGGTATCCAAGAACCTTGGGACGGCCCAGCTTTATTGGTCTTCAGTGATGGTAAACAAATTGGGGCCTGTTTGGATCGTAATGGTCTGCGTCCCGCCCGTTACTGTATCACTAAAGATGGCGTGATCATGGTTTCCTCCGAAGCCGGGGTGGTGGATATTCCCGAAGACCAAATTCAGGAAAAAGGCCGTTTAGGGCCAGGACAAATGATTGCGGTGGATTTGAGTACCCATGAAGTTCTGAAAAATTGGCAGATCAAACAACGGGTCGCCCATGAACACCCCTATCGTTCCTGGTTAGAACAATATCGCCAGGAGGCGGAACCCCAGGCTTTTATTGGTGAAAAACAATTAGCACCGGATAGCCTTCTCCAACAGCAAACCGCCTTTGGCTATGGGGCGGAGGATGTGGATATCCAAATTTCCGATATGGCGAGTACGGCCAAGGAAGCGACGTTTTGTATGGGGGATGATACGCCCCTAGCGGTGCTTTCAGATAAACCCCAGTTGTTATATAACTACTTTAAACAACGATTTGCTCAGGTTACAAACCCACCGATTGATCCTTTGCGAGAACGGATTGTCATGTCCCTCTCCATGCAGTTAGGGAAACGGGGGAATTTGTTAGACCTGAAACCCGAAGACGCCCGACTGTATAAAATTAACTCCCCCCTGCTGAATGAGGCGGAGTTAGAAGCCTTACGTCAGTCGGATTTTCCGGGGATCACCCTTTCTACCCTCTATGGTTTGGAAGGAGGGCCGAATGGTGCGACGATCGCCCTGACCCGGCTCTGTGAAAAAGCCGCTGAAGCGGTGGATCAGGGCAAAGAAATTATTATTCTGTCCGATCGCGGGTTAACGGCCGAACAGACCTATATTCCGCCCTTGTTAGCGGTAGGAGCGGTTCACCATTATTTAATTAAAATTGGCAAACGGTTACAAGCCTCCCTGGTGGTAGAAACGGCCCAATCTTGGAGTACCCATCATTTTGCCTGTTTAGTCGGTTACGGGGCTTCGGCAATTTGTCCCTATATGGCCTTAGAAACCGTGCGTCATTGGTGGTCTAGTCCCCTAATTCAGAACAATCTGTCCAAGGGCAAAATTCTCCCGATGACCATGGAAAATGCCCAGAAAAACTATCGCCAAGCCGTGGAAGATGGGTTACTCAAGATTTTATCGAAGATGGGAATTTCTCTGTTATCTTCCTATCGTGGGGCGCAAATCTTTGAAGCTATTGGGATTGGGGAAGATTTACTGGAAATGGGTTTCCGGGGTACGGTGTCTCGGGTTGGGGGTTTAAGCATTTCTGAGTTAAGCCAGGAGGTTTATCAATTCCATGCTAAGGCGTTTCCCCTAGAGGCGAAAAAGTTAGAAAACTTTGGGTTTGTCAATGCCATGAAGCGGGGAGAATATCACTTAAATAACCCGGAAATGACAAAATTGCTCCATCAGGCCGTTCGTTCTGGCCCCGTAGAGACGTTGCATGGAACGTCTCCAGATGGTGCTAAAGCACAACAACAAGCACAACAACGGTTTGATTTGTACGAACTGTATCGTCAATTTGTGGAAAACCGCCCAGCCACGGCCTTACGGGATTTATTGGACTTTAACAGCGATCGCAATTCCATCCCATTAGAAGAAGTAGAAACAGTTGAAGAAATTGTCAAACGCTTCTGTACCGGGGGGATGTCCCTGGGGGCTCTATCTCCCGAAGCCCATGAGGTCTTGGCGATCGCCATGAACCGTTTGGGCGGAAAATCCAACTCCGGCGAAGGTGGGGAAGATCCCGCCCGCTACAAGATTTTTAACGATGTTGATGAACATGGGATTTCGGCCGGACGTCCCCATTTAAAAGGACTCCAAAACGGAGATAGCGCTAGTTCAGCAATTAAACAGGTGGCGTCGGGACGGTTTGGCGTTACCCCCGAATACCTGATGAATGCTCAGTCCATTGAAATCAAAGTCGCTCAAGGGGCCAAACCAGGGGAAGGGGGACAACTTCCAGGGAAGAAAGTTAGCGAATATATTGCTATGTTGCGACGGTCTAAACCGGGCGTCACCCTAATTTCCCCTCCTCCTCACCATGATATTTATTCCATTGAAGACCTAGCCCAATTAATCTTTGACCTGCACCAAATTAACCCGAAAGCGACGGTTTCGGTCAAATTAGTCGCAGAAGTCGGAATTGGAACCATTGCCGCCGGGGTTGCTAAGGCTAACGCCGACTATATCCAAATTTCCGGCCATGACGGGGGGACTGGCGCCTCTCCCCTAACTTCAATTAAACACGCCGGAAGTCCTTGGGAATTGGGGTTAACGGAAGTCCATCGGGTGTTGATGGGGAATAAACTCCGCGACCGGGTGCGGTTGCGGGTAGATGGTGGTTTCAAAAGTGGCTGGGATGTGGTGATGGGAGCCTTAATGGGGGCCGAGGAATTCGGCTTTGGAACCATTGCTATGATTGCAGAAGGCTGTATTATGGCCCGAATTTGCCATACAAATAACTGTCCCGTGGGGGTGACATCTCAACAAGAACGTTTGCGACAACGTTTCCCAGGAACTCCGGGCCATGTTGTGAACTTCTTCTATTTTGTGGCTGAGGAAGTGCGCCATATTCTAGCGCGGTTGGGATATCGGAAATTAGTCGATTTAATTGGACGGTCTGACCTGCTAAAACGTCGGGATGGGGTGAATGTGGCTAAGACCCAACACTTGAATTTAGAGGTCTTTACCCAAGCGCCTGTAACCAGCGATCGCAACTGGTTAAACCATGAACCCATCCATAGTAACGGCCCGGTCTTGGATGATGTGTTATTAGAAGATGCGGAAATTGCCACCGCTATTCAAAACCAGGGGACGGTAACGAAATCTCTGCGGATCGTGAATACTGACCGGACGGTGGGGACGCGCATTGCTGGGAAAATCGCCTCTATCTATGGAAATAGTGGCTTTGCTGGACAAATTAACCTGAATTTTACAGGTGCAGCAGGTCAGAGTTTTGGCGCTTTCAACCTCCCCGGTATGCAGTTAACCCTAACGGGGGAAGCGAATGATTATGTCGGGAAGGGGATGCACGGGGGGGAGATTATTATTAAACCCCCGGCGGCTGTTACTTATAACCCTTCTGAGAATGTGATTATCGGGAATACCTGTTTATATGGGGCCACGGGGGGAACTTTATACGCCTACGGAAAAGCCGGAGAACGATTTGCGGTAAGGAATTCCTTGGGTAAAGCTGTTATTGAGGGCGCTGGCGACCACTGTTGTGAATATATGACCGGGGGTGTGGTTGTGGTTCTCGGTAAAGTTGGCCGAAATGTTGGCGCCGGACAGACCGGAGGTTTAGGTTATTTCCTCGATGAAGATGGAGATTTCCCCGAAATGGTGAACCCGGAAATCGTCAAAATTCAACGGGTGAGTACGCCGATGGGTGAACAGCAGTTAAAAGAGTTAATCACACAACACGCGGAACACACGGTCAGCGAGAAGGCTAAAACTATTCTGGCGAACTGGTCGGAGTATTTACCCAAGTTCTGGCAAGTTGTTCCTCCTTCGGAAAAAGATAGTCCTGAGGCGTCGGTTGCCGTCGTGGCGGTTGCACTCTAATTCTTTATAATTTATCAGTAAGAAGAATAGGCATTTTGCCTGTTCTTCTATAAGCACGTTAGATGTAACGAAACCTCATGACATGACATCCATGTTGTCAAAACAGGAGAGCAAAATGCCCAAACCCCCAAGAATACCACCGGAAGCAGAGATTGCACATGAACAAAGAGAAGCCGCAGAAGTAGAAATTCGGGAAAAGCAAAAAACCGTTGACTATGACACAAAAGAATATCCAGTGGAAGTGCTTGTCCAAAAATATAGAGATGGACTAGATGAAGATACTAATGAGTTGTATATTCCAGACTATCAACGAGATATGATCTGGGAAGAAACGCGACAGTCAAAGTTTATTGAATCTCTCCTGCTAGGACTACCCATACCATATATTTTTGTGGCTGATTTGCCACCTAAACAAGAAGATGATCAGGAAGATTTAGCTCGGTTAGAAATTGTTGACGGAACTCAGCGTATTCGTACTTTAGACAGATTTCTCAACAACGATCTAAAGCTGTATGGATTAGAAAAGCTAAAGCAGCTTAACAACTTCAAATTTAGTGATTTGCCTCTGGCGAGACAGAGACGGTTCAACCGTGCCACCATTCGCATGATTGTGCTGAGTGATAAAGCTGATGAAGAAATGAGACGAGATATGTTTGAACGCATCAATACTGGTAGTGTTCAACTAAATGATATGGAGAAGCGTAGAGGCATATCTCCTGGCCCATTTGTCGATCTTCTTGAAGAACTAGCCAAAGATCCCAAATTTATTAAACTATGCCCCATATCAGAAGCACTTGTCCGCAAACGCGAACCTGAAGAATTTGTCTTACGTTTCTTTGCTTATTTAAACAATTATCAGAATTTTGATAGACAGGTTAATGTATTTCTGAATGAATACCTAGAACAACACAACCATGATGGAATTGACAAAGATGGTATGCGTTCCGAATTTCATAAAATGTTAGACTTTATTGAAAAATACTTTCCCAATGGATTTAGTAAATCAAAAGGTCATGTAAAAACACCAAGAATTCGCTTTGAGGCAATTTCTGTGGGTGCTGCCCTCGCCTTGAGAGAAAAACCTGATCTTGAAATTAATTCAATCAATTGGCTTGAATCAAAAGAATTCAAAGAATATACTACTTCAGATGCCAGTAACTCCAAACCTAAAGTAATTAAGCGTATTGAATATGTGCGTGATCAACTTTTAAGTTAACTATGCAAACAGTTTTTGAAGAGTTCCATACTCGTGTACACGAAGTCAACCAATATTTTGTATTTCTGGAGGGGCTTATCCAAGAAAACACAAAATTAGCCGTGTTAGGAGATAATGGTGAGCAAACAATTAAAGCTATCGATTCTAACCTGGCAAAAACGCTCAAAGCTAATGCCTTTTTACTACTTTATAATCTTATTGAATCAACTATGCGTAATGCTATAGAAGCTATATTTACTGAAATAAGTAGTCAAAGAATTTCCTTTGACGTTGTGAGAATCGAGATCAAAAAAATAGTTATACATAACTTTAAAAAACGTTCACCTGATCATGTTCACTCTAGGCTCAGAAATATTTCTGTTGATATTATTACTGCTGGTTTCCAGAAAAGAGAATTATTTTCAGGTAATGTTGATCGAGATGAGATTATAAAAGTAGCTAGAAATTATGGATTCTCTTTTGATACTGACTACTCCAAAACCAAACATGGTGAACATTTATACGATATAATGCAGAATCGAAACGATTTAGCACATGGGAATAAATCATTTGCAGAAATTGGGCAAAACACAAGTATTGAGGATTTGCTGAAAGTGAAGCAAGAGGTAATAGAGTATCTCCAGCAAATATTACAAAACATTCAACAATATTTAGAGAATCAAGAATATTTAGATAGTTCTATACAATATCCTTAATTTTCTTCGTGAATATGTTCTAAAATACTTCGAGCTATTACCATCCCTAACCTAACGGGAACAGCATTACCAATTAATCGTCCTACTAGATCAATTGCCTGTTGTTTATTAGGGTGTATAAATTCATATTCTGGTGGAAAAGTTTGTAATAAAGCTGCTTCTCTCAAAGATATCGCTCTATCTTGTTCAGGATGACCAAACCGACCATTCCCAAAACCAAAACACTGCGTAGTAATCGTTGGACTAGGTTTACCCCATTCCATTCTACCATATACTGCTGGATAGGTTTTACCGCTTGTTTTTAAGTGACATTCTGCAATTAATTCTTGAGGCCAATCTCGCCAAGTTCCTCCGGGTTTTGAAGCACGAATACGGCGTAAATTTAGTTGAGAGAGCTTGCTACATCTATGCAACCAATCTATGTTAGAACCTTCACCAGCAGAAAGGGGTTCAAGGTGTCCAATAGTTTGTCCGACTGTTTGGTAATTATTGGGGTTATGTGTTGGTGGAATTAGGTTGATTTTTCCAAATTTTGAAGCAAGCAAGACTAATCGTTTTCGAGATTGAGGAATTCCATAATCCAGACAGTTAACCTCATAAGACTCAAAGCAATAGTCCAACTGTTGCAACTGGGTGATAAACTCCTGAAAAACTGAATGACGTTTTAATAAAAGTACATTTTCCATTGAAATAATATCGGGTTCGCATTCTTTAATTAAACGAGCAAAATCTTGTAAGAGCTTCCACTTCAATTGTTGATCGTTATAACGTCTTGAATAACTCGAAAATGGCTGACAGGGAGCGCATCCTGCTAATACTTTAATATGGCTTCCAGAGAAATATTCTGCTAAATCCCAACCCTTGACATTTTCCACATCTTGCAATATAAATTTTGCTTTGTTGTTATATTCATAAGGAAACTGACAAGCAGGATCGATATCGTATCCAGCCTTGACTGGAAGACCTGCTTGCTCAAAACCATGAGTTAGTCCTCCAGCACCACAAAACAGATCTACTGTAGAGATGCTTCTAGTCATTCACTTCCTCTTGTTTAGATATTAACCCAAGGGGGTAGTCTAGCGTATTTGAATACGAAGTACAAGACAGCGAGTTAGTATATTATGTCTTAAATACAAGCCCACAGATAATCTTGAATGCAACTTAACAGAACTAAACAAATATTAATATCAGTCCCCCTAGCAGCGGCAATTAAAACTCCAGAATCTAAATAAGTTAGAATAATTGTCATCTATTTTTACTTCTAAATTGTCATGCTACTAATACCGGGTGATTGAGTTTCCGCTAGGCATACAAAAAAGATGCTTTCAAATCATCTGCTTCGAGATCAGGCATTTCTTCTAATATATCTTCAGCAGTTAGTCCAGCCGCAAACAAGTCTAACACATCGGATACCCGAATTCTCATCCCTCGAATACAGGGACGACCACCACATTGCCTAGGATTGATTGTGATTCTTTCTACCAGGGTTGACATTCAAAACGGCTCCATAATCGCTTTTTTCTAGTATACACTCTTTAATATGCACTCTTATTTTAGGAATTACAGTTTGAATAAAAATCCTATAGCTCTATTATATCCTTGATTTAATTATTCTATATAAAAACTATTTTTGTCTTCCATACTGGCAAAAAATTTATAACCAATTAAAATGAATGCTTAAAATCAATGATAAAAATATTCCTGAAAAACGATATAATATAAACCATCCCTAATCCTCCTGATGTTTATTCCTATGCTGGCTGAACAATCAAAAGTAACCCGAAATTGGCAACCCTTAATTCCACAATTTGAGGCTATAGTTGGGAAAAAAGGCGTGATTCAACGTCGAGAAGAATTACTGGTTTATGAATGTGATGGACTGACTAGCTATCGTCAACGTCCCGCATTAGTTGTGTTACCAAAAACCACAGAAGAAGTTGCAGAAGTTGTTAAAATTTGCGATCGCAATTCTATTCCTTGGGTCGCACGAGGAGCGGGAACCGGACTTTCTGGTGGCGCTTTACCCGTAGAAGATTGTGTTTTAATTGTCACCGCTTTAATGCGAAAAATCCTAAATATTGACCTAGAAAATCAGCGCGTTGTAGTGCAACCAGGAGTAATTAATAATTGGGTAACACAAGCAGTTAGTGGGGCAGGTTTTTATTATGCTCCTGACCCTTCTAGTCAAATTATTTGTTCTATTGGGGGAAATGTTGCCGAAAATTCTGGCGGCGTTCATTGTTTAAAATATGGGGTGACAACTAACCATATTCTAGGGCTAAAAATCGTCACTCCCGATGGTGATATTGTCGATATTGGTGGCAATATTCCCGAAATGCCGGGATATGATTTAACCGGATTATTTGTCGGTTCAGAAGGGACGTTAGGCATTGCCACTGAAATCACATTAAGAATTTTAAAAACACCGGAATCAATTTGTGTCTTATTAGCAGATTTTACCAATTTAGAATCGGTTGGATCTGCGGTTTCTGATATTATTAGTTCTGGGATTATTCCTGGGGGTATGGAAATTATGGATAACCTCAGTATTAATGCCGTTGAAGATGTGGTAAAAATTGGTTTATATCCTCGGGATGCGGGGGCAATTCTATTAGTGGAATTAGATGGTTTACAGGTAGAAGTTGATACTAATAAACAACGGGTTAGTGAAATTTGTATCAACAATGGGGCGAGAAATATTACCACTGCTAGTAATGCAGAAGATCGGTTAAAAATTTGGAAAGGACGCAAAGCAGCTTTCGCTGCGGCGGGTCATGTCAGTCCTGATTATTATGTTCAAGATGGCGTAATTCCCCGGACAAAAATGGCTTATGTTCTCAAAGAAATTGAAGCCCTTGGAGAAAAATATGGATATCGTATTGCTAATGTATTTCATGCAGGCGATGGGAATTTACATCCTTTAATTTTATATGATAATTCCGTTCCAGGTGCGTTAGAAACCGTTGAAGAAATTGGCGGCGAAATTCTTAAAATATGTGTGGAAGTGGGGGGAAGTTTATCGGGAGAACATGGAATTGGTGCGGATAAAAAATGTTATATGCCCCAAATGTTTAACGAAGTTGATTTAGAAACTATGCAATGGGTAAGAACAGTTTTTAACCCTCAAGGTTTAGCCAACCCCGGTAAAATGTTACCCACTCCTCGCACCTGTGGAGAGTCCGCCAAACTGCAAAATATTAAACAGTTTGAAGGTGCAGAAGTATTTTAGTTTATCCTTAAATCTATCATCACAAAACATGGAAAATACAACCCATTCTCCGTTTAAAATGACTCAATTAACTGCCATTAATGTTGCTAAAGCAACAACAATTATTCTACTGATTGGTTTTGCTTTAGTCTTAGGAATTCAGGACTGGCGACAGGTAATATATCTCTGTCTTCACATTAGTTATTGTTTGTGGTGGTTAATTGAACAATGGTTTTATCCTCAACGATCAAAAGCAATTTTCACTGAATCTACAGGAGTAGTAGGATTTATATTAGCTGTAATTATTGTTGGATGTTTATACACTTTACCCGGATATTTAGCTTTTATCAATCCTATTCCAATTTCTTTTATTACCGTTGCTATTGCAATTCCTCTATTTTATTTTGGCAGTTTAATTAATGCGGCGGCAGATGTGCAGAAATTAACAGCAAAACAATATGGTGAGGGGTTAGTTAAAGATAATATTTGGCGATTTTCTCGAAATATCAACTATTTTGGGGATTTACTACGCTATCTCAGTTTTGCAATTGTAGCAGGTTCTCCTTGGGCATATATTGTTCCTGGGTTGATTCTGATTCTTTATTTACAGCGAATTTTTGCTAAAGAAAAAACTATGTCAGAAAAATATCCCAATTATCAAGAATATCAGAATAACTCAACTCGCTTAATTCCATTTATTTGGTAAACTTTGGGTGGGCATAGCCCACTCAACAAAAAATTGCATAAATTTTTAACTTGAATTATAATTAATCATCCTGATTAATATTTAAAATTATGGCGATCGCAACTGTTAAAAAATTTACCATCGAAGACTATCATCGCCTAACTGAATTAGGCTTTTTTCAAGAAAATGATCGAGTTGAACTCATTCGCGGAGAAATCATTGAAATGGCAGCAAAAGGAAGAATGCACGAAACTTGTCTAAGAAAATTATTACGAGAATTGAGTCATTTAATCAGAGAAAAGGCAACTTTACAATGTCAATCTCCTATTCTATTACTGCCTAATAGTGAGCCCGAACCAGACTTTACAATTCTTAGAAATCGACAGGATGATTATGCAACTTCTCATCCTACTGCACAAGATATTTTACTGCTCATTGAGGTTTCTGATTCCTCTTTAAACTATGATCAAACTACAAAACTATCGGTTTATGCTGAAAATAATATTACCGATTATTGGATATTTAATTTAGTCGATTTTTGTTTAGAATGTTATAGCGAACCCTATCAAAAATTACAAGGCGAGTTTGGTTATCTTCGTAAACTGATTTATTTACCTAATCAGTCTGTAAACTTACCTTATTTTCCCGATTCAACCTTAGATTTATCTAAAGTATTTCCGCCTAAAACTAATTAGGAGAAATTAAAGAATAATAAAATCCATAAGGTATAGAAAACAAAGATGGATTAATTAGTTTTCTAGGTTTTTAAGCACAGCAATGATCATTCTAATTTCTTAGTGTCTTAGTGCCTTTGTGGTTCCTTAAATTAGATTATACTAATTTAACCCTATTCTGCGATAATAATAAATTAGTCTTTAATTTTAGGAAACATAACAATGCGACTCTCTAAAATGCTATTTGTTACCCTACGCGAAGATCCCAAAGAAGCGGAAATTCCCAGTCATAAACTATTAGTCCGGGCGGGATATATTCGCCGCATTGGGAGTGGAATTTATGCTTATCTTCCCCTGATGTGGAGAGTTTTGCAAAAAATATCTCAAATTGTCCGAGAAGAAATGAACGCCACCGGAGCCCAAGAATGTCTACTTCCCCAAGTCCAACCCGCCGAACTTTGGCGCGAGTCGGGGCGCTGGGATACCTATACCAAAGCGGAGGGAATTATGTTTTCCCTAACTGACCGTCGGAAGCGGGAATTAGCATTAGGGCCAACCCATGAGGAGGTAATTACAACTATTGCTAAAGATATTATCCGTTCCCATCAACAATTACCGATTCATTTATATCAAATTCAAACAAAATTTAGAGATGAAATTCGGCCTCGGTTTGGGTTAATGCGGGGTCGGGAATTTATTATGAAAGATGGTTATTCTTTCCATAGCGATGAAGAAAGTTTGAAGAAAACCTATCGAGATATGGATCAAGCCTATCGTAATATGTTAACCCGTTGTGGGTTACAATATCGAGCCGTAGAAGCTGATTCTGGAGCTATTGGGGGATCAGGTTCTCAAGAGTTTATGGTATTAGCAGAAGCGGGAGAAGATGAAGTTCTCTATACTGAAGATGGTAAATATGCGGCTAATACGGAAAAAGCTACATCCCATCCGGTTGATGCTGAACCTTCTAGCTTTACCGAATATCAAAAGTTAGAAACTCCGAATACGAACACTATTGCCACTTTAGCTAAATTCTTGAAATGTTCCCCGACACAAATTGTTAAAAATGTTCTGTATCAAGTAGTTTATGATAATGGAACAACGGTTTTAGTTTTAATTAATATTCGGGGCGATCAGGAGGTTAATGAAGTTAAATTACAAAATGAATTAACAAAATTAGCCCCGGAATTTGGCGCAAAAACTATATTATCTTTAACGGTTCCTGATGAAGAAGCTCAGGAAAAATGGAGAACAAAACCTTTGCCTTTAGGCTATATTTCTCCTAAGTTAGAAGATGTTTATATTACCAGTAAAGAACAACTTGAGTCTAAGTTTTTAAGACTGGTGGATCAAACTGCCGTTGAATTAAAGAATTTTGTCACGGGCGCGGATGAGTCAGGATATCACGTTGTTGGGGCAAATTGGGGCAAAGAATTTACCTTACCTAAAACTATTGTAGATCTCAGAAAAGCTCAAAAAGGCGATCGCGCAGTTCATGACCCTGAACAAATTTTACAGAGTGCTAGAGGTATTGAAGTGGGTCATATTTTCCAACTGGGGATTAAATATTCTCAGGCTATGGGAGCAACCTTTAGCAATGAACAGGGGGAAGAATTACCCCTAGTCATGGGATGTTATGGGGTGGGGGTATCTCGGTTAGCCCAATCGGCCGTCGAACAATCCTATGATAAGGATGGGATAATTTGGCCGGTGGCGATCGCACCCTATCAAGTTATTATTGCCATTCCTAATATTACCGACGCTCAACAGGTGGAAATTGCCGAAAAACTCTATACGGAATTAAACCAAGCCGGAATTGAAACCCTCCTCGATGATCGCAATGAACGGGCCGGGGTAAAATTCAAAGACGCTGATTTGATTGGGATTCCCTATCGGATTGTCACGGGACGTTCGATTAAATCGGGTAAAGTGGAACTGGTAGAACGGGCTACTCACAATGCCCAGGAAATTGCCGTTGAGGATGTCATTACCACACTTAAACAGAATATTCAAGCTGCATTGGAAAATTAGGCGAGTTGTTGGTTGATGGTTAAGAAAGCCCTGAAGGGCTTACTAGAATTTAGTCAACAGCGATCATTAATTTTGTTTTAAGTTCTGGGAACAGAACATGATATGATTCATTTTGGCTTGCAGAGCGTGTTATACGCTGTGTGCGTGAACTTAGAGAAAGTTATAACTGTTGCTTTCGGATTTCCGATCAATGAGTTGTGGCTGAACTAAAAATTGGTGAACCTGTCCAAGTAGCTATGACAAACGCAGAGGAAACACTAGAATCAGGGTCTAAACTTGCTGTAGAACCCGACACTTCTATGCTGGAGTATGATCAATTGCAACGCCAGTTGTTATTGATGACGATCACAGCTACGGGAGTAATTTTTGTTGCAGTTTGCTGTTTCTATCCTCTGGATGTCGCCCTAAACTATTTAGTTGGGGCGGCAGTAGGCATAATCTACTTGCGAATGCTCGGCAAAGATGTAGAAAAACTAGGTAGGGGCAAGAAAAAACTAAGCCAAAATCGGATCTTGATCCTCGCGGGTGTAATCATTGTAGCCACTCAATTACATCAGCTAAAGATTCTACCGATTTTTTTAGGGTTTCTTACCTACAAAGTAGCTCTCATGTTGTATGTGCTAATCACAGTGTTCACCCCCAAGCCTAAATAAGTAACGCGGAATCCTCCAGTCCTCAATCTGTAGAGGAAGCCTACGGACATGGAAATGCTGACTGTCTTAAACACCTTCAATCCTCTCCCTCTCGCTAGTTTAGAAGTTGGCCAGCACCTTTATTGGGAAGTCGGCGGTGTAAAACTGCATGGTCAGATTTTTCTGACTTCGTGGTTTGTAATCGGTTTGCTGATTACCGTCTCAGTGTTGGCCAGTAGTAACGTGCAGCGAATTCCCAGTGGGATGCAGAATTTTATGGAGTACGTCCTAGAATTCATTCGCAACCTAGCTAAAGATCAAATCGGGGAAAAAGAATATCGTTCTTGGGTTCCCTTCATTGGAACACTGTTCTTATTCATCTTTGCCTCTAACTGGTCAGGTGCTTTAATTCCTTGGAAGGTGATCGAACTGCCTTCAGGTGAATTAGCAGCCCCCACCAGCGATATCAATACTACAGTGGCATTAGCACTGTTAACTTCTTTAGCGTATTTCTACGCCGGAATCAGAAAAAAAGGCCTAGTGGGTTATTTTGCTGATTACGCCCAACCGATGGCGTTTCTCGCTATATTTCGGGTGATTGAAGATTTTACCAAACCCCTATCCCTGAGTTTCCGTTTGTTTGGTAACATTTTGGCTGATGAACTGGTGGTCGCCGTGTTGGTATTCCTGGTACCCCTGTTTATTCCTCTGCCTCTAATGGTTTTGGGTTTATTCCTAAGTGCCATTCAAGCCCTAATTTTTGCGACACTGGCGGCGAACTATATTGGTGAAGCCCTAGAAGGACATGGCGGAGAACATCACGACTAGGAAAAGAAACAAAGACTTTAAAATTTCTTTTTTTAGGGATTGATTTTTCTAAAATGTGTTGTTGGGTTAAACTTAATCCCCTTTATTGGTAAAATAAAGTTTTGGGAACCCCAATCCATCTAACGAATTTGGCATTTGTAACGGGACAAAGAAGAAAAATATTTTCTTCAAACCTCCTAATTTTATCAATGCTGATCGGGATTGATTTCACTTTGTCTAACTGATTGTTTGTTAACTCTTTTGTATTTAGAAGGAAGAAAATTATCATGAATCCACTAATTGCTGCCGCTTCCGTTGTTGCTGCTGCTTTAGCTATTGGTTTAGGCGCGATTGGCCCTGGAATTGGTCAAGGTATTGCTGCTGGTCAAGCAGTGGAAGGGATTGCTCGTCAACCCGAAGCAGAAGGTAAAATTCGTGGGACTTTACTGTTAAGTTTAGCCTTCATGGAAGCACTGACCATTTATGGTTTAGTGGTTTCTCTGGTATTACTGTTTGCCAACCCCTTCGCCTAAACAGTAATCCAAAACATGGATTTTAGGTTTTAGGTTTCAGATCATCTAAAATCTAAGTCTAAAATCCATCTTGATGAAACTATTCAAGGGACAATAATGCACGGGACAATTCTATTTGCGGTTGAAGAAGCTGCCAAAGAAGGAGGACTTTTTGATCTGGATGCAACCCTGCCTTTAATGGCGGTACAGTTCTTAGTTCTGGCAGTGATTTTGAACCAGGTTTTTTATAAACCATTAGGAAAGGCGATTGATGAACGGGCGGATTATATCCGCGAGAACGAAGTCAACGCCAAAGAACGTCTGGCTAAAGCTGAAAAATTAGCCCATCAGTATGAATTAGAGTTAGCAGAAACTCGTAAAAAAGCTCAAGCGATCATTGTAAAAGCTCAAGCAGAAGCTCAAAAAATTGCCTCTGGAAAAGTTGGTGAAGCCTTACAAGAAGCGCAAAAATTGAGAGAAATAGCGGCTCAAGAAATTGAGCAGGAAAAACAACAAGCCCTGCAAGCTTTAGAACAACAAGTTGAACCTCTCAGTCGCCAAATTTTAGAAAAATTATTAGGGGCTGAGTTAGTTAGATAATCTTGGCTGCGCTAAAGCTGAAAACAAACTTGTGATCAGCTTGTTAAATTACGAGAAAATTCCCATTTGAAGACAGCCTAGGCTAGATTCTAACACCCGACATCGGAGGTTAAAACTTAAGCCTTGCATTTATGAGAAGAACATCATGGAGACTGTTTTATTACTAGCCACAGAAGCTGGCTCCCGTGGGATTGGTATTAATACCAATATTCTTGAGACCAACCTAATTAACCTAGGCATTCTGATTGTTGTGCTGGTTTACTTTGGGCGCGGCTTTTTAGGAAAAATCCTAAATGAAAGACGCTCTACCATTGAAGAAGCCATTAAAGAAGCTGAACAGCGTCAACAACAAGCGCAAGCGTCTCTAGCAGAACAACAACAGAAATTAACCGTAGCCCAAACCGACGCCCAACGGATTTTAACCGAAGCCGAAGAACGGGCAAAAACGGTTAGAGATTCAATTCTAGCTAAAGCTACCGAAGATGTGGAACGCATGAAAGCAACTGCCAGCGCTGAGTTAGATTCAGATCGGGAACGGGTGATCTCTCAACTGCGTTCTCAGATAGCTACTCAAGCCATTGAACTGGCAGAATCTCAACTCAAACAGCATCTGAATGACAATGTTCAGGAACGCTTAATTGATCAGAGTCTAGCTCTGCTCGGAGGTTGAATATGAGTGCGATCGCCGGACAAATTATTGAGCCTTACGCCTCGGCGTTAATGTCCGTGGCTCAATCAAGAAATTTAACCGAGGAATTCGGTAATGACATTCGCTCATTACTAGAATTACTAGACAATTCCGCAGAATTAAAAACCTTTTTAGGAAGTCCTGTGGTGAAACCCCAGGATAAAAAAGCCATTCTGCAAAGGATCACGGCTGATGAAGTTAATCCCGCATTGCGGAATTTCTTAATGCTGTTAGTGGATCGAGGACGGATTTTATTCCTAGAGGAAATTGCTAAACAGTATTTAGTGTTACTGCGGAAACTGAATCAAACGGTTTTGGCAGAGATTACTTCCGTCTATCCGTTAACAGAGGCACAATTGACTACTCTTTCAGAGAAAGTCAAGGCTATGACCAATGCTCGACAAGTAGAAATTGCCACCACAGTCGATCCGGATCTGTTGGGCGGTGTGATTATTAAAGTTGGATCTCGCGTAGTAGATGCCAGTTTGCGCGGACAACTACGCCGTATTGGGATGAAATTATCCCAATAATTGTTGTGACCCGTCATGATCATGTCGGGGATCTTTTTTTAACTTATAACCTTTAACTACTGACAAGAACAATGGTAGCGATCAGACCTGACGAAATTAGTAGCATTATTCAGCAGCAAATTGAACAGTACGACCAAGATGTTAAAGAAACCAACGTCGGGACTGTTCTGCAAGTCGGTGACGGTATCGCCCGGATTTATGGCTTAGATAAAGCCATGTCTGGGGAACTGTTAGAATTTGCCGATGGTACTATTGGTATTGCTCTGAACCTAGAAGAAGATAACGTCGGTGCAGTATTAATGGGTGAAGGTCGGGAGATCCAAGAGGGTTCCGCCGTCACCGCCACCGGAAGAATTGCTCAAATCCCCGTTGGGGACGCCATGTTAGGCCGAGTTGTTGATGCCTTAGCCCGTCCAATTGATGGTAAAGGCGATCCCAAAACCACTGAAACTCGCTTATTGGAATCCCCAGCCCCTGGGATTATCGAGCGTCGTTCCGTGTGCGAACCCATGCAAACCGGGATCACCGCCATTGACTCCATGATCCCCATCGGTCGGGGTCAACGGGAATTAATTATTGGTGACCGTCAAACCGGAAAAACCTCCATCGCCATTGACACCATCATTAACCAACAGGGCGAAGACGTGATCTGCGTCTATGTTGCTATTGGTCAGAAAGCCTCTACGGTGTCTCAGGTGGTGGCAACCCTAGAAGAAAAAGGCGCGATGGCCTATACCGTCGTTGTAGCTGCTAGTGCTAGTGAATCCGCTACCCTGCAATACCTGGCTCCCTATACTGGGGCAACCATCGCCGAGTATTTCATGTACAAGGGCAAACACACCCTGGTCATCTATGATGACTTATCTAAACAGGCCCAAGCCTACCGTCAAATGTCCCTGTTACTCCGTCGTCCCCCCGGACGGGAAGCCTATCCTGGGGATGTGTTCTATCTCCACTCTCGTTTATTAGAGCGGGCTGCGAAACTGAACGACGAACTCGGCAGTGGCAGTATGACGGCATTACCGATCATCGAAACCCAAGCGGGTGACGTTTCGGCTTACATTCCGACTAACGTGATTTCGATTACCGATGGTCAGATATTCCTCTCCTCGGACTTGTTCAACTCCGGTTTACGTCCGGCGGTGAATGCGGGGATTTCCGTATCGCGGGTGGGTTCAGCAGCCCAAACCAAAGCCATGAAGAAAGTGGCCGGGAAAGTAAAGTTGGAGTTAGCTCAATATGCTGAGTTAGCAGCCTTCTCCCAGTTTGCCTCCGATTTAGACCAAGCCACCCGTAACCAATTGGAACGGGGCAAACGTCTACAAGAACTGTTAAAACAGTCCCAAAATTCTCCCCTGCAATTATTTGAACAGGTGGCGGTAATTTATGCTGGAATTAACGGTTATCTCGATGAAGTTCCCGTTGAAAAAATCGTTGCCTTTGCCCTCGGACTGCGGGAATATCTGAAAAATAGTAAACCCAAATATGTCGAAATCGTTCAAGGCAAAAAACTCCTTGATGATGAAGCTGAAGGTCTGCTGAAAGAAGGGATCAATGAATTCAAACAAACCTTTTTAGTCTCGGCTTAATCAGCTAACAGATATCATTTATCAGTGAAAGAGTTAAGGGTGATCAGTGAAAAGTTAAAATACTGTTCACTGTTGACTCTTTAACTGTTGGGTGATATAGCAGTCGCCAGAAAAGTGTTTGACAAAGACTGATGCAGCCAACCTTGACTGGTGAAACCTGTTCCCCGTTCCCTGTTCCCTGCTATAGACAAAACTATGTCAAATTTAAAAGCGATCCGCGATCGCATTGATTCGGTTAAAAATACCAAAAAAATCACAGAAGCGATGCGTCTAGTTGCTTCAGCCAAAGTGCGTCGTGCCCAGGAACAAGTCTTGGCATCCCGCCCCTTTGCTGATAGATTAGCCGGAATTCTTTATGGTTTACAATCCCGTTTAAAATTTGAAGAAGCAGATTTACCTCTGCTCAAACAACGGGAAGTTAAAAAGGTAGGATTACTGGTAATTGCTGGTAATCGTGGCCTGTGCGGTACTTATAATAGCAGTGTGATTAAAAGGGCTGAAACTCGCGCTAAAGAGTTAGAAGCCGAAGGTATTGAATGCACCTATTTATTAGTAGGACGCAAAGCAATTCAATATTTCCAAAGACGGGATACTCCTATTCGCGCTACGGTAGAAAATCCCGAAAAAAATCCAGCCTTAGATAAAGTACGGGATTCTGCGGACAATCTTCTGGATTTATTTTTATCAGGTGAATTGGATCGGATTGAGTTAATTTATACGAAATTTGTTTCGTTAATTGCTTCTCGTCCGGTCATTCAAACCCTGTTACCCCTTGATACTCAAGGGTTGGAACCTCAAGATGATGAGATTTTTCGTTTAACGACTAAAAATGGTCAATTTGAGGTCACACGGGAGAAAGTCAAAAACACTCTCACGGATTTACCAAGAGATATGATTTTTGAACAAGATCCCGCCCAAATTTTGGATGCGTTATTGCCTTTATTTTTAACCAACCAATTGTTACGCGCTTGGCAAGAATCCATCGCCAGTGAGTTAGCCGCCCGGATGACTGCGATGAGTAATGCGAGTGAGAATGCTGGAGATTTAATTAAATCTTTGACCTTATCCTACAACAAAGCCCGTCAAGCCTCCATTACCCAAGAACTTTTGGAAGTAGTTGGTGGTGCGGAAGCATTGAAATGAGAAGTTAATCTTTGAAAAGTTGAAGGTTCACTATTAACAGTCAACCTTCAACCTTTTAATTTAATATCGGTTATCCCTTAAATATTGAAGAATCCCTTGGGCAATCGCTTGAGCCATGCGACTGCGTTGGGCCGGATCACCTAACATATAGGAATCATAATTATTAGTCACAAATCCCGTTTCCACTAATATCGAAGGCATTGAGCTATTCCGCAGCACATAAAAACGAGCGGTCTTAATACCCCGATTCGGCAGTTGTGAAAAACTTGCCATTATACTGTTTTGAACATATTGAGCCAGACGGGCACCACTGCTGTAGTAATAGGTTTCAATCCCACTAGCAGCAGCATTCGTAGCTGCATTGGCGTGAATACTGACAAATAAGGTCGCATTTATGCGATTAGCCATATCCACCCGGGGTTCTAACTCAACGGTGCGATCATCCAAACGAGTCATCACCGCCTGTACTCCATTTTGCTGCAAAATCTGCGCCACCTGTTGAGAAATTGAGAATACCACATCTTTTTCTTGCAGTCCTCCCACACCCACAGCCCCGGGATCACTGCCCCCATGTCCAGGATCAATAATGACCACCGCCCGACCATTTGGAATCGGATTATTAGAGGGGGGGTTAACCTGAGTAGGGGGAAAAGGAAAGGGATTTCTATTGGTTTGAGGAGGATTAGAACGAGGCGGAAAGGGTGCTGGATTGGTATTCGTTCTTGGAGGAAAGGGTCGAGGTGTGGGGGCCGGAGCCGTAGCAACAGGGTTACCCGCCCTCACCCCTAGCCCTTCCCCCACAAAAGCTAAAGCCAACTGTTGAGGACTCCCTTGGCTAATTTGTCCCACTTCAATTCGAGTTGCCGGTTTGATTAATAGGGTAAAGGTTTGGGGATCTTCCTGACGTACCCTTGTCCAAATAATCGGACTTCCGACCTGTCTTTGGGGTAAGGCAACACCTTCAGCCAAGGCTGCGGAGAAAAACGTAATACTATAGGACTGAGTTTCATTATCCCAACCACTACTATAGTTCAGGGGCTGATCGGATTGAATGAGAAGTTGTTGGTTACGAATTTCAACGGAACGAATTTTTGCAAAGCCCCCGGACAATTGGACGGCGGGGGGAGTGCTTCCCTGGGGCCAAACCGCTACCCCTCCAGCCGATGACCGAGCTTGCCAATTTTGACTCCGTTTTGGGGTGCTCATGGTGACCCGAACGACTGGGGGGTTATTTGAGAGTTGGGTGACTTGAGAAACCGTCACTCCATCTCGGTTGACCTGTTTTCCAGTTCCGTTTGAACGGGCTGCTAAGGTGGCACCTAGAATATCCAAAGTCATCCAACTTCGATCTTGACTTTGTTTAAATTCAATATCAGCCATTTTGCCCGTAGTATGTAGCACAATCCCGTTATCCCGCACCTCAACTTGAGCTAAGGTGGTTTGAGGCTGCTGGGAAATAGAACGATTAACGGTCTGTTGAGGTAGTGGAGCCGGTAAACGAGCAGGTGCTGGAGCGACAGGTCTGACGGGCGGGGTTTGAGGTAAAGGTAGGGAAGGACGGGTTGCTGCTGCTACGGGAGCAGGAGCAGATGTGCCGACAGATTGAGGTGAGGGTAGTTGTACCGTCCACTGAGTCGGGGAAATCCCCCGAAATTGGACTCCTTGAGGATCGAGAGTATAACCATCAACCAATTCCACCACAATTCGAGTAGTTTGGTTATCGACTTGACCCACTCGAATTTCCCGAATGGCTCCCCCAATTAATTGTTGACGGTTGACACCCCCTAAACTGGTTCCAGGCAAATCAATGACTAATCGGGTGGGGTTGGAGAGCAGTTGAGCTTTGGGTTGTACCCCCCCATCGGTTGTAAAGCTGAGGCGGTTTTGAGAGCTTTCAAATTGCCAAGATTGCAGACTGGCTGCTTTGGCGGGAGAGGTCAGGATAAAAAAGCTGACTAAACCGGGCATTAACCAACGCAAAAATAGAGTTTTTCCCATTCGTGACACGCTAAAAACCTTAATTGACAATTGAATTTGGGTCAAGGTTTGACACTCCCACAGCCACACCAAAAAGGGATTCTAAGATGTCGTCGGTCATTGCCGGACAATCCGAGGCTTGAATCCTAACACCATCACTAAACATGGTGATCTGTCTTTTATGGACAGAATCAACAAAGCGAGTGCATCATATCATAGTTTCGCGATCGCCTACGAGGCCAGTTGACACATCGCCAATTTGAAAAGATTTTCCTATGGCATAGTTAAGGATTAATTAACCGCTTTCTGACTTGAGGAAATTGGCTTGAGCAACTTAAATTCTGTTTAAAAGTTTTAACATTTCGAGATTCATTTCTTTCAATAATATCACGGATTTTTGAGATTTAAAGTGTTTTTTTAGTATAAATAATTACTTGCTAGTTATGTAATTAACTTCGGTTAACTACTTATCAAGAATAAAGACTAGCAACATATTCACCATAACCATTATAGGGTAAAGTTGGCTGTTTTTCCCAAGAAAAACTAGGCTTACTGCTAACAATTCTTTCCGTAGCTTGTGACCAACGGGGATGGGGTTTATTTGGATTAACATTCGCCTCGAAACCATATTCATCCGGGCCTAAAGTATTCCAAAAAGTTGCGGGTTGTTGATTTAAAAATTCAATTTTAACAATGGATTTTGCCCCCTTAAACCCATATTTCCAAGGGATCACCATCCGTAAAGGAGCGCCATTTTGTTTAGGGAGAGTTTTCCCATACATTCCTACGGCAAAAAAGGCTAAATCATTTGCCATTTCCTCAATCCGTAATCCCTCTGTATAAGGCCAAGGATAACCATTAGCCCAAAATCCTGGCCCAGTGGTAATTTTAGGATCATAAAAAGAGGTAAACCGGACAAATTTAGCCTCGGAATTAGGTTCAACCGCCGCCATTAATGCCCGCATTGGAAACCCCAACCAAGGCACAACCATCGCCCAGGCTTCAACACAACGAAACCGATAAATTCGTTCTTCTAAGGGGAATTGTTTTTGAAGATCATCTAAAGTATATGTTGTCGGATTTTTAACTAATCCTGAAACCTCAACTTTCCAATCTTCTAACGGTAAGGCTTGGGCGGCTTGCCAAATAGACTTAGTTCCGCCATACTCATAAAAATTATTATGTTTTGTTGCTAAATCTTCTGCTGTAATGGGACGATTGACTTTGGCAAAATTGGGATTAGTTTTGAAATCAGAAATCCCCTGCACTGAATTATTTTGTGTTTTTGAAGTTGCTTGACAACCCACTAAAGATAAAGCTGATGCAGTTAATCCTGCCCCAATTAAGTTTTTCATAAACCGACGACGATTCATAAAAACAGACTCGGGTGTTATTTGATTTTCAGAAATTTCCCAAGAGGGAACAATACGAATTAAAGTCATGTTAAATAATAGGTAATGGGTAATGGGTTTTGGGTTTTGGGTTTTGGGTAATGGGTTTTGGGCAATAAACTAACAACTGATGACTGATAACTGATGACTGATGACTGAATTAACCTAAAGTTTGAGTAAAGACTTATTATAGAAGAATATATTAACAAATTCTGGTTATGAGTTACTGCATCAACCCCCAATGTCAGAACCCCCAGAACCCGACTCACGCCATTACCTGTCAGGGCTGTGGGTCAGAAACTGCGCCTCAAAAACCGCTATCGTGTGATGCGAGTTTTGGGTCAAAGTCATTGTCACCGAACCTTTTTAGCCATTGATGAGGACAAACCGACTCAACCGCGCTGTGTGATTAAACAATGTCTGGATGCTCCCCTATCTATCCCCCAGGCGAGTGTCGAGTTTCGTCTGTATACCCAAACCCTAGACCAGATTAGTCAGCATCCGGCCCTTCCTGAATTATTAGCCTGCTTTGAAGACCACAGCTATAGTTATCTCGTACAAGATTATATCCCCGGACGCAATTTAGCCGAAGAACTCGAACAGGAGGGTGTGTTTTCGGAATTGCAAATTTGGGATTTATTGAATGCAATTCTGCCGATTCTGGAATTAATTCATAATAAAAATAGAGTCCATGGGGATATTAAACCAGAAAATATTATTCGTCGTCCAATTTTAAATCCGAATTCCCCGACTAAAAAACAACTGGTTTTAGTTGATTTTGCTGGAGTAAATCCCCTGCAAGGTTCGGCCGAATATGTTTCCCCCGAACAACTGCAAGGAGAAATTAGTCCTAAAAATGATCTTTATAGTTTAGGGGTGACTTGCTTGCATCTGCTAACTCAAATCAGTCCCTTTGATTTATGGAATATTAAAACAAATGCTTGGGTATGGAAGGATTATCTAAAAACCCCCATTAGTCACCGCCTCACCCGAATTCTGAATCGACTAATTGAACGTGACCCCGCTCAACGCTATACTTCGGCAGCGGATGTCATCCAAGATTTAAAATCCGGGCCAATTCTGGTCAAACTCTCCCAAATTCGTCAACATCCATGGATATTAACCGCTTTAGGGGGTGCAGTTTTGGCGATGTTGTCCCTATTCCTGAGTTCACGAGTTCCCCAACCAAACTCTGAACTCATAGAAATAGAACCCATTTATCAGATTCCCGATATTTCAGTTCCCCCCCCGGAGAATTTTAACCCAATTATTCCCCAATCACCCCCAGCGATGCGGACGTTAGTACAGAATATTGGCCCGGTGTGGTCAGTAGCCGTCAGTCCCGATGGTCAATTTGTGGTGTACGGGAATACCGATGGGTCAATTCAGATTATTGATGCGGAAACCGGAGGATTAATTAATACCCTATTGGGACATTCTCAACCCGTAGGAACCTTAGCTATCAGTGGCGATGGCCGGACTTTAGTGAGTGGAAGCGGTGATAAAACGATTTTAGTTTGGGATTTGTGGAGTGGGCGTCAGAAAAAAATGCTCTACGGTCATCAAGGATGGGTTTATGCCGTTGCCATTAGTCCCGATGGCAAGCAGGTAGCGAGTGTGGGTCGTGACCAAACAATTCGGCTATGGGATATATCCACCGGAAAAACCCTAAAAACCTTACCAGGGTATGGGACAGAGGTACAGTCCCTAGCTTTCAGTCCCGATAATCAAACCCTGGTTAGTGGCGGAAGTAACGGGATTGTGGATCTTTGGAACTGGCACACGGGACAGTTATTGCGGACATTTAAGGCCCATTCTGAAGCGATTTGGTCGGTGGCGATCAGTCCCGATGGTCAAAACTTGGCCACGGGCAGTTGGGATCATTCGATTAAGTTATGGGATTTAAACGAGTTAGAATCTCAATATTTTAGTAGTACCCCGGCGCAAATTCTTCTGGGTCATGGGGATAAGGTGCAGTCCGTTGCCTTTAGTCCCGATGGTCAAACCCTCGCCAGTGGGGATTTTGCGGGAACAGTGAAACTCTGGCAAGTAGATAATGGCGGATTAGTTGGAACCTTTAAAGGACATCGAGCTTGGGTAAATGTGGCTTTTAACCCTATAAATCATACTTTAGTGAGTGGGAGTTTTGACGATACCTTGAAGGTTTGGCAATTATTACCCAGCCTTGATGATTAAGTATCGCAAAGTTATAATTAATATAGTTTTGATAATTAAATTAACTATGACAAATATCACAATTCAAAACGTTGATGATGACCTAAAAAATCGCCTGCAAAAGCGAGCCGAATATTATGGTCGTTCCCTCGAAGAAGAAGCTAAAGAAATTCTCCGTGCTGTCTTGACAGAAAACCGTCTCGAACCCTTAAATCTTGTCTTAGCAATTGAACGACGATTTGCCCATTTTGGCGATTTTGAACTTCCAATGATTACGAGGGAACCCTTACGCGAACCTCCTAACTTTGAAGATTTATATGATCGTCCTTGATACGAATGTAGTGTCCGAAGTGATGCACTCCCAAGGCTCGTTAGTGGTTCGTCAATGGGTCGCAGCACAACCCATAACCAATCTTTTTACCACAACCATTACTCAAGCTGAGATTCTTTATGGGATTGCTTTGTTACCCTCTGGAAAACGCCAAACAGAACTTAGTAAATCGGCTGAATTGATGTTTATTGAAGACTTTGCCGGGCGGATTTTAGCGTTTGATGAAACAGCAGCAATTGCTTTTGCTAGAATTGCCACCGAAAGAAGACGAATGGGTAAACCCATCTCCCAAGCTGATGCTCAAATAGCCAGCATTTGTTATACTCACCAAGCGACTCTTGCGACTCGAAATGTTTCTGATTTTGAAGGCTGTGGTCTGACAATTATTAATCCTTGGAAATCCGACTAAACTCACAGAAGACCAAAATTTTTCTAATTTTGTCAAACATCATCAACATTAATCTTACCGTCCCCCTATCGTTACTGACACCTTCCTCCCAGACCTCCTCGCAGAATTTTTGATCTGGTTTGGTTTGAATGTAACAAGATGTAACGTATAATCAGAAAAAACATTAAGAAAACATTTACCAAGGGTTATTGATGCGAGTTGCGATCGCTGGAGCAGGTTTAGCGGGACTGGCTTGTGCCAAGTATCTCACCGATCTTGGTCACACTCCCATAGTATTAGAACGACGGGACGTTTTGGGGGGGAAAGTCGCAGCCTGGAAAGATGAAGACGGCGACTGGTACGAAACCGGATTACATATTTTCTTCGGCGCCTATCCGAATGTGTTGCAGTTATTCAAAGAATTGGACATTGAAGATCGGCTGCAATGGAAAGAACATTCCATGATCTTCAACCAACCGGAGAAACCTGGAACCTATTCTCGGTTTGATTTTCCTGATCTTCCCGCCCCGATTAACGGGATGGTTGCTATTCTCCGTAATAATGATATGTTGACCTGGTCGGAAAAAATCCGGTTTGGTTTAGGATTAATTCCCGCCATACTCCAGGGTCAAAAATATGTCGAAGAAATGGATAAATATTCTTTCTCCGAATGGCTGAAACTCCAGAATGTTCCGCCCAGGGTTGAGAAAGAAGTGTTTATTGCTATGTCTAAAGCCCTGAATTTTATCAATCCCGATGAAATCTCCTCCACGGTAATTTTAACTGCCCTAAACCGTTTTCTTCAAGAAAAGAACGGCTCTAAAATGGCATTTTTAGATGGTTCTCCCACGGAACGTCTGTGTCAACCTTTGGTTGATTACATCACCGAACGGGGGGGAGAAGTGCGTTTGAATGCTCCAATTAAAGAATTCTTACTCAACCCAGATGGAAGCGTTACCGGATTCTTAATTCGCGGGTTAGATGATACCGCCGACGAAGTTTTAACGGCCGATCTCTACGTTTGCGCCATGCCCGTTGACCCCCTGAAGGTGATGTTACCCCAACCTTGGCAACAAATGGACTATTTCAAACAGCTAGAGGGCTTAGAAGGGGTTCCAGTAATTAACGTGCATTTGTGGTTCGATCGTAAGTTAACAAATGTTGACCATTTGCTGTTTTCCCGTTCTCCCCTACTCAGCGTCTATGCGGATATGAGTAATACCTGTAAAGAGTATTCCCATCCTGACCGTTCTATGTTGGAATTGGTATTGGCTCCGGCAAAGGATTGGATTAGTAAATCGGATCAGGAAATCGTGGCAGCGACGATGGCAGAGTTGGAAACACTGTTTCCCGAGGAAATTCCCCATAAAGCCAAATTGCTAAAATCCCACGTCGTGAAAACCCCCCGTTCGGTTTATAAAGCAACCCCGGGAAGGCAGGCCCATCGTCCCTCCCAAAGAACGCCGATCCCTAATTTCTATCTGAGTGGAGACTACACGATGCAGCGTTATCTCGCCAGTATGGAAGGGGCTGTGCTTTCTGGTAAGCTAACTGCACAGGCGATTCAAGAAGATCTCACTTCTAATCGTTTTCCGGCTTTAGCGACTCCCGATATTAATGTTGCTTCCCCAACTTCTATCCCTTCCTAGCTTATCCACTGTCGGTCAGCAGAATAACGAATGCTACAACTTTCTAAAACTCCGTGCATGAGAACTCTGGCATCTTTGGAAGACTCCTATGAACTCTGCCGTCAGGTTACTGCGGAGTATGCCAAAACGTTTTATTTAGGGACTCAATTGATGCCATCGGCCAAGCGTCGAGCTATCTGGGCTATCTATGTTTGGTGTCGTCGAACTGATGAGTTAGTCGATGGGCCAATGGCAGCGACGACGACGGAGGAAACCTTAGATCGTTGGGAAGAACACCTAGAGGCATTGTTTGCCGGACATCCGAGGGATGATGTAGATGTGGCTTTGGTGGATACCCTCCATCGTTTCCCGTTGGATATTCAACCCTTTAAAGATATGATTGCGGGTCAACGGATGGATTTATACCGCAACCGCTATCAGACGTTTCAGGAGTTGGAACTCTATTGTTATCGGGTGGCGGGGACGGTGGGGTTAATGTCAACGGCGGTGATGGGTATAGAACCTCCTATTGTTACCCCTTGGAATCCTAACCCAGAAATTATAATTCCTGATCAAGAGGCGATCGCTTTAGGAATTGCCAATCAACTCACCAATATTCTGCGGGATGTGGGGGAAGATGCGCGACGGGGCCGAATTTATTTACCCCTAGATGATTTAGCTTTATTTAACTATACAGAAGCGGATTTATTCCAGGGGATTGTGGATGAGCGTTGGCGAGGATTAATGCGCTTTGAAATTCAGAGGGCGCGGAAATTCTATGTTGAAGCGGAAAGAGGAATTAGTGTTTTAAATCAGGATATTCGCGGGCCTGTTTGGACGGCGTTAATTTTATATCGACAAATTTTAGATGCGATTGAACGCAATCACTATGATGTATTTAGTAAACGGGCTTATGTTCCTAAAGTTCGTAAAATGATTTCATTACCGATTGCCTTATTGCGATCTAAGGTGCTGTAGGAGTTTTAGATCTGGTTAATTTGGGGCTAAATTTATCCTGGTTAATTGGTCTTATCCAAAAGATTTAAAATGAAAACTATTTCTGAAATTAATGATAAAATCATTCAAAATCGTGCCGTTGTTTGGACAGTAGAAGAACTCAAAGCCCGAGTTACCCCCGACAATATTGCCCAAATTGCTGAACAGGTGGATGTGATTACGACCGGAACTTTTGAACCGATGGAAGGTTCGGGTGCTGTGATTAACTTAGGTCATACCGATCCCCCGATTAATATTAGAACCTGTTGGTTAGATGGGGTTCTGGCCTATAGTGGCTTTGGGGCGGTAGATTTATATTTGGGTGCGGCACAAATGATCGAAGACGCGGACGAAACCCGAGAACGCGGTGGAGGTCACGTTATTGAAGATTTAATTGCCGGAAAACCGATTCATCTGAAAGCCTCCGGCGTGGTTTCTGACTGTTATCCTCGGAACTCCTTTGAAACCACCATCACCCGAGATACGATTAACCAATTTTATTTATTTAATCCTCGCAATCTCTATCAAAATTTTATTGTTGGGGTAAATGGAGGCGAGCACCCTCTATATACTTATCTTGGCCCCCTACAACCCTATTTAGGCAATGCGGTTTATTCTAATCCTGGCGCCTTAAACCCTTTGCTAAATGATCCTGATTTACAACTGATTGGCATTGGGACTAAAATTTTTATCGGAGGAGGAATTGGCTATATTACTTGGGAAGGAACCCAACATTTTCCCCTGCAAAAACGGTTAGAAAATCGTACTCCCATCGGCCCGGCAGCGACCTTAGCATTAATTGGAGATGCGAAACAAATGAGTCCCTATTGGGTACGGGGTTGTTATTTCAAAAATTACGGCTCCTCATTAATGTTAGGAGTAGGAATTCCGTTACCAGTTTTGAATCAAGATGTAATTGCTCGTTGTGCCGTTTCCGATCAAGATATTGTGGCGCCTGTAATTGATTTTGCAATTCCTCGGCGAGTCCGTCCTACCTTTGGTTTAGTAAATTATGGTCAACTAAAAAAAGGTAAAATTTCTATAGAAGGCAAAACCATCAAAACCGCCCCCCTAGCAAGTATTTCCCGTTCTCGTGAAGTTGCACAAGAGTTAAAAAAATGGATTAAATCTGGTAGTTTTACCCTAACAGAACCCGTTGCTTCTATTTCTCAAGATCGATCTTTCCTTCCACAAAACATTTGGGGTTCTCAAATTAGTTTAGATTGATGCTCTCATAAGTAGTTGCACAAAATAAATTACCTAGTTGAGAGAGGGAACAGCCCCCCCAAACCCCCCGTGCACGGGGGGCTAGGGGGGGAGAGAACAGGGTAGAGGATGTGTAATTAATTTTGTTTAGGTACTTATGAAATATAGTTATTAACGCTAAGGATTCTGATCCTTAATAAAACTAAACCTTAATATTTTCCCCCGACCGTCATCTTGAAAACGCTGTTCTCCCACTCCCACCACATCAATAATAATCTCACGGTCAGGGGGAGTCCATTGTCCTTGACGGGGTTCAATTTCAATAATTAATTCTTGATTTTCTTGATAAACTTGATATTTTGTTGTTGAATAAATTCCCTGAATATACTCAAAAGAACTACCATCATCTTCATATAAAATTCCCTCTCCAGTCCCAGGAAATACCTTAAAAGTTAAACAATCAATCGGTTTTTCATCCACATATTGCATCACAGGTTGTAAAGGAATAATAGAACCCGCTTTCACATACAAAGGCATCCGTTCTAAAGGGGCATCTGCTAAAATATATTGTGATCCAGAATAGGGTTTTTCTGTCCACCAATCATACCAGATTCCGGCGGGTAAATACACCGCCCGACATTCTATCCCTGGACGATAAATTGGGGCGGCTAAAATCGCAGAACCCAATAAAACTTGATCGGATAAAGTATAGGTTTTGGTATCATTAGGATAGTGATAAAATAGGGGACGAAGAATTGGGTTTCCTGTTTGTGTCGCTTCCCAAAATAAGCTATAAAGATAGGGTAAAAGACGATAGCGTAATTCTAAATACTCTCGACAAATGTGTTCAACTCGTTCTCCAAATACCCATGGTTCATGTTGGGAAGTCGATAAAGCGGAATGACCTCGCATCAACGGATATAATATTCCCAATTGCATCCAACGGGCGAATAATTCCGGTGTAGCATTTCCCCCAAAACCCCCAATATCAGAACCTACAAATGCTACCCCAGATAAGCCAATATTACATAACATTGGGAGAGACATTTCTAAATGTTCCCAAATCGAATGGTTATCCCCCATCCACACCGATGACCAGCGTTGAATACCCGCATAACCCGACCGAGTTAAGACAAAAGATCGCTGTTTTGGTCGCAATTTTAACAGCCCTTGGGCACTGGATTTTGCCATCATTAACCCATATAAATTATGGGCTTCGGCGTGGGTTGTTTTTTCTTCTGTTGGCCCCTGTAAACTATCTAAAGGAAAGGTAATTTTAGTTCCTTTATCCCCCAAAGGACGGTCATCAATGGCGGGTTCATTCATATCATTCCAAATGCCCGCAATACCAATATTTGTTAAGGTTTGATGGCATTCTCCCCACCATTTTTGGACTTGGGGATTTAAAAAATCGGGAAAAACAGCTTTATCTGGCCAAACATAACCATGAAATAGTTCTCCGTTGGGTTTTCTAATAAAATAATTCTGTTTTAATCCTTGATCAAAAATAGTATAATTTGCTTCGGGTTCATATTTAACTCCTGGGTCAATAATGGTCACGGTTTTAAAGCCATTTTCAGATAAATATTGAATCAAATTCTCTGGATTTGGAAACCGTTTTTCACTCCAGGTAAAGACTCGATATCCCTGCATATAATCAATATCTAAATGAATCACATCACAGGGAAGTTTGCGGGTTCTAAATTGTTTTGTTAGTTCTTTAACAACGGTTTCTGACTCATAACTCCAACGACATTGATGATAACCTAACGCCCAACGGGGAGGTAAGGGCATTCGTCCGGTTAGTTGGGTATAAGTATTAAGAATTTGCTCCGGTTTGGGGCCATAAATAATATAATAATCTAATTCTGGGGCGTGGGTTTCCATCTGCAAAATCCCAGGTTTTTTAACACCAATATCGAAGCGACTCCAATGGGTACTATTTAAAAAAATGCCATAACTTAACTCAGGTCGTAAAGCTATAAATACAGGAATAGCTTGATACATGGCATCAGTTAAAGCGTCATACTTGCGACAATTCTCCGTCCAATTGGTTTTAATTTCTCCAGTTTTATCTAAAAATCCGGTGCGTTCTCCAAAGCCATAAAAATGTTCTTCTGGTTCTATTTTTTTATCAATAACTGTTAATTCTTGTTGCCATCTAAACCCTAATTCTGTATCGGTAGCAAAGGGTTGATTTTGCAGATCATAACATTCAATTCGGCAAGAGTGATGTTGAACGGATATTCTAATTTTTTCGGTAATAATTTCTGTAGTTTGTTCGGTTTGGTGAGTTTGAAAGGGAGTAGGTTGCCATTCACTATCATCTAAATTAATTGCCCAAGAACGACGGGGAAAAAAATTACCAGAAGGGGAATAACGAATTCTAATTAAATTATTGGATAATATACTAATTTTAACATAGACATTTCCGCAGTTAAAGAGAAAATAGTGATCGCCTATTTCTACACTTTGCACCGCTTCAATTTTTGACCAATTTGGTTCTAGGCCGTGTAACTGTCCGAAATATTGAGGCATAGAAACAGGGTTTTTATTTTAATTCTATATTATCACATAAACTGAAAATATTGATTTTTGGATTTTGAAGAAACCACAAAGACACAAAGACACGAAGAAAGATGAGTAAGTTCAGTTTTGAGGTATAATAAACGAAGTTTTAAAAATAGGGTTTATTGTTTTTTATGATCTCTCTAAAATTGAAAATAATGTGCTATAATTAACAGCAATGTTTTTTTGTTTCTCCCGTTATCTTGATCTCATTTCTGAATTTTTTAAATTTTTCTTTCTATGATTAGTTTATCTTTGGTTACAGTATTACTCAATTCTACAAGTTCAAAATGGCAGACTGCAACCTGGGATGATTATTTAGCCTATCGAGATCATCCGAGTTTAGAACGAGTTAAGTTATTTTATCAAGAAGGAAAACAGGTGATTGCCTTTTGTTTAGGAGATCATGGCAAATATGAACAGATAGAATATTCCATGGCTCTTTCGGGTTTACCGATTATTCTTTTGGAGCAAACTTTAGAACAATTAACTGAATTGGATAATGGTTTGGCGGCTATCTGGTTTAATCAACAAATTGTTAATATTAATATTAAGGAATAGGTATTTTGAACGCTTTTCGCAGGTTTGAACCCAAATGTCAACGCAGTTTGCTGGCTTTATTTATTGCAGGTTTATGTTTCTGGACAAGTATCACCACACTATTACCAACCCTACCATTATATATTGAATCTCTTGGCGGAACGACACAACAAATTGGCTGGGTAATGGGGGCTTTTGCCTTGGGTTTATTGCCGTCTCGATTTTGGTTTGGCCCCCTAGCCGATCGCAAAAGTCGCAAATTAGTCTTATTAATCGGAACAATAGTGGGGACGATGGCTCCTTTGGGATATCTGTTTGCTGAGTCGATTCCATCACTACTGAGTTTACGAGCCTTTCATGGGATCAGTGTGGCGGCATTTACCATCGGTTACAGTGCCTTAGTTGCCGATATAGCACCCGTTGAACGTCGGGGAGAAGTGATTGGATATATGAGTTTAGTGGCTCCGATTGGGATGGCAATTGGCCCGGCGGTGGGGGGGGAAATGCAAGCGATGGTGGGGTATGACCCGATCTTTTTGTCCAGTAGTGGGTTTGCGTTTTTAGCATTTTTAGGAATTTGCCAAGTTTGGGAACCCCAACACAATAAACCGACAACAAAAGCCGATTCCACTTCTCTCTTAGAAAAGGGGTTATGGTTTTTCAAAACCTTATGGAGTCCCCCCCTACGAATTCCAGCATTTGTGCTATTAATGGTGGGTTTAATTTTTGGAACATTAGTCACATTTTTACCTTTGGCGGTGAAAGAATCGGGGTTAAATTTTAATGCCGGATTATTTTATAGTACCGCCGCGATCGCTAGTTTTTTAATCCGTATTCCTACGGGTCGAGCTTCTGACCGTTATGGTCGAGGTTTGTTTATTACTGGGGGATTAATCTGTTATTTTTTAGCGATGTTACTCCTCTCTCAAACTATGCACAGTAATATTATTTTATTGGCTGCATTACTCGAAGGAATGGGGGCCGGGGTTGTGCTTCCGATGATGATTACTTTAATTACTGATCGATGTTTACCTGAACAACGGGGTCAATTTTTCTCCTTATGTTTAACTGGATTTGATCTGGGAATTGCCCTGGCTGGCCCTATTTTTGGCATCTTTGCCGAACAGTTGGGTTATTCAGTTATGTTTGCTTTAGATGCGGGTTTAGCTTTAATTGCTTTAATTAGTTTTGCTACCTTTTCTAATAAAACTATTCGCCTTTCTCTCAAGTTTGCTTTCGGTCAATCTAAAGATATCTATAGTTTAAATTAATCCCGAATTTTGTCATTATTTATGAACAAACGAGAACTAATTCAGCCTTTATTATTAACAGGAATAGCAGGGGTTTTAATGGGGGTAGCTGCCGAACCTTGGGGACTTTGGGGATTAGCTTGGGTGGCCTTAGTTCCTTTATGGGTTAATGTTTTATCGAATTTTACCCCCCCTAACCCCCCCTTGTTAAGTGGGGGAAGTTTTGCGAGATTTAAAATTACTTTAATATTAGCTTTAGTTTGGGGAATCGGCTATTACGGAACCGCCTTATTTTGGATTACGGGAATTCATCCGATGACTTGGTTAGGAGTTCCCTGGTTAGCGAGTTTAGCGATTACTATATTTTGTTGGAGTTTTCTCACCCTTTGGGGGACTGCTTTAGTAATAATTTGGACGGGATTATTTGTAATTTTATCGGCTCAATTTGCTCAAAGATTCTCTAAGATTTCCCTAGGATTAAGCCGAGTTTTAATTGCCACAGTTTTATGGTGTGGTTTAGAATATTTATGGAGTTCCACTGCTTTATGGTGGTCTTCTTTGTCCTATACCCAAAGTTTTGGAAATCTGATTATTTTACACTTAGGTCAAATCTCTGGCCCCACAACTATTACCGCCACTTTATTAATTGTAAATGGGTTAATGGCGGAAGGTTTTATTTTAAATCGGGATAAATATTATTCTCAGACTCAAGATCAAAACTCCTATTTATTATTAATTTTAGCGGTATTATTTTTGATTTTTGCCCATGGATTGGGATTGATTTTATATAGTATTCCTTTACAAAAAAATCTAGACCATGCGTTAAAAGTGGGAATTATTCAAGGAAATATTGCCAATGAAGTTAAATTAAATTATTCAGGATTTTTACAAGCCCTAAATGGCTATACAACCGGATATATTACTTTAGCTAATCAAGGAGTAGACTTTGTAGTGACTCCAGAAACGGCCCTACCTTTTTTCTGGACTGACTCGAATCAGAGACAAAATAGTTCTTTTTATCAAGCGGTTTTAAAGCAAAAAGTTCCGGCTATTGTGGGAAGTTTTGCCTTGAAAGAAAATGGATATACTAATAGTTTATTTTCCATGGATGGGGAAGGAAATATTATCGGTCAATATGATAAAGCTAATTTAGTTCCTTTAGGGGAATTTATCCCCTTTAGTGAAATTTTAGGCAAATTTATTAGCAGATTATCGCCATTAGAAGCAACATTAATTCATGGTAAACCCAATCAACAATTCCAGACTGCTTTCGGTCAAGCTACGGTGGGAATTTGTTATGATTCAGCCTTTGCAGAACATTTCAGACGCCAAACTGCCCAGGGGGGAGAATTTCTGATTACGGCTTCTAATGATGCTTACTATTCCTATACAATTTTAGCTCAACATCATGCCTTAGATGTGATGCGAGCCATTGAAAATCATCGTTGGACAATACGGGCTACAAATACAGGATATTCGGGCTTTATTGACCCCCACGGGAGGACTCAGTGGATTTCAAATCAGAATATATATCAACTCTATGCTGATACAATCTATCGTGATCAGACCCAAACCCTTTATGTCCGTTGGGGGGATTGGCTAATGCCTGTATTATTAATTGCAGGGGCAACCCTATTTTTATTTAAGATTGACCGTTATGGTTAACTATTAATTTAAGTAGTTGCACAAAATAAATTACCTAGTTGAGAGAGGGAACACCGGATCTGGGAACCCCCCCGTCCAGTAATCACAAATTGATTTTGTTGATTTCCCGAACATCGATTCGCCGTAATATCACTATTTTCCAATTTTCATGCGCTTTCAATGCCCAGTCTGTGACTTTGACTATCAAAAACCGATTCCAGAAACCTGTGTAGTCTGTGGATGGGATTTACAAATCCATCTATCTATACCAGAAAATTTAAAACAGGATCAAAAATCTTTAGACTGGGCAAAACAAACTTGGAAACGTCTCCAAACCGTCGATATTTCTAAATATAAAACTATTTCTAAATCAAAAAAAAGATTGACCGTTGCCGACCTTTTACCCCGGTTAGAATCCTTGGAAAATCAACTACAACAAGCTACCTTAGAAAGACAAAATTTAGAGAATTTGTTGACAGAGATATTACATTATTTAGAAACCATTAACCCTGAATTATTAGTCAATATAAATCCGCCATCTTATCCAGATTTTCCCCAATCAGAAGTTAACATAGACTACAGTTCACTCAGCGAATTATTAGCCAATGGAGATTGGAAAACCGCCGATGAATATACCTGGGAATTGATTTTATATATTGTCGAAAGAGAAGCCGAAAAATGGTTAAGACCAGAAGATATTGAACAGTTTCCCTGTGCGGATTTAAACACCATCAACTGGCTATGGGAATATTATAGTCAGGGATTATTTAGTTTAACAAGTCAATGGCAAATTTTCTATGATTTAGAAGGAGATTATCCAAAATTTTGTGATCAAGTGGGTTGGTGTCGGGGAGAAAGTTGGCTTTATTATGAAGAACTAAATTTTACCCTAAATGCACCGCTAGGACATTTACCTATTATTGCTTGGCGAAAACGAGCCTGTTATGGTGTAGGGAATGCAGCCCCAAACGAAAATTTATCCTTAATCTTTTCTCGCCTCTCCACCTGTAGTAAGCCCTTTAGGGCTTAATCTTCTCAAACTTAGAAATATAGGAGAAAGCCCTAAATCTTAATCATTATCATTTATTGGTTTATGTTGATAAATTTCCAGAATTAAGCCGTTTATTTAATATTATTCATGAAGGATTGGGATGATTAATTAATTAATAAAGACAGCCATGAAGGGCTTACTACGGTTTTTTTAAGATTAAGATATCCTGGTAGTTAGTGGCGGGAGTTCGTCCACACCATAACCCATAATATTTGGCGGAAACTGTAAAACCTAATGCTTCAATCCACTGTGTTACTGATACTTCTCGATGACCCATATCACTTTCGGGAATTTCTAAATTTGAGAAAAATGAGTCTTCAAATTCATGGATTAAATTTTGAGAACTTTTTCCGGCTTTAATTAGAGCTTCTGATTCTTCATTTAACAAAAAGAATGTACATAAACACCGTCCTCCTGGTTTGAGAACTCGATAAACTTCTTTGAGATAATTTTGAACTGCATTGGCATATAAATGGGTAAATACGGAAGTTAAGAAAACAAAATCAAATTGTTCATCGGCATAGGGAAAATCATAGTTTTCTACTTTAATTGTTCCTTCTGTATTATAGCGTTTATTATAAATATTCGCCCATTGAAAGTTAAAATTAGGTCGATGTTCATGAATAACAGATTGATTCCAGTTAATCCATTTTTCAACAATATCAAACCCTTCGTAATGGGCGGTATCATCTAAATAATAGGCGAGGGAATAGGCCATGCGACCCACGCCACATCCGGCATCTAAAATAGATTCGTGGGGTTTTAATTGGGCTTTATTAACAAAATGACCCAGAAAATCACAGGCGACAAATTTAAAACTTCCTCCCACTCCTACCCGATCTTCTTTATCGGGAACCGGAAGACTAGATTCTAATAAATTGAATAAAATTTCTCCTTCCTGTCCCTTGAATAAAGGAATTAATTGTACTAAAGTATTAAATTGATTCGGTGCAATCACTTCTATGGGAATATAAATTAAAAATCGAGCTTGGTCGGCGTTAGGTAAGGTGGGAAATAGTTTATAAACATCGGGACTAGGCAGATTTTTTTCGATTTTGAATTGGGTGATTTCTTGACCACCAATAATTAGTTTAAATCCTTCTATGGGTTCACCTTGAATTGAAGTTACCCATCCTTTTAAACGGACTTGATCCGCTTCTAGGGTAACATCTCCTAAACAGCCAAGGGTTTTGAGCGTGGTATGAGAATTCATAAGATGATTTTTGGTAACTTTAATTGATTGAAAAATTATTCTCCCCTCTCCGAAAGTAAGGAGAGGTAGAGTTTAATTACTATTCCTTATTTTTGGATTTAGACTTGCTATAATAAGCGTTCTAAAATCTTGACTATAGCCGCCAGTTGTTCTGAATCATATTTCCAACGTTCTAGGAAATCTTGATAGCTTCCTGCTCCGGTTTGAACACTGTTGAATAGTTGTTGAAGCCGCGATCGCAAAAGGGAAAAATTCAACTGTTGAATTAAATTAGAAGAACGTTGAACAACCTGTTGTGAACTTTCCTGCATTTCTAAGTTATTATGTCGATGATGATAGACGACCATTGCCGCCGACATCGCCACATTTTTAACCAGTAAATCTGACACAATTTCCGGCGAGGTTTCTAAGGCTTGAAGGATCGGAGTCATGGGCTGATCAAAACCGGGGCGAGCATCGGTTAAATAAGTCACAAAAAAGCCCCTAGCCCCATTATGAGTTTTAACTAACTCCGTGATCACCCGTGTAATTTCAGCCTCCAATAACGAGTTTTCTTCTAGTGTATTTAACAACAGTTCAGTAATTTCTATCCCTTGCTCAAAGGTAACATTTTCTGGAACTGATATAGATAAATCGGTCATAGATATTTTTTAATCAAGACTTTGAACAGACCTAAAACCCAAAACCCTCTGTTAAACGCCTTAAACTAAGGCTTGATATTGTTCTGCGGATAAGCTATCATCTAAATCACTAGAATCAGTGATTTTAACTTTGATTAACCATCCATCTCCATAGGGATCATCTGATAGAATTTCAGGGGAATCTTCAAGGGTAGTATTACATTCAATCACTATACCGCCTATCGGTGAAATCAATTCTTCCACGGCTTTCACAGACTCAACTGTTCCAAACTTTTCTCCCTTCTCAATTTCATCCTCTACATTTGGTAATTCCACAAAGACAATATCTCCAAGTTGACTCACAGCAAACTCAGTTATCCCAATGGTGGCGATTTCACCATCAAGTCTGACGTATTCGTGGCTATCTAAATATCTCAGGTCTTCAGGATAGGATGTCATGCTGATTCCTCAAAGTGTATTGACTAGATTAATTGTTCACAAAATCTATTAAACTACAAAATTAGAATAAAAACAGCTTTACCTTGTAAATAACATGATCAACCGCCAGACTTTGATCAAACGCTTTATTATTGGTGACTTTTCGGTAAAACGAATGATCCGTTTTCTGATAATTTTGTATTTAGCGGTTGGGGTTTGGGCATATTTCTATTCAGAAGGCTTAATTTTTATCCCTCAACCTTCTAGCTATCAACTGACTCCAGAATTCCTAACCCTGAAAACAGAGCCGGGTGTAAATATCACAGCCTTATATTTACCAAATCCTAAAGCTAAATATACTATTCTTTATAGTCATGGCAATGCGGAAGATTTAGGAGATATTCGCATTGTATTAGAATTACTTCGTCAGATGGGATTTGCGGTTTTTTCCTATGATTATCCCGGCTATGGAATCAGTACGGGTAAACCTTCAGAACAGGGTGCTTATCAAGCGATTGATGCTGCCTATGATTATCTCACACAACAGTTAAAAATTTCCCCAAATCAGATTATTGTTTATGGCCGTTCAGTCGGTGGTGGGCCATCGGTGGATTTAGCATCTCGTAAACCCGTGGCGGGGTTAATCCTTGAAAGTACATTTATTAGCACCTTTCGGGTTAAAATAGACCTTCCTTTATATCCTTTTGATAAGTTTGCCAATCTGAGCAAAATTCCTTTAGTTAAAGCTCCGGTTTTAGTGATTCATGGAACAGTTGATCAAGTGATTCCTTTTAGTCACGGACAACGATTATTTGCCGCCGTAAATACTCCTAAATTGTCTTTTTGGGTGACAGGGGCTGATCATAATGATGTTATTGAAGTTGCAGGCGATCGCTATGAACAAATATTAAAAGAATTTATCCAAATTATTAAAAATTAAATCTTTCTCTATTGTAGATTTACTGGCTTGTTATCAAATAAATTTATATTACAATTGGAGTGATTTTTTAAAAGTTGGCTATGACATGAATTATATTCTTATTGGGTCAGAAAGTATCAAGTGTTAAAGAAAGGTGGGAGGAGGGACTTAAACATAAGTAAGATTTATAATATTTATCAGATACATCTGTTATGTTGATGTACCTCCAGATCTATTCATATACTAATGTCTATGGTATAGTTACATTCAACAGTAAAAAATCTATGTTGCTTTTTCAAGTCCCAGCGACTTCAAAAAACAATAAGGCTCTTGGGTTAAGGTTTTTCCCCCAAGGTAATTCTCCATCTTCATCTTTATTGCAAACTAATCAATAGGTCGCACCAATGACTGATTTTTTCCTAAAAACCTTATGGTGGATACCCTGCTACCCATTAATCGGAGCTTTGTTATCTACCCTCTGGTTTCCGTCTATTATTCGACGCACTGGCCCCCGTCCAGCCGGATATGTCAATATCATCACCACCCTATTCGCCTTTGTACATGAGCTATTCGTCCTCACAGAAATTTGGGGTCAACCTCCCCAACAGTTAATCATTCCTTGGTTTAGTATCGTTGATCTCAATCTTGATATACCCCTAGAAATCTCTGTTGTCACCGTTGGAGCCACCTTAGTAATTACTGGTTTAAATCTTCTAGCCAAAATTTACTCCGTCGGTTACATGGAGATGGATTGGGGTTGGGCGCGTTTTTATTCCCTATTAGCCCTATTTGAAGCCGGGTTATGTGGGTTAGTCCTGTGTAATTCCCTGTTCTACAGTTACATTATTCTGGAAATCCTCACATTAGGAACTTATTTATTGGTAGGATTGTGGTTTAACCAACCCTTGGTTGTCACCGGGGCTAGAGATGCCTTTTTAACCAAACGGGTCGGAGACTTATTCCTATTAATGGGAGTAGTCGCCCTATTTCCTCTCGCCGGAACTTGGAATTTTACGGAGTTAGCCCAATGGTCACAAACCGCCCAAATTGACCCCCAAGTTGCCACCTTATTAGGGTTAGCATTACTGGCGGGGCCATTAGGGAAATGTGCCCAATTTCCCCTGCATTTATGGTTAGATGAAGCTATGGAAGGCCCCATTCCTAGTACGATTTTACGCAGTTCTGTTGTCGTTGCCTCTGGAGCTTGGGTGTTAGTTAAAATGCAGCCCGTTTTAGCCTTGTCTCCTTTAGTAATGTCAACTATGGTATTTATTGGGTTAGCAACTTCCGTGGGAGCCAGTTGTATTGCTATTGCTCAAATTGATATAAAACGCGCCCTTTCCTATTCCGTCAGTGCCTATATGGGCATCACATTTATTGCCGTTGGAACCGGGCAAACTCAAGCGGCTCTTTCACTATTATTTACCTATGCTTTACCGATGGCATTATTAGTTATGACCACCGGGGGAATTATTAGTAATAATATCACCCAAGATTTAACCCAATATGGCGGTTTATGGTCACGGCGTACGATATCGGGATTGTGTTTTTTAGTCGGAATTATCTCATTAGTTGCTGTTCCTCCATTCGGCGGTTTTTGGACGATATTAGAGTTAACACAAACCCTCTGGAACACTCAACCCGCCATTGCTCTTTGCCTGTTTTTAGTTAATGGTTTAACCGTCTTTAGTTTAACCCGTGAATTTGGGTTGATTTTTACCGGAAAACCCAAACAAATGACTACCCGTTCCCCGGAAGTGTTATGGGCGATGGTATTACCTATGACAATTTTAGCGGGATTTTGTCTACATATTCCTTTGTTATTAAAACAATGGAATTTATTACCTGAATGGGAAACTATTAATCTAACAGTTGCAGGTTTATTAATCACCTCGACGGTTTTAGGATGGGGACTCAGTGCTATGATTTATTGGAATAGTAATTGGCAAAAACCTGTTAAACTGCCATCTCAAGCAGTACAAGACTTCTTTGCTTACGATTTTTACACCGCAAAACTGTATCGAGTCACGATTATTTTTGTAGTCGGATTAATCTCTAATACAATGTATTGGATTGACCGCTATATCGTTGATGGATTTGTCAACCTAGTGGGAATAGCCACGATTTTTAGTGGACAAAGTTTGAAATACAACGTTTCTGGCCAAACCCAGTTTTATGCTTTGACAATTATCTTGGGAGTGACTTTACTTTTAGGATTTTTTACGCTGAATTTGTTTTAAAAGATTTCCCAATTTTCCTCTATAATCCATCCAAAGGATTAATTATCTATCAACTCAAGGTGAAAAAGTCATGGACAAAACTCAACAAAACTTAACCATCTCCCGTCGGAATTTATTAAAATTTGGTGCAGGAGTAGCGGGAACTGCGGCTTTAACTGCCGGGCTAGGAACAAAAGTAAGTTTGTTCAAACCTCAACCCGCCGTTGCCCAGAACAATATTACCCCCGAAGAAGCCTTAAAACAACTGTTAGAAGGAAACCAACGGTTTATCGAAAATAAACGAAAAAGTCCTAATCAAACCCTAACCAGAGTTCAAGAAGTGGCCCAGGGACAAGCCCCCTTTGCCGCTATTCTCAGTTGTGCAGATTCTCGAGTCCCATCGGAAATTATTTTTGACCGAGGTTTTGGAGATTTATTCGTAGTTAGAAATGCTGGAAATATTGCTACTCCAGAAGAAATTGGTAGTCTTGAATTTGGAACATTAGTGTTAGGGGCAAAAGTCCTTATGGTGATTGGGCATCAAAGTTGCGGGGCGGTCAAAGCCACTATTGCTGGCAATGCAGTTCCCGGTCAAATTGCCAGTATTTTAGATGCAATTAAACCGGCGATCAAGCCTAATCAAACTTTAGAACAATCGACTATTGCTAATGTCAAATTAGGAATTAGTCGTTTACAGGCTTCTCCAGTTATTTCTCAATTAATTAAAGACGGGAAATTAAAAATAGCAGGAGGCTACTATAACTTAGAAACCGGAATGATAAAAGTTGTGGCTTAAAGCTACCTTCAGCAAGTTTATCAAACAAATCATCTAAAACTTTGATAAACTTGCTAATTTCTAAAAAATTGAGTCATTGGTTAACTTAAATATCCCTATTCTTCCCAACCTAAACTTATGTTGAGTGCTTTAATTATTATTCCAGTTTTGGCAGTTCTATTAATTGGACTCTTACCTAAACAATTGTCGGCTTCTCAAGTTCGTTCCATTGCTTTAGCAATCACAGGTGTGATTTTAATTTGGACAATAAAACTCAGCTTTGATTTTGATTTAACCAATCCTAATTTCCAATTGCAAGAATATTTAGCTTGGATTCCCCAATTAGGACTATCCTATAGTTTAGGAATAGATGGTTTATCCTTTCCCTTAATCGGTTTAAGCGGGGTTTTAACCTTTATTGTCATTGCCAGTAGTCACAAAAATTTGGAGCGTCCTCGCCTCTATTACGCCATGATTTTATTGGTAAATGCGGCAATTGCTGGAGCCTTTTTATCTCAAAACTTACTCCTGTTTGTTTTATTCTATGAATTAGAATTAATCCCCATTTATCTTTTAATTAGCATCTGGGGTAGCGAAAAACGTGCCTATGCAGGGATGAAATTTCTGATTTATACCGCCCTTTCTGGGATTCTAATTCTAGCCGGATTTTTAGGTATGGCGTGGTTAAGTGATGCCGGAAGTTTTGATTATTCTGCCATTCAAACTCAGAACTTTGAATTAACGACTCAGTTAATTTTACTCACGGTTTTACTATTAGGATTTGGGATCAAAATTCCCCTAGTTCCCCTGCATACTTGGTTACCCGATGCCTATGTCGAATCTTCTCCCCCCGTGACAATTTTATTAGGAGGAATTTTAGCAAAATTAGGAGCCTATGGTTTAATTCGTTTTGGTTTACAACTGTTTCCTGAAGCTTGGCATATTGTTAGTCCTACCCTAGCAACAATTGGGGTAATTAGTGTGTTATATGGAGCCTTAACCGCTATTGCTCAACAGGATATTAAACGCATGGTAGCCTATAGTTCTATCGGCCACATGGGTTATATTTTAGTGGCGGCTGCTGCTGCGAATGAATTAAGTTTAATTGGGGCAATTGCTCAAATGGTAGCCCACGGTTTAATCCTTGCCATTCTATTTCAATTAGTCGGAATTGTAGAAGAAAAAGTCGGAACCAGGGACTTAAATATTCTCAATGGTTTAATGAACCCAGTTCGCGGTTTACCCCTAACCAGTGCTTTATTAATTATGGCAGGAATGGCGAGTGCTGGCATCCCTGGTTTAGTGGGATTTGTCGCCGAGTTTCCCGTCTTTCAAGGCACATTTTCGGTCTTCCCAATTCACAGTTTATTGTGTATTATTGCCTCCGGTTTAACGGCCGTTTATTTCGTGATTCTCCTCAACCGAACTTGTTTTGGTAAACTGGATAATAAATTAGCTTATTATCCCAAAGTTACCTTTTCAGAACAAGCTCCCGCATTGATTTTAGCCGCGTTTATTTTCATTCTCGGTATACAACCTACTTGGTTATTTCGATGGATGGAACCCACCGCCCAAGCCATGGTTATTGCCTTAAATCAATCGGTTCCTACCCAAATCGCTATTAAATAATAAACCCGTAGGGGCGGGTTCAAATAAATCTTTCTGAACCCACTATCAACCCAACTAAACCCGCCCTATATCCCAATTTTTAACAACAATTAAAACCAGGAAAAATTATGACAACAGCAACTTTATCTCAAACAAAGTTACCCCCATCAACCCATGAATTTTCCCAGATTATTCACCGCTTAGAAGCCGGGGGAGCAATGTTACCCGATACCCCAGAAAACTTAATGCAAATTATCGGGATTTATAAAGCCTATGCAGTACCCATGGATTTCTATTGGCGGGATTTACTTTATATTGCAGAACAGGTGTTTTTAAATCCTTTACCATTTTTAAAATACTTCATTCCTCAAGAATATTTAGATTTGCATAATCATTATGCTGGCGATGATGCTGATTTAAGAGTTTGGCGAGGAGAAGCAACAGCACACCCGGAATTATTAGCCTTTATAGAAAAGGGTGAAACCACAAAAATGCCAAAATTATTGCATCATTTATGGCATGATCGGGTGAATATGGAATTTGCAGAAGCTTGTATGCAAGCCATGTTTTGGCATCGAGATATGGGAGGACAATTTGATCCATATTTAGATACCGATGAATATAAAACTAATGCCGATAAAGCTATTAAAGCCTATTTTAAGAAAAATCCAATGATGATGGGATTATATAAACTATTCCCTGATTTATTCTTAGAACAGGTCAAAATGATGTCCTATTATAGTAATTTAGGACTATTCTGGGAAGTGATGGCGCCTGTGTTTTTTGAAATGAGTGATCTCTATGATGAAGGCAAAATTAGCAGTGTTCCTGAAGCAATGAATTTTCTGGTTAATGGGATTTTTGCTATTGCAGGACGCCCGATTTATCATCATGTTTATATTGATGGGGAATGTTATGAAATTATCCCCAAATCTAAGGGGTTTATGTGGTTATATGAGGCGGCATTACCCTACGTTGAAGCCGTGTTTTATCGGACGTCTCCCTTCCGAGGAACTAAATCCTATAATGCTCAAGCCCAGCAAGTTCCTGATGATCAAAATGATTTCCATTATGGGATTCTTTATGCTGATATTTTTCCCGTTGGGACAGCCGGAATTCCTCCCACATTATTAATGCAAGATATGTTACATTTCTTGCCTAATTATTTAGTCGAATATTACCAAAAACATTGTCGAGGAGAGGATGATATGTTGATTCAGTTGGCGAATAGTTTCCAACGGTCAATGTATTGTGTCACTTCTGCGGTTATTCAAGCATTACGCACGGCTTTACTGTATCCTTTAGATGATCAAAATCCTAAACATTTGATCGCAAATCGTCAATTTTTTGAATCTCAATTAGATCGTTTTAAACGTCCTGAAGCACGATTAAGAGATATTCAATGCTCTGATTATCGTTAAGTTGGGTGTGGGGTGTAGGATTAGTTCTTTAATGTTTATCCGATTAAATTTTCTACACCCTCAATTCCTAAAGTTGCTTGTTCGATAATTCTTCTGTATTGTAATCGCCATTGTAGAGCGTTTGAAATGGTTAAATAACCCAGTTCAGGGGGGTGATTTATAATTCTTTCTGCTAACAGTTGTCGTCCAATTTCATCAACGGGTAAATTACGCTCTTCTAAAAAAGCAATAACATCATCTAAATTTCCTTGACGACGCAGAATTTCCCTTAAACCATAGGTTGTTTGATAATCTCCTGTTTGATCTTTATGCACAAAAACAGCGTTTTTAAAAACTAACCGACTTGCTCTTAAAATATCTTGATCAATTTTTTCATAGACTAAGACTAAAAGATGATATCCTAACCCATATATTTTTTGACTCGCATCTCGAAAAGGACAAGAAGATTGAGGTTGACAAATGGATGTTACCTTCAAATCAACTTGTTGTTCTGGAAAATCAATACCACTAGCAGCACTTCCAGGAGTGTAAATATATCTGGCTTTCAAATATTGATTAAAAACTTGTTCAACATAAGTACCTACCGCTTTTCCATCTGTGATTCCATATAAATCAGGAATATCTTTTGAACTCAATATCTGAGCAAATTTTCCTGCTTCGTTTTTTAGTAATGATACCGTTAATTGTTCCATAAAATAGATATTTTTAATTAAATAAAGTTAGTTGTTTATATTTCTTAGGCGGAATTGTTATATTTTTTTGTCCAATTCTCTGACAAATCCATTCAATACAAATGGGGACAACAGCATTTCCAAATAAAGCATATTGATCGTAAATTTTAGCGACTCGACACCAAGTGTCAGGAAAACCCATTAAACGGGCATATTCTATCGGCGTTAATCGTCTAAACTTATGATCAATTTGATAGCGTTCATAATGTCTGGAAGTGGATGCGGTCAAAGTAGAAGCAACTCCATTAACACCAAAAATAGTATACCCTAACCTTGCACCTCCCTCTTGATTATATAAAATTTCTACGCCATTATAATAGCGGTTGACTGCTTTACTGTGTTTAATTCGTTCTAACGTATCTGTGGTAAAATCAAATTGAGGCTCAACTTCTGATTCAGATTGAAGAATATCTTTTAATCGGGTAGGGGGATAGATATCAGGAAATGGGGGCAGGGATTGACTATACATTTTATTTTGATAAGCAATTCCCCAAGGATAGTTTTTAATCTTTAAATCTAAAATAGGAGATAAATATTTCTCGATATTCTCTAAATCAAAATTCAAGTATTCAGTCTCACTTTGATTTAAAAAGATTAAATTATCTTCTAAGTTTATCCGGTTTAAATCAAATTTACAACGAGTTCCAAAAATAAAAATCCGCTCACGATTTTGAGAAATACCAAAATTAATTGGACTGATAATTCGCCATTCAATAAAATAATTAAGAGACGCTAAAGCATTTAAAATTACTTTAAAATGGTGTCCCTGTTCCATTGTTAAAATACGTTTGACATTCTCTAATAAAAAATACTCTGGTTTTTTCGTATCTATAATTTCTATAATTCGTTCAAATAGGGTTCCGCGAACTTGATCTCGAATTCCTAATTTTTTACCTGCGGAACTAAAAGGTTGGCAGGGAAATCCTGCGGTTAATAAATCATGGTCAGGAATATCCGATATATTGATAGTTTGAATATCTCCTAATACAATTGAATTTTTACCGAAATTACTCTCATAAACTTGACCACATAATTCATTGATATCATTAGCCCAAATCGTTTGAATTTGACTAGCTTCTAACCCCAAACGAAAACCACCAATTCCAGCAAATAATTCAACCGCCGTCCGTTTTTTAAATTGACTCAAATTTTGTTCTCCTTGATTAATAATTAATAGTCTGGATAGAGATTTTTTTGTTAAATTAATCACCCTAGAGTTGGGATAACCCAACCTAGGGTGATTTTTCCTGAGAACAGGAGAATTATTGATTACAAATTAACCCATTAAAATCACCGTATCAATAACATGAATAATGCCATTATCCGCTTCAATATCGGGAGCGAGTACCGTGGCATTTTTAACTTCAAAACCATCGGAACAGTTAATCGGAATTGGTGAACCTTCCAAAGAAGTAACAGAACCTAATTTTTCTAAATCGGCTTTTGTTAGTTTACCCAAAACAACATGAAATTTTAGAATTCTAGCTAACTGCGGTGGATTTTGAACTAAGGTTTGTACTGTTCCAGGGGGAAGTTTTGCAAACGCTTCGTCATTGGGTGCAAACACAGTAAAAGGGCCAGGACTTTTTAATGCTTCCACTAAACCTGCGGCTTGAACAGCGGCTACCAGGGTTGTAAATGAACCCGCACTTACAGCAATATCAACAATATCAGCCATGGAGAGAATTTAACCTAATTAAAAAAGAGTTCCTCTAAAAATGGTAAACGAATTTTGAACAAAATTAGAAACCATTGCTAGAATTAGAAAAATTTGGCAATTGATAAGTGCTGATTACTTCAGACATTAACTTGAGATTACTCATAGCTAAACTCCTAACATCACTTCCTAATTGGGTCGAGGTTAATTTCCATAATTCATTCCCATGTATGCCATCATCAGCGAGTAAATAAAGTGTATTATTCACATCAACGGGAATGGAAGGATTAGAACTTCCTTTTCCTGGGTTAATATCTGCCACCATCATTGTACCTGTTTCTGTACCATTACTCATCCACAATTCTTTACCATAAGTTGAATCAGTTAATTGAAAATAAAGGATGTTATTGATAACTCCTAATTCGTCCCCACCCATGAAACTGGAGTTAGGAAAATCTTTGACTAATGTTGTCCCGGCATCTGTACCGTCAGTCTTCCATAATTGAGCCGTTGATATATTATTGGTATTATAGTCGTATTTTGATATTTGAAAATACAAGTTATTGTCAATAGTTTCCCAGTCCTCAATTGATAAATCTCCCACATCTTTGATTAAACTAATATTGCCATCAGTCCCATCTATTTTCCATAACTGATTGTTGTCTGTCTTGGTAAGAGAGTCATATTTATTAACTAAAAAATACAAGGTATTGTTTACTGTTGTTAAGTAATCTGGAGAATAATTTCCTAAGTCTTGAACTAAGGTTGTTCCGGCATTTGTGCCATCACTTTTCCATAATTCATAGGTTGTTTTATTGTTATTTTCTGAGGGGGAGACGGATACTGAAAAGTAAAAAGTATTGTTGACTTCTCCCCAAAATTTATTAATATCTCTGATGTTGCCAAAATCTTTAACGACAGTTGTTCCCGTATTAGTTCCATCACTTTGCCAGAGTTGATAATTTACGGGAACCTCTGGCGAATATTGACTATTCACTTCAAAGTATAAGGTATTATTGATAATGGCTGTGTTATTTTCAGAAGTATCACAAAATATTGAATCACCAAAGTCTTTAACCAAGGTTATTCCTGCTTCTGTACCATCGGTTTTCCACAACTGAAACGCAGAGGGAAGGTTAATGGTAGCAAGATCTATATGCAAAACGTTCTTGTCGTTATTAACATCTAAATACAAAACGTTGTTAATTTCTCTGAAATTAGATATAGTATGGCCGAAATCTTTAACTAAGGTTGTTCCCGCTTCTGTACCATCTGTTTTCCATAACTGATTCTCATCATAGGAGGAGCCTACTGTAGTAAAATAAAGGCTGTTCTCAATGGGAGTAAAATTCCTGATATTCCAGTAACTTCCCAAGTCTTTAACTAACTGAACTCCTGTATCTGTGCCATCAGTTTTCCACAACTGCAAGCTTGAGGTCATTGTGCTAGGATCTAGATTGATGACTTGAAAATATAGGGTGTTGTTATCTACTTTCAAGGCTGAAGAACCGTGAGAGGATAAACCTTGATCTTTAACTAAATTAGTATCTGCTTCTGTGCCATCACTTTTCCACAACTGTTCCTTGGCTGAATAGGAATAATAACAAGATCCAGTTTGATCAGCTTGGAAATAGAGGGTATTGTTAAAATTTGTCAACTGATCTGCGGAAAGGTCAGACTGTCCGGGAAAAATATCTTTAACGAGTTCGGCTTTCCAAGGAGAAATAATGGTTAAATCTTGAACCGTTGACATACAATTATGCTCCTTTTTACAGTTCTAAGTTATTTTGTGAAAGGGTTGGGTAAAAATATGACTTCCTAGGAGTCTTTCCAAGCAGATGAACCTGTTTATATTACTCTTGAGTATATATACTTAACAAGTATAACTTTCTCAAAATGGGATTGTTCTTTTCTTAATCATTTCTTCAATAAATTATTGAGATATATATTTATTTATCAACTATTATTAATATACGAATTGAATCCGTATGTTAATCTTTCCAGCCTAGTTTTATGATAAAATATTAATAATTGTCAATATTAATTGCTACGGAGGTTTTGACAGCAAGCATAGGTATCAAATAACCCGCCCACTAAACTAAAGGTTAGAGCAATAACCAAACAACCTTGCAAGGGATGTCCATTGCCAAAGGTGGCAAGAAATTTGAGCATTTGGTGACAGCCTAACGTCCCTAAATTTTGTATAATAGGGAGGTGACTCATCAGGACAAAGGTGATTAATCCCACGGCAATGAATAATAGCGGGGCGATGAAACTAAAGGTAATTGCTAGTAACAAAGAACGAAGGAAATGGGGCAAAATGCTCATAAATTTGTCCAAAGGAGATCAGCTATCTTCAGCTTGTTTGCCAGTACCGTTGACTTCAGTTAGATTGGAGATCAGGGAAAATCTAGCCTATCAACTTCTAAGATAGGAGCGATCGCTCGTTTTTATCGAATCTGTGAGAAATCTTAAATATAAAGTAAAAAAAATTAAGATTTAGGCTTCATAAATCTTGTTGAAGATTTGTATATTTCTAGTTATCGGTTGAACTTTATACAGTTGTTATTCCCTTGAGCAATTCTAAAACTCTTTCCAGCTTTGGACTTTGGCTACAGCGATTTATGGCCGCCCTGTTATTGGCGGGTCAGGTGGTAGTGCATTTACTCCAGGGCAAAATTCACCGTCGTAATACTTTGGAACAAATGATCATAGTTGGCCCGGAATCCTTGATGATTGCTCTGCTCACGGCGAGTTTTGTGGGGATGGTGTTCACAATTCAAGTAGCACGGGAATTTGTCGCTTTGGGTGCGGTTAATATTGTCGGGGGAGTTCTGGCTCTATCCCTGGCCAGGGAACTTAGTCCGGTATTAACAGCCGTAATTGTCGCTGGGCGAGTCTGTTCGGCTTTTGCGGCGGAAATTGGGACTATGCGGGTCACGGAACAAATTGATGCTCTTTATATGTTAAAAACTGACCCGGTGGATTATTTAGTAATTCCCAGGGTAATTGCTTGTTGTTCGATGTTACCAATTTTAATCGTAATTTGTTTAGTTACGGGATTAGCTGGGGGTCTATTAATTTCTACTACTATGTACAATATTTCTTCAACGGTATTTTTAGATTCAGTACGGAATTTTCTACAAGTTTGGGATGTTTGTAGTGGGTTAGTTAAAGGCTTAGTTTTTGGGGCGACCATTGCCATTATTGGAACCAGTTGGGGATTAACTACCACCGGAGGAGCAAAAGGTGTGGGTCAGTCCACGACAACGGCTGTTGTCACCGCCCTATTATCTATTTTTATCATTGATTTCTTCCTATCTTGGATTATGTTTCAAGGGATGGGAAGCTCGGTCAATGGTTGATAAATTTTTAGGATATTTGCCTAATAATAACCGTACTATCCACAAAAATGATGATAATTTTGGTAAAATTGATTGAACTGCTTTTGACTCAAAAATAACAAATGACCACAACACCCACAACCCAAACTTCTAATATCGTTGAGTTACCTCCGAATTATATAATTCCGATAGTGCTGCTCATTAGTGCTTTTCCCCTATTTTTAATTCAAAGATGGGTGAGTTTAGGAGTCGCTATTTTTGCCCTATTTTTGTTAGTGCAAACCGCCCTCATTCGTCTACAATTTACCCCCACGGATTTAGACGTTTATCGGTCAGGTAAACTGCTGCGTCGATTTCCTTACCAAGACTGGATAAACTGGGAAATTTTCTGGACTCCTGTACCAATTTTATTCTATTTTAGGGAAGTTAAAAGCATTCACTTTTTGCCGATTATTTTTGATGCTAAATTGTTGGAAACCTGTTTAAAACAACATTGTGGAAATTTAAAACAGAATTAACAATTAGGCTTCTTCTGTCACCCTCCGAGATGTCAATCCCTAGAATCTTTATTAGTCAGTCAATACAAGCTATCCTATTACAAAAACTAGGTTGTTGTATTTGTTGTTAGAAAGAAATAGCAGCGATCGCTTCCTATGCAAACGCTCCATAATCCAGAAATGGCAAATAGGCAATCTTGCTAGGGGAAGAAAGTCTGAATCTGATCGGGTTTGACTAACGGAGGAATTTATGATTGGCATTTTTGAGCAATTTTTGATACTCTAGGATTAAAATATCTTTGTCAATCTTAGTCAGGATAATGATTGCTATGAAATCTCAACAGATGATTACCTTTTTTTCTGAAATTGTGACCCAAAAACCCGAACTATTTTCGGCGGAAGTTTTAAATGATTTAACCCGATTAGAAGCGGTTTTGGATAACTCAGAGACAGAATCGAATTCTGATCGAATTGAATCTATATCGGAAGCTATTATTGAGTTTTGTGATGTCAACCCTCAAATTAATTCTAAATTGACAGAAATGGGATCTGAACCTGAATTCAATGCGGCTCAAAACTTGGAAGAAAATCAAATTCAAACCTTAAGTAATTCCGTTAAAAAAGTTTTAGATTTACATTTTTTAAACCGCTCTAATGTTTAAATGTATAGCAGTTATATATAGGGATAATTCATGAATTATCCCTATATATAATTTATTCATGAGGTGCGCTTAAGCGCAACAACGGGCAAAAACATAAAAAATAACGCGAGATTAGCCGATCCCGCGTTACCTGAGTTTAATTGAACAGCTAACCGCTAAAAATTAGACCGCAGCGGCAACTTTTTCGTTAGCACTAACTAAGCGCTCGTAGGTCGCCCGCATTTTCAGACCAACTAACACCTGGAATAATCCGCTACCATTATTGGAACCGGGATACTCTTGGCGTTCGCGGAGGAGGTGGGTCATCTCTCCATAATATTTCGTAGACAGGTTGCTTAAGTGTCCTTCGACGTAGATCATTTCATCGAGGTTATCGAATTGACCATCAACTTCGAGGATAGACACTTCATTTCCGTAGTAATTATCGGGGCCGTAATACATTTTTAGACCCGGATAGGAACAGGTGAGTTTACGTCCGCAAGGTATCCAGTAAATCGTTGATCCTTGATCAAATAAGTAGGAGGGTTCGAGTCCTTCCACACCTTCTTTCTGTACCAAACGCACCCGCAGAACTTTGTGTTCCTTGTCTTCAGCAATCAAGTTAGTGGGTAGAATTTGAACCACCACATCCGCATATTGCTTTTGGGGGTCAATATAGGCTTCAAAATCAGGACGACGAGCATTAATTGCCGCCAAAACATCTTCATAACGATGTCCCCGTTCCGCCATATCGCGCTGAATTTTCCACGAAATTTTAACTTCGTCGCTGATATCCAGATAAACACTAAAATCAAGCAGCGATCGCACTCTTTCGTCATATAACGGGTGCAATCCTTCAATCACAATAATATGATTGGGCTCGATTCGTTCGGGGGGATCTAACTCGCCAGTTTCATGATTATAAATGGGTTTATCAATGGATATACCGTTTTTAAGAGCGTTAACTTGCTGATACATTAAATCGAAATTATTAGCTCTAGGATCAAGAGCAGTAATTCCAGTTTCTTTGCGTTGCTTACGATCTAAACAATGGTAATCATCTAAACAGATAACCGTTACAAAATCTTTTCCAAAGATGTCTGTTATCCGACGTAAAAATGTTGATTTTCCGCACCCAGAATCTCCAGCAACACCAATTAAAACCACGCGATCCGGCTTATTTCCCATCTTCCTCTACCCTAAAAGAAACTGTTGACAACTTAAGATCATTGAATTTAAAGCATTAAAACCTTGACCAATGCCAGCACCGTTGAGTCTTCACCTGATCCGAAGGTGGAGTAAACCTCAACTTTGTCGTAGTGAACGGACTCCCAACTGACAAAAGGCCTTGCACTTAGGCAAGCTAAGTATTTAATACTAACTTTTGTTTCTAATTTTACCAGAAGGGGATCATCCCTACAAGCATTAATTCCAATATATGGCAATCCTATTTGAGTTTTATCCAAAATTCAGGGAACACCGGAAAAGGCAACGGGCAAAAGGCAACGGGCAAAAGGCCCACGGGCGACACCGCAACAAAAGATAATCAACGGCATATTACAGATTCGGGGAAGGTGGGGATTATATCCAATATTCATCAAGTTATTCCTTTTTCATTCCGATGCTGCACACTCAAAGGTATCCGTAGAGACGTGCCACGGCGCGTCTCTCTACTCCAAATTTTTATCGAAAATAAATTATTGAACTTGAGCACCATGGGAACGGGGATCACTACTGCTAGGTTGATCAATATTTAAGGGAGAATTAAAAGCCGAAACTTGACCGATGGCTTGGGTATAGGGAAGGGGATTTTCTGCAATTAAAGACTCTAAATTGGCTTCTAAAATCGGGCGAGGAATTTCGCCAATGGTTTGGGCAATTGTTTCGGCTTTTTGATTCAAATAAACGAAATGAGGAATGCCATCGACTCTATATTTTAGCAGTTCTGGCAACCATTTACTATTATCGACATTCAACATCACAAAATTGAGTTTTTCCGAATATTTATGTTTAATTTCGCTTAATTCTGGGGCCATGGTTTGACAACTGGTACACCAATTTGCATAAAATTCCATTAGGGTCGGTTTGCCATTATTCAAGGCAATATCTAGGGGAATTGATTCTTCCACGAGTTGAGGGAGGGAGGTGGAAGTGGCTTCACTACGAATTGCTAAGAAAACCGAGAGACTCAGAATTATAGCTGCGATAATAATTAAAAAGTTTCTGATCCGTTTGGCTAAATCGGAAGGTTCGGTTGAGGGGGTTGAATGTAATGGGTTTTCGTTCATATTGATATTGTCAAAGATGATAATTATTATTGATGATTTTAGTTTAACAAAATTTTGAACCAAATTGATTAACGTTCTTGTGAAAATTGTTGTAAAATAGAAATGTCAATGAAATATAAAAGGAATAAAAGTCTGTGGTGCGATACTAACTTATCCTGAAATGGACTCTGGGACAAAAATAATTTAGGATTAATCAGATGAAAAAACGAGTGACTTTGACGTTTCCCAAACGTTCTATTCAAATACCGATTACCTATAGATTGGCTAAGGATTTTAATGTAGCTGCTAATATTATTCGCGCTCAAGTTGCGCCGAATCAAGTCGGAAAATTAGTAGTAGAATTATCAGGAGATATTGATGAACTAGAGGCGGCTATTGAGTGGATGCAAACTCAAAATATTGGAGTTTCTTTAGTCGGACGGGAGATTATCATTGATGAGCAAAGTTGTGTGGATTGTGGACTCTGTACTGGAGTTTGTCCGACGGATGCCTTGACCCTGAATCCAGAAACCTTTTATTTGACGTTTACTCGCTCACGGTGTATTGTTTGTGAACAATGTATTCCAGCCTGTCCCCTTCAGGCAATTTCTACTAATCTTTGAAGGGAAATCCCATCTAAAAATTTATTTTTTATCCTAATCTTTCAATGAAATCACAACAACAAATTACAATTATTACTTGGTTTTCCTTTGGATTACTTCTCGTGACTTGTCTGAATTTTGGTTGGTTTTTATTTGAGTCGAGTTGGTATTCTTTGGTTTCTGGTCTATTTTTAATGTTGATTTGGTCAATTGATTTATTCTTTACCCTGCCATTGAATCAATTAAATTCGTTTGTTTTAAAGAAAATCAGAACGGATTTAGGCACATTTTTAATGATTGTGTTTATCTCTATTCTGGGTGTATTTATGCTGACCTGGATTAAGGTTTCTATTAATATTTTATTAATGGTTTCAGCGACAGCTTTAGCTCGGTTAGAGTTACAAACTGCCCGTTTTAAAGATTGGCACTCTTTTATTATTTTATCTATATTATCTACCCTGGGTTTAATATTAGGATGGGGATTAAATCACTATTTTTCCTTCGGACATTTAGAATCCCAGTTTTGTTTACCCTTTCATTTAGGATGTATTCATGTTCCTTATCGTGATAGGTAATGGGGATCACGGATTTAAGAGAATTTCACGGATTTTAATCTGTGTTAATCTGCGTAATCTGCTTAAATTCGTGATAGGTAATGGGAAAAATATAAGTTTGATCTGTAAACTCTTTAACTGATAACTGATGACTGGTACTGGCGGGTTCATCGAGATTTAGATAATTAACAAAGATCTAAAAGAACCCGTCCCTACAACCAATAAATTAATTATTTTAAATCTAATAATCCACTGGTTTTTAATTTGGGATTAAAGCGAATTTCCTCTTGTAATCCTCGGGCTTTTAGTGCGGCAAAAATTTGTTCTTCTACACGACGGGCGATTTGTTTTAACAGTTTTTCTTGACCGATTTCATCGGTTTTTTGATACTGATCTTGTTCTTCTGGAGTCATCAAAGGTTTCACTTGAATTGGATCATTCCAGATAGATTCATCTTCCCCATTACCGGGAGGAATTGAACCATTTTCATCAATCCAAGCCTGTTTAATCCCTTCTAAAATAGTGCGACTCGGCCGATCAATAGTTTGTAACTTCAACCAATAGCAGGCTTGATTTTGACGAATAAAATGTTGTTTTAAACTTAAATATATATCCCTAGAATAGCCTACATATTTTAAATTTTTATCTGAATTAAAAATAGCATAAACTCCGATTTTTCCTTGGATTGATTCGGGAATTTTGCCATTTTCATCCAGATAGGGAATATAGTCCAAACTATTAAGGGAAGGAATTTCGGTTGGAGTAGTCATTGATCCAAAAAATGCTTTCTCCCTGATTTTAAAGGTATTGGTGTCGATTTCTGAAAATTGGATACTAAAGTTTTATTAAGCCAAGCTCCATATTAAGGTTTCGGTCAGAATTTCTGCACCAGTTTAAGGATTATTGTGGAATTTGAGTTAGCATAACTCTAAGATTGTAGTAAGTCAGCCACGACCATGCAGAATAGTGAAGAAGAATTATTAAAACCGTCGCCCCATCCTGTCGATGGGTGGAAGTTAGCCGAGTATGTTTCTATTGCGGGGACAGCAGTGGGAACACTCGTTGCTGCATGGTATCAGCCGATTATATTTGCTGGGACTCCCCTAACTTTGGCCTTAATTTTAAATGTGGTAAATCGCCAACGGTTTGAACAGGATATGCGTCAATATCTGGATGCGGCGATTACGGATGTTCGGATGGTGGTAGAATTGCTGCATCAACAAATTCAACTACTACCCCCGGAGTCGAATGCGAATGAACTTGATCCAATTACGGATGTCCTGACGGAGTTACAACGGGTGACTCAAGGGTTAGAAAAAAATGCCCTGCGACAAGATGATTGGGAAGTTATGAATGTCCGCTTTCAGTTAATCCAAGAAACAATTGATGAATTGAAAACATCAATGGAGACATCAGGACTTAATTTTGAAAAAAACGATCAAGAATCTTTAAACGCAACTTTAGAAGCATTTGTAAATCAGTCAATTACGGATTCAGCAACCATGCAAATACAAATTGATCAGCTTTCTGAACAGGTTAATATCTTACAAACGGAACAGCAAACCCTAATTAAACCTTATATTAAACGCTTAGTTAATGCGGTTAAGGAGTTAAAAAGTCGTTAAATTTTAATCCTATCCCCCCTTTTTTATGGGGCTTAGGGGGATTAGTGGGGGAAAATATCAAGGGATTTATCTATATTCGTCACCACAATCACCAATTATTTCCATCAGATCTTGGGATTGAAAAAGAACGGAATTAATATTTTGATAATCTTCGGAGTCGAGACTAAATTCAAAGACTTTAGCATTATCTTTGATATGGTCGGAAAGCCCTAATCTTGTCCCCACCATGGCTCCAGCAACGGTGGGTTGTTCTAGGATATAACGAACTGCAATATTAGGAATTGTTACTTGATGTTTTTGGGCGATCACATTTAAAGTTTTTAAGAGAGTTTGAAATAAATTCCATCCTCCCCAAGCATTGATCATATTTTTATATTTTTTCAAGCTAACGGTTTCTAAATTAAAGCCATTTGGTTCAGGTTTTCCCAGATATTTTTCCGATAAAAAACCACCACAAAGAACACCATAGGGAAGTAACTTAATATTATGATCTTGACAAAATTCGGTCATTTGAGCTAAAGGACGGCGATCAACTAAAGAAAACTGCACTTGATTGGATACAATTTTAATCCCATTTTCAACAATAATTTTTAAGTGTTGAGTATCAAAATTGGTTAACGCTAAATGTTTGATTTTACCTTCGGTTTGTAGTTGCGCCAGATAATTTAAAGCATCTAAATAATTTTGATCGCGATAATCCCACCAATGAAATTGTAGTAAATCAAGACAATCAACTCCCATACGTTGGCGAGAAATATCAATATTTTTTTCCACCAGGGCTTTTGTGATTTTACCCGGACGGGGAACCCATTTGGTAAAGGCTTGTACCTGAGATAAAGCCTCCTGTCCACGGGTGGAAATTAATTGTCGCCTAAATTCCCCAATAAAATCCTCCGCCGGGCCATAATGATCAGCTAGATCCCAAGTGGTATATCCTGCGTCTAGGTATTTAAACATACTTTCGAGCGCAACGGTGGGATTAATCCGACCATGGGCACCAGAGACTTGCCACATTCCGTTTAAAATGCGACAAATATTTAAGTCTTCTGTGAATTGAAAACGACTAGAATCGGTAAGTTTCATAGGTGATTTCGTTACTTATTTATCAATTTTACTCAGTATTGTCGCTCTCCTGATCGCAACTTTAGTGGGTTTAATAACTTCTCGTTGGATTTTGATTCCTTTGACCCGTTTAAAAGAGGCTGCGATCGCTTTTTCCCAGGGAAATAATGTTACAGCAGTCGCCAGATCTATTGTTTGATCGATTATTTAATCAAAGCCAAAAAATAAAACCTGAGACTAATAAATAATCCCAGGCTCTATTTTATATTTAGTACCCCCAAGGGAATTCGAATCCCTGTCGCCTCCGTGAAAGGGAGGTGTCCTAGGCCTCTAGACGATGGGGGCTTAGGGTGTTTTGCGGTTAACTTTTTCTCGGTTGAGTTTTGGTCACTCGCCTTTCACCTTTATTAATGTAGCCTATATTTTTATCGGTGTCAACCCTTTGAGCAAAATTAGTTTGATCTTTTTTAAATTTGGCTGAAATCCTTTTCACAGAAGGCTTGTAGAACTTTAATACAATTAGCGATCGCTCCCAAATGGGCCAGTTCATAGCCATGGGTGTTCTGAGTCGGGAAACCCAAGCAAGCCGCCCGGGCTACATGGCCAAATTTCATGGCAATAGAAGCGTCACTTCCAAAACCACTAAGAATTGTCAATTGTAACGGGACTCCGGCGGTGGTCGCCGCCTGTCGTAATTGGCTGTTCAAACCTTCGTCATAAACACCATAGCTATCCTGGGACAGCAACACCGGTTTTTCATCCCCTGCAATCGGATATTCCGGGGCAAGGGGGCAAATTTCCAAGGCAATTAACGCCTCTAAGGTTTGTCTTTGGGTAAAATATAGGGCCCCAATTGCTCCCACTTCTTCCTTTGCCGAAGCCACTAAATATATATCAATGGGCGGGTGTTTGACGGTTTCTGCTAAGGCTAATAAAATCGCCAGAGACGCTTTATTATCGAGGGTATAACTAGCAATATAATCTTTAATTCGGATAGGTTTTTTACGATGTTTTCCTACAACTACCCTGGTTCCTGGGCGAATTCCTGCGGTTGCTAATTCTTCCGTTGTGCATTTGGTTTCAATCCAAGTATCTTCCCATTTCAAGGCTTTTTCTTCCTGGTAAACTTTTTGAGTAGATTCATGGGAAATATGACGAGAACCAAAGCTCAAAATACCGCTAAGAGTTTGATGATCTCCTAATAAATCAACCACTCCTTCCCCATAAACCCAAGGAAATGACCCGCCTAATTTTCTAACCGAAACCCGTCCCTTTTCTTCAATGGTTTTGACGATCATGCCAATTTCATCTTTATGGGCGGTAATGGCGATAGCTCTTTCTGAAGTTTTACCAGGAATTTTGGCAATAATATTATCCGCCTGATCTCGCCAAACCTCTACCCCAAGTTCAGAAAATCGTTCTAACAACCATTGATTTATTTCCGATTCTACCCCACTGGGAGAATGTTGCAAAACCAAGTTTTCAATTGTATTAAATAAAGTCTGATAATCCATTTTGTCTGTCCTTAATTCAATTATCCCATCAAGAATTATTAGGATTAGGTTTTAATAATAATGCTACAATTAAAGCTGGGGTTCCGCCAATTAATCCAATGATTAACCATCGGGGATAACTGCGTCCTTTTTCTCGAGCCACAAAAGCTGCGATCGTACCGATAACACCATGAAGAATTGCCAAAATTAAAATCACAGAAGGGTCATTTAAGGAATCAAACATTTTACGCTAAGATAGAAATTATAGCCGAGAACAAATAAATAAAATAAATCGGATTTCCGCTATTTAACTCATGAATTAAAACATAAGCATTGGTTCAGAAACCCGATTTTTATGAAAAATGATTCAATTGGAAGTTTAATCCAAAAATCCCATCAAAGTCATGGGATCATCAATATCATTGCTGGCAATGGGACGGTTCATGATCATTGAGGTAATTTGTAAATGACTGACTTCAATGGGGCGATTAGCTAAGGCTCCCACCGTATCTTCTAAATGAATAAAGGCTACATTACTAGCACTATTCGCTTTAAAAATAGGACGTCTTGGTGATAGCATTCCTGAAATTTCAAGATGGCTATGTTCAATTGGGCGATTCATAAATGTCGTCATCGCACCGACTTGAATTTGGGTGGATGCAGTATTGGCTTCAGAGCCTTTTTTTGCAGGTTTGTCCACAATATCTAATTTCGTTTCTTGGTTCATATCTGTAGTTGGTTTGTTTTCAACAAGATCTACTTTAATCTGATCAGCTTCAGTTTTATTATCTTGATTTGAGTTTGCTGTTCCACCGGTTCGCTTTCGGGTACTCCCCCTTTTGGGTGTAGATGAGCTAACTGTCATGATGAATACCTAGTTTTTTTACAGGGTGAATTCATGATTTACACTTAACCTTGTTATTAATTTCATCGCTGAAATTTCCCTAACCTTTGACTCAATTAAGGACGGGTTAGGTATTAATTTTGGATTAAAGCTAAACCAATTATAAAATAAATGGGATCTTTAGTAAATGCCATTTTGAGAAAAATATCTTTTTGTAACAATAAGTAAAGACAATCTTGGGAGCAGGGGGAAAAGGGGGAAAAGGGGGAACAGAGTGAACAGAGTGAACAGAGGGAACAGAGGGAACAGAGGGAACAGAGGGAACAGAGGGAACAGAGGGAACAGAGGGAGGTAAACTCTTGCTATTACCTATTACTCATTACCTATTGCCCATTACCCATTACCTATTAATCAAAAATACCGAAAACGGGGCGTTATTGGGGTCACAGGGAGTGTGTCCTTCCTGGCTAAAACCCAACTGCCAACCTCTAATTAAAATTTCTTTACAAAATCCAAGGCTGTGATAGTATCTGGATGGATTTACACTACTGATGGACAGCCAATGGGCTGAATTTCCGTGGTGGAGGAGAGTAGAGGAGTGCAAAATAGGATGTCCCTTGGATATTCAAATGCTATGACTGGAAGGAATTACCTTGACCCGATTCAAGTTGGTGTGATCGGTGTGGGTAATATGGGGCAGCATCATACCCGGGTTTTGAGTATGCTCAAGGACGTGGAACTCGTGGGAGTTTCCGATCTCAGTGTTGAACGGGGAATTGATACGGCGAGTAAGTATCGAGTGAGGTTTTTTGAAGATTATCGAGACCTTTTGCCCCTAGTAGATGCTGTCTGTATCGCAGTTCCAACTCGGTTACACTATCCGGTGGGGATGGCCTGTTTACAAGCCGGGGTTCATGTATTAATTGAAAAACCTATTGCTGCGAGTATTGGTGAGGCAGAATTGTTAGTCAACGCCGCCGCAGATTATCAGCGAATTTTACAAGTCGGTCATATTGAACGGTTTAATCCCGCTTTTCAAGAATTTAGTAAAGTTTTAAAAACGGAGGAAGTTTTAGCATTAGAAGCCCGTCGCATGAGTCCCTATTCTAACCGAGCCAATGATGTTTCGGTGGTCTTGGATTTAATGATTCATGATATTGATTTAATGTTAGATCTAGTGGCGGCTCCTGTTGTTAAATTAACCGCCAGTGGTAGCCGAGCTTCCGACTCTGGCTATTTAGATTATGTGACCGCTACCCTCGGTTTTGCTAATGGTGTGATCGCAAATTTAATTAGCAGTAAAGTCACCCATCGCAAATTGCGTTCTATTGTTGCCCATTGCAAAAATTCTTTAACCGAAGCCGATTTTCTCAATAATGAAATTTTAATTCATCGGCAAACCACGGCTAATTATGTTACGGATTATGGTCAAGTTCTCTATCGTCAAGATGGGTTAATTCAAAAAGTTCATACCAGTAATATTGAACCCCTACACGCTGAATTGGAACATTTTGTCAGTTGTGTTCGGGGTGGAAATCAACCCTCCGTGGGTGGAGAACAAGCCTTAAAAGCCTTGCGTCTAGCCAGTTTAATTGAACAAATGGCATTAGATGGTAAAGCTTGGGATTTGGTGGAAACCGACTATCTTTTTGATTCATCGACGGTTTCCATCGGTTAGGGGAAGGAAAAAAAGCGAGGTTTGGGGCTGAAGTTCACCCGATGCGGCTCCCCTCAACCCTCAACAGTTGATCCCTAATTTTTAATCCTTAATCCATTTCTTTGCTACAGTTTGATAGCCAATTAATTTATAGGTTAATTTAGCAACGGTAAATTCAGAAACCACTGAACCAACCACGGGAGCTAATTCCATGACATCACACCCAATTACATCTTTAGATTGAAATAAACGGCGTAAAAATCTTAGGGTAGAATACCAATTTAATCCCCCCGGTTCGGGAGTTCCCACCCCAGGAATTAAACTCGGATCAATGCCATCAACATCAATGGTTAAAAAGACTTTTTCTGTGGGAATACTGGCGATCGCTTGTTCAATCCAATCCAGATTAAAAGCCATTTCTCTAGCCCTAAAAACCGTTAAATTTTTCTCTTTAATTAAATCAGCTTCCTCTTGACAAATGGCTCTAATTCCCACTTGAACTGTCGGTAATCCCATATTCACAATTCGACGCATAACACAGGCATGACTATGAATTGTATCCTGATATTCATGTCTTAAATCCCCATGGGCATCAATTTGAACCACGGTAAAGGATTCTTGATATACTTGACGATATCCCTGTACCACTCCTTCGGTAATACTGTGTTCTCCACCAATGGAAATCACAAATTTTTTCTGTTCAACTAAAGACTGGAGCGTTTCTTGGGTCACCCGCAACATTTCTGCGTCTGAAACTGTCTTTCCATGGCGAGTATCTGCAATCGGAGCATGGGTAAAAATTCCCGCATCAAAACAGATTTCTCGGTCTAGTTCTTCATCATAACATTCTAACTGATGGGAAGCCTCCAGTAAAGCATTCGGGCCGTTCTCGCAGCCTTTTCGATAGCTAGTTGTGGCTTCATAGGGAATCGGTAAAATCACAACTTTAGCGGTTTCATATTCCGGGACAATTTCCGAACCCAGAAAGTCTATAGTAGCAGTCATTTTAATTCGGGAATTAACACCTCTTAATTTTGACACAAGAGGAAACATTTTTGTCAAAAGATAGAATGATTTATTGCTATAATCATAACAGTTAAAAAATAAATCCCCATTACCCATGACCCATTACCCATTACCCATGTTAACTACTTCATCTGTACCGCAAACTTGGATTTGGAAAGGATACCCGATTTGTTATGTCCGAGAGGGTGATCATGGCCCGGCGGTGGTTTTAATTCATGGGTTTGGGGCATCTTGGGGTCATTGGCGAAAAAATATCCCTGAATTAGCAAAACATTGTCGAGTCTTTGCTATAGATTTAATTGGATTTGGGGGGTCAGCGAAACCGAAACCCAGTCAAGAAATAGGTTATACTTTTGAAACTTGGGGAGAACAAATTGCTGATTTTTGTCGAGAAATTGTTCAGGATAAAGTTTTTTTAGTGGGAAATTCCATTGGTTGTATTGCAGTAATGCAGGCGGCTATTGATAATCCTGATATTGTTCAAGAAGTTGCGTTATTAAACTGTTCTTTAAGATTATTACACGATCGCAAAAGATCCGAACTTCCTTGGTATCGAAATTATGGCTCTAGTTTTGTTCAACAGTTATTAAAATATTCCTGGTTTAATCAATTATTTTTTAACCTTTTAGCCACCCCAAAAACCGTTAGAAAAGTATTATTACAAGCCTACAAACGAGATGAAGCTGTTACAGATGAATTGGTAGAAATGTTATTAAAACCCGCCCAAGATCAAGGAGCAGTTGAGGTTTTTGCCGCCTTTACGCGCTATTCTCATGGGCCATTACCGGAGGATTTATTGCCAAAATTACCTTGTCCAGCCATAATATTATGGGGAACCGATGATCCTTGGGAACCGATAGAAATTGCTGAACAATTCAAACAATATTCAACGGTTAAACAGTTTATTAGATTAGAAGGAGTCGGTCATTGTCCCCAAGATGAAGCCCCAGAATTAGTCAATCCTATTTTATTAAAGCGGATTGCTCTATACTAAAATTGTGTCTATAATGCGTTAATTCACTCTTAACTATGTCCCTAAAAAGACGTCAATTTCTATTGTTAGCGAGCTTGAGCACTGCTGGTTTTATCGGATTAGGAGCTACTCGAAAAATCCTGAGCCTTCCTGAGATTCCTAAACAACAAATTTCCCAGGGAGACGGTGCAATGCCGCAAGGCGGCGACTACGCCATCGCACCTATGCCTGAAGATAAACCCCTATTTCGTTTTGTCACTATTGGAGATGTAGGAACGGGAGAAACAGAACAATATGAAGTCGCAAATGCTATGGTTCGCTATCATCAAAATCATCCTTTTAAAGTAGTCACTTTACTCGGAGATAATATTTATACTAATGGTGAAATTGAAAAAATCAAGGATGTATTTGAAAAACCCTATCAATCTTTACTAGAACAAAGCGTTAAATTTTATGCCTGTTTAGGAAACCATGATATCAGAACAGAAAATGGTAATCGACAGGTGACTTATCCTTTATTTAATATGCAGGGTCGTTACTATACATTCAAATATGATCCTGTACAATTTTTTGTTTTAGATGCGAATGATAATGCCGATTGGGACAAACAAATACCTTGGTTAGAAGACCAACTTCAACGGAATAAAACTCCTTGGAAAATTGTTTATAGTCATTTTCCCATGTATTCTTCTGGGTTATATGGTGTGAACAAAATATTGATTAATCGCTTAACTCCTTTATTTAAAAAATATGGGGTTCAACTCTATATGAATGGTCATGAACATAATTATGAACGTACCCAACCCATTCATGGTACAACCTATTTAGTTAATGGTAATGGCGGGGCAAATATACGTCCTGTAGGAAGTTCGGAGTGGACAGCAAAAGCCGCCTCAACCCTTGGATTTACTGCGATTGAGGTTTATGCAGATCGGATGATAATTCAGGCAATTGATACTAATGACCAAGTGTTTGATCAAGAAATTATTCGTTTATAAACCAATAGTAAACTGGGAAGATATAACCTAAATTCCCTATAAATTGAGTTAAGGAAGATGCCCCAAAATCCTCTAAAATAATTATGAATGTTCTTTGATTGGCTTCTAAACTATAGACTTTAATTACCCTATCTATTTTATAGAATACATCCATATTTTTATTTTAAATCAAAATATTGACTAAAATTTCAATTCAAGTTAAAATGAAATATGTTAATAAAATTTTGAGGAATTACTGACCTGTGAATGCAAAAAAAAATCCTCTGGTTAAACCATTTTTAAAATGGGCAGGAGGGAAACGGCAATTATTACCTGAAATTCTCAAATATCTTCCTAAAAATATTGGTAAAACTACATATTTTGAACCCTTTTTGGGGGGAGGCGCACTTTTATTTGAGTTGCAGCCGAAACAAGCAATTGTTAATGATAGTAACAGGGAATTAATTAATTGTTATCGAGTGATTAAAGATAATGTTGAAGAACTCATTGAGGTTTTAAAAGTTCACAAAGCGAAAAATTCCAAAGAATACTTTGATTATCTTCGTGAAAGAGATCGTTTAAAACAGTATAATAAATTTTCTGATATTCAAAAAGCTGCTAGAATTATTTATTTAAACAAAACTTGTTACAATGGATTATTTAGAGTTAATTCTAAAGGACAGTTTAATGTTCCCTTTGGTAGTTATAAAAATCCCAATATATTAGACGAAGCTGTATTAAGAGGAGTTAATGATTATTTAAACCAAAAATCAGTAACTTTTTTAAATCGTGATTTTGCTGAAGCTGTTAAAGATGCGAAAAAAGGCGATTTTGTCTATTTTGATCCTCCTTATGATCCCGTTTCTAATACCGCTTCTTTTACCGGATATGATATTAATGGCTTTAATCAAAATGAACAAAGACGTTTAAAACAAGTGGTTGATGAATTAACCGAAAAAGGATGTAATGTGATGTTAAGCAATTCAGCAACAGATTTTATTTTAGATTTGTATAAAGATCATAAATATACAATAGAAACTGTTTCTGCAACCCGCAGTATTAATTCTAATGCTCTTAAACGAGGTAAAATTAATGAGGTTTTAGTTTTAAATTATGTTCCCAAACTTTAAAATACATGAACAACAAAAAACCTGGGAAAAATGATATTGCTTGGGAAACCTTATTTCAACGATATAGCATTTTAGAGATTATTGATCAACAAGGTTATTTTGAAATAGAAGCTACTAAAATTAATGAAGAACGAGAAAGTCGGTTAATGGCTGAGTTTGATCATTCAGTGAATTTAGAAAACATAACAATTATTACTCATAGACTGCAAGCCTTCGGGAGAATCGGGGGAATTGTCAAGAATTTTTCCCGAGAACTCAGTGTAATTACGGAATATAATTGATATACTTGAACTACAAAGGCAGTTTTCTTATCGTTGGCTGCCCTGGTTGAAGAATATGATGTTTAATTAGGGGGTAAAACGATTATGGTTTCTAGCCTAACATTAAAAAAAACAATCGCACGGGCGAGCTGTTTGCCCCTAAGTGTTGCCCTAGTTTTCACCTTATGGGTAAAGTTAGAGGCAGCTGCCCAGGTCAATTTTGCTCAGTTGTATAAACATCTGGACACCTCGTCGCAGTCAATCTGTGAATATGTTCCTCCCGATACGGGAAAACCCCCAGCAGGAGACGGTTCAGGTTCTCGAACCTAATCTAAGACAGGCGAAGATTTCCAGATTTTGTTTGCTTGAATTAAGGTATGTACTTTCCAGCTTGGGTATGATTGCGGGTATTCCTGTCGATAATGACCTCCACGACTTTCGAGACGGAACGCTGCACTCTTCAGAATCAACTCACCAATACTCAGTAAGTTATGGGTTTCCCCCCACTGTTTTAGGTCGCTGTGGGCGATTTCTTGTGTTTCCAGTTCAGCCAAAGAATTTGGATGTAGAGTCGATAAAAATTGGCTGATGGGTAAGGCTAAAAATTCTTCAGACCATGCTTTCACCTGGATTAATCCCTCCTGCAAATGATTGGACTGGCGACAGATCCCTGCACTACGCCAGAGAACATCGGGTAACTGTGATCTAATTGTTTTAATGGTAGCATATTGTTCTTCCCATTGGGAGGCTGGTGATACCGATTTGGATACGGGAGCAGACCCCCCCGGGCCAGATTCAGTTTCAGCAAAATTGAGATTTTCAATTAATGCCATTTGAGCACCGAATACTAAACATTCTAGCAAAGAATTACTCGCTAAACGGTTCGCCCCGTGAACTCCCGTACTCGCAGTTTCACCTACGGCATAAAGTCCAGGGATAGAGGTTTGACTTTGAGTATTGGTAACAATACCCCCCATCCAATAATGGGCGGCGGGAGTGACAGGAATGGGTTCATGGAGAATATCAACCCCCCATTGTTGACAGACCTGAATAATATTCGGAAACCGATGCTGGATTTTCTCAGTTGGAATTGACCGTAAATCTAACCAAACCCGTTCACTATTGGCTCCTGGGATTTGCCGTAATTTTTGTAAATGGCTAAAAATCGCCCGACTCACAATATCTCTGGGGGCTAATTCTCCCCGCTCGTCATAATCAAAAACAAATCTGTGACCCTGGGAATCAATCAGGTGGGCTCCTTCCCCCCGTACCGCCTCACTAATTAAAAATCGAGGAGCCCCGGGTTGGGTTAGGGCCGTGGGGTGAAATTGGAAAAACTCTAAATCTCGGAGTAATGCTCCCGCTCTCCAAGCCATCGCCACCCCGTCCCCCGTACTAACGGCGGGGTTAGTGGTATGAGCAAAGACTTGACCTCCTCCCCCCGTTGCTAAGACAACGGCCTTGGCTTTCACCCAATAAATATGGCTATTATGAATTAAGCTAACTCCCTGACACCGTTGACCCGAGGCATCCATCCATAAATCCAGGGCAAAGGCAGGGGAAATAATTTTAATATTCGGTCTTTCTAAAACTCGTTCTGTTAAGGTTGTGATCACTGCACGTCCGGTTGTATCGGCGGCGTGTAGGACGCGGTGACGGGAGTGGGCAGCTTCTAATGTCAAAGCTAACTGGCTTTGATGACGGTCAAAAGCCACTCCTAATTCGACTAAACGGTGAATACATTCGGGGGCGTGATTAACCAGAAACTCCACCGCCGACCGTTCACATAAACCCGCCCCAGCTTTTAAGGTATCTTCTAAATGCAGACTGGGAGAGTCATCGGTTGAAATCGCTGCTGCGATGCCTCCTTGGGCCCAATCACTAGCGGACAGGGGTAAAACATCTTTACTGACTACGCCAACACTCAAATGTTTGGGTAAACAAAGGGCGGTATATAATCCGGCTGCCCCGGTTCCCACTACCAATACATCAAAGGTTAAAGGAAACTCGGACGGGAGGGAAAGATTAATTAGGGTCATGGGTCAGTGCCAGGATAGGTTGATTAGAAGTCACAGATCTGGACACTTTCCGTGACGAATTGAAGCAGAGTAAACTGACTTTAAAGATTATGTTAACTTTTTTTAAGTCCGTCAACATAATCTCAATATTCTGACACTGATCCCCACAGAATGGCTTAGTCGTAAGCTCCAACATTTAACCGTTGGTCGCCTTCGATAAATACAGATTCTGGAGGCGTTACGGTAAAGTTACCTAAATTCTGTTGCAGAATTTCTTTTTGTTTTTCTGTCAAACCAGAAATTTTCAATACATCTTCTACGGAATTATAGGGAGCATTCTTAATGATCACTGACCCTAATTTCGGAAACATTCCTTTATATTGACGAAAATCTCGCAGATCGCTATTATTTAAGTCCAATTTATTGCGAACGGTGGCCATTTTCTCGTCAACCCGATTTTTCCGAGGGGCTTCCGTTGCTAAGAGCGGAGCAACAATCCCATACTGCATCACATTGAGGTTTGCAGCTAAAACATTTTGATCTTCAGTCCATGCGAAGCAACCGACTATCAAAACTAACAAAGCCAACAGGCGACTTAATCGTTTCATCAACGCTTTTCTCCCAACTGACATAAACAGCATTTACAAGAATTTGATATTTTCAGGCTTAGTACCAGACTGTATTTTACCATCTTACGAACTTCTACTGGAGTCCCATAGTTCAATGGAAAAACTGGCTGCTCCCCTAGCCAAAAACCCCAGATTTGGAAGTCATTTCAAATCACAGTTAAGTTTATGCTGTTGTCAACCTTTTCCGATTTTATGTAAATTTTCTTAAAATTTGTTAACAGTTGCGGAGGTGAAAATTAAAATTCAGCAGTCCATCTCTACAAAATAGCTAGGCATAAGTTTAAGTTATCTTTAACTGGTTATAGTTTTAAATTTTAAAATTAAATCATTTTTTTTGGCTAATTTTGTCAAGAGGTTATTGAATTCCATTCGCAACTATTGACGAAATTCTGGGGTTTGGTGCTATAATACAAAAAAGATAATCTGGGGAAGTTTAGCTTATTAAAAAAATAGTGATTAAAAACCTTGATCCTTCGTGTAATCCTAGTGTTACAACTCTGGTTGGTTTCCGATCTATTGTACAAATCTTTTCAGGGCTAGGTTGAGAACCTCAGAGTCGAGCTTGACAAAAAAACATTTTTGTGTATTAAATCCATTTTCGCTGTTTTAAGCGTTTCCAATGGGAGGATTTTAAATTAATTAATAATTGTCGCATTTGTTTGAGGTTAACCGACTTTCCGCCATAGCGCCAACCCATATAGGCCTGAGAGATTTCATCAATCACTTCAAATTCTGAAATTGAATGATATTGATCTAACCAAGACACATATTCTAAAGGGGTTTGGGTGGGAGATTTGGGATATCCTTTACTAGCTAAAACCTGTAAAAGTTGTTGATATAGACTTTCTTCTGGGGGTAATTTAGCTAACCAGCGACGATAGCGCCAACCTCGCCAAATATCCCAACTTAACCAGCCGAAAAATGCCATAACTGTTGTGATAATTAATCCGCTAAAAATTCCTAACCATCCTTGAGTAAACAGATTAAAAAACCAGCTAATTACTTGGAATATTCCTAAAATTAAACGGCCTAAAATCGCTTGTAATCCATTCGCCAATGGAGAAGGTAGCCAACCAGCCACCCAATTCCAAAAGGCTTTTAAGGCACTAAAGGTTTGATCTTCTTCCACCGAAGGCGGAATTAAATCCATCCCAGGAATAGGGTTAAAACCAAACCAACCATATTCGGGGAAATATACCTCCGTCATCGCAAAAGCATCGGTATTTTTAACCACATATAATCCCGTAAACGGATTAAATTCTCCTGGGTTAAACCCCGCTACCAGACGCGCCGGAATCCCAATTGAACGTAACATCATGGTTAAAACCGTGGAAAAATGATCGGGGTAGCCCCCGGTAATTTTTTCTCCGGGGGGACTATCTTGATAACCAAAAAGAAACGCTTCTACTAGATCTTCATTTTCCCTTAAAAACGGCGGTTCTTCCTGTAATTTATAGTTAGGGTTTTGTTTGAGATACTGGGCTAAATATAAGGCTTTTTCATAATTGGAATCTAAGGGTTTTTTGTTTTGGGCGACTTGATGCACACTGGCTAGAATTTCTTCCGTCTTTTTCCTGACTTGCTCTTTAATTTGATCTGGAACTTGTAAATAGTATTTTTTGATATTTGGAGGATAGTTTTTAGAAGCGGCTTGTAATTGTACCCTGTCGCGCAGGGGAACTTGAGAAACCACTGTATAGGTCATGCCCTCTCGTAATTCTAAAGGCGATCGCAAATTGCCATCGGGATCAATCGCAATTTCCTCCGTCGGGAAATAGAGTTCATTCGGTTTATTCATCGCCGGAATTAAACTAGGAAGTTGTTGAAGTACGGTATAACTTTGAATCACTTCTTGAGTCTTGGCATTAGTGATTGGCGGAAATAGATTGAATTGATATGACCAACGGGGACGTCTTAAAGTGATCGCTCTATTATTTCGAGAAATTTCCCATCCCTCTCCAGTATAACGATCAAAAGCTACAACCCGCCAAAATCCCCGGGCTTGCGATCGCACCCTTAATACTTCTTGTGGCTTTAAATTGCCGCGTAAATTCTGATTAATTTTGGTATTGAATCCATAATAGAAGGTATCATTAAGAGTTCCTGCCCCTGTTTCCTGATTTAATCCGGTGCCACCTGCACCCGAATTATTATTATTATTATTTCCCGAAGACACATAACCCGGATTGAGAATGCGTTGTCCATTAAATTGTCCGGGGGGCATATCAATTGGAGAACTGACCGGAAAAGTTCTTAACTGATAGCTAGGAAACCGAGGAAGAACGGTAAAAATAGTTAATCCCAAAGCAACAACTACTAAAAAAATAATTCCTAAAGATTTAAAATTTATTCCACTTCCGGGTTGCTGGGGTGTTTTTTTAGAGTTAAATTGAATCTCCCCCAGCCCTAAACGAGAGCGATAATCTAAAATTAATGTTGGTAAAGCTAAAGCCAAAAATACTAACACCACAGGCCCAAAAGCCAAGGTTTGACTGAGAGTTCCCGCTACTCCCATTAAAATTAATCCAATCACCATCGAATAGCCTAAATCCTTACGCCGGGGTAAATCAAAACTGTGTAAAACCTGTAATTCTATTAATAATCTCGCTAAGGCTAACCGCGTATCATTCATTTCGCCAAACAGTCGCCCAAAAAATGCAGCCAGGGCAATTAACATCCCAATAGCAATACAAAATTTAACAGGCACATTGCGATGGTAACGACGAAACCAACTCCAAGTTGCTCCGACAATGCTAACCGGAATTGCCCATAAATTCAGGGGTTCTTCAATAGCGACGTCCGTGGCAATAATCCCGGCAATCACTAATAACTGCACCAATATCCGCAGCCAAAGGGAATCTTCAGGAATTGGCTTTGGTATGGCTTCAATCCGTCGCCATAATTGACTAATCAAAGGGATTGAATTTGTCATCGTTTCGATTTGAAGATTAGGGGGGTTAAATGCTCCACCCTACTCTAACTTAATCTGACCTAAACTTCAATCTGTTGTTGTTGTTCCCCATTCGTAATTCGTAATTAGTAATTCCCTATTCCCTATTCCCTATGATTGCAAAACAGAGGGGATTTTGCTCCTCACTATCTAATAAAACATGAAGTCGATAAATCTGGTTCGGTTCAGGGTTAGTCAATTCCAGGGTTAAACATCCGGGGGAATTGCGTTTTGCGGTTACTGATCTGTCATTTCCTAATAGTTGTAAGCGTCCGCCATCGGGAAATTCACCCCGGATTTTCAAACTTGTACCAGACTCAGTTTCAACATAGTCAACATCAACGGTAAATAGCCCTAAAGTTGTTAACCATTCCTGATGAACCGTCGATTGATTCAAACGACAATTGAGGGTTAAAGTATTCAGAAGTTCTTGAGCAGCTAATAATAATAACACCATTTGTTGTTCAGGAGTCGCTGTTTCATAACAGGGTTGGGACTCCCTTAAATCTAAAGATCCCCGTAAAGAACCTCGAATCACTAAACCTGCTAATTCATTCAAGGGTTGGGACTCGTTGGGAAATAAAGTTTCCACCGCCTGAACTAATTTTGCTCCTTCTCGTAGGCCAGATTGTAGTAGAGTAAACAATGGAGCCAATAACTGAGCAAAAACCTGATCGGGTAGGGGCATCGACCATCTCAATTGTTGTCGATGAGCCATCCATAAATGAGTAGCGGGAACCTGTTCTTCTCTAAATACGTCAGGATACTCATTCAGCAAGTCAGTGCCGATCGGTTCCCACGGAAACAGGGGTGGGTTCATCTCAATTCTGGCTTTAAGTTTTTCTCTTAAAACGGTCTCAAATCGGTTTTTCACAATTTCTATCTCTCCTATAGCTGAATATTGACTTTCCGGGCGGAAAAGCTGCTCCTCAAAATCGAGGGGATCTAATTCATCCCACTCTAGGTTTTCCACCTCACAACTCTGATCAAGCTGTGTATGGGGGTTTAATTCCTCCTCAGCCGAATCAGAGGTAGGGACGGGAGTATCCCGCCCATACAAGTCTTTTTGTAACAACCCGTCAAAGAATCGGCGTTCAAACGCTTGCTCGTCTTGGTTTGTTTCGTTATTCATCACTAGATGCCCCTGCTCCGGATACCGAATGATTCCTGATTTCCCAAGCCAATTCTAACAACTTAAACCAACGTTTTTGAATTTGAGTGGTTTTACAATTTAAAACCTTAGCAATTTCTACCTCGGATAATCCCTCCTGTTTTAAACTTAATAAACGCTGTTCATTCGCCCCGATTTGATTTAGGAATTCTTGCCATTGATGGGGTAATAACCCTAAATCCCGTTCTAAATCTGCTTCTAACCATTGGTGAACTAATTCCCAACGGTGTCCTAAAGCAAATCGCAGTAGATGGTACTTAAATCGTTGCTGCAAATAATCACGCTGACGAGGTGTTAATCCGAGAATTTCCTCTATTTCACGGGTCGGTAAATCCTGTAACCGCAAGGCAAAATAGTCGGCACAATCGGGTTGTTTGTTTTCTTCTAAATAAGCAATTAGTTCCTCTACGACGGTTTGACGCAAAGAGTCGGACTCTGATTCGTTGGACTCGATGACCATAGCAGCCCGAACTTGTCCGAGGAAGGAATCATGATTGTTAGTATCTGATTCACTCCCTCCGCCCTGGGCGGCTAATTCTAAATCGACAAAACTTTCTTTAGGCTGTTGTTGAGAGAAGGTTTGCGCTCTTAAAATAATCAATTGTTGACTCCGACCTCGGGCTAAAGGAATTCGCCGTTTACCGTAGCGTTCCGTAAATGCCATATATTCCGCTAGTTCTAACAAGGTTCGAGGACGGTAAGTTGCCGCTAACTTTGCTTCTTTGCGAAAGGCATTGAGGGTTTCTAAATAAAAGGCTTGTAAAAAATCCCTGATTAATTCCAATCGAGCTTGATAACTGGACTGGACTTGAGGAGGAGTAATATATCGATATACAATCGCGCTCAAGGTACTATGTAATTCTAAAGACCCTTGTTTCGACCCTAGCTGATAATATTGAGTACATTGCTGTAAACGATGTTGTGCTAGTGTCATGGCCCAGGTTTCTACGTCCCCGGAATCTTGAATCCGTTTGCTTTCTGTACAAATGCGGGCAGCTTCTTCGTTAATTCGTTCGGCTACATCCCGACAATTTTGTTCAGATGCACGGGTGGATTGACTCAGTTCTCTCAATAGCCTTTGGAAAATGGTTTCGGTTTGGCAGATTTCCCCCATGATGTCTAATTACTACAATGACCCTAACACAATGATTCTGTGAGTTGGCTTGGATTTCCGGATCGTTTTAATCAGTTATCAGTCATCAGTTAACAGTTAGCAGTCAGCAGTCAGCAGTTAGCAGTTAACAGTTGTAGGGGCGGGTTCTTTTAGATCTTTCTTAATCACGGCGCATCTTGATGAACCCGCCCGTACCAGTCATTAGTTAACAGTCTATTAATATTCTTGATCTTTATTTTTTTAAACATAATGAATTTAGACCTACAAATTCAGTCTTTAATTGATCATGCGCCTCAAGATGGAACAACTCCTCAAATTGTGGAAGCGATCGCTCCGGCCTTAAAATTATTAGCAGAACAATTAGAACATCCCGAATATTATATTTTGCAAACTTTAGACCAAAGTTGGGTGATTCAACCGTTTATCAATGTAGATCAACCGCAGATAAAAAAGAGAGTAATTTATGCTTTTTCTACCGTAGAAGATGCTTTAAGTTATACTAATCCTGATGCAGATTCTCAAGTTTTGGCGATTCCTTTACCCGTGACTCATATTTTATTTCAAATGGTTGTTTTAGAAATGCCGGATAGTTTATGCTTTTTTGAAACGCCTAATAATTTTCAGTCTGCTACGGAAATTAAACGCAGTGAAATCCAAGAGTTAATTCAGGTTTATTTACAGGACTATCAACAACGGCGTCAGTCAAAATCCCGTAAAATTCCGCCGAATATTGCTTAAGAAGGGAACACCGGAACAGGTAATAGGTAATAGGTAATAGGTAATAGGTAATAGGGTATTTCAATCCCTAATAGATAAACTGTTTATACCCAAAATTTCCCCTTCTATTTCAAACAGCTATAGGTTGTCGGAAATTGAACCCCATCAGCGCGTCTGAGTTGGTTGACCCGAAGGAATAGATTTGATTTGAGTTTGACGAACTTGCCACCATATTGCAAAACCCCCAGCAATAAATATCGCAAATAAACTCAAAATAAAAAATACCTCTTTCCACTTAGACATTGACTTAGAGGGGGGCTGAACCTCTTGCTCAGGAATCGATTCATCATATAATAAAACCTTAGAGGCTTCCGTTGGTTCAGACTCCAAAGATTCAGTTTTTGTGGCTAGAGGTGTAGTTTCTACTAATACTAATTTTTGCGGAGATACCCCACAATAAATCATCACAACCGAGATATTATCATGACCATTCTTATCATTAGCAATGTCAATCCATCCCTGCACCGCCGACTCTAAAGATTGTTCTCCATTTAACACCGAAGCAGAAAAATTTTGCCAACATTGTTCCACCCGTTGATTATCACTTAATCCGTCGGAACATAATAATAATAATCCATCTTCTTCAATAATAAATCGTTGTACAGTTGGCCGTAAAAACTCCGCTTCTCGGGTTCCTAATGCTTGGGTTAAAGCTCCCGAACCCGACCTTTGAACAGCATCCCAATATAAACTCCGACCATGACAAACCTCCCGATTTGCCACATCATCATCGACGGTTAATTGTTTGCAGGAATTTTGAGTAATCCAATAGGCGCGACTATCGCCCACATTCACCAAATATAATTCATGGCAATTGGTTAACTCAATACCTTCGGGAGTTTTTACCTTTTGAGGTAACTGTAAAGCCATGACTAAAGTTGTTCCCATCCGTTGTCTAAATTCTCGCCCTTGTTCATTATTTTGGGCAGCAATAACATTATTAACAACTCGGGTAATTTCTTGCAGTTGTTCCATAATTAATTCCGGTGGGGCTAACTCCTCCTGCTGGGAAATTTCCGCCATAAAACTATAAATCAAAGGCTTTAAAGACTGTACCGCCAATTGACTCGCCACCTCACCGCCATCATGACCCCCCACCCCATCACAAACAATACTTAAATGGGGAATTAATTTATCATTTGGATAAAGATGAAAATTTCGGACATCGTGCAGACCCGGATAATAACTATCCTCGTTCTCCGAACGTCTGACCCCCACATCCGTTAATCCCGTTACCGCTAAATGTAAGGGGAGTTGGGCCGCCTGTTCCATTAATAATTGATTCAGTTGACTCGCCACTTCCTTTAAGGAGTCCTCCTGACGACGCATCAATTGATGAATGGTCTGTAAACGATACTGTATAGTCGGATGGGCTGTTTCTATTAAAGCAACCCAAGATTCGGCTAAATCTCGTTGGGTAGGTTGTAATGCGCCCTGATGCAGTTCTCGCAACCGCACCCGCCAACCGTCTACCCGCAGGTTCTCCTTGACAAATAAACTATAGGCCGCCCCCTGTTCGGTTAAAGGTGTCCACAGTTGTAGTATTTGCCATAACCAATAGACCTGACGCACGGCGGAGGTTTTGGGCCAGACTTCCACCAAGGTCGGGAATAGTTGACCCCGACTATCGACGGGAATATTATCCAATAGTAGGGTTTCCGTCGCTTCTGGAGAAATACCCAATGGATAAACCCCAAACACCCCAGGAATATGCAAATGATGGGGGGAAAGATATAAATAGGATAATATCGACTCGGAGAGAATATCGGGCAAAATCGGTGGGGCACCGGGTTTAGTATCTAACCAAACTTGGGGGAAGGTGACATAATAGCGATTTCCCACTAACTGACAGGGTTGAATTTGTCCCGCCCCCGAACCAGTAGCCCATAAATATCTATAGGTTAGGGGAGTTTGGCAAGTCTGACAAATTTGATGTCCCAAGGAGTTACGCGGTTGGGGACAGGCGGGGTTGGTGCAATGAATTGGCGGCGGCGCCGAGGTGCTAATTTGGAATAATTTTTCTAAGGACACGGCTAGGACTGTTAATAGGGACTTAATTGTAGAAAGGTTAATTATAAAAGGGGATATTTAAAATTCACCAGTGTTAAACGGTGAGAGTGTCAACAAAGTTTTCGGTTCACACAAGCATCTAGTACAGTAATACATAGAAAGTAGTAATTATTGAAACCTTAACATTAATGAACACAGAATCTTATATTTTTGTTGCGGGTGCAAGTCGCGGTGTGGGACGAGAAGTGGTCAAATCCCTCCGCAACCAACAGATAAACGTCAAAGCCCTATTAAGAACACCGGATACTCGCCCCGAATTAGAAGCCTTGGGGGTGCGGGTGGTGATGGGGAATGCCTTGGATATAACCGCCGTTGAACAGGCGATATTAGGCCCAGAAACAATTTCGGCGGTGATTAGTACCATTGGCGGTTTACCCAAGGATGGAGAGCGGGCGGACTATTTAGGGAATCAACATTTAATTGACGCGGCGGTGAAAGCGGGCGTCGGGAAGTTTATTCTGGTATCTTCGATTGGGAGTGGCAAAAGTGTGGTGGCTTTACCTCCCCAAGCGTTTGAAACCTTAAAATCGGTTTTGGTAGAAAAGGAAAAAGCAGAACAGCATTTAATTGATAGTGGACTGAATTACACGATTATTCGTCCGGGGGGACTGAAATCTGAACCCGCCACCGGAAACGGCGTATTAACAGAAAATTATCGGGTAGCGGGAACAATTCATCGGGCTGATGTGGCTCAATTGCTCTGTGATTGTTTATGTTCAGAGGTAGCTAATCATAAGATTCTTTCAGCTATTGACCGGAATATGACCTACGGACAATCGGATTTTGAAATTTTGAATTTGAGTTAAATTTACCAGTTTTTCTAATCTAAATTAACCTGGATTCTCGTTTCATCCCAACTATTTTCTACTTGCCAATTTGGATCTTGATTATTTTCTAAATTGGCATTAATATTTTGGGCAACTTGATTGAGTTTATCTTGGGATAAACCTTCTGAATTAGAAGTTTTTGCTTGCTGTTCATCGACACCAATACTAACAATTTCTAAACCCTCTCCAGACTTAGGAGATGGCTCGGAATTGGAGAGATTTTTAGCTTCGGATTTAGACATTTTAACTTTTTTATAAATAAGGATATAACTCTATTATAACCTGAATTTTCAAAAAGGCAAATCATCTTCCAAATCTTGATTATTGTCTAAAGGTTGTACTTGAGGCATAATCATTTTTTCAGCTTGTTTAATTCTTTCAAATAAAGAAGAACGAGATTGTTGGCGTTTTTGAATTAATTTGTTAATATTGTATTTGACCTTTAATTCTTCTCGTTGCTCTGGGGATAATGGCTCATAATCCGGTAAAAAATCCGCCGCCGTCACAATAGGAACCCTAGGGCCTAGTTTCTCCACCGGAATTTGGGGAAGACGGGCTAAAAAATAGTCTTTTCTGTTTCTAATTTGTTCAGACTTATTATTGATTTCGGTAATAATCCCGATAATTTGACTCAAATGATGGTTAGATAAAGCCCTCTGAATATCAATACTTTCTAAGGAAATTTCCAAGGTTTCTATTTGTTTTAAAATATCGGCAGGAATATGATCCAAATTCGGCGGATTAACCGTTGTTTTTAAGGTAATTAAAGCCTGATTTAATTGAGTTTCAATCTCGTTGATAACCTCACGGTGATGGTCTTGAGAAACCGGGTTTTGTAATAGGTCTTGCAGGTTTTGAGTGGCTTGTTGCACAAGCTCAAGGGTCGCCTGAAGTTGGGGGGAATTTGTAGATTTAAAGTGATTCAAGGTCTTCTAATTCCTGGGTAGACTGCCATCCGGGTTGCCATAAAGCCCGGTCTTGAAGTTGTTGAGCATTTAACCAAAATCTCACCTGGGGGTCACAGGATGCAACCATTTCGGCAAATACCCATTTGCCCTGATTTTTGCGGTTTGCGACTTGGAAATGCCTCCAGCCCCAGGTTTTTTGATGGGATGTCCATTTAGAACCTAATAGATAGGGGAATTTTTGCTTTTTTGCCATTGTTGAGATTAGGGCACTGGACTATAACAATAATAGTTAAAGATTGTGACAGATTTTTTGCCCACTTGCCAAGGTTGTTTTTTAATACGACAGGTTGTCATAGTTTATGGTAGGATGTTCGTTATCGCTTATAAAGTTACATTTTTTAGAGGCAAGTTATGAATCAGATGGTTTCAGTGTCCAAGCGGGTCGCCTTAGTTTTGTCTGTGGCCTTTTTAATGATTAGCACCTTTGTATTTGGTGTGGGTCAAGCCTCCGCAGAAACCTTTACTGTTAAAATGGGTGCTGATTCGGGGATGTTAAAATTTGATCCGAGCAAAGTAGAAGTCAAATCGGGTGATGTGGTTAAATTTGTTAACAACAAACTCCCTCCCCATAATGCAGTTTTTGATAAAGCTAAATCTCCTGATGCGGCTGTTGCGGTGAAACTTTCCCATAAAGCATTACTTCAAAAACCCGGTGAGTCCTTTGAAGTTGCCTTCACCGATGATATGCCTGCTGGTGTCTATTCCTACTATTGTGAACCCCACCGTGGCGCGGGTATGAACGCTGAAATTGTTCTGAAAAAATAATGAGAGTCTAGTTACTTTACTTGTTGAATTAATAATTAATTTTGGGTGGTTTTTTGTTGGTAATTAAACTAACAAGAGACTACCCAAATGTTTTATATAGTAGGGAACAGGGAATTAGACTTTAGATTTTAAATTAAAGATAATTTTGTTTGAGTTTCCCCACCTTTAGTAGAAATAGCTAAAACATTAAAATCATCCCCAACTCAAAACCTAAAGTCTAAAATTGTCAATTGTTAACTGATGTTAGCGCAGGTATTTACCACCACCCCATTGTTCAGGACGAACTTTGGGTTCTAATAATAGATATCCAGCCAGATTATATAAATCATCTTCTGTCAGATTTCGCATGGCGACGAAAATATCTGAACTCTTGGTGCTGGGGTGGGTTTCGGAAATTTCTTCTAACCCATCATAGGTAGTGGGATTTTTGATAAAGTCGATCAGGGCGACAATATTATCGCGGGAGGGGGATGCTCCTGCCAAGGTTGGAGGACTGAGGTTAATATCAGGGTTGGTTTTGGTCATCCCTAAAGCGTGACAGGAGGCGCAAGCCTTATTAAATAATTTTTTGCCCTTTTTCAGTTCTTTTTCACTCAGAACAACGGTTTGGCCCTGGTCATTTAGGGGTAAAGTCCGAAGTTCTTTGGTCAGGTCTAATGCATTGGCATTAGTGACAAACAGTTGAAAGGTGAAAAATACAGTGGCTATTGCCAGCCAAAAGTATCTTTTTAGCATGGTTCTCCTTATGACTAAGTTAGTGATTAAAAGCTAAATCCAGTCTTGGCTTGATCCGCGAGCAGAAGTTAGTTAAGTTTGGGTTCAGGTTATTGAATGTCCCCGATCCCGGTGATTAGCTGATCGGCATTTGTCAATCGTCTATTGTTATTTACCACCTTAACCCTCTGCGAAATATAATTTCACAGAGGGTTAAGGTGGATTGAACTATTGGGACTCTGGGGACTGACGTTGGGCTGTGATTTTAGACATCAAAGCCTTAGCATCCTCCAGGGCTAAACGGGTTTGAGAATGTTGATAGGCAATTCCCAATTGGTCACACAGTTGGAGTACAGTCTCAACGGGGAGATTGTAGTCCTCTGCTATTTCTGTGATGGACAGGTCGGCAAAACCCATAAGTCTGTTTAAACAATAGGTCTTGATCAAAAATTATAGGAACCTTTGGTATTTTGTGAAAACCAACAATTTGATCGCGATCGCCACTAAACATCGATCAACAGTTCCCGCTAGACTGACTTAGACGCTGAGACACCCTGAGATAAATCTATGGGTGTATCACCCGAAGTTAGGGGGATAACTTCAGCAGTATGGGATAAGGGCCCGGAGGTTTGGGGAAGACGATGGAGGCGAATCAATTGGGCTAGGGTTTTTTTGAGTTGGGTACGGGGAACAATGGCATCCACAAACCCATAATTCAATAGGTATTCTGAGGTTTGGAAATCATCGGGTAACTTCTCTCTCAGGGTTTGTTCAATTACCCGTCTTCCAGCAAAACCAATAGTCGCTTTTGGCTCGGCTAAAATCATATCCCCTAACATGGCAAAACTGGCCGTCACCCCTCCGGTGGTGGGATGGGTGAGGACGGGAATATACAGCAGTCGGGATTTGCGGTGGCGATGCAAGGCGGCGGAGATTTTCGCCATCTGCATCAGACTTAACATTCCCTCCTGCATCCTCGCGCCCCCGGAGGCACAAATAATCACCACGGGATAGCCTTCATTAGTGCCATGTTCAATCAGGCGGGTGAGTTTTTCCCCGACCACTGAACCCATGCTACCGCCCATAAACCGGAAGTCCATGACTCCCAGGGCCACGGGTTCACCTTCGAGTAAGCCGATTCCGGTTTGTACCGCATCGGATAATCCGGTTTTTTCCCGGGTTTCTCGGAGTCGATCACTATAGGATTTGCGATCGCGAAATTTCAGGGGATCAACCGCATACATTTCGGCATCTAAAGCCATCCAGGTATTAGGATCAATCAATTGCCCAATTCGCTCGTCGCTATTGACCATGAAATGATGACCGCATTCCAAACAAACCTTATTATTGGCTTGTAGGTCTTTGGCATAAGTTAAAGCATTGCACTTTTCGCACTTAACCCATAGCCCATCAGCAATTTCTCGTTCCTGCGGTTCGGGAGTGTTGGGTAATAATTTACGCCGATTTGCGAACCAATCAAATAGAGACATTAAAAATTGTTTTGACTTTTGCTATTTCTAATTTTAAGACTGTGAGGCCTTGGGAAATTGGGGGATTCCCGTTAGCCCCATTAGTTAAATTCAAAATCTACACCATAATAGAACGATATATAGCAAGTCTTAACGTTTAATCTACAGATTCTAATTCTTCATCAATGGGGCTTAATAGGAGCAACGCCTCCCAGCGATGAGCTAAGGGGACTTGTAGCCCTACCGGACTGCCCATCCCCAGGGAAGAACTGACTCCTAAGTCAATTACCCGGGTGGGAATATCCTGGGCTTCTAAGACTTGCTGCATAAATTCGGCTTCCCATCGCAGAGCCGTTGTATGAATGTTGACATCCGCCCCGCCGTAAACGGACGGGGATTCCATCTATTTCAACAAATCAAATATTGATAACTGTTGAAATGCTGGTGGGTTGACGCTTCGCCGAGATGCGCTTTCCTGGGAAAGTCTGACCTTCTCTCCACGTCCGTTTAAAGTCTCCGAAAGCCCTCCGGCGACTTTAATATTAATTGCAGCATTAACATCTCGATCATGAGATTCGCCACAATTTAAACAAATCCAATCTCTCACAGACAAATCTAATTTACCAATTTTGAATCCACAACAAGAGCAAGTCTTAGATGTAGGTTCCCATCGGTCTATGATTCGGAAATCTCTACCATACTTTTCTGATTTAGCTTCTAGGAAAGTTCTAAAACTTCTCCACCCTAAATCAGAGATAGCTCTTGATAATTTCCGGTTTTTAACCATTCGGTGAAACATTTAAGTCCTCCAAGACTATTGTTTGGTTTTCACGAACAATCTGGGTAGACAATTTATGCAAGAAATCGGTGCGGGTATCAGAAACTTTAGCATGAAGTTTAGCTAATCTTTTTCTGGCTTTTTCATAACGTTCAGACCCTTTGGTTTTCCGAGACAATTGCTTAGAAAATTTACGAAGCTCCTTAATTCGCTGTTTTATCGGCTTAGGAGCTTTTATTTTTTGCCCATTACTTAATGTGGCAAAGGTTGTTATTCCCAAATCAATGCCAACTGAGTTTTCAGATTGTGGCAAGATTTCGGATTGAATTTCTACTACAAAACTCAGGAAGTATCGGTCAGCACTGTCTTTGACAATCGTGACAGAACTGGGTTCAGAGGGTAGTTGTCTTGACCAAATTACATCAATCTTACCTATTTTAGCGAGATAAACTTTAGCGATACCTGGCTTTCATACTTTTGTTGATTACAGCTTGTTTTATCATACATCAAGTTAGAATAAAAAGCCGTCGTGGAACGACGGGGCTTTAAACCCAAAATTTCCGGTAATCCAAGACATGGTATTTCAATTGACAAGGGGAAAAAATAAGCCTAGATAGGTGGAGAGGATTTGATGCCCCCAGAGGGCAGTAATAGCCGCACCAACGGCTAGAAAAGGGCCGAAGGGGATGGGATTGCGACGACTGATTAAACCTAGTGCGATCGCTCCTCCTCCCACCACAGCCCCGAATAAGCAAGCTATAAATCCGCCTACGAGTAAATATTTCCACCCTAGCCAAGCCCCCATCATCGCCGCAAGTTTACTATCTCCGGCTCCCATAGCCGTTTGTCCCATGACCAGAGTTCCCACAAAGGATATGATGTCAAATAACCATAATCCCAGCACCGCCCCAATTATCCCCATCATTAACCCGTAACTGGGGGATGGGGACTGGCTGAGTTGAAACCCTAAACCCAAGACTAACCCCGACTGGGTGAGAACATTGGGGAGGGTATAGGTATCTAAATCAATTAGGGATAGGGCAATTAACCAACTGAATAATACCCAATAACCTAATATCTGGGGGAGGGTAGGAAAACTGAAAAATATGACTAAAAATAATAGTCCTGTAGTCGCTTCTACTATGGGATAGCGGCTGGAAATTGGTGCATGGCAATGTTTACAACGTCCCTGTAGCCACAGCCAACCAAAGACGGGAATATTTTCTGAGGGACTCAACCGGGTTAAACAGTGGGGACAGCGAGAGGGGGGGTGTAGTATGGATAAACCCGCCGGAATTCGATAAATCACGACGTTGAGAAAACTGCCTATTGATGCTCCCAGGGCAAACACAATTAAATAGGCAGGTAAACTCAGTATAATATTCATGCTTGATCTCGATTTCTGACTTGGGCTGTTAAAACAAATCGGCTTCAATCTGTTCAAAAGGGATAAAATATTCCCCAGGGAGCAAAATCGGTTGACCGGAAAATAATAGGCAACTACGATAATTGCTAGGATTGATGGCAACTCCCAACGGCCGCCGCATTCGTTGGGCGTGGACTTCTACATAGGCATGATATATCTGTTTAGCTACCCTAATTAAGTCGGCATTAAGCTCATGGGATGGGGTTTGAGGGTTAGCCAGAAATTCAGTTTGGAGTTGTAAGGCTTGTACCATAGTAGACCCTCAATTACAAATTTTAGAGGCAAAAAACGGTGTTAATTTAATATTAGGTTGAGTTAATTCCGAAATTGTCAATTTCAAATTAAAGTTTTATGATAAACGATAAACCAACTTTACTAGCGCTAGATTTTGATGGGGTTCTTTGTGACGGACTTCTGGAATATTTTCAAACCGCATGGCGAACCTATTGTCAACTTTGGTCGGTTCCGACCGACGTTTCGCCGGAAGCATTGGCTCCTTTATTTTATCGAACTCGCCCGGTGATTGAAATTGGTTGGGAAATGCCTGTTTTAATTCGGGCTTTGGTTTTGGGAATTTCTGAAGGTGAAATTTTACACAATTGGTCGGGAATTGCTCACAATATCGTAACGGAAGAACAATTACATGCGGAAATAATTGGCCCCCATTTGGATAGGGTTCGGGATGAATGGATTGATACGGATTTATCGGGTTGGCTAGGATTACATCGGTTTTATCCGGGTGTGATTGAACGAATTAAACCTTTAATTGAAAAGGGTTTTCCTGTTTATATTATTACCACGAAAGAGGAAAGATTTGTGCGATCGCTCCTCCAAGAACAAGGAGTTACCCCACCCGAAAATCAACTTTTTGGCAAAGGCTATAAACGCCCTAAATATGAAATTTTACGGGAATTATTAGCAAGTATTGAACCGACTCCGAATATTTGGTTTATTGAAGATCGCTTACAAACGTTATTATCGGTGCAACAACAACCGGATTTAAACAAGGTGCAATTATTCTTAGCAAATTGGGGTTATAATCTTCAAAAAGAACGGGATTTGGCTTTGGAATCTTCAGCTATTCATTTATTATCTTTGCCTCAATTTAGCCAGAACTTTTCTGAATGGTTGACTGTTGAATAGCTTCATTAAGAAATGATATCAAAAATTCAAAGTTCAACCCTATCTCCCAATGTTGAACTCTGAATTTCTGTTAAGTACCTAAACAAAATTAATTACACATCCTCCACCCTGTTCCCTCCCCCCTAGCCCCCCGTGCACGGGGGGTTTGGGGGGCTGTTCCGGTGTTCCCTCTCTCAACTGGGTAATTTATTTTGTGTAACTACTTAATTCCCAGACAGCATTGATGGATTTAAAGGTTGGAGTTGGGTTCCTGGGAAGTAAAAGTTTAAAATTTGTTCGCTTGACCATCCCAATTTAGCCAGATGATAAGATCCTGTCTGACTCATTCCTACTCCATGTCCGAAACCACCGCCAACAAAAACATAACCTTTAAGGGTTTTATTGGGATTGTAAACCGGATCAATATAAAATAAAGTGCTAATCGGGGGTAAAAATGCACTTTGAATTTCATCTTTAGCAATTTCTAACATCCCTTGATCTGTCGTTACTATCATTTTCAATACTCGGCCAGTTGGCGATCTCTTTACAATCTCAACCTTTTGAACTTTCTTAAAATTAGCTTGAGGCAAATTGCGCCGTTTTAAGTAAGATCGCAATTGTACTGCAATCCCTTCTAAGGTAGCTTCTCCTCGCCAACGAAAATCAAGTTCTCCGGTTTCATTAAATCCGGTTTTCAGATTGATAAACTTTCTAAAATTAGGTTCGGAAGCTAAATTTTGTTGAGATAAATCCCAAATTTTATTCGGAGCGTCAATTACTCCTTGCAAATAGGGCCGGGGTTCCCCATTCCAAATATCATTATAATTTGCCGTGACCCCCCCACTGCTGGAAAAATACACCGCCTCCGTCAAGTTATTATTATGGGTTAAAACTAAACCTTTAGTCACCTCAATAGCTTGATCTGTAGTCGAATAAACTTCCGTTAACCCCTTATAAACTTGACAGTCAGTATTAGCACAAAGATGATAATTGTCCGCTTCAAACCGTTGCAGGTTTTGCAAGGCGTAGGTTCGCGCTAGAACCGCCTGGGCTTCGATGGAGGCTGCCGGAGGCCAAGCACCAATTTCATGTGGCACGACGCCCCGCAAATAGGTCTCTAATGGCACATTATTAACCAGGGTGTAGGTTCCGTAGGCATCGGGTTGTAGTCGCAAACTTCCCCCATAAACCAAAGGTTCGGGATCATTGGGTTTTTGACTAACTTGAATCACATTCTCGGAGGCCGTGATCTTCAATTCATTGCGGTTGTAGCGATATCCGGCCGCCGTCCAATAGGGGGTACGTTTTTGGGTGAGAACTTGAGTTTCCAGGCGCGGCAGTTTATGGCCTTGGGCCTGTAAACTATCAATTAACCACCGCCGCAATAGGGGGGTATTGTAAACGCTGCGTTTGGCCCAAACTTGCCAGCGATCGGGTTGGGCCAGTTCCACTTCTAAACCCAGCGATCGCCATTTTTGAGCGTCTTCTTCAGCATTTTCATAGCTGCGGTGGGTACTCAAAACCACTCTTTCTTCGACTTCCGGTTCCGGGAGGGGTTCAAATCCCATTTTCAGGAGCACACTCTCAGTCTGGAGTTGTTTGTTCCCTTGGGGCGTCTGAAATTGCAGGGTTAAGTAATCTCCTGGTTGGGCTTTGAGAATCAATTTATCGGTGGGTTTATCCCCAAAATGTTGTACCACACCTATTTTTAACGTGGGGTTGAGGTCTGGAGCTTGGGGTTGTTGTTCTTGAGCGTTTGTTGGAGTGGGGGAGAGGATCAAAAAGCAGAATATACTTAATACTTTTGGAGGGGAAAATAATATCATCTTAGCCATATTAATTACTGCTATAGTTGTTGATTTAGTTATTCTTCTTCAGATGATTCTTGTGTAATTAAATATCGGCTCATGACATTACTTCCTCTGCTTGAAGTTCAGCTTCCATCCGTTGCAAATCGGCTTCTAATTCAGCAAAAACTTCTTCACCATCTAAACCTTCACCTCGATCTAGTTCTGCAATTCCTTCTTGAATTTTAGCTTTTAATTCGGCTAACTTAGCTTCCCGAATGCGATCGCGTTGATCTAATAACATTAACGCTTCCCCAATGACATCACTCACAGAAGCATAGCGACCGCTATTAACTTTATCCTGAATAAACTCTGTTAAGTGCTTCGTTAATGGAATTTGCATGGTTTCAATATCCTTAATTCGTCTTGACCATCAATTTATAGTTTAATCGTTTTTTAGGATAACCGCAAATAAAACCCGGCTATCCTTGAGAGATAAAATCAAGAAAACCGGATTTACTTAATATTAACTTATTAAGGATTAATTAACAGGGGTTTTTTATTGCGATCCCATCCATCGGGGATCACCATTTTCATTGCGTAATTGTAAGGTTTGATTGCCTTTTTTAATCTCTCCGACAATTAAAGATTGTTGTCCTCCCCAGTCAATTCGTGTTCCCGTAACTTCTACGGTATCATTGGGTTTAATTTGAAAGTTTTGTTGTTCTAAATACCACACAGGGCCAATATGAAGTCCTAGAGTTTCTGTATTTGTTTTAATCTGTAAATACATACCATGAGGCATTTGATTTCCTCGATTTCCTGGTTGTATTTCTAATATTGTTCCTTGAACTGTTTCTACACGACTCGGATCATACATCATCCCAGAATATTGCCCTTTTCCTCTTTGGGAATTTCCCCGCCAACCCTGACCCATCATGGGATGATTTTGCCCCATAAGTTCGTGGCAGGGGGGATCAAAATCATTGTCATTGGTAGGGGTTGATTGGGGAAAATTGGAGTTAGGTTGTGCAAATAAAGGCGGGGAATAATTAAGGGAAATAAAAGCAATCCCTGTAGCAATTACAGCGCTTGTAACTAAAGTTTTAGATAAATTAATTTTCATGGTTCAGTCCTCCTGGTGAATTAACCAGTTTTGCCGATAGATATATGATAAAGTATCCTGCAAGTGAAGAGTCTAGTTAAGTTGATAAAACTTTATAAAAAATAGCAAATCTTCATCAAATTAAGAATAGATTAGTTTGTTCTTTTCCCTTGAGAATAGGGCAGAAAAATTGTATAGCAATCCTAAATGATTTGTGATAAAAATCTGTAGGGGGTTTTGTCTCTAAACCCTCTTTGCGTCTGGGTTTGGAGATCAAACCCCTACGATAAAATATTACAACCTATTTAATCATCCACTCCAGCATCTAACCCCATAATTTCATCGGCTTCGGTATATTTTGCTGTTAAAATTAGAATAGGAATCAAACTGCCTTGGTGTCGTAGCTTTTGGCAGAGTTCAATTCTCGATAAGCCTGGTAATAACCAATCAAAAATAACCAAAGTGTACTGTGTCCATTGATTTTCCAAATAATCCCAAGATTCTATACCATCCCGAACCCAATCTACAATATAGGCTTTTTGGCTTAATATTCGTTTAATGGCTTCCCCTAAATCTGGTTCATTTTCCACCAACAAAATTCTCATGGTTTAAAATCCCTAAAAGGATATAAAATTTTTTCCAGTATAACCTACAAAAATATTGCTATGATTCGCCGACGTTCAACTCCTTGGATTCATCAAAAATCGAGATTTATCATTGCTAGTGTAGCTGCTTTTGGTGCAGTAATTGCCGCCTATTTAACCTTTGTTAAACTGACAGGAGGAAGTGCGGCTTGTCCGACAACAGGTTGCGATCAAGTTCTGGAAAGTCCCTATGCCATTGTTTTTGGTTTACCCCTGCCTTTGTTTGGGTTAGTGGCTTATATTATCATGGCAGGGATGGCAGTTTCCCCTTGGTTAATTAATACAGAAACTCAAAAAAGTTTAAGAACCAAAACAGAAGATTGGACATGGATATTGATGTTTGCTCAAGCATCTGCCATGATGATTTTCAGTTTTTATCTGATGTATATAATGGCATTTGTCATTAAAGCCTTGTGTATTTATTGTACTGCTTCTGCCATTTGTTCTATCAGTTTATTCCTTTTAGTTTTATTAGGTAAAGATTGGGAAGATCGAGGTCAACTATTTTTTATTGCGGTAGTAGTAGCAATGATCACATTAATTGGAACCTTAGCGGTATATGCTCCAATTAATAGCCCTCGCGCTGAAGAAAGTCAGTTTAACATTACCACAATATCCGACCCGGCGAATATTGAACTGGCTGAATATTTAACCCAGTCTGGGGCAAAAATGTATGGGGCTTTTTGGTGTGGTCACTGTCATGATCAAAAGCAATTATTTGGTCAACAAGCAGTAGATAAAATGCCTTATATTGAGTGTGACAAAGAAGGTAAAAATCCTCAACTTGATTTGTGTAAAGCCAAGAATATTGAAAGTTATCCCACCTGGGAAATTAAGGGTAAAATGTATACAGGAATTCAGAGTTTAGAAAAGTTATCAGAGGTTTCAGGATATAAAGGATCTCGGGCTTTTGGGACTCGTTAATATCAATTAAAATCTACAAACTTCGTTGTTGCACTTTAGTGCTAATTCCTATGGGGATGCGCTAAAGCGCAACAACGGAATCTAATTGGGTTAGAATTTATGCAGTTTTTACCAAATTTCAACAGATCTCGTCGCAATTTCATACAATTGAGTGCTTTAGTTGCTGCTTCTTTTCCCCTTTGGTCAAGTTGTCAAAATAACTCTCAAGCTATTTCAGAAAATGTTATTATATTGGTGCGGGAATTGCGGGAATTGCATCGGCGAAAACCTTGAAATCTCAAGGATTTCAAGTTACTATTTTAGAAGCCCGCGATCGCATTGGGGGCAGAATTTATACAGATAAAACATTAGGTTTTCCCGTCGATTTAGGCGCGTCATGGATTCATGGAATTCAAAATAATCCGATTGGAAAACTAGCCCATGACTTTAATATTGCTATTAAACAAACCAATTATTATCATATAGATTTATATACGAATAATCAAAATAAAATTCAAGATTCTGAATTAGAACAAGCTGAATCTCTGTATGAAAAAATTATAGCCCGGGCTAAATCTTGGAGTGAAAATTAAGAACAAGATGTCTCAGTTTATCAAGCTGTTAACCGCTTTTTTAAACCCGATAACTTATCACCCCGTCAAGCTAAATTAGTCAATTGGTTATTAACTTCAGAAATTTTAATTGAGACAGGAGCAGACTTAGAGCAACTTTCAATTTGGGAATTGGATGAAGATGAAGCTTTTGGCGGAGAGGATTATCTTTTTCCTAATGGTTATGAGCAAATTATTCAAAACTTAGCCCAAGGACTAGAGATTAAACTTCAACATCCCGTTACTGAAATTCAATATAATAATCAACAAGTTACTGTAAAAACTCCTCAAGGTAATTTTCAGGGAAGTGCGGTATTAATCACCGTACTATGGTATGAAGATTTTTTCCAATACTAATAGGTGTGGCTTTTTGTTTTGAGCTATTTTAGTAAAAGGATGAACTTAAGATGCAACTCAGCAACCATGATAGAATAGGTCAATCTTTGACATTATTAAGTCAAGCATTATCTCCTTATGTCTAGGAAAAAATGAGGCGAGTTTACTAGGTTGACTTTCCATCATGATCATTATAGCGATCGCTCATCCCCAATTTTATCAAAACAATCCATTTTTGAGGCAAATTTTGGGATAGTTAACAATAGGGATGGGTTATATTAGGATAATGATCAAAAATTTAAGCTCGATGACTATTACTGAATTTATTAATAAAATAGTCCAAGGAGATTGTATCGAAGTGATGAAAAACTTCGAGAATAACTGTATTGATATGGTGTTAACTTCTCCCCCCTATGATAACCTGAGAAAATACAGAGGTTTTGTATTTCCCTTTGAAGATATTGCTAGAGAATTATACCGGGTGATTAAACCAGGGGGGGTTATGGTTTGGGTGGTTGCTGACGCCACTATTGAGGGAAGTGAAACTGGAACCAGCTTTAAACAGGCGATATTTTTTAAAGAAATTGGTTTTAATATTCATGATACCATGATCTTTAGAAAAAGAAATCCTATTCCACAAATTTATCGACGCAGATATAGTAATGAATTTGAATATATGTTTGTTTTCAGTAAAGGTCAAGTTGCTACCCATAACGCCCTAATGGTAGACTGTTTACACGCCGGATTAGAACTAAATGGCACAACCTATAAAAATTATTCAAAGGATGATCAAAAACGTTCAAAAATGGCAAAACCTGTAAAGAATCAAAAAATTAAAGGGAATATTTGGGAATATGTAGTGGGAAAAAATCTCGAAGATCAAGAAGCTAAAAATCACCCTGCACCCTTTCCCTGTGAATTAGCGAGGGATCATATTTATTCTTGGTCAAATGCTGGGGATTTGATTCTTGACCCGATGTGTGGAAGTGGGACAACTTGCAAAGTTGCTCAACAAATGGGGAGAAATTTTATCGGAATTGATATTAGTCCAGAATACTGTGAAATTGCGAGAAATCGAATTGAAAAAGTCGATGGATTCCAGTTGCAATTGCCCCTAGATACCATCGAATTAAATCAAAATTCTATTCCGTCATTACCCCAACTTTCCTAATATCTAATTCTCGGATCAATACAGGCATTCAGAACATCAATTAGAATACTAGCAGCAACAACAATAGCCGCGAAAAAGACAACAATTCCCTGCACCGTTGGATAATCTCGGAAACTAATGGCTTCATATAAACGATTAGCTAATCCCGGCCAAGAAAAGGTAACTTCCGTTAAAATTGCCCCCCCTAATAACGCTGCAAAAGTTAAACCTAAAACCGTAATTACTGGAATCATGGCATTTTTTAAAGCATGGGCTAAAACAATTCTTAATTCGGGAATTCCTCTGGCCCTAGCCGCTTCTACATAATCGGCTTTTAAAGTTTGTTTGAGGTTAACCCGCACAATGCGTTCAAAAATACCACTTAACAATAAACCTAAAGTTAAAGAAGGTAAACAGAGGTAATAAAGTGCGACTCCCAACTGCATTAAGTTTCCCGTAAATAAACTATCCAAGGTATACAAACCACTCCAACCTTCAGGAGTAGGAATTGTCACCGGAAATCGTGTTCCCAGGGGAAACCAACCCAACTGCACCGCAAATATTAACTGAAACAGCATCCCGGCCCAAAAAGGAGGAATTGCATAGGTAATAATTCCGAATAAACGGCCCCCCGTGTCCCAAATCGTATCGGGATGGGACGCGGCTACGGCCCCAACGGTAATTCCCACCGCCAAAGCCACCATCATGCTAAATAAAGCCAGTTCAACCGTTGCGGGAAAGTGATTTTGAATAATTTGCCAAACCGTTTCCCCTCGACTGGTGAGGGATGTGCCTAAATCAAGATGTAGGAGTTTTCCCATATACTCAAAATATTGTTGCCATAGAGAACCTTTTAACCCCAATTGCGATCGCAAAGCCTCCTTTGCGGCTTCGGGCGCACGGGGGCCAAGAATCGCATCCACAGGGTCACCAGGCGTGGCGCGTAACAGCAAAAAAACCACGGTGGTAATTGTCCACAACATTAAGGGGGCTAACAGTAAACGACTAAAAACGTAATATTGTAAAGCTTTAGAACGAGACATAATCGACTAAAAATCACTTTAGACTTATATTAAAGCCTCTGGATCAATAAACTTACAATTCACCCCAAATAAAAAATAATTACCCTGTTAAAAGGAATAAATAAACGCCCGCCAATCAACTCCTTCACGGAAGATCAAATCAACGGTATCTATCGCTTCTTGAAACAATTTAGTAAATTCATCTGGCCCAAATTCTCCGCTACTGGGGCGACGTTCTCGGTCATCGGTTCCAGGTTTAGGATATTCTAAGAGATAAATAAACTTACAATTCACCCATAATAAATTAGTTGATAATATTTAGGATCTTTCAAAAGTTCTCGACAAGCATCCCTATCTCCTTGAAGATAACGCTTGAGCAATGCTTCTGGTGGTTCTGATAATGGCATAGCAAAACCTGGTTAGGTGAAAAGTGGATGATTTTAAAAAGGATATATTCCCCTCAAGTTAGTTATAGCATTGATTTTAAAAAAATAATTATATCTACCTATATAATTTTGGCATGGAGTCGCATTAATTGTTAAAAACTGTCATAATATAAAAATAGACGTAAAAATTGTTAAACACAATGGCGAGAGATTTAAGGGGCTTTTTAAAACTGTTAGAAGAACGGGGACAATTAAGAAGGATTAAAACCTTAGTTGATCCTGACTTAGAAATTGCCGAAATTTCTAACCGAATGTTGCAAGCAGGTGGCCCTGGATTATTGTTCGAAAATGTCAAAGGTTCACCATATCCGGTGGCTGTGAATTTATTGGGGACAGAACAACGGGTTTGCTGGTCAATGAACATGGAAAACCCCCAAGAGTTAGAGGAATTGGGGAAAAAATTAGGAATGTTACAACAACCTAAACCCCCGAAAAAGATATCCCAAGCGATTGATTTTGGCAAGGTTTTATTTGATGTGATTAAAGCCAAGCCCGGGCGCAACTTTTTTCCCCCTTGTCAACAGAATATAATTCAAGGAGATGACGTTGATTTAAACCAAATTCCGATGATTCGTCCCTATCCTAAAGATGCGGGAAAAATTATTACTTTGGGATTAGTAATTACGAAAGATTGTGAAACCGGAACACCAAATGTCGGGGTTTATCGGTTACAATTGCAATCTAAAAATACCATGACCGTCCATTGGTTATCGGTTAGAGGTGGGGCTAGACATTTACGCAAGGCTGCGGAGAAGGGAAAAAAATTAGAAATTGCGATCGCTTTGGGAGTAGATCCGTTAATTATTATGGCGGCGGCGACTCCGATTCCTGTTGATTTATCGGAATGGTTATTTGCGGGATTATATGGGGGTTCTGGCGTACAATTAGCCAAGTGTAAAACGGTGGATTTAGAAGTACCTGCGGACTCAGAATTTGTATTAGAAGGAACCATTACCCCCGGAGAAATATTACCCGATGGGCCTTTTGGTGATCACATGGGATATTATGGGGGTGTGGAAGATTCTCCTCTAGTTAGATTTAACTGTATTACCCATCGTCAAGATCCGATTTATTTAACGACTTTTAGCGGTCGCCCCCCCAAAGAAGAAGCGATGATGGCGATCGCTTTAAACCGGATTTATACCCCGATTTTAAGACAGCAAGTATCGGAAATTGTAGACTTTTTCCTACCCATGGAAGCCTTAAGTTATAAAGCCGCTATTATCTCCATTGATAAGGCTTATCCAGGTCAAGCGAGACGGGCAGCATTAGCATTTTGGAGTGCCTTACCTCAGTTTACTTATACCAAATTTGTGATTGTGGTGGATAAGAGTATTAATATTAGAGATCCGCGACAAGTGGTATGGGCAATTAGTTCCAAAGTTGACCCTTCCAGGGATGTTTTTATTCTTCCAGATACGCCTTTTGATACCTTAGATTTTGCTAGTCAAAAAATCGGATTAGGGGGAAGAATGGGGATAGATGCAACTACAAAAATACCTCCTGAAACCAATCACGAATGGGGAGAACCTTTAGAGTCAGATATTGATACAGCCGAAATGGTGACAAAACGTTGGGCAGAATATGGATTAAATGATCTGAATTTAACCGAAGTAGACCCAAATTTATTTGGTTACGATATCAGATAAAAATGTAGCCACCACTGTTGCGCCGTTGTTGCGCTTCAGCGCACCTCTTATCAGGCTAAAGCCTAAAAACGGGGTAGCCGTTGTTGCGCTTCAGCGCACCTCTTATCAGGCTAAAACCTAAAAACGGGGTCTGTTTAAGTAGGTGTTCATAATTATTCGCATTTATAGAAAAATTGTTGTTGATGCTTCAGGTTTTAGAAGAAATGCGCTGAAGCGCAACAACGGTGCAACAACGGCGTAACAACATTATTGGTTTATTGATGGGTTAACTGTTCATAATCTGAACGAAACCATTGCGGTAAACGAGAAAGATCCTGAATTTGTAATTGTTCAGGGCGACAATATAATAACACCGCCAATAGAGGTTTAATCGTCTCTATTTGATTCAATTCTTGATTCATTTGAGACGCTAAGGTTTTAATGAATTGCTGTTCTGTAGTTGTTAAAGTTTCTTGAGAAAACCCACTATATAATAGGGTTCGATAGACTTGACCCACTGAACTTTGATAAACAGATTCTAATTGTATGGTTTCCAAACCCAACCAAAAATCAGCAAATTGTCGGCGAATTTGACGTAAATCCTCAACAATAGCAGCATTAGCCGGATCAATTTTATATAAATTAACACATCCAACTAACCGATTTTTGAATAATTCTGCATCGGTTAACGGTAGATTTTTTGTAACAATTAAAGGCTGTACTTTTTCCACAACTAACGGATTTTCAAATACCCGTTGATATTCTTTTAATAACCATTCAGGTAAACGAGTTTTTGCATTAGCAACTACCATTTTTCCTGGGGGATAATATAACATTAATACCATTAAATGATTTAAAGAATCAGACTGTTTAAGTCCAATCGCCTGTTGAGTAATTTGGTTAACAAATTGTTCTTCTTCTACGGTTAATAGTTCCCGTTGAATCCCTCGATTTAAGAGAATTTGATATCCTTTTCCTAAATCTGTTGTATACATTCTTTCTAACTGTTCGGGTAGAACTCTTAACCAATGTTCCACCATTATTTTCCGAATAGAACGTAACTGATTAATAATTACTTGATTATTGGGTTCTAATTCATAATGATTGATATGAGTCACCAAATCCGATAAATACTGTTGGATTGTTTCTCGACTATTGAGTTGAATAGATGACTGTTTGGGTTGGTTTTGTTGCCAAGTTTGGAATAACTGTTGGAAAATTATACCCATTTTATTTGAGTAGGTTCGACTATCCAAAAATTCAGGATTCTGCTGAATTTTTTGTTGAATTTCTTGGCGCTTTTGTTGTCTAAGTTGAGGATTATTAGCAAGGTTTGTGGCTAGATTAATATAGGATTCTTCACCATTGGCAATTAAGTCATTAATAGAGAGCGATCGCAACAAAGAAGCCGCCATTAATGAACGGAATGAACCAATATCTCGGACGACAAAAACCTCTCCCGCTTGGGATGTTGTCGGGGAAAAATTAGGAATAATATCCCCATCTCGGACAACAGGAACTAAACCCACTTCTAAGGGATCAACTAAAGAATTTACCCCAGAAAAAGGGTAGGAGTCTAAATAAATATCCGCTAACTTCAGATATTCTTTAATATCACTGCGACTCCCTTGGGGTTTAATCATAATTAAACGACTCGGATCAACACCATATTTAGTTAAAACTTCTTTAAACTTATTAATCCAGGGAATCGCTCTATATTGAGATGCCCAATTGGGGTTAAATGGATATAAAACCAACACCGAATTAGGAACTTTTGCTAATAGTTTAGCCCAAGTTTCTCGAAGTTCAGGAATAATTTTATAGAAATTAGCACCGGAAATAAAAACAACCACCTGTTCAGAAATTCCTAAACTAGAACGAGTTGGAATTACTTGCGGTGGTTCCGGGGGAGTTACATAATAACTAAAACAGTGCGCCGTACCTTCTAAAAGAATTAATTTTTCCCGATATTGGGCTTGGGGATTTTGTTTTATTTCTGTTAAAGTTCCTGAAATATAGTAATCTATATTCCGCATTCCTGTAGTTACACAGGATGATGTTGATGTGACTTGAATCCGGGCTAAACGATGTAATCCTAATAGCGTTATCCCATGATTAACGGCTGTTACATTGGTTCCAATTAACAAAATATCTAAATCATCATTACGGATTAATTGCACCTGTTCTGAGACATTTTTAGGCAGTTTTACCAAGCGTTCAACCCGACTCTGACAATACTTTTCTAAGGGATGATTATTCGATTGTAGAGCATATAAAATTACCTCAAATTGAGTTGAATCTAAATACTCAAAAACAGGTAAAGTTGAGTAAGTTTCGGTTTGGGGTAGAAAATGGTTACTGAGAATTCCTAAGCGGATTTTCTGGCGATTTGGACGTTGGGGAAACTGATAATCTAAAGCATAACCCAAATGAGTTAGGGCAAATTCCATAATTTCTGCCCGTTTAATATAAATATTTTTGAGATTAGCGGTATTAAAATATAGAGGAATAAAGTTAGCAATTTGGGTAAATTTCCAGGCTAATTCTTGCCAAATTGAAAACTCAGGATGACTGGTAAACCGCTCATGAATATAGGTAATCCAATTTTCCAAATAACGATAATATAGTTCAGCTTCTCCTAACTCTTGGAAAAACTGAGGGACGGCTAACATAAACTCAAAATAATCAGGTAAAAACCATTTAGGAATCGGAGCTTGAATATACCAATTAGCCGATAACTGGTAGGGATAGCTATACAACATAATTGCCAATAAATATTGTATGCTTTTCGGTTGATTGAGTCCCTGTTTTAGATAACTAAACCAATCTTGAACTTGAGCTTTTTCTTGAGGTGTTAAGGCTTCATTTTTTATGCCACTATTGAGTAGAATTTTATGGGCTTGACCAATTTCTCCTCCATAGGTTTTTTCTAAATTCTCTGATTCTAAAGCCGACCAATATTGAGCGACAATCTGCCGAATTTGACGCAGGGAATCGGGGTTATTTGTTTTCTTGTATTCTTCAGTTAAACGGGAAACTTCGGCCAGAATTTGAGCCGGAGTTAAGGTTTTGATTTGAGCTTTGGGTGATTTTTGAGGACTAAATAACTCAATAATAGCTTGTTTAATAACATCAGATTGACTACACTTTAATGCTTCTTGAATTTGAGCAATTACGGCCTTAGCATCCCCATTAACTAACAGTTGTTGAGCGGTATTAATAGCATATAACCCATAGTGTTCTCTGGCTTTATTCGATAAATTAATGGCCAAATTTTCGGGTAAATAGGATTGAGAGAGTTCAATAGATTTTAAAGTATCAGAAATATTAGCCCCAATGCAAATTAACTTAGAACTTTCTGAAGTTGAATGTAAACGATAACAGGCTAAAGGTTGGGGTTCATAAGCCACAGGATAATAAGCAGAAATTCGTTTCCATATTTCCCAGTCTGCTGCGGAACCTGCATTTTCAGAAAATCCGCCTAATGTTTCATAAACACTGCGTTTAACCACCATAGCAGCAAATTGAATGCGCTGCATCACAGCAATGCGTTCTAACCAATTATAAATAATCCCATTTGTTTCTTGTTCTAACGCAGAAATGGAGCGTTGTTTTCCCTGTTCATCAATATAATAATGGCGACAAAATCCAGCCCCGGCGGTGGGTTCTTTTTCTAATAGTTCTCGCATCCGAGTATAAAATCCAGGGAGGACTAAATCATCCTGATGTAAAAGATGAATCCATTGTCCTGTAGACCGTTTAATACAATCATTCCAGTTAGGAATTAACCCTAAATTTTGCGGTTGTCGATAGAATTTAACTCGATTTTTACCGATATTTTTAACAATAGTTTCAATCTCTGAATTAGTTGAACAATCATCAACTACAATAATTTCCATTTCTTCAGAACTTATGGCTTGAGTTAAAACACTATTTAACACCTGTTCGATATATTTTTCGCCATTATAGCTAGGAATAATCACCGACCAAAAAGGTCGAGGTTGAGCGGAAAAAACCGGATCAATTCGAGGTGCATTAACTTGACTTAGTTTAGATAAATTAATATACATTTGAGCAGGATCAATTTTTTCCATTCCCTCCCCTTTAATTTGAATTTGCTCATCACAAGTTTCTATGATTTCTGGTGATAATGTTTTCATAAATTGAAATCGGGTGGCGGGGTCAGCAAATCGGTTCCAAATTCTTAATAAATTAGTTTGTACTGTTTGTTTATAGCTTCCTAATTCAACTACAGAGTTCAATAATTCCGTGATTAATTTAATATAAAACGGTAGATGAAACTGTGATAAAACTTGATTAGCTAAATCACAGGATAAATTATTAACTAAAATTTGATAGTTTTGATCAGTTAGTTGAATTTGAGCATGATTTAAAAATTGAGCTAATTTTTCCCCGGAGGAGGTATATCTTTTAAAGATTAATATTTCTTCTTCACGACTTAAATCTTGTTGATGACTTAAGGAATTTTCTGATAAATTCAAAGTCCCTAAGATTTCAGGAATAAAATTAAATTCGCCCGCATTAGCAATTCTAATATAAAAGTCTTGATCTCCTCGAACTTTTAAGGTTTGATCAAATAATCCATAATTATTATGTAGAGATTTTCGCCACATCGGTTGAGAACCAATTTGGGCTGAAAATAATAATTTTAAACGGGAAAATTCCGACCATTTCCAGTGCGGTTTGCCATTTAACTGTTCTAAATTAACACTTTCTCCGGGTGATACCGCTTGCTGATCGGCGTGTACTAATACGACTTCTGAATGTTGATCTAAATAGTTAGATAACTTTTCTAAAGTGTTTAATTTGAGACGATCATCGGTATTTTGATTAGTGATATATTCACCCCGAGCGATCGCAATTCCCCTATTCCACGCTTGATAAATCGGTTCTCTTTCTTCTGTTCTAATATAGATAATTGAGTTAGGATATTGTTTTTTAAACTTAGAAACAATCTCTCGTTCATTTTCCTGGGAACCGGAATCAACAACAATAACTTCTAATTTTCCTTGTTTAAATAAAGTTTGATTAACTAAATTTTCCAACCTTCCCGACATCATTGATGCGGAATTATAGGTAGAAACAATCGCAGAAACTTTGATTTGAGGTTGAGTTAATGCTTGTTGTTTTAATGCTAAAACTTGAGTATCTTCTAATACTATCATAGGGGGAGATAGCTGCTCTGAAGTATATTTACCTTGCTGAATTAACTGTATTTCCTCTTGAACAATTTGCTTCACTTCTTGATAATATTGCTCTCGATAAATTTTAGAACGTTGGGTATCGTAGGTACGAAATCCGCCAATTAAACTTCTTAATAAATACAAAGGAGCATAACGAGAAAAGCGTAACCACAGTTCAAAATCCCCCGCTAAATTCAGATTTGTTTGTAATTTTGATCCGGCTTTTTCCCAGAGCGATCGCGTCCAAAATGTACTTTCTTGTTGAATCCAGGTATGTTGTAATTGTTGATATTGTTCCACCCATTGTTTATCTAAAAGCATTTTTCTTGACCATAAAGGTGTCTGCATTTGACTATGAATATGTTTGCCATTTCTATCCCATTCTGTCGGAATTCCCATCACCCATTCCACCTGTTTATTGTGCCCAAATGTTGCCGCCAGTTTATAAAAAGCATCGGAATGGTATTTATCATCGGAATTTAACCATCCCATAATTTCACCCGTTGTTTTTTCAAATCCTGCATTCACCGCCACATAATGACCGCCATCCGCTTGACTTTGCCAATGGGTTAAATATTTCTGATATTTTTTAATAATTTCAACTGAATTATCCGTACTTCCCCCATCCATAATTATGTATTCTAAATTAGGATAATTTTGACTTAAAATCGAATCAATACACTCCTCTAAAAATTCTCCTTGATTTAAAGAAGGGGTAACAATAGAAATTTTAGGTAAAGCTGAATAAACTAAAATTTCAGGAGATACAGATTTAATATTTGTTGCGGATTTTTGCCAAAGAATATTATAGGAAATTGGTTGACCAAATTCTTGATAGGATTTTTGGGTTGTGGGTTGCCAAAATTGACGATAAGAGGTTTCTGACATTCCATATAAATCAGGATCAAGTTTAATTTGATCAAAATCAATCATAGAATTTAAGGTTTTTTGGGTCTTAAATAAATAGGGTAAAAATTGATTTGTCCAAACTTCTGCGGGTTTTACTACCACATCAAAACAATGCAAGGAAAAACCATTGGGTTTTAAAATTCGATCAATATCTTGGGTAATTTGATCAAAATTTGTTTGATTTTCAGAAATATGTTCTAGGGTAGAAATACTAAAAACACAATCAAAATATTGATTAGGAAGTTCAGCGTTAAAGTTGCCAATATAATCTAAAACAATACGGGAGTTAGCATAATTTGTAATCTGATTAGGGCCATTTCCTACCCCTTCAAATTTATCTAAATTCCAGCATTCATAATCTTGTTTTAATGCTTCTAATACTCTGGAATTCCCCCCACCAATTTCTAATAATTTTGAACCTTTGGGTAAATTCTGGGTAATAAAGTTATAGACTAATAAATCTTGATAAATTTTTAGATCGCAAGCATCGGGATTAATATTAATATAGGCTTTAAACCGTTGAAATTGATTAAAATGACTCCGTTTAGAATAGGTAAAATCTTGAAAATCAAGCGGTTTTTTTTCTGATTTTAAGTTTTGCATAGTTTTGATTAAGGTATTTTGGATAATTGCAGCCATTTTTGACCAGGAATATTGAGAAGATTGTTGTAAACCTGCTTCAATTAAAGGTTGACGAATTTCGGTTTTTTGAATTTCTTCTAATGCTTGTAACATTTCTAAAACCTGATCTTCATTAACATAATAAGCCGCTGTTTTGGCAATTTCTGGAATTGAACCTTTTCGACAGGTAATTACCGGACAACCGCAAGCCATCGCCTCTATAATTGGCATCCCAAACCCTTCATATTTAGAGGGATAAACCAATGCAGTTGCGCCGGAATACGCCTGTTTTAATTCCTGATCATCCAGTTGCAATAAGTTAATTTTAAACTGTTGCATATAGGGATAAAAATCTGCTTCTAAAGTTGGTTCTCCACCGACACAAACAATTTCAAAATCCTGATTATTTTTGAGTTGAGTTAGGGCTTTAAAAAATAATAAAGTATTTTTATAGCCTCCCGCACCCAAACGTTGACCGACTAAAATAAAATAGGGTTTATTGATGCTATGCTTAAATTTAAACTGTTGAATTTCTCCTGGAGTTGCGGGGGAAAAAACAGCCGGAACACCACAATGGGCGACGGTAATTTGATTTTTATTAATATTAGGGAAAAAGTTAACTAAATCTTGGGCTGTGTTTTCAGAAATCGTAATATAGGCGGATGCGTGTTTAATTCCATGATGTTTTTCTTGCCACATGGGAATAGTTAAATCCAGTCCTAATTGTTCTGGAATCATATCATATCCCATAAAAACCGAAGGTGTTGTTAGGGGAGTTGTATAATAGGTAGAAATGAACAGATCCGCATTTTCTTGATCACAGATTTTTTGTAATAATTGCCGATCTTCTTCAATTTTATCATAATTATATTCGGGAATTTGATAATATTTAATCCCAGGAATTTTAGGCGTAGTCCCTTCCCTGTCTAAAACAATAATTTGTTGAGCAAAATCTTTTGTAGACCATGCTTCTAGTAAGGATTTCCAAACCCTCGCAATTCCGGTATTACGAATCTGGAAAAATACACCATCAATAATAATTTTACTAGAATTTTTACCGGAATTAATCTGTTTTCGAGTTGCTACGGCTTTTAAAAAATCCTGTTCAATTAAGGAAGGGAGAGAATTAGAAGCAGATTCTATAGACACAGCTTTTTTCCATGCTGATCCTGATATTTTTGTTTGGGTTAATAGATGTAAACTACTCCCATCAGAATATAAGTTTAACTTAAATTTCTCCGCAATTTTTACCAAAGATTGATAGGTATAAATAGAAATATGTTGACCTTCATGGAGAGCATAATACCACCATTGATCCGGTTGAGGATGATCCGCCGGAAGTAGTTGGGTACTGAATAATAAATTTTTAGAAAACTTTAATAATTTTTCAATTTCCTCAAGGGGATCAACAAAGTGTTCAAAAACCTCAAAAGCCGTAATTAAATCATAGTTTTCTTGTTGATTTCCTTCAAATCCCTGATAAAATATATTTTGACAATATTGATCATATCCATAAAAATCAAACCCAAAATCTCGCATCAATCGCACAAATAAACCATAACCACATCCATAATCTAAAAACTTGCCTTTGGAATTAAAACATGATATAATTAACTCTTGAGTGATTTGAGAAAATTTAAAATTTCGTGCCACTAATCCCACATCACTCATAGCAATTGGATCAGCATAAGCGACCTCTAACCAATAGGGTTTTTCAGTTTGCACAAACCCACAAACCGAACATTTAAAATAATCAACAGTATAGCGATTTAAGACCGTAGCTTGAGCAAAATAAGGGGATATAGAACCACAAACTTTACAAAGGGAATTTTGGGTAAATTTTGATTGACTTTTAACTTGCACTATGGTTTAACCTTAAACTCAACTGAGGGAAAAATCTTTTACTATATTACTGCGCGCGAGTGCTGGGGCGATCATTAGTGTCAACTTCAGGCTAAAACTAGGGTAGAAAACTGAAATCTTCTCTAAGGGGCGATCAAGAGCTTTATCCTTAACCAATTGAGATCACCAAACAAGACCCGACGCACTGTTGATGAAAAATACGTTAAGATTAGTAACAATACCATAACAATGAGTCCTGTAGACTCGCCGCAACAGTAGGAGGATAGACCTCGGTGAATAAACGCTGGAGAAATGTGGGGTTATACGCCCTGCTTGCCATTGTAGTCTTAGCATTAGCAACTGCCTTTTTTGATAAACAGCCCCAAACCCGGGAAAGCTGGAAGTATAGTACCTTTATTCAAGAAGTCAAGAGTAATAAAGTTGAACGGGTCAGTCTCAGTTCCGATCGCTCCAGAGCCCTAGTCACGGCCCAGGATGGGAATAAAGTTATTGTTAACCTTCCTAACGATCCGGCTCTGATCGATATTCTGACCGAAAATAACGTTGATATTTCAGTTTTACCCCAAAACGATGAAAGCTTCTGGTTCAAAGCCCTGAGCAGTCTGTTCTTCCCGGTTTTACTATTAGTTGGCCTATTTTTCTTACTCCGTCGCGCTCAGAATGGCCCAGGTAGCCAAGCCATGAACTTTGGCAAGTCTAAAGCTAGAGTCCAGATGGAACCCCAAACCCAAGTCACCTTCGGGGATGTAGCAGGTATCGAGCAAGCTAAACTCGAACTTAGCGAAGTCGTGGACTTCCTGAAAAATTCTGATCGCTTTACGGCTGTTGGGGCAAAAATTCCTAAAGGGGTGTTATTAGTTGGCCCCCCAGGGACAGGTAAAACCCTATTAGCCAAAGCCGTCGCCGGAGAAGCGGGCGTTCCCTTCTTCAGTATTTCCGGTTCGGAATTTGTAGAAATGTTCGTCGGTGTGGGTGCGTCCCGGGTGCGTGACCTGTTTGAACAGGCGAAAACCAATGCTCCCTGTATCGTATTTATTGATGAAATTGACGCCGTAGGTCGTCAACGGGGTGCAGGTTTAGGCGGCGGAAATGATGAACGGGAACAAACCCTAAACCAGTTATTAACCGAAATGGACGGGTTTGAAGGCAATAACGGAATTATTATTATTGCCGCGACTAACCGTCCCGACGTCCTCGACTCCGCCTTAATGCGTCCGGGTCGTTTTGACCGCCAAGTGGTGGTTGACCGTCCCGACTATAACGGCCGTTCAGAAATTCTGCGAGTTCACGCCCGGGGCAAAACCTTGGCTAAAGATGTGGACTTGGATAAAATTGCCCGTCGTACCCCTGGGTTTACCGGGGCGGACTTATCCAACCTGTTAAACGAAGCCGCTATTTTAGCCGCCCGTCGTAACTTGACGGAAATTTCCATGGATGAAGTCAATGATGCCATTGACCGGGTGTTAGCTGGCCCTGAGAAGAAAGATCGGGTGATGAGCGAAAAACGCAAAACCCTAGTCGCCTACCATGAAGCCGGACACGCCTTAGTAGGGGCCTTAATGCCCGACTATGACCCCGTACAGAAAATTAGTATTATTCCTCGCGGTCGAGCCGGGGGGTTAACCTGGTTTATGCCCAGCGAAGAACGGATGGACTCCGGTTTGTTCAGCCGCTCCTATTTGGAAAATCAAATGGCCGTGGCTTTGGGTGGCCGGGTCGCCGAAGAAATTATCTTTGGAGAGGAAGAAGTCACCACCGGAGCGTCTAATGACTTACAACAGGTGACTCGGGTGGCTCGTCAAATGATTACCCGTTATGGGATGAGCGATCGCCTTGGCCCGGTGGCTTTAGGTCGTCAACAGGGGAATGTGTTCCTGGGCCGGGATATTATGTCGGAACGGGATTTCTCCGAAGAAACCGCCTCAACTATTGATGCCGAAGTCCGTATATTGGTGGATGCCGCCTATAAACGGGCAAAACAAGTATTAGTAGAAAACCGCCATGTTTTAAATCAATTAGCCGATGTTTTAATTGATAAAGAAACGGTGGATGCTGATGAATTGCAAGAACTGTTAGCCAATAATGAAGTCAAAATGGCGTCAGTTGTTTAATTCAAATCCTAAAAATTAAATCAGTTTAAATAAAAATAGGGCTGTTTCTGTTTCCAGAAATATAGCCCTATTTTTATAGTCGTCGCCCCTAACAGTTAGGAAAAAGACTGCTAAAGTCTTTTCTTCCCTGTTCCCTCCCCCCTAGCCCCCCGTGTACGGGGGGTTTGGGGGGGGCTGTTCCCTAATTCCGGTAACTTCAAACCCTGGGGAATTAACGCAGAAAGCAAGCCACAAGCCACAAAACAATAAAAGTAATAAAAGCAATAAATCGTTCTACCGCGATCGCTCCTGCTAGTGAACTCAATAAACTTCCTAATATTAACCCCCCAATTAAACCCGCAACGGTCAGTAAAACCGCTCGACCAAACTTATTTTCCTTCCGGTTGAGGAAATAAAGACAAGATCCCACACCCAAGGCTAAAGTTAGTTGTAATAATGAGGTAGCAAAACCCGAATAAAGGCTCAAACCTGCCAAGGTGACATATACCCCAGAAGGCCATAATAACTCAGCACGACTGGGAGTATCCAACAGTTGGCTTAACCAATTGGGTTTTGAATTCGCCACAGGTTGAACACCAGAGGGCGGAGTTGGGGCCACTCGTTCGGGAAAACGAATTCGCTCCGGGACTTTAATTTTGCCCTCTTGTCGCATTTTCAACCGATCCATCAAAATGGCATCATAAGCCGCTTCAATAGATTGCAGCAGCTTAACTTCGCCAATATATTGCTGTTTTAGGCGATCTCGAGCTTCCTGAATTTCATCAAAGGAGGCATCAAGGGTAACCCCAAGCTGTTCGTAGGGACTTTGCTCGCTCATCAGACTTTTTCTTATACCGTTTATTAATTGTAAGCTTAACTCAATCTCGATCCAAACCGTTGATCTATTAACTCTACTGACTCACAATCCCTGACCATTGAACCCGTTTCAATTGTTCCCGACGATAGGAGAAAAAAGCCTCCGGGTCTTGATAGGTACAATGGGGAGCGATCGCCACTTGTTCAGGTGTAATCCCTAACTGTTCTAGTTGTAAACTATTAAACCGTCGCACATCTAAACGGACTTTATCCGGGTCAGGATCGGTCATTAGGGGGGAATTAGGGAGTTGATAGACTGGTTCTAATCCCCCTATATCACAAACCAAACTTTGGGCTAACTGGGTCGCCACATCCAAGGAAACTTGATAGACCTGTCCCGAAATCGCTGGCCCTAATCCGATCCGTAAATCCTCTAATTGACTACCCTGGGCTTGAAAATGGGCGATCGCCTCTGGAACAATCTTAGCGGCCGTCCCCCGCCAGCCCGCATGAACCGCAGCCACCTTTCCGGTTTGAGCGTCAGCAATTAATACCGGAACACAATCCGCCGTCGCTACCCAAACCGCCTCCGAGGAATTTTCCGCAAATAAACCATCCGCTTCCATCAAAGGAATTTCCTGTGATCCCAAATTATCTAAAGGTTCAACAGTTCCCGTTTTTAATACGACATTCCCATGCACCTGCTTAACTCGATACACTGGAACCGCAGGTTGTAAAACAGCCACTAAGTCCGAAGGAGTTCGAGGACTAAAAGAACGGGTAAAAAAGCCATGTTGCCAATCTTTAAGCAAACTACAGGTTAAATAGGGTAATCCATTCCAGGTTTGCCAATGCCAAGTGTGCATAAAATTATGATTAGGAACAGTTGCGACTACAAACACCCCTAATTTTAACCGATTCTTCTTTGTGTCTTTGTGTCTTTGTGCCTTTGTGTTTTATTCCCATTCCCTTAAATAACTTGCTGAATTTATCCCGTTTGGAATCTGCCTTACAAACCCTGATGGAGACGCGCCGTGGTACTTCTCTACCAACTATTTATTATTTTGATAGCTTAATTTCTACTAATCAAACCGCCTGGGAACTGTTAGAACAGGGTGAACCTTCGGGAACTGTTGTTATCGCCGGAGAACAAACCGCCGGACGGGGACAATGGGGCCGACAATGGCAGTCGAGTCAGGGGGGGCTATTTTTATCAAAAATTGTCGATATCAACCTTCGGGTGACTCAACAAGCCCAATTGAGCATCAGTTCAGCTTGGGGTATCGCCACAATTTTGCGCGATCGCTCCTGTCCCGTACAATTGAAATGGCCGAATGATTTAATTTTAAATCAGCGCAAACTCGGCGGAATTCTCACCGAAACCAAAATTTCGGGACAGCTTATTACTCAGGCGGTGATCGGAGTTGGCTTAAACTGGGAAAATCCCGTTCCTGAAATTGGGATTAATTTACAAACCTTTTTTGCCCATTCTCCCACACCGCCGACGATTCAATCCCTAGAATTCCTCGCCGCCCTAGTCTTACAGGGATTAGACCTAGGGATTCAACACTTATCAGATACTAAGGTTAAGAAAATGTTAACGGGCTATAATCAACTCTTAACCTGTATGGGGAAACCGATCCAGATTGGGGATCAAATGGGTGAAATTATCGGAATTTCGGAACAAGGGAACCTGCGAGTTGGTCTTTATCCTAAAACCGAAATCGGTTTTTCTCAAGAAATTGACCAACAGCCCGGTACAATAAATATCGGCTACAGTTAGTTCAACAGTTAGATCATTATTGGTTGTGTGAGGAAGATGACGGAACAGAAAAAATATCCAACATCCAATACCCGCCAAGGACGTTGGTACTTGGGTTCAAGAAGTTACGCCCTTTTGGGTTTAGGTTGTCTTACGGGTTTAGTCCTATTCAGTAGCCGTGTAATTGCTACGGATGAATTTTCTATACCCGTGGAAGCGGAACCTGTGGAAGCGTCTGTTCCCAGCGCTCCTGAAGCGACTACAGGATACAGTGATAACTTGACTGTTCCGAATACTGAACCAGAACCCACCTATAGCGAACCCGCAACTGTTCCAGACTACTCTACACCTGATCCGAGTTATTCTGAACCCGCCCCTAATCCTGAACCAGAATATTATTCCGAACCCTACAGCCCAGAAATTCCTAATATTGTCCCTCCACCTGAACAAGAGATTGTTTTTCCAGAAACACCCCCCGCAGAGGAGTCTCCAGCTAATGCTTATATAGATCCAACGGATTATCAAATTGGGGCCACGGACGGCTATGAAGCTCCCTCTACAGTGGTATTCTCCGAACGTTCAACTGGATGCGAAGCGGCTTTAGAATTAGGACAATCCGCCGGAGATTTATGCGTCCCGGCTTATCCCTCATCAATTTATCAGGCGGAAAATAATCAAGTTCCCTATACTGGAAATACTCCCTACATTGGCAATAATAATTTAGGCTCTATTCCCAACCCCTTACTAGACGGGGGAAATACCGCCTATGGTCAGCCCAATTCCTCCTACACTAATGGTTTTGTTGCCAACTCCGAGGCTAATATTGGGGGCGGTTACGAGGCCAACTATACTTATAATCAGCAACCTCAATCCGTTGATTATGGTTCTGGTGGGTCATACTCTGGGGAAGTAGCCGTTACCGGGTTTAGCCCGATTCAAGTTGGCCCAATGGTGGTCAGCAGTATGAGTAATTCCGGTTTGACCTATTATAATCGCACCCAACGTCCGGCGGCGGTGCGGGGAAATGGCAATAGCAGCGCGCTTTTTCCCCTAACTATTCCCTCCCCAATTACTTCTTTATTTGGTTGGCGTGAACACCCGGTTTTGGGTTATGGCCGTTTTCACACCGGGATTGATTTAGGGGCTGATGAAGGGACACCCGTTGTGGCTTCCTATTCCGGTCAAGTGTCCGTCGCCGATTGGTTAGGGGGCTACGGGATGGCGGTGGTACTAAATCACTCGGAAAAATCCCAGGAAACCCTCTATGGTCACTTATCGGAATTGTTTGTTAAACCCGGAGAGCAGGTTAAACAGGGGGAAGTGATTGGACGGGTCGGAAGTACGGGGATATCCACCGGGCCCCATTTACACTTTGAGTTGCGGAAGTTAACCAGTCAAGGTTGGGTGGCTATTGACCCCCGCAATGATATTGAAGTGGCGCTGGCTCAACTATTAAATACCATGAAGGTGGCGCAGGTTCCTTCCTCAGAATTTATTGCCAAATTAGCAGAAAAAACCACCGATGTTGAAACCGGAATTCCTAAATTACCCCCGTTACCGCCGGGTGTGGATGTGATGATTCCTAATTTAGAACCTCCTACCCTGAATTTTGGATTTGCAGAGAATCTTAAAAGTCCTGGATAATTCACCATAAATTTCTATTTTTTAACAGTTCAATATCTTCCCCCGTAGGTGCGGGTTCGAGTGAGGGGTTATTGGTTGGGTGGGGGCGGGTTTATTAAGGTTGTTGGTGAGTGGCAAAATTCATCGGTGAACCCGCCCCTACATATAGAAACAGGATTTCTGGTTATTGACAATTCAAAATAAGATATTGTTGAATAATGGGAGAAACCTTAAAGTAGGTTTGCTGTTGCTGTTCTTCAGTTTCTATTAAACAACGGCGTTCTAAAGATTGAATCGCTTTAAATCCCACATTCCGCAGATATTTAAGTCAATTTAATTTTCAACTAAATTGTTCTAAATAAAAGCCCAAATGATTGCCATGTAATAATTTGGACTATTTTTAATGTAGAATAATAATTGCAGTAACTGAACCAATAAAAAGATGAAAAACCCCCTAGAAGCGATAGAAATCGTAAATTTAGACCATTTAGGAATAGTAGCAGGGATAATAGATGAGATGGAATTAGTAGAAGAAGTGAATAAAAAAGTGGGATTAAGAGGAAAAGAAGCCATAAGCCCAGGACAGGTAATGAAAGCAATGATTTTGAATGGATTAGGATTTTTGAGCGCGCCACTGTACCTATTCGAGAACTTTTTCATTGGGAAAGCAACAGAACATTTAATAGGAGAAGGAGTAACAGCAGAGCAACTAAATGATGACAGAATCGGGAGAGCATTAGATAAATATTATGAAGTAGGAACAACAAATCTATTCACAGCAATAGCCCTAAAAGCCGCCCAAAAATTCCAAGTAGAAAAGGAAAGCGTACACCTAGATAGCAGTTCGATATCAGTAGAGGGAGAATACAAAAGTAAAGAAGAAGAAAATCAGGAAATAGAAGAAGAAATGAAAGCCATAAAAATAGTGCATGGATACTCAAGAGATAAAAGACCAGATCTGAAACAATTTATAATAGATATGGTAGTAAGCGGAGACGGAGATGTGCCATTATATCTAAAAATAGATGACGGAAACGCCGATGATAAAAGCGTATTTGTAGAAAGACTAAAAGAATTTAAAAAGCAATGGACATTTGAAGGAATATGTGTAGCAGACAGTGCATTATACACAGCAGAGAATATAGGAGCAATGGCAGGAATGAAATGGATAACAAGAGTACCATTAAGTATAAAAGAAGCGCAAAATAAGATTGTAGAGATAGAAGAGGAAGAATGGGAGCAGAGTCAAATAAAAGGATATAGAATAGCAACGAAATCAAGTGAGTACGCAAACATAAAACAAAGATGGTTAGTAGTAGAAAGTGAAGCCAGGAAAAAAGCAGCCCTAAAAAAAATATCAGAGCAAGTAGAAAAACAGTTAGAGAACGCCAAAGCATCACTGCGGAAGCTATTGAAACAAGAGTATGCTTGCATAGCGGATGCAGAGATTGGGATAAAAATGTTATCAGATTCGTGGAAATATCACGAAATAAAAGAAATAAAATGCACAGAAAAAGCCAGTAAAAAAAGCCAAAGTAAAACAGAAAAAGGGAATCAAGAAAAGACAATAGTTTATCAAGTAACAGGAGAGATAGAACCTAGAGAATCAGTGATAGAAGCGGAAAAAATCAAAGCCGGAAGATTTATATTAGCGACAAATATATTAGACAAGAAAGAGGTGAGTAATGAAAAGCTATTAGCCGAATATAAAGCGCAGCAAAGTAACGAGAGAGGATTTAGATTTTTAAAAGATCCGTTATTTTTCACAGCAAGTGTATTCGTGAAAAAACCAGAGAGAGTGGAAGCAATAGCGATGATAATGGGATTGTGCTTGTTAGTGTATAACCTAGCTCAAAGAAAATTGAGAAAACAATTAGAAACAGCCCAAGAAGGGGTGAGGAATCAGGTCAAGAAAATCACGAATAAACCGACAATGCGGTGGATATTTCAAATGTTTCAAGCGGTACATTTAGTCAGGATAAATGGGGAGAAACAAGTGAGTAACTTAACCCAAGAACGTCAAGAAATATTGCAGCATTTAGGGAAAGATTGCTGTCAATACTATTTAATGATTCCTGGGGGATAAAGATTAAAAGAAAGGGGGAAATAGTTGTAAAAAATCTAAGTTATGAGTCAAGATGAGAACTCTTGGCTGAAAAGAATTTGGTGATAAAATACAAATATATTAAAAAAATGGAGTTCTATTTCTATTAAAAAATAGTAATTATTTATGTTTAGTTAAATAGCGGTAAACTAGCTATATAATTTGATAGTAAAGCCTCGGAAGTTCACCGAAAAATTGGAATAGGTTTCTATTTTTTAGAATTAGTGGAAAATTTGACCCCTATCTGCGGAATGTGGGTTAAATACATCCGTTGCAGGTAATTTAGATATTTCTATTAATTCTGCAATTCCTAAAGGTGGTTTTTCTTGACTCAGAGTAGTAATCACTGTTTTTTAAATCTTTGATAACCGTTCCAAATGCTGTTTTAAGATTTTGGTTAATTCATCGCCTATGTATAGATTATCATATTTGATAAATTCTGCAACCTTTCCCCTAAAAATATCTTGAATCAGGGTAGCAACGATTTTTAACCATAGGGGATTTCCTTGATAAGTCTCAATTAACAAATGCCATTGTTCCTCATCTGTTAATCGTTTTTCGCGTAAAATTTCCGTTGCTGCTGAACCCAAACCGGGTAATTTTAAACAGCGAATGGGTGCATTATCATCGGTTAAAGTAACAATATCTTGAGGAAGTTCCCAACTATTGAGAATTAAACAACTTTGATGGGAGGTTTCAGCAATTAATTTAAACAATAGGCTATAATTTTTAAAGTCAGGATGATATTGTCCGGCTAGGGTTCCTTAATTGAGTAAAGTTTGCACATCATCCAGAATAATCAGACAGCGTTTTGTTCTCAGATATTCGATTAATAAAGATAATTTTTCTTCTAAACTAACAGGTAATTCCGTTAAGGATTGATTAGATAAAAATAGTAATAAATTTTTTAGGGTAATTTCCAAACTGGGGGAAGTATAAAAACTTCGCCATATAATTGCTTCAAATTCTGGTTGTAGGGTTTGAATTAAATAACGAGTTAGGGTAGTTTTACCAATACCACTTAATCCAATAATAGAAACTAGGCGACAATTTTCTTGAATTATCCAATTTTGTAGGGTTTTTAATTCGTGAATGCGATCGCATATTTTCTTGATATCCGGTGCTGTTCCTAAGTCAATTTGTTGTTGTTTTGGGGAAGAAGGCGATCGCTCTTTGGGAATTATTGATGATGAGTTATTATTGCATATATTAACATGGCTAAGATTTACAGACTCATTATAATTCAAAAAATAAGCTGATTGTGAGCGTTCCAAACTCGATATAATATTCGATTTCCTAATATTTTCACCTAAAATCCCTGAAAACATTTTCCATAATTGTGAGGCTAAATTTCTCACATAAGCCTCGGTAAGATAACATTCTTCTGCGATTTCAGAATATTTTTGGCCATCCCATACACCGCGCAAGACGGCTTTTTGCAGATCATCCAGATGTTTTTCCGTCTCCGAAAAAACCACATTGTCTGCTAACTTTAAAAATTCTTCTATATCCATAACTCCACAACATATCAGTATTTTCACTAGGATATCAGACTTTTTGTGATTTCACCTGACATTTTTCAAAATATTATGACAATTTATGACGAAAACGATTTTAATTATCTGCTTAAAAGTGATATTTTATTACTTTACAAAAATAGGTTTTTCATCCACACTATTTTTTAAATCAGTTCGTTTAGTCAGTTACTTATATTTATCAAAATTATCTCACTTTTATCTAAATTCAGGGAAGATATATGTCTAATCCACTTTCGCCAGATCCTAGTCAGAATTTGCTCCCATCTACCAGTTTTTCTGCTTTGAATTGGAACCCCCAGGAACCTAATCCAGCAGTTATTTTACAATCTGACTTATTAATCGGTCATATTAATCAAAACCCAAATATTACAGCACTCACGCCGAACCCCTCTGATAGTTTATTGCTGGCTCAAATTGAAGGATCAATTGCAACTATTGACCCTAATATAACGTTACCGAATGACAATTCCTTCGATGGGTTGACGGGTGAAGCAATGGATATTGTTAAGGAACAATTAACCCAGTTTGCCAAGGTTCCTAATTTTGTCGAAAAGATGAATTTAGCCTTTGGAGAAAGTTGGGATACTCAAGCTGCAAATAGTCTAACCCAAGATTGGTTAAACGGTGATTTTAGTTTAATTCCGCCAGTTAAATTTGTCTCGTCTGCCGAAATTGGTGGGGCGAATGGGGCTTTTGCATCGGCGACGGATACGATTTATTTATCGAGAGAATTATTGGCCGGGAATGGGGCAAATCCGGCGACGGTGGCCGATGTGTTGTTGGAAGAAATCGGGCATTCTGTTGATACGCGGTTGAATGTTGCGGACTCACCGGGAGATGAGGGGGCTGTTTTTGCCGCCGTTGTTCGAGACAAACAATTGAGCAAACCGGAAATTCTCGCTCTCAAATCCGAAGACGATACAGCAACTATTACTCTCGGCGGCAAAACTGTTTTCATAGAACAATCAACGCCCTCAGCATTTCAGATAAACCTCAACTCAACTAATTACAGTCGTTCCGGTAATAAATTTGTTGCCAGTAACGGCACTGGCGGCACCTATCTCTGGTGTACAGACTTTGCTTTTGGTCGAGCCTTAGAAAAAGGTTTGCTTCAAAACTATAGCGGTTTGGGAGGAAAAATTTCAGGTAACGCAGGTGTTTGGGACGACCAGGCAGGTTCCTGGGGCCGTCAAGCCCGAGCTAACAGTCTTATAGTCTGGGACCCCAATCAAGGCGGTGCAGGTAGCGTAGGTCATGTAGGCTTTGTCGAACGAGTGAATTCTGACGGTTCTTTTGTGATTTCCGAAGCCAATTTTGGTTCGGCCAGAATGTCTTTCAACTCGCGTACTATTAACCCCGGTACTAATGCTTTTAATAGCGCTAAATTCGTATATCTGTCAGGAAATCCGACACAGAATCCCATCACACAGAATCCCGTAACTGGCACGTTGTTCCGGGGTACAGTAGACGGACAACTTAACGTTCGCAGCAGCCCGGGAACGAACAGTTCTATAGTTGGTTCGCTGAGTCCCAACAGCAGTCGCAATTTTGACGCAGTTTCTCGCAGTACCACTGTTTGGGACGCTCGCGAACAGCGCAATGATGATCGCTGGTTCCGCATTCAAAATACAAACCAGTGGGTTTCTGCTGCATTTATCACAGGCAATCCGTTATTTAACGGCGCCACTGATGGAAATGTAAATGTCCGTAGTGGGCCAGGAACAAATTTCCCAGTAGTAAGTTCTCTGGCTACCAATAACAGCCGGACTTTTGACGCTACAACTGTGGGAACAACGCACTGGGATGCGCGGGAAGGAAAAAATGAAAATCGTTGGTTCCGCTTGCAAAATACAGATCGGTGGGTATCAGCATCTTTTATCACCGGTAATCCAAGTTACTAATTGCGGATTGATAGGGGTAGTGCCTGCCCCTATCCTCAATAAATACTTGGAGTAACGCAATACCTCAAAGCAGTCTCATAATGCCTTGGATTTAGCGCAATTGTTTCTTTTTCCCAAAGTGCGATCGCCCTGATTTTCCCAAATAACAAAAGGTGCGATCGCTCTTTTGATTTTTGATCGGGCGATCATTTTCAGAACATCAAAAATATTTTGCTATAATCAATTTAACTTTGATAAAACGACGAAGCATTAATTAATATGAACATCACTTTTAAACAAAATTTGATTAATACATTTGATAATTTAACTTCAGAAGAACGAGATCAACTGATTGAGTTTCTGCAAAAACGCCGGCTAGAGTTACAAGAACAAGAAATACTAAAATCTGTCAAGCTGACACGAGAAGCCAAGAAAAATGGCACAGCTTTTTGTGGCACTGCGGAAGAAGCAATTGCAAATCTTTTGGCAGACTAATTTATGAAAATAGTCTATGAAAATAGTTTTAAAAGGTCATTTAAAAGATTAGTAAAGAAGAATCCCCAACTGCAAGAAAAAGTCATTTCAGTAATAACTTTATTATCTGAAGACCCTTTTATCCCATCCCTAAAAACCCATAAATTAAAGGGAAATCTGGATGGTTTGTGGTCTTGCTCTGTTGCCTATGATTGTAGAATTATTTTTGATATGGAAACAATAGACGAGTCAACAGGAGAGGGGATTTTAAACTTATATTATATTGGTAGTCATGATCAGGCTTATAGTTGATATGATTTTGATTTTTGAAAGTGCGATCGCTCTTTATTTAGAAAATGCGATCTGGCTTTTTTTCCGAAAGTGCGATCTCCCCCACAATAGATTATAATTGAATAGCCTAACTCACTCGACAGATTAAATAACATAATCAATTGAGGTAATTTTAAATGAAATTAACAGCAACAGAGCAAGGATTATTAATACCTAAAGAAATGTTAGGAAAAGACCAAGAGTTTGAAATCATTCAAGAACAGGAAAAAATTATTATTACGAGTATCAAAAAAGAATCTTCTATTTGGGATTTAGGTTCAAACCCTGTGGAATGTGATGTAAAAGATGGCGCAGTTAACCATGATCATTATCTGTATATTCCATGAAAAATATCTATTTTTTAGATACCAGCTATATTTTAGCTCTGGAAATAAGAAATGAAGACGCTCATAAAAAAGTATTACAAAATTGGGCAGCTTTAGCAAGCTCCAAACCTTTTTTAGTAACCACAACTTATGTTTTTGATGAAGTTGTCACTTTTTTTAATAGTCGCAACTTTCATTATAATGCCAGCGACCAAACCGAACTATCAACAAGAACATTCATGTTGTTTGTCGCTGTTGCTTGTAGTTATAATCTTCATCGTAGTCAATAGTACCAAACAATTCCAATATTTTTAGTTGTTTGCGACGTTGAATATACTCGCGTAAAGCTGCTTCAATTAATGTAGTAGGTGTTGGATGGTTACTCAAATCAAGAGCTTCTTGAAGAAGAGTTTTGTCAATTTCGAGCGTAGTTACCATGTATTTTCCTCCTGCAAGTAGGGTATGACACAATTGCCACCAGACAATACTGTAATTCTAGTGTAGCACTGAAATTCCATCAATAGTGCGATCGCCCTTATTTTCCCAAATAACAAAAGGTGCGATCGCTCTTTTGATTTTTGATCGGGCGATCATTTTCAGAACATCAAAAATATTTTGCTATAATCAATTTAACTTTGATAAAACGACGAAATATTAATATGAACATCACTTTTAAACAAAATTTGATTAATACATTTGATAATTTAACTTCAGAAGAACGAGATCAACTGATTGAGTTTCTGCAAAAACGCCGGCTAGAGTTACAAGAACAAGAAATACTAAAATCTGTAAGTGCGATCACGTCTCTCCCAATCACCAAAAGCGCTATACGGCCTAAAAACTCAAGGACTCACCAATAACATTAGCCAAACTTTAATTGATATTTGCTATCATATCCTTAACAAATAACCCAAGAAATGTATGAAAATTAGAGCAATCATCCATCCCGCCGAAGAAGGTGGCTATTGGGCAGAAGTTCCCGCTCTTCCTGGGTGCATTACCGAAGGAGACACCATCGAAGAAGTGATGATTAATTTAAAAGATGCTATTGAGGGTTGGCTCGAAGTTGCGAATAGTCGTGAAGCCATTGCTTCCACAGATAAAATTGTGGAGATTGCGGTATGAAATCTATTTCGGGCAAACAACTTTGTAAAATAGTAGAGCAGAAAGGTTGGGTTTTGAAAAGAATTACAGGCAGTCATCATATCTATGAAAACCCAGAATTAGAACAAATTTTGTCAATTCCAGTTCACCGCAATCAAGATTTGAAAGTGGGAACCTTGAGAGCCTTAATGAAAATAGCCCGGCTATCTGAGGAAGATTTACTCTGATTGTTAATTCAAGTTTTCGCAGTAATTTGAGGGATATCGTCAAGCCGATGCTTGTCAAGAGTCATAGCTACCTTTCTCCCATACCCCAAATCACCAAAAAGTGCGATCGCCTTTTTTTATAAAGAGCCAAAAGCACGATCTTTTTTGATCTAACTTATACTTTTCTTATATTTCTAAGCAACAGCGAGTTCATATTGCAGAACTAAAATTTCATCTGCTTTCAAAATAGCCATAGCATATTCAATCCCTTGACTATCAGCAAACTCCACTAAATACTGACATTCCTTGCCCGTATCATACACTTCAACAATAGTTCCCACAAGTCCTACTGGTAAACTAGAAACAGATTCATATTCCGGTTCCACTAGCGTTAACCGTGTATTTAAAACAGGCTTGAGAATAGCAACAGAATCCAAAAGTTTAAGGTGTTTTGTCATAGTTTAAGAAAAGCTGAAATCAAACGAGGATTAGAATTAGTTGAAGTAATTTCCCAAATTGTCCTAAGCTCAATCCCTGCTGTATCGGGTACAGTCCAATCAACATTTTAGCTCTGGAAATAAGAAATGAAGACGCTCATAAAAAAGTATTACAAAATTGGGCAGCTTTAGCAAGCTCCAAACCTTTTTTAGTAACCACAACTTATGTTTTTGATGAAGTTGTCACTTTTTTTAATAGTCGCAACTTTCATTATAAGGCAGTTGAAGTCGGTAGCCGAACTCTAATTAATTAATAGTTGCGAGGCAAAATATCATCAAGACGAAGTTGTAAATTTTTTAATAGAGGAGAAATAATCGGTTCACCAATACGAAATTGTTGCTGGGTGTAATCTTCAGCAATCAGTTGACAAACTGTAACTGTCGGTTGTTTGGGTTTACCAATAAAAGCCACCCCACCCAAACCCCGATAATCCACAATCCAATATTCAGGTATCCCCAAAAGAGCATATTCTTCAACTTTTCGAGCGTAATCGGTTTCCCAATTTGTACTTACAACTTCTACGACTAATTTAACTGAACGTCCCAAGGTAATAACAGGTTCTCTTTCCCATAACGGTTCACTGCTGATCGCAGTTTCATCTAAAATAATAATATCAGGACGACGGGCAGTGGCGGCATCTGCAAAGGGACGAATTAAACAAGTGCGGGGAATAAACCAGGGAAGTTTTTCTGTTGTGATAGCAATACCAATTTGAGTTGCTAATTTACCGCTAACGGTTTCATGAGCGCCTGTGGGTTCCATTTCAACTAATTCTCCGTTAGCAAGTTCATAGCGGGGATTGTCACCATATTGAGCCAGAAATGTTTCAAATGTTAAAAGTGTTTCTAGGGTATAAGTCATGGGAAACCTGCTCTGTTTTTTTACAATACCTTTGCTAATTTATTGAACAACCGCACGGGCATAACCGATTAAATAATACAACCAATTAATGCGATCGCCCTTTCACCTCCTAAAAAAGCGATCGCTCCTAAATTATTAGAAAATCAACCTAGAATTGTTTCCGTCGCCGCCCTTGGGCATCCGCAGCTAACATCGCTGCCAGCACTGTTTCAGGACTGATTTCACAGGGTTCATTATGGATGGTTTCACCCGTACTACAGGCCCGCTCTGCTGCTAATAATAAGCGATCGCGACTGACTCCCTCCAGTCCGATATCGGCTAAAGTCGTAGGCAGTCCGATGGACTCACAAAAACTGAACACCCGATCAATCACTGGACTGGGGCGATCGGTTAAAATTAACATCGCCAAAACCCCAAAGGCGACTTTTTCACCGTGCCAGAATTTTTTGGTTTCTTCCAAAACCGTAAACCCATTATGAATAGCATGGGCCGCAGCTAGTCCGCCACTTTCAAAACCTAGCCCACTCAGTAACGTATTCGCTTCGATAATTCGTTCTAAGGCCGGAGTCACCACCTGTTGTTCACAGGCAATTTTCCCATAAACCCCGTATTCTAGCAAGGTTTCATAACACAAATGGGCTAAACTAAAGGCAGTCATTGGCCCCATGCGTCCGGTCATATTTTTGGCGCGTTTAATTTGACAGTCTTCGGCTTCAAACCAAGTCGCCAGGGCGTCTCCCATCCCGGCCACCAAGAACCGCACCGGAGCTTGGGCAATAATATCGGTATCGACCAAAACTAAATCAGGGTTGCGCGGTAAGACTAGATAACGCTCCCAGACCCCTTCCGGGGTATAAATCACGGATAAGGCACTACAGGGGGCATCGGTGGAAGCAATGGTGGGAACAATCGCGACGGGAAGTTTGAGTTGATAGGCGGTGGCTTTAGCCGTGTCGATGGTTTTTCCGCCGCCAATACCTACAATTAAATCTACTTCCTGAGTTTTACCTAAACTGACCATCTGTTCAATTTCAGGATCGCAACATTCACCCCCAAAACGTTCCAGATAAATCTCTATTTTTCCCTCGGTGAATTCCTCAACAATGGGTTGCAATTGAGGGAAAATTACTGGCCCCATTATTACCAGGGCTTTGTGACCTAAACGACTTAATTCTTCACCCAGGAACCGGATGGCATGACTGCCTTGAACATATCGGGCTGGGAAAATAGCTGTAGTAATCACGGTTTGCTCCTTGTTCAAAACGAACACTCTTACTCACCGCAGAAGTCGGGAACGACAAAGAATAACTAATTATGCCTTAGTTCCAGTTCATACCATATATTATAAACGATCACTCTTAAATTGACAAGAATTGACAATAATTTGTTACAATTGTTTTGCTAGTCAAACTCCTTGAGATTAAGCTAATTATCGTTGTTCGTTGTTGGGCTTTAGCCCTGTCTTTTTTGGGGGCTTTAGCCCAAAACAAAACTCCCCAGTTGTTGAGCCTTAGCCCCTATATTCTTGGGCTAAAGCCCAACAACAAGGGATTTAATATTGATCAAAAAAGGGTGCGTAACTTAATGTTAACACACCCTAATTATTATTTCAAACTATTATTCCGCGTGTTGACGATACCAATTAATAGTATTTTTCAACCCTTCTTTAAAGCCAACTTCTGCCACAAACCCGAACCTTTCTTTAGCTCTAGTTGTATCTAAACAACGGCGAGGTTGACCGTTAGGTTTATCGGTTTCCCAAACAATTTCTCCCTGAAATTCCATTAATTCACAAATCGTTTCTACTAAGTCTTTAATTGTGACTTCGTGATTTGTTCCTAAATTAACTGGGTCGGGTTCATTATATAATTGAGTTGCCATCACAATTCCCCGCGCCGCATCCGTTGAATAAAGAAACTCCCTGGTCGGACTGCCATCTCCCCAAACCGGAAGGGTTTTATCTCCCCGTTTTTGAGCTTCATAAACCTTACGAACTAACGCGGGAATCACGTGGGAACTTTTCGGATTAAAATTATCTTCTGGGCCGTATAAATTCACGGGTAACAGATAGATACCGTTAAAACCATACTGTTGACGATAGGATTGTAACTGCACCAATAGGGCTTTTTTAGCAATTCCATAAGGTGCGTTAGTTTCTTCGGGATAACCTTCCCAAAGATCATCTTCTTTGAAAGGAACTGGGGTAAACTTAGGATAGGCGCAAATTGTTCCGACACAGACAAACTTTTGGACTTCCGCACGATAGGCACTCTCAATTAATTGAGTTCCCATCATTAAGTTATCATAGAAAAGTTCCGCAGGTTTTACTAAATTTAAGCCAATTCCGCCAACGTGCGCGGCCAAATGAATCACAATATCTTGACCCTGAACAACTTTTTGGCAAGCATCTAAGGTACAAAGATTATACTCCTGAGAACGAGGAATCATAATCTGATTTGGATCGGCGCCCGACTGGAGTAGTTGAGCGACCACTTGACGTCCTAAAAAACCTGCACCTCCTGTTACCAGAATCCGTTTATTTTTCAAATCTAAGGAATTCATAAATTTAGCCTCTATTGTATCAGTAATTAATCAAATTGATGGGTTGGTTCTTGATTTTCTTCTAAGGCTTTAAGATCGGAATCTACCATTAATTTCACCAATCCTTCAAAGGTAATACTGGGTTCCCAGCCCAATTTTTCTTTAGCTTTACCCGGATCACCAATTAAAATATCTACTTCCGCCGGACGCAGATAACGCTCATCAAATTTGACGTAATTTTGCCAATCTAAATTAACATGACCAAAGGCAATATCAAGAAATTCCCGAATCGAATGGGTTTCATTTGTAGCAACTACATAATCATCTGCTTCAGAATGTTGGAGCATCAGCCACATAGCTCGAACATAATCTTTAGCATAGCCCCAATCTCGTTTTGAGTCGAGATTTCCTAAATAGATTTCTTTTTGTTTTCCTTTGACAATTCGAGCCACCGCCCGGGTAATTTTTCGGGTGACAAAAGTAGGGCCACGACGGGGACTTTCATGGTTAAATAAAATCCCATTACAGGCAAATAAACCGTAGGATTCTCGATAGTTTACGGTTTGCCAATGTCCGTAAACCTTAGCACAGGCGTAGGGACTGCGGGGATAAAATGGTGTGGTTTCTTTTTGGGGAATTTCTAACACTTTCCCGAACATTTCTGAGGAACCTGCTTGATAGAATCGAACTTCAATTCCGGTACGTTGTTGATAATCTCGAATTGCTTCTAATAGACGTAATACCCCCATCCCAACGGCATCAACCGTATATTCTGGAGAGTCAAAACTGACCCGAACATGGGATTGAGCGCCCAGATTATAAATTTCTACGGGTTTAACTTCTTCAATAATCCGCCGTAAAGTTGTACCATCGGTTAAATCTCCATAGTGTAGAAATAATCGAGCATCAGGGTTGTGAGGATCTTTATAAATATGGTCAATGCGATCGGTATTAAAGCTAGAAGATCGGCGGATAATCCCATGAACTTCATAGCCTTTTTCTAGTAATAATTCACTTAGATACGAGCCATCTTGACCAGTGATTCCAGTAATTAATGCCCGTTTACGTTCTGTCATTTAAACTATTCCTTAGAGTTTTATCGGTTAATGTTCCCTAGTTTGATTATACCTAATAACTAATCTAGGGAGTGTGTTAAGTACCTAAACAAAATTAATTACACATCCTCCACCCTGTTCCCTTCCCCCCTAGCCCCCCGTGCACGGGGGGCTAGGGGGGGATGTTCCCTCTCTCAACTAGGTAATTTATTTTGTGTAACTACTTAATCTGCACCCTGAAACATATTCAGCAATTTCGGAGTCAAGGTGATCTTGTAGATCCTTGAGTTTTAGGATCGTAGCTACAACCAAATTAACCTTAGATCAGGTTTAATTCAAGGTTAGGCTAAATTCCTACTTCTACCCGTTTAATTTAGAAACCGGAGATATAAACTTAACTTAAGTATTTAATTCTACCTCTATTAGACTCAAAATAAAACCCCTAAACCCATCGATGAAAGAGTTAAGGGGAAATAAAATTATCTATGTATTTTTCTGTTTGAACTAATAAGCTCCATTATTTTTAGGAAAAATCACAACCCCAATAGTTTTAACGACAATTCCCAAGTCTGTCCAAAAATTCTTGAAAGTGACATAGTATAAATCCATCTGAACTCGCCGAGGATAGGGAATATCATTGCGTCCCGAAACTTGCCATAGTCCAGTGATTCCAGGTTTAATAGTTAGGATTTTATCCATGTGACGACCATATTTGTGTAGTTCTTCCACCACTAAAGGTCGGGGGCCGACTACACTCATGTCTCCTATTAAAACATTCCAAAATTGGGGAAATTCATCTAAACTTGTCACCCGGAGAAACCGACCTATCCAAGTAATTCTAGGATCATGTTTGAGTTTGAAATTGCTCTGAAATTCCTCTCGCAAATGGGGATAAGTTTCCATAATTTGCGTTAATATTTCATCGGCATTACTCACCATGGTTCTGAATTTAATGCAGCCGAATAACTGGCGGTTTTTTCCGACTCGTTCCTGTACATAAAAAACTGACCCTGGAGAGCTTAATGCAATCAGCAGAGCCAAAATTAAGTAAACCGGAGCGAATAAAATCAGAACAAACAGAGAGAAGACAATATCAAATAATCGCTTCCAAAATTCCTCATCTACACGCTGTAGAGAGAGGCGTTCAGGTATTGCTCGATAGGCCAAGGGTAAAACCCCTTGCCTTGTGAACCCACGCCGAAGTCCCTTACCAAAGATGAGTTGGCTATTGGCTGTCATCTTACTCCTTCAATTCACACCACACACAGTCCTGATCATAAAGCCTCAAGACACCCAATATAGGTAATTCGGCTTTAGTTAGTCAAAATTCGGATAGAAAAGCATTCTGCTTAAAACGGGAAAACTCAAGGCCAGAGGGGGAAACAGCTAAATTTTGTTACCCACAAATCTAGGTATTCCTTGGTTTTCAACCCTCTATAATCGGGAACGGATTTTCATAAGTCCGAAATTAATTGGCATTTTAGCTGATATTGCCCGATTGAAACTGTTGCAAACAATGCTCTACGAATCCCAAGTAATGTTCTTGAAATTGTTTCGGGCTAAATTGAGTGGCATTTAATCGGGCCATATCGGGGTTGAACTTGTCCTTAGACTGCTCAAAGGCTTCTACTGTCTCCACTAAGGCCTCCTCGGTTTGGGCGGAAAATAACAAACCCGTTGCAGAATCTGGATATTGTCGCAGATCTCGCACCGTTTCCAAAGCACCTCCGACCCCGTAGGCAATTACCGGAGTCCCACAGGCTTGAGCTTCGACTAAGGCGATACCAAAATCCTCACAGGCGGCATAAACAAAGGCTTTAGCATCCCTCATATACTGGTCTACGACGTCATTTGGTTGCCACCCTAACACCTGAATATTGGGTTTTGCCATTTCTTGAATAGCATTCAATTGCGCCCCAGTCCCAATCACAACTAACGGGTATCCTAGACGATTGAAGGCTTGGACAATCAAGGCGATTTTTTTATAACTGACTAAACGACAAACCGTTAAGTAAAAATCCTGTTTTTGCGGTTGAAACTGAAAGCGTTCTATCTGTACAGGGGGATAAATGACCGTAGCCCGGCGACGATAACAGCGCCAAATCCGTCGGGCTGTATGTTTGGAATTGGCCATAAAATAATCCACCCGGTTCGCCGAGACCACATCCCACAGCCGCAAACGATGCAACAGATAGCGAGTAAATGCCCCTTGCAGACCCTTTCCAGCTAAACTGCTGTTCAGGTAGTCAAAGGTTAAATCCCAGGCGTAGCGCATGGGTGTATGGCAGTAACAGAGGTGCAGTTGATGGGGACTGGTGAGCACTCCTTTAGCCACCGCATGGGAGGAGGAGAGAATCACGTCATACCCTCGGATGTCTAGTTGTTCGATGGCCAGAGGTAGTAAGGGCAGATATTTTTGTACCCCCGAACGCGCTTGGGGGAAATGTTGCAGAAAGGTTGTACCGATGGAGCGTTGATACAAATAGCTATCGGGGTTGGTGGATTCAAAATCAATCAGGGAGTAAACATCCGCCTGAACATGGTTGAGAATTTCCTGGACAACGAGTTCTGAACCTCCCGTCGCCAGGGGTGTTAACCATTCATGAACCATTGCATAGGTTAACGACACAGCAAACATCCGTCCGAGAGAGTGCAACAATTAATATCCCACAGCTTGGGAATTAAATTAGAGGAACATATAAAATCAGGGTATCTTTGCCCAAATCAGACTATCCTGTTCTACACTATTTAGAATCTCCAGGGTGCAGGGAAAATGTAAAAGACGATACACTTCCTCCGCAAAGTAACGGTCATCGGCAGAATACGGATCTAGGTTCTACCTAGTATTAACTAGAGAATAAGAGATACACACAACTAGATTAGTTGCGGGTCTATTTTTCCCTAACTTAACAATTAGCAAAAACCAGTTAATCGAACTTTGATTCAACCCTTAAACCCTTGAATGATGCTAGAAAACAAACTTTCTCCAGAATCTTTTATGGATCAAAAAAATCCTATTTTTCCAGAATCTGAAAACTGGAAAAATACTACCGTTTACCTAAAAATTTGGCATGAAAAACAAAAAAATAAATCTCTTGTTTCTGCCGATAGTTCTGAACTTATGATTCCATCACAACGAGAAATTTTTGAAGCGATCGCAGAAGTCACACCGATTCCGATTATGATTAGCCGTTTATCCGATGGTTTAATCTTATATGCTAATTCCTTCTGTAGTGAGTTATTTGATTTCCCCCTGAATCAAATCAAAATTATCACAACTCTAGGATTTTATCCTATTGCCTTAGAACGACAAAAATTAATTGATCAAATTATCGCAGAAGGCTATATTCATAACCATGAACTGCAAGTTAAAAAAACCGATGGGACTCCCTTTTGGGTGACGGGTTCTTTCCAAATTCTACCCTTTCAAGGTGAACAAGCTATTCTTTCTATTTTTCACGATATTACGGAGCGAAAAAAAACCGAAGCTACCCTACAATTAAGTACGGAACGCCTCTATCGTCAAAATGTTGCCCTACGGGATTTAAGTCGAGAACAAACCTGCAATTATGATCATATTGATACAGCCATTCGTCAAATTACTGAAACCGCTGCTCATACTTTAGATGTTGACAGAGTGAGTGTTTGGCTCCATAGTGGCCTGGGGGATTCGATTTCAGAACAAGAACGGGTTAATGATTTAAACCCAGCTTGTGAGGACGAACTTTGGGTTAAACAAAATGCTTTGGAATGGACTTGTGTAGATTTGTATGAACGTCAAACCCATCACCATTCCCCCGAGGAATCAGCAATTATTAATCACAACTTTTCCCTATGTTCAAATCCGTTTAATTTGAAAAAATTCTCATTTTATCCCCTCGATTTATTAACTAAATCTTTATCCAAATCATCTGAACTAATTGGCAATAGTCTTGCCTCTTTTTCTAGTCACTGTTTAGATAGACCGATTTGGTTAAACGGAAAAATTATTGGGTTTATTTGTGTTGAATATCCCATTGATCAACAGGAATGCAGCCTAGAAGATCGGATATTTATTGATTCCTTAGCCAATTTAGTCGCCTTAGCAATTGAACGATTTGAACGGATCAAAGCTGAAAAAGCATTAGCTCAGGTCAAGAATGAGTTAGAAATTAGAGTTAAAAAACGCACGACAGAATTACAAGAAGCCGTCCAACAGTTACGAATAGAAATGGTAGAAAGATTTAAAGTAGAAGGGATTTTACAAACTGCTTTACATCAAGCTCAAGCTGCTTCCCAAGCGAAAAGTACCTTCTTAGCAAACATGAGTCATGAGTTACGAACACCTCTACACGCCATTATCGGTTTTAGCGATTTATTACTCGAAGAAGTAGTGGATAAAAAACTCTATGACCTATTACCCGATGTGGAAAAAATTCATCAGTCCGGCTATCATTTGCTTACCTTAATTAATGATATTCTGGATTTATGCAAAGTTGAAGCCGGACAAATACCTTTATCTTTAGAAACCTTTGAAGTGGCTAGTTTTGTTCATGATGTGGTGACTTGCTTACAACCCCTAGCCGAGCAAAATCAAAACACGGTACAAATTTGTTGTAAAAATAATTTGGATATCATGGAGGGAGATATCACTAAAATTCGACAAATTCTTTATAATATAATTAGTAATGCTCTGAAATTTACTTATCAGGGCAAAGTTACCGTCACTTTGAAGCGTGAACAGAATGAAGACTCAGACTGGATTTGTTTTGAAGTCACCGACACCGGAATTGGTATTTCCCGTGAACAACAAAAAAATTTATTTCAAGCCTTTACCCAAGTTGATAATTCTTTAAGTCGGGATTATGGTGGTACAGGTTTAGGTTTAGCAATTACCCATCACTATTGCAAAATGCTGGGAGGACAAATCATCGTTTCTAGCCAACTTGGAGTCGGTTCTAAGTTTACAGTTTATCTCCCAACAGCCCTAGTTTAATCTAAAGGTTACAAAATAATCAATAACAATTCCCACGTTTTCTTCATTTAGTGTTAGTTTAAGGGAAGATAGTATGAGATTGATCAAGATTGCGGATGTTTCCAGAAGGAACCTATCCCAGTTCAAGTAGCCAAGCAATTCGGTCTATCTCCCCTATTTAGGGAAAAGCCACCAGCAGTTAATTAAAAATTAATTCAATATGTCCAGATATGATTCTCATTTACGGTGTTCCTTCTGCGGTAAATCTCAAGAGCAAGTTCGCAAATTAATTGCAGGCCCTGGTGTTTATATCTGTGATGAATGCGTAGAACTCTGTAACGAGATTTTAGAAGAAGAATTTTCCGATAAAAATCTAGCCGCGGCTTCAGTCACAGGACAACCGGGGGTACGTTCTCCCAAACAGTCTACGAATAAAGGGTTTTCTCTGACTTCTATTCCTAAACCCATCGAAATTAAAAACTATTTAGATGATCATGTCATCGGTCAAGATGGGGCAAAAAAAGTGCTATCTGTTGCAGTTTATAACCACTATAAACGTCTGAGTGTAGAAAAGTTAAAAGATTCTGATGCCCAGGCTGATGATGCGATAGAATTGCAAAAAGCGAATATTCTATTGATGGGGCCGACGGGTTGCGGTAAAACCTTACTCGCCCAATCTTTAGCGAAATTATTAGATGTTCCCTTTGCTGTTGCTGATGCCACCACTTTAACCGAAGCCGGTTATGTTGGGGATGATGTGGAAAATATTTTATTACGGTTATTACAGGTTGCCGATTTTGATATTGAAGCCGCACAACAGGGGATTATTTATATTGATGAAATTGATAAAATAGCCCGCAAAAGTGAAAATACCTCCATTACCCGAGATGTGTCTGGAGAAGGGGTACAACAAGCCCTATTAAAAATGTTAGAAGGTACGGTAGTTAATGTTCCTCCCCAGGGTGGACGTAAACATCCCTATCAAGATTTTATCCAAATTGATACCAGCAAAATTCTATTTGTCTGTGGCGGGGCTTTCGTTGGTTTAGAAAAACTAATTGAACAACGTTTAGGCAAAAAATCCCTGGGTTTTGTGCAGTCAAGAGAAGATCATAAAACTCCGGTTACTCCTCTCCATTCCGACGAAGTTTTGTATCATGTTCAACCGGAAGATTTAGTTAAATTCGGCTTAATTCCTGAATTTATTGGCCGACTTCCAGTATTAACTAGGGTTTCGCCTTTGGATGAAGGAGCATTAATGCAGATTTTAACCGAACCTAGTAATGCTTTAGTTAAACAATATAAAAAGCTATTACGCATGGATAATGTCCGGTTAGAATTTGAACCGGAAGCGTTAAAAGCTATTTCTAAAGAAGCCTTCCGTCGGAAAACTGGGGCGCGAGCCTTACGGGGAATTTTGGAGGAATTAATGTTAGAAGTAATGTATGAAATTCCCTCCAGAAAAGATGTGGTTCACTGTGTGATTACCCAAGAAATGGTAGAAAAACGTTCCACAGCAGAAATATTATGGCATCCCGCCTGGCATCGACAACATGAGTCGGCATAATCGTGACACATACTCCCACATCAACCTGTTTACGGGTATGATGTGGGCTTCTTAGCAGCCCGCTAAAAATTACTGCTTTAAAAGTGACAAAACAGGGATTACCAATCAATCCCTTTAGCAATGGGCATTCTCCATCCTGTTCCAAAAGCTCGATCACTAATTTTTAATCCAGGGGCGGCTTGACGACGTTTGAATTCAGCAATCATCACTAATTTAATCACTTTTTTAACCACCAATTCTTGATGTCCTGCTTCTACAATTTCAGCTAGGGATTGATGTTTTTCAATTAAACGATATAAAATATCATCTAAAATTTCATAAGCGGGTAAAGAATCCTGATCTACTTGTCCGGGTTTGAGTTCTGCACTGGGCGCTTTTGTTAATATATGATTAGGAATTATTTCTTTGCTATGATATTGATTAAACCAAGAACACAAGGAATAAACCCGGGTTTTAGGCACATCGGCAATTACCGCTAATCCACCATTCATATCCCCATATAAAGTACAATATCCTACCGCAATTTCCGATTTATTCCCTGTAGTTAATAATAAATGTCCGAATTTATTAGAAACCGCCATTAATAATGTACCTCGGATGCGAGATTGTAGGTTTTCTTCTGCTACTCCAAAAGATGTTCCTGCAAACATGGGTTCTAAGGTTTGATCAAAGGTTTGCATTAAATCTCCAATGGGTAAAGTTTGGGTTTTTATCCCTAAATTATTGGCTAATTCTAAGGCATCTTGAATCGAATGATCGGAACTATAGGGAGAGGGCATTAACACCCCTAAAACCTTTTCTTTGCCTAATGCTTGCGTTGCGATCGCAGCAACTAAAGCCGAATCTATTCCCCCACTTAACCCTAAAATAACTTGAGAAAATCCACACTTTTGCACATAATCTTTTACCCCCAAAACCAAGGCTAACCAAATTTCTTGATCCTCACTTTCAATTAAGTTTATTTCCTGGTTTTGGGCAGAAATAGCAGTTAAATCTTGTATATTTGAATCAAATTCTATAATCTCAAAATCCGTATCAAAATCTTTTAAACTTAATATTTTATCGCCATTTCTATTAAATGCAAAGCTACAACCATCAAAAATTAAATCATCATTTCCCCCCACTTGATTCGCATATAGAATCGGAATATTATACCGTTTTGCACTATGACTAATTAAAGATTGTCTGAATTTCTGTTTACCGACTTGATAGGGAGAAGCCGATAAATTAACCACTAAATCTATATTTTTTTCTACTAATTCTGCTAAAGGATTACAAGCATAATTCCGTTTACCCCAGAAGGATTCATCATTCCATAAATCCTCACAGATTGTCACCCCAATTTTAATTCTCTCTCCAGAATTTTCTAAAACAAAAAAATCACTTTCTAACCCAGGTTCAAAATATCGATCTTCATCAAAAACATCATAGGTTGGTAATAATCGCTTTTGAAAATATTGTTTAATTTCACCCTGTTCTAATAATGCTGCACTATTATAAATAGGGTTTCCCCCATTTTTTTCATAGTCTAAATTCTGTTCAACTGTTCCTACTAATACCGCAATTGCTGACGGTAAATCTCTTGCTAATTGCTGTAACTTTTGCGTTGCTGCCTGAATAAAACTAGGACGAATTAATAAATCTCTGGGAGGATATCCCGTTAAGGATAATTCCGTTGTTAATAACAGACTACATCCGGCTGCAAACGCTGTTTCTGCTGCTTCTAATATCCGTTGCGCGTTTCCGGTTAAATCTCCAACGGTGGGGTTAAGTTGAGCGATTGCGATTTTCATGCTTGAGTATGACATCAATTAAACTGACCTCAATTATTGCAAACCCACCCTAAAAAATTAGCAAAAGATGATATTAAAACCTATAAATATTCTTCTTGAATAGAATTCGGTAACTTTTGTAAATTTTGGATTTCCACCAGTTCTTTCTCCTGTTCCTTCACACTAATTGGCACTCTCAAAGGTTGACGCTGTTCTAACCAACAACTGGCTAAAGGTAAGGTTTGATCCAAATCTTCCAAAGGTCGAGGAATCACCATTACGGCGTTTAACTCCCCAATCCGTTCAGCTTCAAACATTCCCGCCTCAATCGCCATCGCCACATCGGACACCGGGCCCCGAATAATCACCGTACACAACCCCGCCCCAATCCGTTCATAGGACATCAGACTCACATCCGCCGCCTTCAACATGGCATCCGCTGCCCCCACCATCGCCGGAAATCCACGGGTTTCGAGTAACCCCACCGCCTGATTACTTAAACGATGACCCGCCCCATTGGTTAGATTAGATAACCGCGAACTAATCGGAAGCACCAGTTCTAAATTCGGAAAGGGTCGAGGAATTACTAAGCTAGAAATAAATTGACCAAACTGTTTAGCCGTTTGCTCCCCGGTTTCCACCGCCAAACGCACCTCAGAAATTTTCCCCCGGACAATTGCTGTGCAATGTCCCCCCCCAATTTTTTCATAGCCCACTAAATGAACCCCGGCGGACTTTAACATCATATCCGCCGTTCCCACAATCGCCGGGAAGCTCTGGGTGGAAACTAGACCCAAAGCCATATCTCTAAAATCGGTCTGGTTTGACCGTTCAGAAGGGCTGGAATTTCGTCTGCTTGCGTCCATTTTTAATCATTCCGATAAATCGGATGTGGCGTATGAGTAATAGGTAATGGGTAATGGAAAGAGTTTACCTTTACCTCCCCTGCTCTCCTGCTCCCCCTGCTCTCCTGTTCTTCAACTCTGGGAGTTATTGAAAGCTTTGCGATGGGGAAGCAAGGTATCCAATAACCGACTCAGATTTTCTTTCCCATAAATTACCGGAGGAATGGGCGCAGATGACAGTTCCGAGGATGCTGGGGACTGGGGAACCAGAGCCGTTTCCTCCGTTTTTTCTGGGCTAGAGGGGATGACCGTTTCAGTTTCAGCAGGAATGAATAAAACCTCCGATGGTTGAGCCGTGATTTCTTCCAATACCGGGGTATTCTCCGGTTCAGGGGCAAAGGATACCAACTCTAAAATCGGCTCAGGCTCCTCAAACCAAGGAGAGGTGATCGTGGGTTCAGGAGTAAGTTCTGGTGGCGGAGATACCTGTTCGGGTTCTAATTCGGGTTCTAATACACGAGAGCGATCCCCAATCAAAGATCCCGCGGCAACAACTTGTTGAGATGCAATAGAACTCTCCAAGATCGTTGTTTCTGAACCAATACAGGCATTTTCCCCAAGGGTTCCTGCCCCTAAAATTAATACTCCTGACCCCAAGACTACACCTGTCTCTATCTCTAGGATACCTTGGTAAACCTGAATAATCACCCCCCTTCCGATACAAACCCCCGCAGCAATTCTAAGCTGACCATCGGCTGCCGCTTGTAGGATCACCCCAGGTGCTAGGGTAGCCCCGGGATCAATTGTGACATCGCCACTCACATAAACATCTGGGTTTAGGAGTTGCGGTGGCGATATGTTCATCAGAAAAATGGGTAGAAACCCCTAACTTCTAGTTAGGCTTTACATTTCCCCTTTCGGGGTAGAGGGGTATGGTTGCCCCTCTGTGGAGATATGGTTGTCTCCTAACACCTATTTCTAGGGTAAAGTTAGCTGAGTGCTTCGCACACGCTACGCGAACGCCAATGTTTTAAGAGCTTGTTAGGTTAGCAGCACTTCCTTAACCCGATAAAGATGTTTAACCACTAACGACAGAGCCAGGGACGCGGCTCGCGCATCCGCAGGGTGTCTTGACTCAAAAAACGTAGTCAGTTAAGACTTAGGCTGGTCAGCTAATACGGTCGGTGAGGCATGAAGCCCCGTCGCTTCAGCGCGGGGTGCTGACCTTTACTCGAACCTCTAGCGTTGCGTTTTAATTCTCAATCCCCTTTATAGAGGAATGTTAGGGACGTTGGATAATTTCCTCCAGTACCCGACGCTTGGCTTTTGAGTCGATCCCAATTAACCGTACATATTCCCCACGATGTTCGTTTAAGCAACCATCTAAAGCTGCCATCACTTCGGAGATATTGTTAGATTGAATCGGAGCACAACTGTTCCAAGATCCGGTACGGAAGCGGCGAGCATCCGCGTGTTCTGTGCCGACTTTGTAGCCTTTGGCTAACAGACCCCGAACGTGATCCGCAACACCATTATCTAGTTTGCCACTGCTGACGGTTGCTGCACTAGGACGACTGGTGGAAGCCGGAGCCGAAGCCGAAGCCGTTGGCGCTACTTTGCCATCGGGACGCTGAATAATTTCTTCTAGGACACGGCGTTTGTTTTTGGGATCAATTCCAATTAAACGCACATATTCCCCCTGATGCTCACTAGCGATCGCATCTAATTTAGAAAGAATATCTGCTACCCCTGAACCGGAGATACTGGGGCCACCACGCCAAGATCCGGTACGGAAGCGACGAACATCGGCGTATTCTGTGCCAATTTTGTAACCTTTGGCTAACAGATCGCCAATTTGTCCGCCGAGACCGGAACTGGCAATACTGGCTGAACCCGAAGCCGTAGTCACCGAAGTGCTGACCTTAGCAGTGCCAGCTTTTGTGGCTACGCGGCCATCGGGACGCTGAATAATTTCTTCTAGGACACGGCGTTTGTTTTTGGGATCAATTCCAATTAAACGCACATATTCCCCCTGATGCTCACTAGCGATCGCATCTAATTTAGAAAGAATATCTGCTACCCCTGAACCCGAGATACTGGGGCCACCACGCCAAGATCCGGTACGGAAGCGACGAACATCGGCGTATTCTGTGCCAATTTTGTAGCCTTTGGCCAACAAATCGCCAATTTGTCCCCCGATACCCGAACTGGCAACACTGGCCGAACCCGCAGAAGTAGCCACCGAAGCACTGACCTTGCCATTACTGGATTTTGGGGCTACGCTGCCATCGGGACGTTGAATGATTTCTTCTAGGACACGACGTTTATTTTTCGAGTCAATCCCCAACAGACGGACATATTCTCCGCCATGATCTCTGAGGCCAGCTTCTAAGGCTGCAACGACTTCCCCGGTGGTTTTAGCATTGATCGGAGCGCCACTGCGCCAAGATCCGGTGCGAAAACGACGGGTATCGGCGTGTTCCGTGCCAATTTTGTAGCCCTTGGCTAACAGATCCCCGATTTGCTGCACAATTTCAGGGGCTAAATTAGAACTTCCGGTATAGGCATAGGAGCGATCGCGACCACTACCATTACCAACTCCAGTCCCTTCATTACGAATCGGGTTAATACAAGAGGAGTTTTCAGAACACTGATAACCCGCTTTTAGGGATTGATTGACCCCGATGACGTGGTTAGCAAAGCTCAGATCCGCATCCGTAACGTTGGGTAAGCGATCGGCCTGTTGTTGATTGGTGATAATTGAACCGGAGGGAACATATTTTCCGGGGGGAATTTCCACGTCTTCAATTAAAACGTGCATCATCACAATGCAACCATTCCCGACTCTGGAATTGAATACCGTAGAACGGAATCCGATAAAACAATTATCTCCCACATAAGCTGGGCCATGAATTAGGGCCATGTGGGTGATGGAGGAATTTTTACCCACCCAGACGGAGTAGGATTGACCATCATCCCCTTTGACGCGGCCTTCTTCTAAGCCATGAATCACCACGCCGTCTTGGATATTGCTATTTTCCCCGATGGCAAAGGGTGAACCTTCATCGGCTCGGATAGAAGTGCCAGGAGCTACTAAGACATGATCACCAATCCGAACGTCACCAATAATATTAGAAAAAGAATGTACATAAGCCGTTGGGTCGATTTTCGGCTCTGCCAAGTTCTTCGACCAAGGGGTTGGAGGAGCCGCTAGGCCACGAACTGCCATATTTTAATTTCTCCTAAACCGAATAGTTGTTTGTTGTTTGTTGTTCGTTATTGCACCGGATCAAAAGGGATGATTAAGAAGTTGATTCAGTTAAATATTAAAAAGTTCTGAAGTTTATAATTTCGGGTGCGGAATTTCAACTTTTTTTCAAAATTTGATTTATCCTATAACTAACACCTTTCCTAACTTTTTCCCTCTTAAAAATTTAAAGTCTTTCGCTTCTCAATAACTCCCACTTTTTTCCTGTTAATAATGATCTTTTTTGCTGTAAATCGTTCGATTTTCCAGATTTATGGTGTCGATGATTGCAACAATCGCCGCGTCACTGGGTCGTTTTTCACTCCCTTCAACTTGACGGGCTGCACTACCTCGACTCACAAGTACCCATTCACCGATTCCGGCTCCCACCACATCAATCGCTACCTCATACTCGTTGGAGATATCTTCTCCATGTTCATCAACAAATCGTAAAAGCAGAAACTTGGAACCCCTTAAACTAGGTTCTTTCTGATTGCCAACAACCGTGCCAATCACTTTGGCAATTTGCATAATGAGTTTGAGGAAGAATAAATGGGAATTTGGAGGGATTTATCAAAGGATCAAGGGTAAATTTACCGATTTTTAAAATCCTCTGGAAATTAGGGACGGTTTAAAGGACGAATCCCACTGAGGCTTTCGCGGAATTGTTCTACTGCTTCGGTATAGCGGATGGGTAAAACGTATTCTAAGTTTTCGTGGGGACGAGCAATAATATGAGTGGATAAAACTTCTCCACCCTTAACTCGTTTAATGGATTCAACCCCTGCGGATACGGAGGCTTGCACTTCGGATACATCCCCCCGCACAATCACAGTAACCCGGGCACTGCCAATTTTTTCGTAACCCACTAAGGTGACTCGAGCGGCTTTTACCATTGAGTCCGCCGCTTCCACAACGGCAGGAAAGCCTAAAGTCTCGATCATACCAACTGCAATCGCCATTAAATTTGACTCCTAAAATCAATCAAAACAGTTCGGGAATAATACAGAATTTCGCCATAAAATGGGGATAATTCCGCTTTTAATTAAAATTGACTTGGGGTTGTGAAATTACTTTTTAGAACTTCTACACGGGTCAATTCAACGTGAGATTTTTTGAGTCCTTAGTAAGCCCTGAACTGCTCCACTGCCTCGGTATAGCGAATCGGCAGAACATATTCTAGGTTTTCATGGGGACGAGCAATAATGTGGGTGGAAGTCACTTGACCGCCGTTCACTCGTTTGATAGATTCCACTCCGGCTGCTACAGATGCTTGGACTTCGGAAACATCGCCACGCACGATGACGGTGACTCGGCCACTGCCAATTTTCTCATATCCGACTAAAGTGACCCGGGCTGCTTTAACCATGGCGTCTGCTGCTTCTACAACAGCAGGAAAGCCTAAAGTTTCAATCATTCCCACAGCAATTGACATGGTTTAACTCCTAGTTAATGAACAAAACAAACTACACTGTATTTTTAAGCGATAAGCTAATTTCCAACAGATTCAACCGTCGGATTTCGGGCTACACTCAGATGTTGTAGTTATCCTTTAAGTCTAATTTTAGGGCTTATTGATCCCTAGATTTGGCAATAGTTATATTTTCCTATTGCTTACTTCCATGCCATTGAGGATGGAAACGGAGATCAGCAGATTACCTACAATTTCAATTTACAGAAATAGTAACGAACCTCCCTCTATAAGAATAGGAGAAGGGTGACACTCTTGACAATATTAATCTGGATTATATTTTCTCATTTTTAATATTATTTTTGTTGATAATGAATTTTAATTAAGTTTTGTTAAGTTTTTGAGAATTATAACCGTGCCAATGTAAGCAAGACTCTAATGAAAAGACTTTTTGTGTATATAGCTCTATAAAATAGTATAATAATCCGCCAATCCCGGCTGAAAGTTAACTCAAAGACCTATGAATCCGAAATTTTGATATAGTAAGCTGAGACTTCCTAAGAATTTTTTAATTTTAAGTTAAATGACAGATTTTCTCCTCCACACCAGTTGGTGGATACCTTTTTATGGCTTAATTGGGGCAATCTTGACCTTACCTTGGTCAGCGGGACTGGTGCGACGCACTGGGCCTAGACCCGCAGCCTACTTTAATTTGTTAATGACGGTTTTAGCCCTTGTCCATGGTTCGGTTGTTTTCCGCACTACCTGGGATGAACCCATTCAGCAAATTGTTTTCCATTGGGTACACACCAACAATTTAGATTTATCCTTTGCCCTAGAAATCTCCCCGGTGAGTTTGGGGGCAATAGAATTAATTACGGGTTTGAGTTTAATTGCTCAATGCTACGCCCTGGGATACATGGAAAAGGACTGGGCTCTGGCTCGGTTTTTTGGTTTGATGGGATTCTTTGAAGCGGCAATTAGTGGGTTAGCCCTAAGTGATTCGTTATTACTGAGTTATATCCTCCTAGAGTTATTAACCCTCTCTACCTATCTGCTGGTGGGCTTCTGGTATGCTCAACCCTTGGTGGTAACGGCGGCTCGGGATGCGTTTTTAACCAAACGGGTCGGAGATGTATTGCTGTTGATGGGGGTGGTGTATCTCTCCACCCTGGCCGGAAGTTTGAGCTTTTCCGATTTGGAAGGATGGGCTGAAACCGCCACCTTAACGCCCCTCCATGCGACTTTACTGGGTCTGGCCTTGATTTCTGGCCCGATTGGAAAATGCGCCCAATTTCCCTTAAATCTCTGGTTAGATGAGGCGATGGAAGGCCCAAACCCGGCTTCGATTCTGCGAAATTCCGTGGTGGTGGCCAGTGGAGCCTATGTTTTAATTAAACTGCAACCGGTTTTGGCCCTTTCCCCAATTGCATCTACAACTTTGGTGGTTTTGGGGACAATTACCGCTATTGGTGCTTCTTTGGTTTCCATTGCCCAAATTGATCTCAAACGGGCCTTATCCCATTCTACCAGTGCCTATTTAGGGTTGGTATTTATTGCGGTGGGAGAAAGTCAAGTTGATATTGCTCTGTTATTATTGTTCACCCATGCGATCGCCAAAGCCTTAGTTTTCATGAGTGCGGGTTCGGTAATTCTAACCACCAATACCCAAAATCTAACGGAGATGGGGGGGTTATGGTCAAAAATGCCCGCAACGACAACGGCTTTTATTGTGGGTGCGGCGGGTTTAGTCGCCTTAATGCCCTTGGGTACTTTTTGGACAATGCGCCGTTGGGTGAATGGATTTTGGACATTACCTCTGTGGTTGATTTTGGTCTTGCTGCTGGTTAATTGTTTAACGGCTTTGAGTTTAACCCGGGTTTTCGGATTAGTTTTTGCGGGAAAACCCCAACAAAAAACCCGGCGAGCACCGGAAGTTCCATGGCCAATGGCTTTACCCCTCGTGAGCATGACCATTTTGACCTTGTTAGTACCCCTGATGTTACAACAATGGCAATTATTAATTAGTTGGAGAGCACCTTTAGTGGTGGCTCCCGGGACGGGATTTGCTGAGATTGTGCGTCAAGCCACGGTGCCTTTACTGGTAATTTCGGGTTTATTAGGAGTGGCAATTGGGGGCGGGATTTATTTATTGGGAATGGGTTCTAAACCTTACAAATTACCCTGGAAAGGATTGCAAGATTTATTCGCTTACGATTTTTATATTGATCGAATTTACGGTCTGACTGTGGTTTTATTTGTTCGTCAAATTTCCGCTTTTAGTGCTTGGATTGATCGCTATATTATTGATGGCATTGTTAATGCTTTTGGTTTAGCAACTTTGTTTAGCGGAGAAGGCTTAAAATACAGTATTTCTGGACAGTCCCAATTTTATCTCCTGACGATTGCTTTAGGGGTAGGGGTGTTGATGGGATTAATGTTGTGGCAATTTTAATCACGGATTTAGACGGATTAAAAGATGACACGGATTATTGGAGTTATCGGTAATTACTGATGACTGATAACTGATAACTGATAACTGATAACTGATAACTGATTTATGCTTAGTGTATTAATTTGGCTTCCTTTGTTGGGTGCGGCTGTGATTGCCTTTTGGCCGAATTTATCGGGTAAAACGGCTCGTCAATTGTCTTTAGTGATCACAGTCGGATTGTTTTTATGGTCGTTGGTTTTAGCGGGAATATTTGATCCAGATAATCCGGCTTTACAGTTTAAAGAATATATTCCTTGGATTAAACCTTTGGGGTTAAATTATACTTTGGGGGTTGATGGTTTATCCTTACCTTTGGTAATTTTAAATGGGTTATTAATTACGATTGCGATCGCAATTACTGATTTATTTATTAGTCGCCATCAACTCTATTATTCCTCAATTTTACTGATTTCGGCTGGGATTTCTGGGACATTTTTATCCCAAAATCTATTATTATTTCTGCTGTTTTATGAAGTGGAATTAATCCCTTTGTATCTATTAATTGCGATTTGGGGAGGCAAACGCAAAGGCTATGCAGCCACTAAATTTCTACTGTATACGGCCGTTTCGGGATTTCTAATTTTAGCGTCTTTTTTAGGAATTGTTTGGCTGACCCATACCCTAGATTTTGATTTAGATACCATTAGTGCTACAGCCTTGGGAGTCTCATCTTTACCTTTAACCACCCAACTGATTTTATTAGGAGGTCTGTTAATTGGATTCGGAATTAAAATTCCTTTATTTCCCTTCCATACCTGGCTACCTGATGCTCACGTTGAGGCTTCAACCCCTGTTTCTGTGCTGTTAGCCGGGGTATTATTAAAGTTAGGAACATACGGGTTATTACGGTTTGGTGTAGGCTTATTTCCCGATGCTTGGTTAGTAGTATCTCCTTGGGTGGCAAGTTGGGCTGTAGTTAGTGTTTTATATGGAGCTTTTTGTGCTATTTCTCAAAAAGATATGAAGAAAATAGTCGCCTATAGTTCTATTGCTCACATGGGCTATATTTTATTGGCTTTTGCTGCGGCTAACTCCACCAGTTTATTAGGGGCTGTGATGCAAATGGTGAGTCATGGTTTAATCTCGGGATTAATGTTTTTAACCGTTGGAGTTGTCTATCGAAAAGCCGGAAGTCGAGATTTAGATATTATTCAAGGGTTACTCAATCCAGAACGAGGTTTACCCGTGATTGGTACTATTATGATTATGGCGGTAATGGCGAGTGCGGGAATACCTGGTTTGGTGGGATTTGTGGCAGAATTTATCATCTTTCGAGGCAGTATGGAAGTGTTTCCAGTACAAACTTTATTGTGCATGATTGGAACCGGATTAACTTCAGTTTATTTCCTGATTATGATTAATAAAGCTTTCTTTGGTCGCCTCTCGGAATCCGTGGTGAATTTGCCTTCTGTCCAATGGCGCGATCGCATTCCAGCTATGATTTTAGCATTAATTATTGTGATCTTAGGAATTCAACCTAACTTACTGGTGAGATTAACTGATGCTTCCACAACTGCTTTAGCCCATACTCAACCTTTATTTGCTCAACATCTCGCGGAAAAAGTTTGAATTTCTTGATAAAGTGGGTCTAAATAATTGAGTAGAAAATCAAACCCATTTTATCACTTTTCCAGAGATTAATTTTAATTAAACCTTTAAACAAAATGACCATTACCGATTTTAATACCATGTCTAAACATCCTCTATCTGAATATATTCATCGCCTCGAGTCCGGCGAAGCATTATTACTAGATTATCCTGAAAATTTAGTAGAAGTTGTCGGCATTTTAAAAAGTTATGGGATTGTTTTGGATGCCTATTCTAAAAATCTAATTTATATTGCAGATGAACAGTTTTTAGAATTATTTCCCTTTTTTAAATATTTCAACGGAGAGGTAAACATCAAAAAAATATTGCAATATTTGTGGCATGATCGGATTAATTTTGAATATGCCGAATATTGTATGAAAACCATGTTTTGGCATGGAGGAGGCAAATTAGATCAATATTTAGATTCTCCTGAATTTCTACTATTAGCAGAAACGGCTATTCAAGCCAAAACTAAGGGAAATTTGATCATTCAACCGTTACATCGTTTTTTCCCAGGATTTCTCCCCGAACAAATCCGACAACTCTCCTATTATAGTGGATTAGGTCAATTTTGGCGGGTGATGAGTGATATGTTTATTTCCCTTTCTGATCTGTATGATCAAGGAGAAATTAAATCTATTCCTGAAGTGGTTAATCATATTTTATTAGCATTAGTAGAAGCTGCCAATAAACCGATTACCTATAGCGTCAAAATCAATAATAAAGTTTATGATATCCTGCCAAAATCTGCCGAATTAACCTTTTTAATGGATACCGCCGTTCCCTACGTTGAAGCTGTGTTCTTTAGGGGAACTCCTTTTCAGGGAACCGTTTCTTATAATGCCCAAGCACAGCAAATTCCCACAGAACAAAAAGACTTTGCCTATGGTGCATTATACGCCGATCCTCTACCAATTGGCGGTTCAGGTATTCCCCCAACTCAATTAATGCAGGATATGCGTCATTTTCTCCCCGATTATTTACATAATATTTATCAAAATAGTTGTCGCGGGGAAGATGATTTACGGGTGCAAATTTGTCAGAGTTTTCAAAAGTCAATGTTCTGTGTCACCACGGCGGCAATTCTGGGATTAGCACCCCATTCTATTAATACTAATGATCCCGAAGAAAAACAAGCTAATCGGATCTATTTGGAGAATTGGATGGATCGATTTTTAAACTCCCGTTTAGGGGAAGTTAATCAACCTACCTTCAGGGAATGTAAGCTATTTCCTGAACGTTAAAAGACACTTTAAAAGAGCGAGGATTGTCAAATGTCAGCAACACCGGAAAGTTTACAAAAATTTATTGATTTCTGTAAAGAACATATCACAGGACAGGAAAAAAAAGAAGCACAAACTTTTTTAGATCGTTTTTTTAAAGCATTCGGTTATGAGGGTGCTTTAGAAGCGGGAGCAAAATATGAGGAAGCGATTAAAAAAGGGAGTCAAAAAGGTAAAACTGGTTTTGCTGATTTAATTTGGAAACCTAAAGTTTTAATTGAGATGAAACAACGGGGTGAGGATCTTAATAAACATTATGCCCAAGCTTTTGCTTATTGGCAACGTTTAGTACCTAATCGCCCTAGTTATGTGATTCTTTGTAATTTTGATGAATTTTGGATTTTTGATTTTGATAATCAATTAGATGAACCTGTTGATAAAGTCGCTCTGATTAACTTAGTAGAAAGAGCGAGTGCTTTTGCTTTTATGGAGTCAGGAAATCGGACTCCTGTTTTTAGAAATAATCAAGTAGAAATTACTGAAATTGCGGCGCGAAGAATGGGGGAATTATTTACCATTTTACAGCAAAGATTATCAAAACAAGCTGATTCTGAATTAATCGCTCAACGTTTTATTTTACAATGTGTGTTAGCCATGTTTGCCCAAGATCGGGGATTATTACCTCAAGATCTATTTATTGCTTGTGTACAAGATTGTCTGCAAAATAAACTAAGCTCTTATGATATCATTGGGGGATTATTTAGAGAAATGAATCAAACCGGAATTACTCCGGCTGGGCGTTATAAAGGTGTTGATTATTTTAATGGTGGACTATTTTCTACGATTTATCCAATTGATTTAACCGAGAAGGAATTAGAATTTTTAGATGTGGCTGCGAGACAGGATTGGAGTAAGGTTAGACCCGCAATTTTTGGGAATATTTTTGAAGGCTCGGTTAATAAAAAAGACCGTCATTCCTACGGAATTCATTATACTTCAGAAAGTGATATAATGAACATTGTTCGCCCTACTATTAGTCAGTATTGGGAGGAGCGTATTGAAGGTGCAAATACCCTTAAGCAATTATATCAATTACAGCTAGACTTACTCAATTATAAAGTCTTAGATCCGGCTTGCGGGAGTGGAAATTTTCTTTATATTGCTTATCAAGAATTAAAACGCATTGAACAGCTTTTAATTGATAAAATTATGAGTAAAAAAACTACCAATATTGATCAATTACAGATCAGTTTTGTTACTCCCCATCAGTTTTATGGAATGGATCTTAATCCTTTTGCGGTGGAGTTAGCTAGAGTTACTTTAATGATAGCGCGTAAGGTGGCAATTGATAAGTTTAATTTAACTGAAGCGGCTCTACCTTTAGATACTTTGGATGATAATATTGTCTGTAAAGATGCTCTTTTTAGTGATTGGATAAAAGCCGATGCTATTATTGGCAATCCGCCCTTTTTAGGAGGTAAACATATTCGTTTAAATTTAGGAGATGATTATGTCGATCATCTCTTTGAAAAATACCCTAAAGATGTGGATTTTTGCAGTTATTGGTTTAGATTAGCCCATGATAATATTGATAATAATGGCAGAGTTGGTTTAGTTGCGACTAATTCAATTAGTCAAGGGAAAAGTCGCAAGGTTTCTTTAGATTATATCAATGAAAATAACGGTTATATTCACGAAGCCATTTCAACTCAAGAATGGTCTGGAGAAGCCGCAGTTCATGTTAGTATTGTGAATTGGTGTAAAATCAAACCTGATACTTATTTTTTAGATCATAAACCCGTTAATTTTATTAATTCTTCTCTGACTTGTTTAACTGATGTAACCCAAGCTAAAACTTTAAAAGCAAATCTTAATCACTGTTTTCAAGGTGTAATTCCTAATGGAAAAGGGTTTATTGTTACTGAAAAAGAAGTTCAAGAATGGCTTGAAAAAGATATTAAAAATAAAGATGTTTTAAAATTATTTTCTATGGGAACAAATTTAGCTAAATTTCCTCATGGAAAACCTGATAGATGGATTATTGATTTTGATAATATGAGTTTGGAAGAAGCGAGTGATTATGAATTACCTTTGGTAAGATTAAAACAAACTATTCCAGAAGAAAGAACGAATAATCGCAACAATAAATTAAAAGAATATTGGTGGCAATATGAAGGTAAAAGATTAACAATGAGAAAAGCAATTAAGGATTTATCCTATTATTTTTCACTTCCTCGGCTATCAAAATGGGCGATATTTATTCCTGCTGAAATTAATTGGCTTCCTGGAGACTTAAATATTATTATTGCATCCGAGGATTTTTACATATTAGGAATATTAACCTCAAATATTCATCGTATTTGGGTAAAAGCACAAAGTTCAACTTTAAAAGGAGATACCCGCTACACTCATAAAACCTGTTTTGAAACCTTCCCCTTTCCGCAAACACCCACTAAAAAGATAGTTGAAAAAATCAGAGAAACCATGATTAAACTCCATGAATATCGAACAGAGCAAATGGAGAAAAAACAATGGGGAATCACCCAATTATACAACAATTTTTTTACCGAGTCTAGTAGTCAATTGTATAAACTCCATCAACAATTAGATAAATTAGCAATGGAGGCTTATGAATTTAATCCCGATGATGATCTTTTAGAGAAATTATTAAAACTCAATTTAGAGTTAGCCGAAAAAGAGGAAAGAGGGGAAAAAATAGTGGGTTGTTGGGATATTTATCAATAATATTTGACAGTAGAAACCCTGTTTCTGACCTCCAGCAGCGCTCCAAGAAACAGGGTTTGGTGCAATGACTTTTGCTTCCCAACCGAGATTTATGGAGAAACCCGGTTTCTGAGTCCCACGCGCGACTATATCTAGTTGTTATAATAGATAAACCTGAGCATTAAAATCGCAAATGTATGACAGCAAAAATACACATCAGCAACTTGGGTAATTCCTTAGCTTTGCCAATACCCGACTATATTGTAAAATTTTTCAATCTGAAAGCAGATGATTCAGTAATTTGCAGTATAGAAAATGGAAAAATGGTCATAGAACCTGTATATCAGAAAGTTTCCAAATATACCCTAGATGAATTATTAGCAGGCGAAATAGAACCCAGCGAAGAAATCTCTTGGGGAAAACCAGAAGGAGAAGAATTTTGGTAAATTATATCCCCGAACGAGGTCATTTCATTCGCCTCAATTTCGATCCTCAAGCAGGGCACGATTGGGGAAGACTTTTAACGATCGCGTAGATTTGTTCAATGATAGTCATAATCTGGTTGGTGATCGAGTATGTTTATTGCTATTTAATCTAACTGATTTCATGTTATCATAAAATCACTTGAGAGCACAAGGAAATGACCATGCAAACTCAAGAAAAATCAGCTATCGAAAAGCAACCCAAAACCGAAAAACGCTATTACACGGGGGGGCTAGGGGGGGAGGGATCTGGGGTAATACTTCTGGCCGTTTCATATCAGTATTGAAATGTTACAACCTATTTAGGATTGCTATATAAAGGAGCAAAAGACGGCAAAAGAAAGACAAGAGGGAAGCCATGAAGGGCTTACTACGGTTTGAAGGGGTTTTTAACTAAGTTGGAGTTATAATACCGAGGATCGGAGGTGACTTCTTTTCCGATCCAATGGGGAATATTAATATTTTGATCTTCTATTTCTAGTTCTACTTCTGCTAAGATTAATCCTTGATTCTCTCCCCAAAATTCATCAACTTCCCAAATTAAATCCCCGATATTAATTTTATATCTGGTTTTTTCAATTAAAGGGTGATCGCATAATGTTTCTAATAATTCTTGAGCATCATCAACGGGTATTTCATACTCAAATTCTGCCCGACTACTTCCTGTTGTTAGCCCTTTAATCGTTAAATATCCCTGACTTCCTACGACCCGCACCCGCACCGTGCGACCATTGATATTAGCAATATAGCCTTGACGATAGGTTTCTCCCACTGCAAGCGATCGCCATTCATCCCCCTGAACTAAAAATTTTCGTTCAATTTCTATTGCCATTTATAGTGATCTAAAAAATTATCTGTTTATGATTATACCATAAAATTTTATATTTTTATCAACAAATAAAAAAAAAATCCCGTTGTTGCGCTGTTGTTGCGCTTCAGAGCAATCTTGAGGGCTAAAGCCCAACAACATACAACATCATGTTTATGTTAATAATAATTAATTTGCCAATAGCTACAAAATTGATATAATCATTATACGGTGAGCGTCATCGCTTCGTAGATTAGAAAATAATCTGGCTTTAAAATTTTAAGTTTATTTTATCCATGACTGAACTATTTAATCCTTCTGAAAATTCTAATGTTTCTCGTCGTTTTATTCTTAAACTATTAGGAATTAGTTCTGTTGGTGGACTCTTAGGTTATTCTCGATTCCATAAACCTGAACCAACAATTTTCCAGCCAAATATCCTGAATTTACCCCAATTTTTGACCCAACATAAGCACGTTGTAATTGTCGGTGCAGGATTAGCCGGATTAGCCTGTGCTTATGAATTGAGTCAACGGGGATTTAAAGTTACTTTATTAGAAAAATCTCCCCAATTGGGCGGTAAAATTGCCAGTTGGGATATTAAAATAGGTGATAAAACCTTTAAAATGGAACATGGCTTTCATGGATTCTTTCCTCAATATTATAACTTAAAATCCTTAGTTAAAGAAATCCAAATCGAAGATAATTTTAAATCCTTAGAATCCTACGCCGTGGTTTTTAAAAATAACCAATATCAACCAGAAGTATTCCGTCCCAGTCATTCTGCATTTCCTTGGAATGTGGTGGATTTAGGGTTTTCTTCTGCTAATCGTTTAAACTGGGGAATTAATCTGACTCATTTGAATCATTGGAAAGTATTTAGAGAAATTGGTGGGTTTAAAATTCCCAATAGTTTTCAACGTTTGGATGACATTTCTGTGGCGGACTGGGTGAGTCAAGATTTCCCTCAAGGTTTGTATGATTTATATTTTCTTCCCTTTGCTAAATCGAGTTTAAATGCACCGGATAAATTGAGTGTGGGGGAATTGATGCAGTTTTTCCATTTCTATTTTTTTGGTAATCCTGAAGGGTTGGCTTTTAATGGAACTTGTCAAGATATGGGAACCAGTTTAGTCCAACCTTTAGTTAAAGCAATTCAACAAAAAGGAGGAGAAGTTTTAACAGATGTTACCGTGAATAATATTAACTGGAATCAAGGAAAAATTGACTCTATTAGTTATTTTCAAGGTAATCAGATTAATTCAGTTCCATTTTGGGTAAAATATAATCCGATTCTATCATTAATTGACCCCCCCTGCCCCCCCTTGGTAAGGGGGGGTGAATATCAGGAATTGGTTGGGGGTGACTGTTTAGAATATTTTGGGGCTGGAGATGAGGTTTATGCGGTATCTGGAGAGAATAATCAAGCTATTTCTTTACAATGTACCCATCAAGGTTGTACGGTACAAATGGCAGAAGATGGATATTTTCATTGTCCTTGTCATGGGGCAGTTTTTAATCAAAAAGGTCAGGTAATTTCTGGCCCAGCACAACGAGATTTACCAAATTATCAGGTAATAGAAAGACAGGATAATCAAGTTAAGTTAGTTGGTATTAATAATATAACCAGAAATTCATCTATTACAAATAATATCCAGGCAGATTATTATGTATTAGCGACGGATATTCCTGGGACGCAACGATTATTTACCTTGATGAATGGGGAAATCAATCAACAGGTGAAACAACAAATTGAACAACTACAAGTCGCTGACCCCTTTGCAGTTTGTAGGTTTTGGTTTGACCGAGATTTCCCTTGGGAATATAGCCATTTTACCTCTTTATCAGGTTATAATTTAACCGATAGTATTACCCTTTATCATCGTATTCAAGAGGAATATATTAAATGGTATAAAGAAACTGGGGGGACTGTGGTAGAACTTCATGCTTATTGTTATAAAGAAGCTCAATTTCCCACACAAGAAGCTTTATTAATAACTTTTGAACAGGAACTTTATGAAATTGTCCCCGAATTAAAATTAGCTACCCTATTACATCGAGAATTAGTCAATCAGAAAAATTTTGCCGGATATCCCCCCGGAAGTTATGCAAATCGTCCGGCTACAAATTCTGGGGTTACTAATTTAATGTTTGCGGGAGATTGGGTAAAAATTCCCTTTCCCTGTGGTTTAATGGAAAGGGCTGTTAGTAGTGGATTATTAGCAGCAAATGAAATTTTATATCAGGAGGGTTTGCAAAAACGCTCGATTTTTTCTGTAAATCCAGAAGGGTTTTTAAAGATATAAAATTGATTTCACTTTAATTCCGCGCAGGCGGAATTTGTTTGTGTAGCTGCGATTTCAAATCGCCCGGTTAATATAAATCTTCTATTAAAATCGCACAGGTTAATATGAATTCTAACGATATTCGACAGTCAGGAATCAACCCGAATCATTGGTATGTTGTAGCAGCGAGTCATGAAGTCAAAACCCAACCCCTGGAAGTAAAATTATGGCATCAAAATATTGTTTTATTTCGGGATAGTTTAGGCAAAATTCAAGCCTTAGAAAATCGCTGTCCCCATCGACAAGTTAAATTAAGTCATGGTAAAATCATATCAGATTATATAGAATGTGCCTATCATGGTTGGCAATTTAATTCTCAAGGAGAATGTGTCAAAGTTCCCTACTTAGAAGATAACCAAAAATTACCTAAAAATTGTAAAATCAGAGAATATTCAGTTAAAGAATTAGATGGTTTTATCTGGCTTTTTCCTGGGGATAATCCTAATTTAATTCAACCCTTAGCAATTCCAGAATGGGATAATCTAAATTATATTGCAACGGTTTCAGTAATTCATTATCAAGGACATTTTTCCTTTTTAATTGAGAATTTAATGGATATGTACCACGGACATTTACATCAAGATTTACAAGCATGGACGGATGCTATTTTAGACAAGATAGAAGCAGATGAAAACCGAGTTGATGCTTACTATCAAGCTAAAAGTTATTATAAAATTGATAAAATTTGGTCAATTTCTCAGCTATTTTTTCCCGGTTTAAGAAAACTTCATCCTGAACCTTTAACAGTTAGTTATATTTATCCCCATTGGGTTTCTACTTTGGGAGACTATTTTAAAATATATTGTTTATTTTGTCCGATTAGTTTAACAGAAACCAAGGCATATTTAATTCATTTTACCTCATTAAATGCCTTTTGGCGACTCCATAAACTGCCTATAAAATTCAGAAAATTTGTCAAAAATTTATGTTTTGGTTCCGCCCAAAAACTATTAGATGGGTTAGTTAAACAGGATGTTTTAATGATAGAAGAAGAACAACAAGCCTATTTACAAAATTCCCAACAAAAAGGATATGAATTTAACCCGACTATCGCCAGTATTCAAAGGTTAATTAACAATCAAGTTGAAAAATAATCAGTAGGGGGTCATCAATACAAAATTTCGTTGTTGCGCTTTAGCGCTCCATAAAGGGGCATTAATAGGCAGGGTATAGGATTGCTATAGGTAATAGGTAATGGGTAATAACTGGTACAGACGCGCCATGGCACGTCTCTACACTGATTACTGATTGCTAATTCCCTCCCAGCGTTTCATCTGACACCCATCAATATCAAAAAGATCAAGCACCCGACAAACCGTATTTGTAACCATTTCATCAATGGATTCCGGCATAGTATAAAATGCAGGAACCGGGGGCATAATAATTCCCCCACATTCTGTCACCGTTAACATATTTTTAAGATGAATCGCATGGAGAGGGGTTTCCCGTACCATTAACACTAACCGACGACGTTCTTTGAGCACCACATCCGCCGCCCGGGTTAGGAGGTTGCTTGTCACTCCCGTCGCCACTTCAGCCAAGGTTTTCATTGAGCAGGGAAGAATCACCATCCCCATCGTCCGAAACGAACCACTAGATATAGCGGCTCCCACATCTCCAATAGGATAGCTGACGTTGGCCAGGTTGTGAAGTTGTTTACTATCTATATTCAACTCATGGGATCGGGTGATTTCTCCAGCCCGGGAAACCACCAGATGGGTTTCCACATCGGTTTCCCGCAGGAGTTCCAACAGACGCACCGCATAGATAATACCACTGGCCCCACTAATACCCACAATGAGACGTTTAGAACTGGTCATATTAATGGCGGCTTCCTAATCTGAATTATTGTATTTTAACCCGAAATAAACGCATTTTTTCAAGAAACTTATTTCCTGATATCACTACGAATATGTAAATCTCGTTGAGGATAGGGAATTTCAATATTATTCTCTGCAAAAACTTTCCAAATTTCACAAGCAATTTCGCTCATAATTCGTTTGATTTAAAGTTTCAGGATGTTTATAGATAATTTCTAACAAAATCTCAATCACTTTTTGTGGATCACAATCATAAATGACTCCCACAATTAAAGACTTTCGCACTCGGCGATCGCTACCCGTCATGGTTTTAAGTTCTTGGGTAAAAAAGATTTGATTCGGAATAATTTTTTCTGAATTATCTCTTATCACTTGTACCGTTGTCGCTCGCATACTGATTTTTTTAACTTCACTGGATTCTCCCCCAATTTCAATAATATCTCCAGGTTTTAACGAACCTTCAAATAATAAAAATATCCCACTAATAAAGTTACTAAATACTTCTTTATCTACAAATAAACAAAGAGCCTTCTAGGAGGCTTAACCGCTTGCGAGTTTGTTCTGGATTTGTAAAAAATTGAGCTAATTGTAGCGATAACTTTTTTTGTTGAGGACTCGATGTTTGATTAAACAAAATCACACGGGAATAGAGAAAAGGCCCGGCGGGGTTGTTTCCTTCCCCTGGTAATAAGGCAACACCCAAATTATTTTTTGTGTCTTTGTGGTTAAATTAACCCCAACCCTAACTATAAAATAAGCGATCGCCTTTTTCAATCAAAGCGATCGCTTATTCTAAAAGAAACCCGGTTTCTATCTATTTCAACATTCCCGAAACCGAAGCCACCTCCGGTTTAGCAATCCGAGGAGCCATAAACCCTTTAGCATACAAATCAGGATTAGCCTTAGCCACTTGAGCATAAGAATCCCGCATCTGAGTATTCAGGGCAACGGTTGTGGCATCATAAACCTTAGTCACCAGTTTAGGATATAACCCAATTCCCACAATCAGCACCAGGAAACTCGCAGCAATGAACATCTCCCGGGGTCGAGCATCACTAAAAGTAGCTTCCGAGGGCAGCACACAACTGGTTCCAAAACAAACCGCTTCTTGGTCATCAGAATTTTGTGAACCTGCATTACCCAACATACAAGCCGGAGCTTCACCCGTTGCATAGAACAACTGACGGAGCATCGACAGCAAATAAATCGGGGTCAGCACTAATCCCACACCCGCCAAAGCCACCAAGACCACGCGGAAGTTCGAGCTATAGATATCGCTCGTGGTGATGCCAATAAACACCAACACCTCACTCGCAAAACCACTCATCCCAGGTAAGGCCATGGATGCCATCGCTCCGGCGGTAAACAGAGTAAACACCCGGGGCATCACCTTACCGATATAACCCATCTCATCCAAGATCAGGGTATGGGTGCGGTCATAGGTCACACCGGCCAGGAAGAACAGCACCGCCGAAATCAGACCGTGAGAGATCATTTGTAACAATGCTCCACTCACCCCAATATCGGTAAAGGAGGCAATTCCGAGCAACACAAATCCCATGTGAGACACAGAGGAATAGGCGAGGCGGCGTTTCATATTGGATTGGCCAAAGGAATTTAAGCCACCATACACAATATTAACCACCCCTAAAATAGCCAGAATCGGGGCAAAGTAGATATGGGCATCGGGTAGCATTCCCATATTCACCCGAATCAGACCGTATCCCCCCATCTTTAAGAGCACCCCAGCTAAAATCATCGAAACCGGGGCAGATGCTTCACCATGAGCATCGGGGAGCCAAGTATGTAGCGGGAAAACGGCCAGTTTCAAGCCAAAGGCAATCAAAAATCCCGCATACATCAATAGTTCTAGGCTCAGAGGATAATCCTTGAGACCCAGTTCCACCATATCGAAAGTTAAGGGGCCACCGCCATAGAAGGCCATTGCTAGGGCAGCCACCAGGATAAATAAAGAAGCAGCGGCCGTATACAATAAAAATTTAGTCGCGGCGTAACGGCGTTTTGGCCCGCCCCAGATGGAAATTAATAGGTACACCGGAATTAATTCCAGTTCCCAGACAATAAATAACAGCAGTAAGTCTTGAGCCACAAACACCCCGATTTGGGCCGAATATAGCACCAACATCAGGAAGTAGAACAGACGAGGTTTTTGGTCTACCTGCCAAGCTGCAAAAATAGACAGGGTTGTGACCAGTCCTGCCAGAAGTACCAGGGGAAGGGAAATCCCGTCTACAGAAACGGCCCAGTTCAAACCCAATTGAGGCGCCCAGGGAAACTTTTCCACGATTTGAAAAGTTGCACTGCTCGCATCGTAATACTTCAAGAAGACATAGCACATTAATAATAAGTCCGCGATGCCTACACCAAGGGCATACCAGCGCAACTGTTTGCCGTTGTTATCCGGCAGTACAGGAATGAGCACCGAAGCTACGAGTGGGAGCAGGACTATCGTGGTCAGCCAGGGAAATTGATCCGCCATCATGACAGTAAGAACAAATACTTATCTGTGAATAATCGTATTGTACTAAACTTTGTAACGATTTGTATATAAATTTTTACCGTAGGCAATTATTCATTATGGTGTATGGCTTTTTTCCCAGCCGTTGCCCTCTGTCTATTCCCGCTTGACTACCCGCAGGGCTTCATTAACTCTGGTTCAGAACTAACCAAACTCAAGTTAATTTGGCGGTAATTCTAAGGCAATATTTCCCAATAAACCCTTACGAAAATCATTCAACATTTGACGAGCGGTGCGTTCGATATCGCCTTTGTTTCGATAATCAGCCAATTCCTGTAAATAGACATCCCCACTCAAGGCCGTAAATTCTAATTGATATCGGGAAACCAACAAATGCTGTAAATTAAAATCCTGTAACAACTCAATCAATACCGTTGCAACCTGTAGATTTTCATAGGACGCTTCCCCAATATCCTCACAAATTGCCAACTTTAAGGCATCTTCCTCTTTTCTGATTTTGGTCGGAATTACCCCAGGAGCATCTAATAATTCCAGAGTCTCGGAAATTCTCACCCATTTCAAATGACGAGTCACCCCCGCCCGTCTAGCACTATCCACAATTCTTCGATTCAATAACCGATTAATTAAAGCCGATTTTCCCACATTCGGAAAACCAATTACCGCCGCCCGCACCGGACGCGGTAACATCCCCCGTCCGGCCCGTTTTTCATTGATTTGTGACCCGGCGGCTTGGGCAGCTTTCGCCACCGCATCCACCCCATTTCCCAACCTAGAATTCGTAAAATAGGCCGTTTCCCCCTGTTCCTCAAACCACTCGTCCCACTGTTTTTGTATATGGGAGGGAATCATATCCATACGGTTAATCACCAGCACTTTCATTTTACTTCCCACCCACTGCGGAACATTGGGATGATGGGTCGTCAGAGGAATACGAGCATCTCGCACCTCCAAAATCACGTCCACCCGTTTCAGTTGTTCCTGAAGGGTGCGTTCGGCTTTAGCAATATGACCGGGATACCATTGGATAGACATTATGTTAGGGGAGCAGGGGAGGTAGGGGGCATGGGAGCAGGGGGAGCAGTGGGAGCAAGGGAGGCAGGGCGGGTGTCTTACCGTAGTGAGTCCTTTAGGACTCTCTTAGAAGGAGCAGTTTAACAGTCAACCGTCAACACCCTCCATTAAGGAACAATCAGGACAGGACAGGGAGACAAATTAATTACACGGTTAGTAACGCTATCGGCCGCACCATCTTCGGTCAGACCAATTCCTCGACTCCCCATGACAATTAAATTCGCATTAATTTCATCAGCAACGTCACAAATCGTAAAAGCGGGTTTTCCCTCTTTTTCTAGGATTTGAGCCTCAATACCATCCTTAGAAAACAGGGTTTGAGCCTGTTTTAGTAAGTCCGCCACCGCTTCCGGGGACGACATTTGTTCAGGATGGGGTTGAGGTTCGGTCACCTCAGTATTGGGTTCCACAACGGCCAAAACATAGAGACTAGACCCAAAGGTTTTGACCAGGTTGGTCACAATTACCGCCGCTTCGTGGGCTTCACGGCTTTGGTCAACAGCAAATAAAATGGTTTTAAACATAATCGCGCATCTCCAAGACGCGGACTTAGGTAGAATGTTTACTGTGAACGATTAGGTGATCAACCGGATTGGGCTGACAGACAGGATTAAACTGTCCGAAACCTGACCCATGCCACCTAAATTTAATCTGATTTAGACAACAACATATCCTAGGAGGATTATCCTGTGTCAAAAAAAACTGTAGCAGATTTATCCGCATCAGATTTATCTGGGAAACGGGTATTAGTCCGCGTTGATTTTAATGTTCCCCTAGATAACGGTTCAATTACCGATGATACACGGATTCGTGCGGCTCTGCCGACTATCCAAGATTTAACTTCCAAAGGCGCTAAAGTGATTTTAACCAGCCACTTTGGCCGTCCTAAAGGCGTAGACGAGTCCCTGCGTTTAACCCCTGTGGCAGCCCGGTTATCGGAATTGTTAGGTAAACCTGTTAAGAAATTTGACGATTGTATTGGGGATGAAGTCACCCAAGCGGTTGCAGCCATGGAAAATGGGGATGTCGCCGTATTAGAAAACGTCCGTTTCTATGCCGAAGAAGAAAAAAACGATCCGGAATTTGCTAAACAATTAGCTTCTGTTGCTGATTTATACGTTAATGATGCTTTTGGAACCGCCCACCGCGCCCATGCTTCTACTGAAGGAGTAACTCATCATTTGCCTTCTGTCGCGGGGTATTTAATTGAAAAAGAACTCAAGTTTTTACAAGGAGCAATTGAAGAACCCAAACGGCCTTTAGCTGCTATTGTTGGCGGTTCTAAAGTGTCTTCTAAAATTGGTGTAATTGAAGCTCTTTTAGATAAATGCGATAAATTGCTGTTGGGCGGTGGGATGATTTTCACCTTCTATAAAGCTCGCGGTTTGAATGTGGGTAATTCTTTGGTGGAAGAAGATAAACTGGAATTAGCCCGGGCATTGGAAGCCAAAGCTAAACAAAAAGGCGTGGCATTCTTATTACCTACCGATGTGATTGTTGCTGATAAATTTGCCCCTGATGCGGAAGCAAAAACCGTTAGCATTAATGAGATTCCTGATGGTTGGATGGGGTTAGATATTGGCCCGGATTCTGTTAAAGTCTTCCAAGACGCTTTAGGGGATTGCAAAACCGTGATTTGGAACGGCCCCATGGGGGTTTTTGAGTTTGAGAAATTTGCAGCCGGAACTAAAGCAATCGCTTTAACGTTAGCAGATTTAACCAAAACAGGCGCAATTACTATTATCGGTGGCGGTGACTCCGTTGCGGCGGTGGAACAGTTGAATTTAGGCGAACAAATGAGCCATATTTCTACTGGAGGTGGCGCCAGTTTAGAACTGTTAGAAGGGAAAGTATTACCTGGAATTGCTGCGTTAGATGATGCGTAATTTCAGCTTTAGTTAACATCATTTTGTAGGGAATATGGCGGTGTCATATTCCCTACTATTTTTTGACCATGAACGTTTAATTATGGAACTTGAATAATATCAAAAGTATCCTGATTGTCAATTCGATAAAATAAGAAGTCAGAATCAAGGGTTAAAATTTGATGATACCCTGTTTTTTCAGCTACTAAAACTAAGGTTGCATCCGCTAAATCCATTGGTCGATCAAAATATTTCTCCATTAACCCAAATAAACGAATATAGTCATTTTCTTCAATTTCATAAATAGTCAGTAATTTATTTAAGAGAAGTTGACCTAAATGTTTTTGCATAACCCAACCTCCACGATGCAAAGCAAGATACATGGCTTCTGTTAAACATGGCCAGGTTGTGATCAGAGGTTTTGTTAATTTTTGAATTGCACCCCTATAGGCTAGATGTTTCGGTTGACTGGAATCAACTAAACAAAGTAAAACACCTGCATCACAAAGAATCATAGGTTTAGACCTTGCTGGCGATATTTATTGAGTAGAATTTGCTGATATTCGTTAATGGGTGTTGCAGTTTTTACTTGTAACTGATCAACTCCTTCAAACCATTTTAACCAGGCTTTTAGCAGCTTTTCATCAACATTACTCTCAACCGTTTTATCAAGATTTTGGTCAATGATCTTATCAATAGCTTGGTTAACTTCCTGTAACAGAGTTTCGGGAAGTTCTTCTAATTTAGCGAGAACAAGGTCACGGATACTCATGATGATTACCTCTTTCAATGCTATTAATTTTAACAAAATTAGTATTGACCTGTTAGATTACCAAGAATATCAGGGAAGGGGCGAAAGCACAACCTCATCTTTATATTAATATCTTGTAATTCAATGGGTAAAGACTCCATCATTTTAATAACATTGGTGAATGCTGGTAATGACATTTGGTAAACTCCTTATACAATCTTTTTCCCTGATTTTAAGCTATATTTAATTTTAGATCTACAATAGTTGAGTAAACCCAAACTATCATACATAATATGAAAGCACCGGAGCTAGAGATTAAACAGATCCCTATTGTTTTAGGACAGAAAGGAGAAATTACCATTCCCCAGGTTATACAAGATTCCCTCAATATTAACGAGGGAGATCACCTGATATTACTACAAATCGGTGATTTAATTGTACTGACTCCTCAACAACCTCAAGTTCCTCAACTGATTGATCAGATCGCAACTCTGATGGAAAATGAAAATGTCAGTTTGACTGATTTATTAGCAGGTTTGGAAGCAGAGCGAGAAATGATTAATCGGGAGCAACGTTCTTGATGCGTAGAATATTTGCAGATACCAGTGTATTGATTGCCGGGTCTGGATCGAGAACGGGAGCTAGTCGCGCTGTACTAACAATGGCAGAGATTGGTCTGTTTAAGCTAGTAGTATCAGAGCAAGTTTTAGAGGAATGCGATCGCAATTTTCATAAAAAGTTACCTGCGGCTTTGCCAATTTTTACACAACTTTTGACTGCTATTCACCCAGAAATTCAACCTGATCCCTCACCGGAAGAATCAGCACGGTGGACAACTATTATTGAAGCTAAGGATACTCCCATTTTAGCGGCGGCTGTTCTAGCAAATGTTGATCGTCTATTGAGCTTAAATACCAAAGATTTTACAGCCGAAGTTTCATTCCAGAGTGGATTAATCATTCAAACTCCAGCCGAATTTATTAGAGAAATTAGAGAAATTGTAGAAAAGGGTTTACTGAAGATATAATTTAACAAAAAAAGAAAGAAAATTGAATATTCCTAATTTTAGGATGGTTTTAACTTCCTTTCTTGTACTATTTTATTTTAAAATAGGTTTAGTTAAATGACTACAATCAACATCATTAACAATCCTAGAATCAATCCTTGCAGGTTGAACCTCTACACCGGGAGGTAAAGGACGATTTTCGACATGGAAAACGACTTTTTTACAGACCATTTGACTATTCCCAACTGAAGCATAATCCCAAATATAGACTTCTGAATTGGGGGATGTGGCATTAGCGGGGGGAATCACCCAGGAACTCAGCAAAACGATTTCTAAAGCCACTAAAGCTGCCATAACGAACTTTAGCATAACTTACTCATGGTTGATAAATTCAGGACTACTATTAGTATACCCAATATTGCCAGGTGATCGGACAATCTATACTCAGTTTAACGGGATTGGCGATCGCATAATTTCAAATAACATTAAGAAACTGTTTTTTCTATCTTTGGGGGTGCGATCGCTTTTCCATTAACTTCTTGTAAATAAAACCATCCCACTGTAATTAAAAACAGAAAATAACTTACAATTTGGACAAAATACAATTGATCTCTATAGCCAAATAAGGCTTTTAAAACGATCCCTGGAAATTGTTTATCGGGTAAAAATCCCTGAGTATTTAATACCAAATCCCCTAATAAACAAGAAGCAGGTTGAGTTAAACATAATCCCGCATATCCAGGATTAATTTGGGCTAATATTCCTACTCCCGCATCCAAATGTTTGAGAACTGAAATTACTAATCCTGCTACAATTAATAACAGAAAAATTCCCATGATTTGAAAAAACAAACGAATATTAATTTTTACCCCCCACTTAAAGAGTAATATTCCTAATCCTGCGGCGACAAATAAACCTAAAACCGCCCCAATTGCAGGCATAATTCCCTGTTCAAAGGTAGCTAAGATAAAAATAACGGTTTCCAGACCTTCCCGTAAAACCGCAATAAAAATTAAGCCAAAAATTCCCCATCCTGCTGCGGTTTTATTTTTATTAATGGCGGCTTTAACTGCTCCTTCTACTTCGGACTTTAAGGATTTAGATTGTTGAGTCATCCAAATTAACATCCAACTTAACATGGCGATCGCAAACAACCCAATTCCTGCTTCTAAAAATTCGCCAAAAACTGGAGCGTAGGGATGTTCAGACGTAGCAATTCCTTGAATTAGCCATCCAAATAATATGCCAAAAAATGCACTGGCAATAATTCCTACTCCCACCCCATAAAATACCCAGGAATTGAGATAACTTTGTTCTGCTTTTTTCAAACAAGCTAGGACAATTCCCACCACTAAAGCAGCTTCAAAACCTTCTCTTAAAGTAATAAAAAATGTAGGTAATGCTTGGGTTATATCCATAGTAATTGTTTTGTTCTAAAACAAGTTGAATAAGTTGCTAAGTGGGCTGGAATTAACCAGCATAAAAATTATCTAAGATTAACTAAAATCGCGCAACATTTTCTTGATTTCAATATTATGTAATTCCTCCTGACCAATCATAGTCCGAGCGTATTCTTCTAAATAAATACTCGCATTTTCAACAACTTCTAGCAAATCCTTATACAATTCTAAAGCCTTGCGCTCATGAGCTAAACTTTCCTGTAAAAGATCCCTGACCGAATGCTGATAACTTTCCTCAATGGGGGCAATTTTTTGACTAGGATGTCCTTCTAAACCGGTAAGAATTTCTCCAGCTTGTTGAGCATGAAGCAAAGATTCTGTGGCTTGAGCCTTGAAAAACTGTACAATGGGCAAACGATTCGGCCCGGTTACCATCAGAGAATAATGAGTATAACGCACCACCCCGGCTAACTCGAATTCCATAATCGTGTTGAGGAGTTCAATGGCTTTTGCTTGATCGAGATCTCTCATACTTTGTCTTTAACCTAAAAACACTTTACCCATTATGACAACAGTTGATCATTCTTATAATAATTAGTTAAGATTATCATCTCTCTCAAGAAGTAATTATTAAGATTTATATTAGATTTAATCCCGGGTCTAATGGGTTTAATTGTAGCCTCTGTGATCGGCTGTTCTCAACCTGAAACTCCCCAAGTCCAAAACCGTTAACCCGGTATTTCTTGATTACAAATAAAAAGCCGTCTTAGAAGGACGGGGCTTCAGACCCTTTTTTGGGTCAAATAGTCTAATTCTGGCAAAAACCTGTTCTCTCTGGCTTAAAATCTATTGGTACTGCATATTTTTTTAAACAAGGAGACGAAAAATGCAAGAACCCACGAAGGTCACGGACACATCCACCCCTACCGGAACCAAAATAGATGTCACTGTAGAAACAGGTGATGCTATTACCTCCCCTTCAACCAATGCCCAGTTTGATGAAATTAAAGAAAAAGTTGTAGTTGTCTTATCCGAACTTCCGGGTTACATCTCCAGTTTTTTTGGCTCCTACCAAAAACCAATTATTACCATTGTTCTGATTTTATCCGCCCTTGTGACTCTGAAGGTTTTATTTGCGGTGATCTATGCTCTGAATGATGTTCCTCTTTTAGCTCCAACCTTTGAGTTAATTGGTATGGGATATACCGCTTGGTTTGTCTATCGTTACCTGCTCAAAGCCTCAACCCGTCAGGAATTAGTTCAAGAATTCAAATCCTACAAAGAACAAGTTACAGGCGACTAACTTCTTTATATAGGGACAGGAGACAGAAGACCGGGGACAAAAGACCAGAGTTAATGATTTCTCCCCCCTGCCTCCCCTCCCCCTGCTCCCTATTTCTTCTTCCCCTTGGCTCCATTTCCGTCTATAGAGGACTCCGTAGGGGGGGCGAGATCATCGGGTTTCCCCTTGCCCGTGGGAAGTTCCAAACAATATCCTGCACCGTAGATGGTTTTAATATAGCGAGGATGACGGGGATCGGGTTCCATTTTTGTGCGTAAATGGCGAATATGAACTCGGATCGTCTCGATATCATCATTGGGGTCATAACCCCAAACTTCTTTTAAAATCTCACTAGGCGCAACGGTTTGACCATGACGTTGCAGCAAGCAATGTAAAAGTTCAAATTCCAAATGGGTCAATTTAACGGTGGTCTCAAACCAAATCGCTTCAAACCTTTCAGGGACTAAGGTTAAAGTGCCATAACTGAGAATTTCGCTATGTTTAGCCGCATGGGGAATGCGATCAGTTCTTCGCAACAGAGCCCTCACCCTTGCCAACATTTCTTCTAACTCAAAAGGTTTGGTTAAATAATCATCGGCCCCCGAATTAAACCCTTCAACTTTGTTTTGGGTTTGTCCCAATGCAGTTAACATCAACACCGGAATATCTGTCGTGCGTTCATCCCGGCGTAAACGTTGGCAAATGGTGAACCCGTCCACCTTCGGCAACATTAAATCCAAAATAATTAAATCTGGCAACAATTGCATCGCCAGGGCTTGCCCTTTAATCCCATCTTCTGCTTGGCTCACTTCATAACCAGCCATTTCTAAGTTAATGGCTACCAGTTCCGAAATTGCGGGGTCATCATCTATGACTAATATCCGGGGCATTATTTAATCCGGTGATTTGGGCACAAAATAATCAGTTATCAGTTATCAGTAAACAGTTATCAGTAAAGATAAAATATAAATCTCTACTCTTTATTTTTGATTTTTAACTGATAACTTAAACGGCGCAAGTGATCATAACATTTTTTGGTTTTTTGTGCAACAATTTTTGAAATCGGAATGAATTTGTGCAATAATTCATTCCCAGGGATAAATAAAGACTGAGAAATTGTAAAAATAAGTAACAAACAAACATCAAAATTAGCAACTTTCGGGGTATGATTAGCCTAAAGAACTCTATAAGCATATACCCAGTTCTTTCCACCAAAAAGGAGTAATAGACTCATGGCCGTTGAAAAAGTAAACTCATCCTCCAGTCTGGCCGAAGTTATCGATCGGATCTTAGATAAAGGCATTGTGATTGACGCTTGGGTAAGGGTTTCCCTCGTTGGAATCGAGCTTCTATCCATAGAAGCAAGAATCGTGATCGCTTCTGTTGAAACCTATCTCAAGTACGCAGAAGCCGTTGGTTTAACCGCACAGGCGGCTGTTCCTTCGGTCTAAGATTGATGGAATAGGCAACGGGTATGGAGCAAAAAAAGCAGAACGCTTCACTCATTATGGTTTGGGATAAAGTTTTACCCATTAATGATTCAGGGTGTAAGTATAGTCAACGCAATTCACTGCCCATACCCAATGCCGATCTCAAGCCATTCCCCATTCCATTAAACCCCAACCCACGACCCTGGATCAACCCCAGGGATAAATAGAGACTGAGAAATTGTAAAAATAAGTAACAAACAAGCATCAAAATTAGCAACTTTCGGGGTATGATTAGCCTAAAGAACTCTATAAGCATACACCCAGTTCTTTCCACCAAAAAGGAGTAATAGACTCATGGCCGTTGAAAAAGTAAACTCATCCTCCAGTCTGGCCGAAGTTATCGATCGGATCTTAGATAAAGGCATTGTGATTGACGCTTGGGTAAGGGTTTCCCTCGTTGGAATCGAGCTTCTATCCATAGAAGCAAGAATCGTGATCGCTTCTGTTGAAACCTATCTCAAGTACGCAGAAGCCGTTGGTTTAACCGCACAGGCGGCTGTTCCTTCGGTCTAAGATTGATGGAATAGGCAACGGGTATGGAGCAAAAAAAGCAGAACGCTTCACTCATTATGGTTTGGGATAAAGTTTTACCCACTAATAATTCAGGGTGTAAGTATAGTCAACGCAATTCACTGCCCATACCCAATGCCCAGAAATGCACAACCCACTGACACGAGGGTTTCAAAAAAATTATGGCTTTAAAAGACAAGTGGCAACAGGATCGTATCGGACGCCAACAGGGAGTTCAAGAACGGCAACAGCAAGTTCAAACCACCCTATCCCTCTGGCAACAAGAGCGCCAAAATCAGGCTTTAGATGATCAAGAATCTCGACAGGGGTTTGTCACGGGTGTACAACAACAAACCCAAGAATTATTAACAAACATCAGCACCGAGCGTTTGTGGGTAGCCCAGCAACAGCGAGAACAACTGGAAAACTTTATCCAGCAATTATCCCAGGAAGTGGGTGAGTTTTTGCAGCAAACCATCGAAGAACGCTCACAGGTCGCAGCCCAACTGCATCAGCAATTATCTGAATTTCGGGAAGACCTAGAACATCGGGTAACGGATCTGTTAGCCAATTATCAGAAACAGCGCCTAGAAGCTAGGGAAACTTTACTTGAGGACTTAGCTATTTTTCGTCAAACCCTATATCGGGAAGTCGAAGAATATTTAGGGGAGTTAGATATTCTGCACCAGCAAATGGCCGCACAATTACAACAACAACTCCAACAGAGTCGGACGGAAAGAAAAGACGCTGTTCAGAAGTTATTTGAGGATTTAGGGGTATTTCGCGCCGAACTGCAAGACTACCACCTCAAACTTCAACAGACAGTTTGGGGGAGTTCCCACCGAAAACCGCGAAAAGCGATTACCCCGCAACGCTCTATTCCATCGCGTTTATATTCCTGTTAAGAAATCCTAGGTTTGTAGGTTTATCCTCCATTCTCGGTTCCCTGATATAACATTAAATTAAACCTGCCGCTAATCCCTAACTCGGCAGTATTTTAGCTAAATAACGCCATTAAAAATATGACTACCGTGCTTCAAGCTCGTCCTAAAGGCTTTGTTAATACTCCAACCATTGAACAACTTACAATTAGAGCCTTGAGGTATCTTCAGAGTGGCTTTTCTCTGCACTTACGGGGGCCAGCCGGAACCGGAAAAACCACCCTGGCGATGCACTTAGCCGATTTATTAAACCGTCCCATCGTTTTAATTTTTGGGGATGATGAACTCAAATCCTCCGATTTAATTGGCAACCAACTAGGCTATACTCGCAAGAAAGTTGTTGATAATTTTATTCATAGTGTTGTTAAATTAGAAGATGAATTACGACAAAATTGGATTGATTCTCGTCTGACCTTGGCGTGTAAAGAAGGATTTACCCTGGTTTATGATGAGTTTAACCGTTCCCGTCCAGAGGTGAATAACGTTTTACTGTCTGCTTTAGAAGAAAAATTATTAGTGCTGCCTCCGAATAATAGCCGTTCAGAATATATTCGAGTTAACCCCCATTTTAGAGCTATTTTTACCTCAAACCCCGAAGAATATTGTGGAGTTTATGGGACTCAAGATGCGTTATTAGATCGGTTAATTACTATTGATATGCCCGAACCAGATGACGAAACCCAGCAGGAAATTTTAATTCAAAAAATCGGAATTTCCCCCGAAGATGCCAAAAACATTATTGAAATAGTCAAAATTTATTTAGAAATAACCACCCAAAAAAAAGAAATTAAACCCGTTCAAAATGGTAAAGCTGCCCGACCCCATATTGATAAAGCATCGGGATTAAGACCCGGATTGATTATTGCCAAAATCTGTCATGAACATGATATTTCTATTCAGGAAAATAATCAGGATTTTATTAAAGTTTGTGCCGATATTTTATTATCCCGTACCAACCTATCCCTAACAGAAGCTCAGAATAAATTAGAAAAAGTGATCAAAACCGTATTAACCGATGGTGACACATCAACTAACAGTTTTTTACCCCCATCAGAAACCCAATTAACCGAAAATAACTCCTTAGAAATTGAAGAACAAGTTTATCAATATTTACAGAAAACCACCAGCGCCAGGGTTTCAGAAATTGAAGTAGCGTTAGGATTAAATCGAGTTCAAACCACTAATGTATTGCGCTCTTTATTAAAACAAGGACATCTGAAACAGCAGGATAATCGTTTCTTTGCGGTGAACAAACAAGGAGAATTAATTCAACCATGAACTCACAGCAACGTCCATCAAATATACAACGGGGTGTTCCCACATCGACCCAAGGATCGAGTTTAGCTGATATTTTAGAAAGGGTTTTAGATAAGGGTATTGTCATCGCTGGGGATATTTCCGTTTCCGTGGGTTCCACCGAACTCCTGAATATTAGAATTCGTTTGTTAATTGCTTCCGTCGATAAAGCTAGGGAAATAGGGATTAATTGGTGGGAAAGTGACCCCTATTTAAGTAGTCAAACCAAAGTTTTAACCGAGAGTAATCAACAATTATTAGAACAGGTTAAATTCTTACAGGAGGAAGTCAAAGCTTTAAAAGCATTATTACCTCAAGAAAACCAACCCAACCCAATTTCTGATCCTCATAAATAACTATTTAAAATTCATCCCTACCGTGTAAAATATTAAATTGTAGGGGCGGGTTCTGTAAAAATTTTTGATATCAACAGATCACCATAATCAACCCGCCCAAACCCAACATTAACCTTCAATTAATCGGGGATTTGGGGATAGGATCGAGGCGGGTTTAGGGAGATTATTTATCAGCATTAAAGGTTAACTTGAACCCGCCCCTACAGTCCCTACAGAATTGTTATTCATTCATGGTTTTATAATTTTTAGCCTAAAGAACTCTATAAGCATATACCCAGTTCTTTCCACCAAAAAGGAGTAATAGACTCATGGCCGTTGAAAAAGTAAACTCATCCTCCAGTCTGGCCGAAGTTATCGATCGGATCTTAGATAAAGGCATTGTGATTGACGCTTGGGTACGGGTTTCCCTCGTTGGAATCGAGCTTCTATCCATAGAAGCAAGAATCGTGATCGCTTCTGTTGAAACCTATCTCAAGTACGCAGAAGCCGTTGGTTTAACCGCACAGGCGGCTGTTCCTTCGGTCTAAGATTGATGGAATAGGCAACGGGTATGGAGCAAAAAAAGCAGAACGCTTCACTCATTATGGTTTGGGATAAAGTTTTACCCATTAATGATTCAGGGTGTAAGTATAGTCAACGCAATTTACTGCCCATACCCAAAGCCGATCTCAAGCCATTCCCCATTCCATTAAACCCCAACCCACGACCCTGGATCAACCCCAGGGATAAATAGAGACTGAGAAATTGTAAAAATAAGTAACAAACAAGCATCAAAATTAGCAACTTTCGGGGTATGATTAGCCTAAAGAACTCTATAAGCATACACCCAGTTCTTTCCACCAAAAAGGAGTAATAGACTCATGGCCGTTGAAAAAGTAAACTCATCCTCCAGTCTGGCCGAAGTTATCGATCGGATCTTAGATAAAGGCATTGTGATTGACGCTTGGGTACGGGTTTCCCTCGTTGGAATCGAGCTTCTATCCATAGAAGCAAGAATCGTGATCGCTTCTGTTGAAACCTATCTCAAGTACGCAGAAGCCGTTGGTTTAACCGCACAGGCGGCTGTTCCTTCGGTCTAAGATTGATGGAATAGGCAACGGGTATGGAGCAAAAAAAGCAGAACGCTTCACTCATTATGGTTTGGGATAAAGTTTTACCCATTAATGATTCAGGGTGTAAGTATAGTCAACGCAATTCACTGCCCATACCCAATGCCCAGAAATGCACAACCCACTGACACGAGGGTTTCAAAAAAATTATGGCTTTAAAAGACAAGTGGCAACAGGATCGTATCGGACGCCAACAGGGAGTTCAAGAACGGCAACAGCAAGTTCAAACCACCCTATCCCTCTGGCAACAAGAGCGCCAAAATCAGGCTTTAGATGATCAAGAATCTCGACAGGGGTTTGTCACGGGTGTACAACAACAAACCCAAGAATTATTAACAAACATCAGCACCGAGCGTTTGTGGGTAGCCCAGCAACAGCGAGAACAACTGGAAAACTTTATCCAGCAATTATCCCAGGAAGTGGGTGAGTTTTTGCAGCAAACCATCGAAGAACGCTCACAGGTCGCAGCCCAACTGCATCAGCAATTATCTGAATTTCGGGAAGACCTAGAACATCGGGTAACGGATCTGTTAGCCAATTATCAGAAACAGCGCCTAGAAGCTAGGGAAACTTTACTTGAGGACTTAGCTATTTTTCGTCAAACCCTATATCGGGAAGTCGAAGAATATTTAGGGGAGTTAGATATTCTGCACCAGCAAATGGCCGCACAATTACAACAACAACTCCAACAGAGTCGGACGGAAAGAAAAGACGCTGTTCAGAAGTTATTTGAGGATTTAGGGGTATTTCGCGCCGAACTACAAGACTATCACCTCAAACTTCAACAGACAGTTTGGGGGAGTTCCCACCGACATTCTATTAAACCCCAATCCACCGTTAACCCCGGAGTGCCTCAACCTGCGACCCTGGATCAACCCCAGGGATAAATAAAGATTGAGAAATTGTAAAAATAAGTAACAAACAAACATCAAAATTAGCAACTTTCGGGGTATGATTAGCCTAAAGAACTCTATAAGCATATACCCAGTTCTTTCCACCAAAAAGGAGTAATAGACTCATGGCCGTTGAAAAAGTAAACTCATCCTCCAGTCTGGCCGAAGTTATCGATCGGATCTTAGATAAAGGCATTGTGATTGACGCTTGGGTACGGGTTTCCCTCGTTGGAATCGAGCTTCTATCCATAGAAGCAAGAATCGTGATCGCTTCTGTTGAAACCTATCTCAAGTACGCAGAAGCCGTTGGTTTAACCGCACAGGCGGCTGTTCCTTCGGTCTAAGATTGATGGAATAGGCAACGGGTATGGAGCAAAAAAAGCAGAACGCTTCACTCATTATGGTTTGGGATAAAGTTTTACCCACTAATAATTCAGGGTGTAAGTATAGTCAACGCAATTCACTGCCCATACCCAATGCCCAGAAATGCACAACCCACTGACACGAGGGTTTCAAAAAAATTATGGCTTTAAAAGACAAGTGGCAACAGGATCGTATCGGACGCCAACAGGGAGTTCAAGAACGGCAACAGCAAGTTCAAACCACCCTATCCCTCTGGCAACAAGAGCGCCAAAATCAGGCTTTAGATGATCAAGAATCTCGACAGGGGTTTGTCACGGGTGTACAACAACAAACCCAAGAATTATTAACAAACATCAGCACCGAGCGTTTGTGGGTAGCCCAGCAACAGCGAGAACAACTGGAAAACTTTATCCAGCAATTATCCCAGGAAGTGGGTGAGTTTTTGCAGCAAACCATCGAAGAACGCTCACAGGTCGCAGCCCAACTGCATCAGCAATTATCTGAATTTCGGGAAGACCTAGAACATCGGGTAACGGATCTGTTAGCCAATTATCAGAAACAGCGCCTAGAAGCTAGGGAAACTTTACTTGAGGACTTAGCTATTTTTCGTCAAACCCTATATCGGGAAGTCGAAGAATATTTAGGGGAGTTAGATATTCTGCACCAGCAAATGGCCGCACAATTACAACAACAACTCCAACAGAGTCGGACGGAAAGAAAAGACGCTGTTCAGAAGTTATTCGAGGATTTAGGAGTATTTCGCGCCGAACTACAAGACTATCACCTCAAACTTCAACAGACAGTTTGGGGGAGTTCCCACCGACATTCTATTAAACCCCAATCCACCGTTAACCCCGGAGTGCCTCAACCTGCGACCCTGGATCAACCCCAGGGATAAATAAAGATTGAGAAATTGTAAAAATAAGTAACAAACAAGCATCAAAATTAGCAACTTTCGGGGTATGATTAGCCTAAAGAACTCTATAAGCATATACCCAGTTCTTTCCACCAAAAAGGAGTAATAGACTCATGGCCGTTGAAAAAGTAAACTCATCCTCCAGTCTGGCCGAAGTTATCGATCGGATCTTAGATAAAGGCATTGTGATTGACGCTTGGGTAAGGGTTTCCCTCGTTGGAATCGAGCTTCTATCCATAGAAGCAAGAATCGTGATCGCTTCTGTTGAAACCTATCTCAAGTACGCAGAAGCCGTTGGTTTAACCGCACAGGCGGCTGTTCCTTCGGTCTAAGATTGATGGAATAGGCAACGGGTATGGAGCAAAAAAAGCAGAACGCTTCACTCATTATGGTTTGGGATAAAGTTTTACCCACTAATAATTCAGGGTGTAAGTATAGTCAACGCAATTCACTGCCCATACCCAATGCCCAGAAATGCACAACCCACTGACACGAGGGTTTCAAAAAAATTATGGCTTTAAAAGACAAGTGGCAACAGGATCGTATCGGACGCCAACAGGGAGTTCAAGAACGGCAACAGCAAGTTCAAACCACCCTATCCCTCTGGCAACAAGAGCGCCAAAATCAGGCTTTAGATGATCAAGAATCTCGACAGGGGTTTGTCACGGGTGTACAACAACAAACCCAAGAATTATTAACAAACATCAGCACCGAGCGTTTGTGGGTAGCCCAGCAACAGCGAGAACAACTGGAAAACTTTATCCAGCAATTATCCCAGGAAGTGGGTGAGTTTTTGCAGCAAACCATCGAAGAACGCTCACAGGTCGCAGCCCAACTGCATCAGCAATTATCTGAATTTCGGGAAGACCTAGAACATCGGGTAACGGATCTGTTAGCCAATTATCAGAAACAGCGCCTAGAAGCTAGGGAAACTTTACTTGAGGACTTAGCTATTTTTCGTCAAACCCTATATCGGGAAGTCGAAGAATATTTAGGGGAGTTAGATATTCTGCACCAGCAAATGGCCGCACAATTACAACAACAACTCCAACAGAGTCGGACGGAAAGAAAAGACGCTGTTCAGAAGTTATTTGAGGATTTAGGGGTATTTCGCGCCGAACTGCAAGACTATCACCTCAAACTTCAACAGACAGTTTGGGGGAGTTCCCACCGAAAACCGCGAAAAGCGATTACCCCGCAACGCTCTATTCCATCGCGTTTATATTCCTGTTAAGAAATCCTAGGTTTGTAGGTTTATCCTCCATTCTCGGTTCCCTGATATAACATTAAATTAAACCTGCCGCTAATCCCTAACTCGGCAGTATTTTAGCTAAATAACGCCATTAAAAATATGACTACCGTGCTTCAAGCTCGTCCTAAAGGCTTTGTTAATACTCCAACCATTGAACAACTTACAATTAGAGCCTTGAGGTATCTTCAGAGTGGCTTTTCTCTGCACTTACGGGGGCCAGCCGGAACCGGAAAAACCACCCTGGCGATGCACTTAGCCGATTTATTAAACCGTCCCATCGTTTTAATTTTTGGGGATGATGAACTCAAATCCTCCGATTTAATTGGCAACCAACTAGGCTATACTCGCAAGAAAGTTGTTGATAATTTTATTCATAGTGTTGTTAAATTAGAAGATGAATTACGACAAAATTGGATTGATTCTCGTCTGACCTTGGCGTGTAAAGAAGGATTTACCCTGGTTTATGATGAGTTTAACCGTTCCCGTCCAGAGGTGAATAACGTTTTACTGTCTGCTTTAGAAGAAAAATTATTAGTGCTGCCTCCGAATAATAGCCGCTCAGAATATATTCGAGTTAACCCCCATTTTAGAGCTATTTTTACCTCAAACCCCGAAGAATATTGTGGAGTTTATGGGACTCAAGATGCGTTATTAGATCGGTTAATTACTATTGATATGCCCGAACCAGATGACGAAACCCAGCAGGAAATTTTAATTCAAAAAATCGGAATTTCCCCCGAAGATGCCAAAAACATTATTGAAATAGTCAAAATTTATTTAGAAATAACCACCCAAAAAAAAGAAATTAAACCCGTTCAAAATGGTAAAGCTGCCCGACCCCATATTGATAAAGCATCGGGATTAAGACCCGGATTGATTATTGCCAAAATCTGTCATGAACATGATATTTCTATTCAGGAAAATAATCAGGATTTTATTAAAGTTTGTGCCGATATTTTATTATCCCGTACCAACCTATCCCTAACAGAAGCTCAGAATAAATTAGAAAAAGTGATCAAAACCGTATTAACCGATGGTGACACATCAACTAACAGTTTTTTACCCCCATCAGAAACCCAATTAACCGAAAATAACTCCTTAGAAATTGAAGAACAAGTTTATCAATATTTACAGAAAACCACCAGCGCCAGGGTTTCAGAAATTGAAGTAGCGTTAGGATTAAATCGAGTTCAAACCACTAATGTATTGCGCTCTTTATTAAAACAAGGACATCTGAAACAGCAGGATAATCGTTTCTTTGCGGTGAACAAACAAGGAGAATTAATTCAACCATGAACTCACAGCAACGTCCATCAAATATACAACGGGGTGTTCCCACATCGACCCAAGGATCGAGTTTAGCTGATATTTTAGAAAGGGTTTTAGATAAGGGTATTGTCATCGCTGGGGATATTTCCGTTTCCGTGGGTTCCACCGAACTCCTGAATATTAGAATTCGTTTGTTAATTGCTTCCGTCGATAAAGCTAGGGAAATAGGGATTAATTGGTGGGAAAGTGACCCCTATTTAAGTAGTCAAACCAAAGTTTTAACCGAGAGTAATCAACAATTATTAGAACAGGTTAAATTCTTACAGGAGGAAGTCAAAGCTTTAAAAGCATTATTACCTCAAGAAAACCAACCCAACCCAATTTCTGATCCTCATAAATAACTATTTAAAATTCATCCCTACCGTGTAAAATATTAAATTGTAGGGGCGGGTTCTGTAAAAATTTTTGATATCAACAGATCACCATAATCAACCCGCCCAAACCCAACATTAACCTTCAATTAATCGGGAATTTGGGGATAGGATCGAGGCGGGTTTAGGGAGATTATTTATCAGCATTAAAGGTTAACTTGAACCCGCCCCTACAGTCCCTACAGAATTGTTATTCATTCATGGTTTTATAAGTAGAAACAGCAGAAGGAGAACTGCGGTTGAGATAACGGAAAATCCAATATTTAAACACCGCATCTAAGATAACTGGAAAGGTCGCAATAAACAAAAAATTGAAGTCCCGATTTTCAGGAAGTCCGAAATGTCGGGCGGTACTTTCTAAAATCACCTCCCAACCGTGGGGCGAATGAAACCCCACAAACATATCCGTAGACAAAATAATAATAAAAGCTTTCGCACTATCACTCAACCCATAAATTAAATCCCCCATAAATGATTTGAGAATCTCTACCTCGCTACGGTTGTAAACTAAAATAAAAGCGAACATAAAAACCGAGATAATATCTGCGAAAACATTCTTGATCGCGCTACTACTATCCCCCTTATATTGTTCGGCTATTTCTTTAGCTTTTTCCTTGAGTTTTTCATCTAATTTCTCTGAAGTTAAGGGAGGAGCTTGACTAATTAAAGCCTTAAATCTAAGACGTTCTTCATATTGTTTTAATTCGATAAAGGCTTCCTCCTCCAGATCGATATTGATAAAAATAGGTGTTTGTTCTTTATTTGTAAATATTCCATCTATAATCGGCCCGACCAAGAAATTTTTAGCTAATTGTTGAGTCAATAAAGGAATCAAAATCAACAACAGAATAAATCTGATAGAAATTACGGTTTTAGCTTGAGTTTGCTTATAACTCGCAATAATTTCCGACTCCGATCCGGGTCTGAGTTCCTGTTTAATTCGACCTAATGTTCTCAATAAAGAACGGGGTAAAACCCGAGTCGAATTATTGTTCCTCAACCCCGGTTTTATCGTTTTTATGGAACTAGGAGTACGGTTACTATTCAAAAAATTTTTGTTGTCAGAGCCATTATTTAGAATTGAATTTTGAGGATTTTCTGTTGGTGTTGTTAATAGAGATTTTTCGGGAGAATTTGGGGTTAAATTTAGATAAAAATCTGAGGATTCTGGGGCTTGATAACGAGTAATTACCGCATCAATATAATCGAGTTTTTCACAAATAGCCTCAACTATTTTACCGTGAGGTAATGATCCATTCGAGGTAACTTTTTGCTCTAATTCCAGGTTAATAGGATTGATTTGTTCCGACCATCCCAAAACCGAACGGCTGGTATTAAATACAATTAAGCGATTCTGAATAATTTTGAGATATTTTTTTAGTTCAGAATTAAAATAAGAAAGGACGCGATCGCTATATTCAGGATGGGATTCTGGAGATATTTTTTCACCTTGAAAATGCTCATTCTCAAGGGAACGAATTTTCAATGCGGCATCATAAGCTTGATCTAAAGCCCGTTCCGGTGTATCACGAAACCATTGATTAGCATTGCCAAAGAATTGTTTAAATACATTAGAATCAGCAGCGGCCATGGTTTAGACCCCTTAAGAATCAGTGAAATGAATATTAATTAAAGACGTTCTGGTGGAACATCGGTACAATGTACGGGGTATCTTAACAAATTTTAGACCGATTGCCGTGCTCTCTCCTGCTCTCTGGATTACCGGAAGTTCCCAAAGTGGCAAAACCACTCGCCTGATCGAATTATTTTGTGAGTGGACACCCCTACTGGGAACCCTTCCCCACCCCCCACAACCTCCACGCAAACCTAGGTTAAACCCTGAGTCTATCGCCACCACGACCTTAATTTTTGCCGCCAATGGTGATAATCGCATTGCCCTGGTTAACCGTTTAACCACTACCCCCCAGGGACAATATTCCTTTTATTCCACAACCCCTTTAGGGTTTTTTCAAGACGAAGTAATTTTGTTTTGGCCCTTATTAGTCGAAAAGTTAGGGTTAAAAGCCCAATTTCCCCTGCGCTTACGCCCCGAAACCGAACAAGAACTTGCCCTCCGGCTTTGGAGTCATGATCTGGAAATCAGTCCCCTCAGACGTCCAGGGATTAGCCTTAACCGGATGGTGCGCCAAATTCTGGATATTCTGCAACTAGCGGCCTTGAGTGTTACGTCAATAGATGCCATTCCCCAGATTTTAGAAAAGGGATTTCTCGGCGACATCGAAACCCCCTACAAACAGATAGGAGAATGGCTACAACAATGGCGGGAATGGTGCTTAGAGCGGGGGTTACTCACCTATGGGATGATTGCCGATCTCTATGGTCAACACCTGCTGCATCATCCTACCTATCAAAAACACCTACTGCGTCGATATCCGGTAGTTTTAGCCGACGACGTGGACGAATATCCCGTCCTAACCCGTCACTTGTTTGAGTTCTTTCTGGAGCAGGGAAAAATGGCTGCATTTACCTACAATCCAAATGGGGCTGTACGTTTGGGGTTAGGGGCTGACCCGATCGCCTTCTTGGATTTACAAAAGCGATGTCGTACAGAAACCTTAGACCAACCTAGGGGTTTAGGGAAACAATTGGCCGAACCAATTTTAGATTTGGTGTTGGAGAATGCCATCGCTTTTCCTGACTCCCTGTTATTTTCTACTCAGATTCAATCAATTCAAACGGTATCACGAGCCGATTTACTCCGACAAACCGCCGAACAGATTATCGCCGCGGTTAAAACTGGCCAGGTACGGCCCGATGAAATTGCCCTGATTGGCCCGGGTTTAGATGCGATCGCCCGTTATACCCTGCGGGAAATTTTAAACCATGCAGGAATAGCCGTTGAGTCGATGCAGGAACAACGTCCCCTGATTAGTTCTTCCCTAGTTCGAGGCTTATTAACCTTAATGGCATTGGTCTATCCGGGGAATGGTCATCTGGTGCATCGAGATGCGATCGCCGAAATGCTCGTTACCCTGAGCCGCTACACCCATGACACTCTTTCCCCCTGCTTCTCCATCGACCCAGTACGGGCGGGGTTATTAGCTGATCATTGTTTTGTGCCTGACTTAGAGAATCCTCGGTTACTGACTGTGAATGCTTTTCCCCGTTGGGATCGGTTGGGATATCAGGCGACGGTCGCCTATAATCAGATTTTGCACTGGCTGGAAGTTCAACGGGAAGACTATCAAAACCAGTTATTAGCCAGTCCAGTAGTGTTATTAGATCGAGGGATTCAGCAATTTTTTTTGGGTAATGGCACGGGTCGCAGCTTGAGAAACGATCAACTCTCTGCACTACGCGAGTTAATGGAAACGGCACTCCACTATTGGGAGGTGCAGAATCGTTTACAGGCGAAAACCGATGGGATCATCTCGGAACAAGTCGGCCAGTTTATTCAGTTATTACGACAGGGAGTGATTTCTGCTAACCCTTATCCGGTATCCAGTTTGGGGGTTAAACCTCCGGCCGTAACCTTGGGAACAATTTTTCAATATCGGGCCAGTCGAGCCTCCCATGCTTGGCACTTTTGGTTAGATGTGGGATCTCCCTTGTGGTTGAGTGGAGGAGCGAGTATTCTCTGGGGAGCGCCTCTATTTCTCAAGGAACAACCGGAGTATTCAGGGACAGAAGCAAATACAAGGTCGGCTGATCTACAACGATTGCACCGTATTATTGTAGATTTGTTAAGTCGGGTGAGCGATCGCTTAATTCTCTGTCACAGTGATTTAGCCGTTAATGGTCAAGAACAATTCGGCCCCCTTTTACCCCTAGTTCATGTAGTCAGCCCTTGATCGCTATCTTCAAACCCAGATAATATAGGGAATAGTTTTGACCAAACTTTCAGATAATTGTCTTTCAAAAAGGCAACCAAAAAAGTTAAATTCAACCTTAATTATAATATAAAAAATGAGGTTATTTATGTTGTTTTCAAAATCAAGAAATTAATTCAATAAATTTTCGGGGATTGATGTTATTATCATCAGTTATTCTGGGAATAATATAAATTAATCCTGGGTCGGGGTGTTAAAGGTAGATTTGATCGAGTGGGTTCATTCATGAGGAGACAAAAAAATGACAAGTGCAGTAATTAATACCGTTAGTGCCAGAGTAATTAATACTCAGGAAGTGCTATTAATATTTCCGACGGAAATACCGGGTGTATTTCAAAGTTTTACTGGGCTAGTGGGGGAAACCCTTCCTGGTGCTAACGGAACAGTCATTTTTGTGCCTCAAAATCGCCCAGCACCTCCCCCAACAACAGCCCCAACCACTCCTCCGACCCCGACCGCAGCCCCAACCACTCCTCCGACCCCAACAGCATCCCCCACCACTCCTCCGACCCCCACCTCTTCTAATAATAATGGTGGGACAAGTCCAGCCCCAGTTGCCAATAATGACTTTTTTCAAACTAATTTAGGACAGGCGACATTTTTTAATGTTCTGGAAAACGATACGGTTAAGGGTGGAAGTGGAACCAGTATCACCGTTAATCAGTTTAGTTCAACAGCAAACGGAACCCTAGTATTTAATGGGGGAGGAATTTTTACCTACACTCCCGACCCCAAATTCTTTGGAGTAGATAGTTTTAGTTATACTGTTACCAATGGAACCGCCCCGGCTCAAGTTTTTATTGAAGTATTGGCGGGGAATCAACCTATTATTATTGAAGGTATTGGTAAAGGCACAGAAACCAGCGACTATATTACAGGTTCCTCTGGAAATGATGTTATTAATGGTTTAGCCGGAAACGATACCATCTTTGGTTTAGCAGGAAATGACGAACTGCGAGGGGATGAAGACAATGATACCCTCTACGGAAATGAAGGCAATGATACCCTCACCGGAGGTGAAGGGAACGATGAACTTAATGGCGGTAAGGATAATGATGTCCTCGATGCCAGTGCTGGAGATGATACCGGGTTTGGACAACTGGGTAATGATACCGTTATTGGCGGTTTAGGCAATGATAGCCTTTATGGAGGCCAAGGAGCAGATAGTGTTCGGGGCGGCGAGGGCAATGATCTTATTTTTGGGGATAAAGGCAGTGATGTCCTTTGGGGCGATGCAGGCAACGATACCATCTATGGTGGTGGAGAAGAAGACCTGATTTTTGGCAATGACGGCGCCGATAACCTCTATGGAAACCAAGGAAACGATACAATCTTTGGCGGTATTGGTAACGATGTCGTATTTGGTGGCGAAGGCGATGACCAACTTTCCGGGGAAACCGGGGATGACTTCCTATTTGGGGGTCTAGGTGTCGATACCCTGACCGGAGGCTCAGGAAATGATACCTTTGTCATGACTAGCGAAAGTGGCGGTGCAAATTTAGGAGATGCTCAAATTGTTAATGATTTTGAACCCGGCGATCGCATTGGTTTAGCTGGAGGTTTACAATTTAGTGACTTATTTATTAGCCAAAGTAGTGAAAACGCCGGGAATACTATTATTAGAAACGGTAGTGCTGGAAGCTATATTGCAGTTCTAATTGGTGTGGATAGTAATACCATCACCGCAGATAGTTTTACTCCAATTTCCGGTACAATTATTCCGATTCCAGTCCCAACACCAACTCCCACCCCAACACCAAACCCGAATCCAACACCAACTCCCACCCCAACACCAAACCCGAATCCAACACCAACTCCCACCCCAACACCAAACCCGAATCCAACTCCCACCCCAACACCAAACCCGAATCCGACACCAACACCAACACCAACTACTCCCCCCCTACAGCCACCCATCGCCCAAAATGATGCCGTAAAACGGCCTCCCGATGGTTCGGTAACATTTAACGTACTAAAAAATGATGCCGATCCCCAGGGTAGTCAACTCACCTTAGTGAGTGTGGGAACAATCGCCAATGGCAGTGCATCAATTACGGCTGGAGGAAATATTACCTTCACACCTAATCCGGGCTTTACAGGGCCATCAACCTTTCCCTATACCATTCAAAACAGTTATGGCTTAACGTCCACGGCTCAAGTGATCATCACTGTTAATATTTCCCCGACATTATTAGTCAATAATGGAATTATTGTTTTACAAAATGATCAAAAAAATATTACCTCCGTCAATCTGTTTGCGGTAGACCCGGATAACCCCCCCAATGAAATCTTTTACCGTATTACCCAAGAACCCAACTTAGGGAATTTACAAATTGTCGGATCTACACCCCAACGAATTAATACCGGGGGTTCATTTACTCAACAAAATATTGATACGGGTTCCATCCAATTTAGCGCTCGGAATGTATCAGGAGGAGATCAATTTCTATTTCTCCTGACCGATAATATTGGAACTACAGCCCAAAATTCTTTTAGTATCACCATTGTCGATGACATCATCACCGGTACCGATGGAGATGACCTGATTATTGGTACTGGTTTCAGTGAAAATATCAGGGGATTTGCCGGGAATGATACCCTCATCGGTGCTGGCAACCGAGATATTATCGAAGGGGGGACGGGAAACGATTCCCTTGAAGGGGGAGAAGGAAATGATGTCCTGCAAGGAGAAGAAGGAAATGATACGCTCCTCGGTCAAGTCGGCAATGATTCTCTCTTTGGCGGTCAAGGCAATGATTCTCTCGATGGCGGTGCAGGTCGCAATACCCTGTTAGGGGAAGATGGAAATGATACCCTAATTGCCGGAGATGATAGTAATTTACTCTCCGGTGGTAATAACGATGACATCCTGATTAGTGGGATTGGGAACGATACCCTGTTAGGGGGAAGTGGTAATGATTCTCTGACCGGGAATGCCGGAGATGATTCCCTCTATGGAGAGGATGGAGAAGACTTAATCTTTGCCGGAGTCGGTCGAGACTTAGTTCTCGGTGGCCCAGGTAACGATAGCATTGATGCCGGGGAAAGCAATGATACCGTATTTGGTGGAACCGGGAATGATTCTATTATCGGCGGTGATGGAGATGATTTCGCAAATGGTGGGGACGGTACCGATACAATCTTCGGCGGGATTGGAGATGATTCTGTCTTTGGGGGTGTCGGAAATGACTCCATTTTGGGTGATCTTGGGGACGATAGTATTTTTGCTGGAGATGGTTTAGATACGGTATCTGGAGGAATTGGTAATGATCTAATCTTTGGAGATGAGGGCAACGATACCCTGTTTGGGGGTGAAGATGATGATACCTTAGCCGGGGGCGGAGGTGCAGATAGTTTAATTGGAAATTTGGGGAATAATTCCTACTATTATTTAGCCCCCACCGAAGGTGTTGATGTGATCACCGAATTTAATATAAATGGTGATGATCGATTCCTATTTAGTTCTTTAGGTTTCCCCGGTTTCACTACCGCAGAAGGAACAGTGGTTCCCCTACAGGGGATTATTGTTTCTAACCTGGGTTCGGGGGGAGATAATATTAGTAATAAACAGGTGATCATTTTCCAAGATACCTTTGATAATGTTCAAGCGGTGAATGCTACCTTGAAAAATCAAAATGGATCGGGTGATACTGCCGCTTTCTTTGTTTATCGAAATAACTTGTCTTATGCCGGTTTTTCGGGTGCTTATGTTATGGGCTATGATCCGAATTTAAGTGATGATAGTTTGCCTGCTTTTGATTTAGTAATTTTACCATCTCTTGATCCAAAAACAAATAATATTAGTACCTTAATTGGGCCTAGTGATTTTGTGATTATCTAGGCATTTTGTAGTAAGCCCTTTAGGGCTTACTACAAATTTAACATTAATATCCCTATTCCCAGCAAAGGATTCTGATTATGACAAGTTCTATTATCAATACAATTCCCGCCAATTTATCCTTAAGAATTTCTCCTAGTAATAGCCTGTACAATACGGGAAATTCAGTATTAATTTTTTCATCAGGAATTCAAGGAAGATTTGAGACTTTTCCAGCAAATGTTCAGTCTTTTGTTCCCCTTTCTAATGGCATCGGAACTACCTTACCCGGTGCAACAGGGGGGGTCGTATTTGTACCCGATACACCTGTTGTACAAGCAATATCTATTGAAACTAATACACCTGTTTATTTAGCTGAAACAGAAACTGGTCAATTTCAAACCCTGAATGGTCAAACAACCGGAACTGTTAAAACCGGGCCAGCCGGAAGTTTGATTTTTACTCCCGATGGATTTAGTCCCGTAACCCCTGCACCCACAGCCACTCCCAGTCCTATAGCCACACCTAGTCCCACAACTACACCTAATCCCACAGCTACTCCTAGTCCTACATCAACCCCCATTCCCACGCCTACCACCAGTCCCACACCTACCCCCAGCCCCAAACTCGAACCAATTCGGATTCAGGGTGCGGGGACAGGGACAGAGGCAGATGACACCATTATTGGTAGTAGTCAAAATGACACGATTTCTGGATTAGCAGGGAATGACAGTATCTTTGGATTAGGAGGGAATGACCTCCTCCAAGGAGATGCTGGACAGGATCAAATTAATGGTAATGAAGGCAATGATGCCATTATCGGAGGCTCAGAGGATGATTGTCTACGCGGAGGTCAAGGAGATGATTTAATCTTTGGGGATGCCGGGAATGATCTGGCTTTTGGGGATAGAGATAATGATACATTGAATGGTGGAGCCGGAGCCGATAGTTTGTATGGTGGCCAAGGCAATGATAGTATCGGAGGCGGGGGGGAAGATGACCTCCTCTATGGGGATAAAGGCAATGATACGGTATCGGGTGATATTGGTAACGATAGTGTTACTGGAGGAGATGGAGACGATATTTTATATGGTAATTCCGGTCAGGACTTCCTGAGTGGAGATGCTGGCAATGATCAACTTTTTGGTGGCGGAGATGATGATAGTTTAGTCGGCGGTCTTGGGGCGGATGTTCTCTATGGAGATTTGGGAAATGATACCCTTTCTGGCGGGGATGATAATGATCAACTATTTGGGAATGCCGGGGATGATGTCCTGAATGGAGATAATGGAGCCGATAATTTATATGGAGGTGCCGGGGAAGATATTCTCAATGGCGGTAACGGTCGGGATTTCCTCTCCGGTGATGCTGGGAATGATTTATTAGCCGGGGAAGCTGGATTAGATACCCTCACAGGGGGCGCGGGAGATGATATTTTTGTTCTTGGTTATGTGATTACTCAAGCTCCTAATGGCGGTAGTTTTATTACGGGAACTACGGGCGGCACTAGCGTTGAATTAGCGGATATTGTTACGGATTTTACGACAAACGATAAAATTGGGTTATCTGGAGGACTGACATTTCAAGATCTGCAAATTTCCCAAGGTCAAGCCTCTAATTCCAGTAATACAATTATTAAAGATAAAAATACAGGTGAATTTTTAGCCGTCTTACAGGGAGTTAATGCCAGTATTTTAAGCGAATCTAACTTTGTTATTGACCCTATTATTCCCCTTCCTCCGACAACACCCCCCACACCGACAACCTCACCAACTCCGACACCAACAACCTCACCAACTCCGACACCAACAACCTCACCAACTCCGACACCAACAACCTCACCAACTCCGACACCGACAACCTCACCAACTCCGACACCAACAACCTCACCAACTCCGACACCAACAACGCCAACCCCGTCGCCCACTACCCCACCTACTACCTCACCGACTACACCACCACCGCCAACTCCATCTCAACCCACACCTCCCCCTGTTGAACCTCCAACTCCGGCAATTTTAGCGATGGAGAATGACACAGTATCGGGTTTACAGAATACTCTGTTGGAGATTCCCAATAGTACCATCACTGCTAATGATACGGGAGTTGGGCTGCTCACCATCACTGGAATTACAGAACCTGCCAATGGGACAGCCAGCTTAAATCGAAGTGCAAGATCAATTACTTATATTCCTGATCAAAACTTTTCCGGTTTTGATAGTTTTGAATATAAAATCCGAGATGATAACGGAGCAACAGGAACCGCAACCGTTACAGTTAACGTAGTATCGGTTAATGTTCCTCCTATTTTGGATCTCAGCAGTTCCCAACCTGGGAATAATTACAGTACGGTTTTTGTTGAAGGAACAACTCCCATTGCGATTACTGGAAGTGTCAGTATTATTGATACTGATGATACCGATCTTACCTCTGCTACTATTACTTTAACCAATATTCCTGATGGTGAAATTGAAGGGTTATCTATCCTGGGAAGCTTGCCCAGTGGTATTACCGCCGGAAATTATGACCCAGCAACGGGAATTATTCTCCTAACTGGAACTGCCCCAATTGCCAGTTATGAAACGGCACTTTCTCAACTGGTTTATAGCAATAGTTCCCAAAATCCCAATACTCAAAATCGGGTAATTAATGTTGTTGTTACCGATCGCCAAGATAGTAGTAATATTCCGATTAGCACGATTACAGTGGATGCGGTTAATGATCCTCCTGTAAATACGGTTCCCGGGTCACAAAATGCCAACGGTAGCCAACCGATTTTATTTAGTCAAGCTGCTGGGAATCAAATTTCTATTAGTGATCCTGATGCTGGCGTTAATCCTGTACAGGTTACTTTAACCGCTAGTACCGGAATCCTAACCTTGGGTACAACCCCGGATAATGTCGCAATTTCTGGGGATGGAACTACAACTATTACCTTAGTTGGTCAAGTTGATAATATTAATACCGCTATTAATGGTTTAACCTTTATACAACCCTCACCCTTTACCACCTCAGCAACCCTGCAAGTGGTAACAACGGATCTAGGAAATACGGGCAGTGGTGGCCCGCAACAAACGACGAGTACGATTACCATTAATCAACCCAACCAGCCACCGATTGCGGTAAATGATAGTGTGGTGGGGACGCAAAATGTACTCTTGACGATCGCATCTTCAACCCTATTAGCCAATGATACCGATCCCGATAATGATCCGTTAACTATTACTCAAGTAAGTGATCCCGTGCAAGGTACGGTGACTTTAAATAATAGTAATGTTCTATTTACTCCCGCCCCTAACCATACTGGGCCAGCTAGTTTCCTCTATACTATTAGTGATGGAAATGGCGGCACCAGTAGCGCGACGGTCAATATTACTGTTAATCCCAATCAACCCCCAACCCTAGACTTAAATGGTAGTCAAGCGGGAAATAATACTCAAGTAACCTTTTCCCAGGGACAGCCGGCCATTGCGATCGCCAATGCCACTAATATTGTGATTACCGATCCTGATAATCCCAACGCTGAGTCAGCTACCATCACCTTAACTAACCCCCTGAATGGCAGTGCGGAAAGTTTATCGGTTAATGGTGTGTTACCTGTGGGGATTACAGCCAGTAGTTACAACAGCACTACAGGCGTTTTAACCCTAACCGGGAATGCTGCGATTAGTGCTTATCAAACGGCGATCGGACAAATTATCTATAACAATACGGCCAATCCTCCGAATACCACTACCCGGACAGTAGAGGTGAAGGTGAATGATGGAACTAACAATAGTAATACCGCAGCTAGTACCATTACCGTAATTGCTCTAAATCAACCTCCGGTGGCGGTTCCCGACGGCCCAATTTTTGCCAACAATAGCATCCAATTCGCTATTTCTCCTTTAGATAATGATACTGACCCCGATGGAGATATTCTCACCTTGACCTCGGTGGATAATCCCGCCACAGCCCAGGGGTTAGTCACTCAAGCGGGTTCCTTAGTTCAGTACACCCGTTTAGGAAATGCGACCGGGCCAGATAGTTTCAACTACAGTATTAGTGATGGGAAGGGAGGTACCAGTAATTCCACCATTACGATTAACCTTTTACCCGTTGCTGATAATAACCCCAATTCAATCGCCGGAGGCAGTTTTGGCGATAACCTCAATGGTCTAGGAGGAGATGATACCCTCAGCGGTCTGGACGGGAAAGATTCCCTCCGAGGAGATGGGGGGAATGATTTACTCCTGGGAGGAAGTGGAACGGATTTGTTACAGGGTGGTATTGGAGACGATACCCTGAACGCAGGTTTAGCCACCGATAGTATGACGGGAAATGCCGGAAATGACCAATTCCGCTATGATAGCGCGAATGACGGCGGAGGATCTGGGTTTAATGCTGGTTCTAATACTGAGGTTAAATCCCGAATTGGCAGTAATTTATATGATACAATTACCGACTTTGAAGGGTTAGGGGCTCCGGTTGGAGATCGAATTAGTTTTGCTACAACGGTAATTGCCTCTTTTGCGAGTATTGGAACAGCCGTACAAACTAATATTACAGGGGATGTGATTCCCGGTACAAATCCAGGTCTATTTGCCTTTAATGATGGTAGTAGCACTTACCTAATTTATGATGGAAATGGCGATAATACCACGGGAAATGATTCTCGAATTTTAGCTAAATTAGATAATGTGAATGGGGTGACAACCCTTGATGTGAATGATTTTGCTGGCATAAATCGTCCTCCGATTGTTCAAGGGAATACAACGGTTAATATTAATGAAGATGTAATCACTAATTTAGGGATTGTGGCCCCGATTGATCCCGATAATGATCCGTTAATTATTACTGTTAATAATATTCCTGATAGTAATAAGGGAATTGTCAGAATTACGGGTCAAACTAACTCGATTATTATTGGTCAAACCTTAACCAGTGCTGAAATTACTCAGTTAGAATTTGTTCCCAAACCCAATATTAGCGGGGCGGCGGGGGTATTTCTCTATAGTGTCAGTGATGGTCAAAATCCGGCGGTGAGTCAAACCCTAACTATTAGTATCACGGAGATTAATGATCCTCCGATTGCGGTTAATGATGGCCCAATTTTCACGAACAATAGTATCCAATTCGCTATTTCTCCCCTGGATAATGATAGTGACCCCGATGGAGGGGTTCTCACCTTGACCTCGGTGGATAATCCAGCCAAAGCCCAGGGTTTGGTCACTCAAGCGGGTTCCTTAGTTCAGTACACCCGTTTGGGAAATACGACGGGGTTAGATACCTTCAACTATATTATTAGTGATGGTCAAGGGGGAACGGCTACGGCTAATATTACAATTGACCTCTTACCCGTTGCTGATAATAACCCCAACTCCTTCACCGGAGGTGTTTTTAGCGATAACCTCAATGGTCTGGGTGGCAATGATACCCTAAGCGGTTTGGATGGCAATGATACCCTGCGAGGAGATGCTGGGAATGATAGTTTATCGGGAGGAACTGGAAACGATACACTTCAGGGTGGAATTGGCAACGATACAATTCAGGGCGGTTTAGGACGGGATAGTTTAATTGGGAGTGTTGGAGAAAAAGACCTGTTTATTTATACGGACTCCCTGGATGGGGGCGGTATCGGGTTTAATGCGGTGGGGACGGGAATTAATGCTCAAATTGGTAGTAGTTTATATGATTCTATTAACAATTTTGAGGGTTTAGGTCAGGTTGGGGGCGATCAAATTGGTTTATCCACCAGTTTAATTGCGGGTATTGGTAATATTCTGCTAACGGTACAAACCAATCTTTCAACGAATGTTCTATCGGGAAATAGCCCAGGTCTATTTGCCTTTGATAGTGGTAAGGATACCTACTTAATTTATGATGGTAATGGCAATAATTTAACCGGGAATGATTCTCGGATTCTGGCTAAATTGGAGGGCGTTACGGGAGTAACAACCTTAAATCCTGATGATATTATCCTGTTCTAAATATCCTATCGGGTAGAGACGCGCTGTGGCTCGTCTCTACGGTTTTTTTATAGCAACCGCCAAGGCAGTTAGGACACCAGACGGATATTGGAACCCAGACGGTGAAGTATTTTCCCCCTGTTCCCTGTTCCCTGCTATAACTACTGATTGGGTGTATTCAGTTGCAAATCAATAGAATTTTCCGGCTCTAATTTCACAACATTTTCAGGAGGATTTAAACAGGTTTTTAAGAGTTGATCAACTCCTAAATTTGTACTAGCTTGGTTCATCCCAACAACGCAATTGGAAAAGGTTTCCGGTAATACACTCCGACGGCAACTATCCAGAACATTTAACGGATCAGATGCACTGGTATTTCTGTTAATATTAACCACACAATTTGCTAATTCATCGGGACGTCGAACCTGTAGACAACCGGATAATATTTGTTCTACGGGTAGAGCCGCCACATTTCTCTGCATTTGGGTGACACAATATCCCATATTCCGGGGCCGTGATGCCATTCCACAGCCTTGAGTTGCTAACTCCACCGATAACCCGGCCGTAACTAACTGTTGGGTGCAGTTTCTATAGTCCTGTCGGCGAATTAATACAAAGGAAGGAAACGCCTCAGCCGGGGTAACGGAAACAAACAACGGAAACAAACTCACCGTCGCCACTACGGATAACCAACGGTGGTGTCCTGGGAGGTGGGTCAGAAGTGCTTGTTTTAATCCAGAAAACATCACAATAGAAGGATTCATAGCCATTTCAAGTTTTGCACAATGATATCATGGGTTAGCAGTTGACCGTTGACCGTTGATCATCTTTAACACTCCCTGGCGTGAATGCAGCGTGATTCTTTTTCTCGTTCTATAGATCGTCTATCCTAGAAATCAAACAATGTCAGCATGAAGGGTATATGGGTGTTACGCGATCGCTCCTTAAATTAACTATTGGTACTGGGTGCATGGTCGGTGGCTTGGCATTTCCGCCACTCCTGGCAGCCGATGGGATCGTTTGGGGGACAATCTTGGCGACTGCTTTAGCCAGTGTTGCCGCTGGGAACACTGCTAATGCTATTGATGCCTTAATTGATCGGAAAGATGGCGATCGCATATCATTGCAGAATCAAGATTTAACTAAAGCAGTAGGAAAAGCGATCGCAGCCGTCATCACCCTAGCAGCCCTTCAAAACCAAGGCAAAACCCACGACAACCTAGAAAAAATTGCCAGCCAAGCCACAAAATTTCTGATTTTGGGAAAACCGGGAGGCGGGAAAACCACGACATTATTAGAGTTAGCGGAAGCCTTGATTGAGCGGGCAGAAGGTGATAGCGATGCCCCAATTCCGGTGATTTTGGAGCTTTCGACTTGGCAGGAGGTGACAAAACGGAAGTTTTTGCCCTTTGGAGAGCGGGAAAAATATGACCCTTCGATACATTGTCTTGATATCAAATTATTTTGGCAGTCAGTATCTTACAGAGAATATTCAATTTGTTGAGTTCAATTCAGGCAAAAAAATCATTAGAAAAGGTCAAATTTCTTTGTGTATTATTATCCCTTTTGCTCTACTTTGGTGGCTTGCGGTTGGAAATAGTGCTGGGTTTAAATTTTCCTTTTTCTGCCTGATTGCTGTTTCTTTGTCTTGCGAACTAATGATCGGTATTTTTAGAGATGACGAGAAATCATTAAAGAGAACAAAAAACAAAGTTAACTCCTTACGAGCCTTTCACGAATCAATCATAAATTCTATATTTCTCTTCTTTTTTGGATTTCTTTCAATATTTTCTGGTTATCTCCTTGGATTTTTTCCACTCCACACTGTAGTCGTTAATGGAACTACAGTTGGAATGATATTTAGTTTATTTGCTGTCATACCTTGTATACAATATATTGTATTGCGCTTAATGCTTCAACTCAGCGGTCAAATGCCTTGGAACATCACCCGCTTTCTCGATTACTGCACAGAACGCCTGATCTTACAACGAGTCGGCAACCGCTACCGCTTCATCCATCGCCTCGTACAAGAACACTTCGCCAACCTAGAAATCCAGAAAGAGTAAAACTTTGGGAGTAAAAATCAATTGAACTTTGAAATTTTAGGAGAAATTTATGACATTGAAATTATTGCCATTAATCGCTCAATTCGAGAACTCGACCGATTGCAAAAAAACTATGGCTCTGGACGCTGGCGCAAGCTAAAAGGTATCGCCACTATTCAACTCGAAGATGGGACAGTGTGTACAGCAGAAATTCACTGGTATGAAGCCCAGGGAATCGGTCAAAAAGAATTCAAGATCAAATATATTTTGGAGTAAAGATTATGCAATTTGTCGTTTGCATCAATAACACAGATTATTCAGCTTCCTTAGAAATTCGCAAAATTTATCAAGTTTTACCCGACCCTAAAGCCAACAATTATCAAATGATTCGCGTCATAGATGAATCTGGAGAAGACTACTTATATCCCAGTCGTTATTTTATGGCCATAGAGTTATCAGAACCCCTCCAACAAGCTCTTGCTACCTGCCTTTAAAATCAACCCAGAAACCGGGTTTCTGCATTAGTTTCTGCATCCTAACCCAGACTTAATCAAGAAACCCGGTTTCGGCATTGGGTTGTGGTGTTACCCGAAATCCGCGATATGCTTCTCTAAAAAATGCTATTATAGGATTAATCTAAATCATTAAAAAACTGGTTTGAGAGCATTTTAATTATTATGATTCAAGAAATTAATGCCATATTTGATGGTAAATATCTGCAACTGGAATCTCCCTTAAATCTGGATATAGGTACAAGGGTGAGAATTATTATTGAAACGATATTACCTCAAGAACAACGCCCAAAAACATTTCTTGAAACCGCTCAATCTTTACAGCTACAAGGCAATCCAGATTCGTCTCTTTAAAATTGAATGGTCAAATTAGGAGAAATTAAAATGGCAACCAACACCTCTTTAGAAGAACGAATAGCAGCAGTAGAAGCAGCAATTACGGAATTGCAGAAACAAGTGGCAAATCCTCAATCGACTTCAGCAAGCCGGATTCGGGCCATTACTCAAAAACCAGATCAATCAGGGGGAATACATAGTATAATAAAAGGTTGGTGCAAAAAATTTTATGCGGAGAAAAAGTTAGATGGCTCGATATAGAGGCCCCCGTCTGAGAATCGTTCGTCGTTTGGGCGATTTACCTGGATTAACTCGGAAATCCCCCAGAAAGGCCTATCCCCCTGGACAACACGGCCAAGCCCGTCGTAAACGTTCAGAATACGCGGTTCGGTTAGAAGAAAAACAAAAACTGCGCTATAACTACGGGGTTTCCGAGCGTCAGTTATTGCGTTATGTCCGTAAAGCTCGCCGCGCCGCCGGTTCCACGGGTCAAGTGTTGCTGCAAACCTTGGAAATGCGTTTGGATAATACCATTTTCCGTTTAGGAATGGCCCCCACAATTCCAGCGGCTCGTCAGTTAGTCAGCCATGGTCATGTTACCGTTAATGGTAGTCGTGTCAATATTCCTAGCTATCAATGCAGACCTGGGGAATTAATTGGTGTTAGAAATACCGAAAAATCCCGTGAACTGGTGAAAGCCAATTTACAATATCCCGGTTTAGCCAATATTCCTGGCCATCTGGAGTTGGACAAAGAACAATTAACTGCAAAGGTAAATAGCGTCATTGAACGGGAATGGGTGGCTTTACAAATTAATGAACTGTTAGTGGTTGAATTTTATTCTCGTCAAGCCTAAGAGTTCCTCACCGTTCTATTTTATGTGGGGCGTTATCGACTAAAAATAACGTACCCCACCTGCTTATTATTCAGGTTGCTATCCTCCAATTTGGGACATGGTACGGGCATAATTTCCCGTTGTACCAGAGTCCCGTTGTTTAAAATTAATATCGGGTTTAATTCCTAATAGGTTACTTACCTTTTCTCTTAACTCCTCAAACGTCGCACCCTGACGCAGAGGAGTTTTTAAGTCGATTTGTCCGGTTTCATTTAATAAACAAGGTCGTAACCAACCATCGGCGGAGAATCTCATGCGGTTACAGCGATCGCAAAAACATTCAGACATCTGACTAATAAATCCTAATGTTCCTTTCGCTCCAGGAATTTGAAATACATCCGCAGGGCCGTTTCCCTTCACCTGTGAGGCTTCTAAACCCCATTTTTCGCGAATTTGTTGGCGTAATTGTTCTGAAGAAATCCAACCGCGATCGACAAATAAATCATTATTTCCAATGGGCATAAATTCAATAAATCTAACGTGCCATTGTCGTTCTATGGTTAATTTTGCTAAATCCAAAACTTCATGATCATTCACCCCAGGAATGACCACTACGTTTAATTTTAAGGGGTTAAAACCGACTTGATAAGCGGCTTGTATTCCTGCCCAAACCTGTTGCCATCGGCTGCGTCCTCGGTTGCCGATAATTTGATCAAAAATATCAGCATCAAGGGAATCTAAACTAATATTAATCCGTCGCAGTCCAGCATTATATAAATCCTCTGCCATTTCTGCTAATAAAAAACCATTTGTTGTCATTGCCACATCTTTGGTTTCAGGAAAAGCATTAATTTGTTTCACCAATTCCACCACCCCAAGACGCAATAAAGGTTCACCTCCAGTTAAGCGAAATCGAGTAAATCCAACCGGGATAAATACCTCTTGTAACAGGGTTAGGAGTTCATCCAAAGTTAATAAATTCTGTTGTAGGATGTAATTAATTTCCGTGCCTTCGGGCATACAATATTGACACCGAAAGTTGCAACGGTCAATTAAACTAATGCGAAGATAATCAACGAGGTTCATGGATTTTTAGGAGCATGACAGAATATTGTGCTTTCTGTATTATGTCGAATTTTTCTAAAACAGAACAAGGTCATCTGATCATAATAAATATAGATCGATCTGTGCCGAGGTTATAATGTTTTATTTTAGGGGTTTTGTCTCTAAAATTTATCCCCTCCCTAACTTACCCGAATTAAACCAATAATTCCTCTAATTTGTGTTGATTCCATAGGGTTTGATAGAGTCCTTTGGTGGCGACTAATTCACTATGGGTTCCGGTTTGAATAATGCTGCCTTTTTCCATCACCAAAATCCGATCTGCCATAGCCGCCGCAGACATTTGATGGGAGATAAAAACAACGGTTTTTCTTTGAATTCCGACTTTTAAATTCTGTAAAATTTCCGTAGCGGTTTGATTATCCACACTCGAAAGAGCATCATCCAAAATCAAAATTGGTGCATCTACTAATAAAGCTCTGGCTAGGGCGGTTCGTTGTCGTTGTCCACCGGATAGGGTAATTCCCCGTTCTCCGACTAGGGTTTCATATTGTTTAGGAAAATTCAAAATTTCCTCATGAATCTTAGCAATTTTAGCTACTATTTCAATTTCCGATTGTTCTGCTATTGGGTCACCATAAGCAATATTATTTTTAATGTTGGTACTAAACAAAAAACTCTCTTGAGGAACATAAGCGATCGCACTTCTTAAATCTAATAACTTTAATTGAGTAATATCCTGACCATCTACAAATAATTGATCTATTTTAATATCTAATAACCGAGGAATAGCATTAGCTAAAGTTGATTTTCCAGAACCAATCTGGCCAACAATGGCAACAGTTTCCCCTGGTTTAATCATAAAATTAACATCATTCAGGGCTGGAATTTTGCTTCTGGGGTAGGTATAACTCAGATTAAATGCACTTAACCATCCTTGAACCGGAGTTGGCAAAGGTAAGGGTTCTAAGGGATCTTTAATCTGAGGTTCAACACTTAAAATTGCTTCAATTCGATCAATACTAACTTCTCCCCGTTGATAGGCTGTAATCGTAAATCCTAATAAAGCCGTGGGAAATACTAAACGTTCCACATATAAAATTAACGCTACAAAATCACCAATACTTAGTTCTCCATTGGCAATAAATTCATCCCCAATTCCCAATAAAATCAAAAAACTTAAACTGGCAATTCCACCTAAAATTGGGAACAAAATATTTCGGGTTTTAGCTAAATCCAAGTTAGCATAAAATAACTGTTGGTTGTTCTGAGCAAAGGCTCGGCGTTCATTTTCTTCCTGAGCGTAAATCTTAATTAAAGAAATTCCACTCATATCCTCTTGAATCAGATCACTAATATTTGATAGTTTTTCCTGAACTTTCATTTGTTGATCTCTGAGTTTCGTACTAAAAACCTGCACTAAAATCAACATGAAGGGATAAACAGAAATGGATAATAAAGTCAAGCGGAAGTTAATGGCTAACATCACTGGAAGGGTTAAACCATAGGCAAAGATGGTATTTGCAATACTCAAAACCGCAAAACCTAATAAACGGCGGATATTATCAACATCACTGGTAGCGCGATTAATTAAGTCTCCAACGGTACTTTCCGAAAAATAGGAAGATTCTAGGGTTAATAAATGATTAAAAATCTTTTGTTTTAAATCAAATTCAACTTGACGACCGACCCCAAAAATTAGAGTGCGGGAGATCATCCGAATAACCCACATAATCGAGGCTAAAATAAAAATCCAAAACACTTGAGTTTGTACAGTATCAAAGTTAATCGCTACTTGAAGTTCATTAATAATATTCCGAATTAAAACTGGAATATAAACCCCTAAAGCATTAACAAGAAATAACGCCACAACTCCTAATATTGTAGGTTTTTTATGGGGACGCAGATAGTCGATCAGTTTTTGGAATCGAGAAGATTTCATATAAGGTTTTATGACACTCGGTTTTTTTATTATTATATAGAAGTGATTTTATGATAACATGAAATAAGTCAGATTAAATATACCGCTACACATTACAGCGAAGAAGCGAAGAAGTATCCGGCGAATGAAATTCGCGACTACACAAACGATGTCCGCCTTCGCGGACAGATGAGAAATCCAACGGCTCACAACCCGCGACGGCGGGTTTTGTCTGTGTAGACCCGGTTTCAACCGCCGAATAATCTGGGGGGGTTAGGTCATACAATTTACAACCAAGCACGAAATAGCCCCCGCTTAATTAAGGGGGGCTTTGGTGGATCTAATCTAGGTGGAAAACAGGAGAGATTTCTAACAACAAATTAAGGCAAATCCGTCTGTCCCATCAAATACAAATCACATTCCCGGGCGGCGCCACGACCTTCATTAAACGCCCAAACCACAAGGCTTTGGCCCCGACGACAATCACCCGCCGCAAATACCCCAGGAATACTGGTAGCATACTTCCCGTGTTCGGCTTTAACATTACTGCGGCCGTCCCGTTCTAAACCCAAACTGTCCAATAACAGTTGTTCCGGCCCCAGAAATCCCATCGCCAATAATACTAACTGCGTTGGAGTCACCTTTTCCGTGCCAGGAATATGCTTAGGAATAAACTGGCCCTGTTCATTTTTCGCCCATTCTACCTCAACGGTATGAATAGCTTTTACATTACCATTTTCATCCCCTTCAAACTTAGTTGCAGTAGTTAGATAAACACGAGGATCAGAGCCAAATTTAGCTGCGGCTTCCTCCTGGCCATAATCCATTTTATAAACCTTCGGCCACTCCGGCCAAGGATTATTAGCAGCCCGTTCCGAGGGCGGTTGGGGCAAAATCTCCAACTGCACCACCGTATTGCAACCGTGACGAATAGACGTCCCTACGCAGTCCGTCCCCGTATCTCCCCCGCCAATAATCACCACATCTTTACCTTGGGCCGAGATAAAATCACTGCCGGGTTGCTTATTTAAAACCGCCTGGGTATTAGCCGTGAGGAACTCCATGGCAAAATGAATCCCCTTGAGGTCGCGCCCTTCAATGGGTAGATCCCGGGGTTTTGTCGCTCCCGTACATAAAAGTACCGAATCAAACTCTTTTAACAGATTTTCGGCGGGAAAGTCCTTACCCACTTCCGTATTGCAAATAAACTTAACGCCCTCGTCTTCTAAGACCTTCAGACGCCGCAATACCACCTGTTCCTTATCCAGCTTCATGTTCGGGATACCGTACATTAACAGGCCCCCTGGACGATCAGCCCGTTCAAAAACCGTAACCCAATGACCCGCTTTATTCAGTTGGGCCGCCGCCGATAATCCCGCCGGGCCAGAACCAATCACCGCGACTTTTTTCCCGGTGCGTTTGGCCGGAGGTTCAGGAGTTATCCAACCCTCCTCCCAACCCTTATCAATAATCGAACATTCAATATTTTTAATCGTCACCGGAGGGTTATGAATGCCCAAAACGCAGGAACCCTCGCAAGGTGCCGGACAAACCCGACCCGTAAATTCGGGGAAATTATTGGTTTTGTGCAGACGGTCTAGGGCCTCTTTCCACAGTCCCCGATAGATTAAATCATTCCATTCCGGGATCAGATTATTGATCGGACAACCACTAGCCATGCCACTAATAATCGTTCCCGTATGACAAAACGGGGTGCCGCAGTCCATACACCGGGCGGCTTGGGTGCGTAGTTTGTCGTCCTCCATGGGCAGATGGAACTCATCCCAGTTATGAACCCGGTCAAGGGGGGCGAGTTCAGACGGTAACTCCCGTAGATATTCTAAGAATCCGGTCGGTTTTCCCATAGTTGTTTCCGTTAAACTTTTGAGTATTGGTGGTTAGTCATCTTAATCGGTATGCACGGTCAAGATTGTTCAATATATTAATATAGCTGTTGCTGAACAGTTCAGGTTCCTAGTTTTCCCCATTAGCTGACTGTTTGGTTCGCCAATCGTCAACAATTGATGACAATTGTTTTTAGAATCTAATTCTCCTGTCGGCAATTTACCTTATTAAATTTTAGAGTATTTTTAGGGTTAATTGGCATATTTTTGAATATTTATTAACAATCTATAATCTTTTTTATTCTAAAAGCCAACCGAATAACTCGCCAACTGTTAGTTTAATATCCGTGGCAAATGGGGGAACAGATATTGGTGATTCGGGTTGATCAAAGACTTCTGTTTGTTGTTGGGAGTGATAAACAAAGATAGATTGTTCTTCGGGATCAATTAACCAAGCCATTTGAGTTTGATAATTCAGACAATAGAGAATTTTTTTAATCACTTTTGTTGGACTTTGATCCGGTGATAAAATTTCAATCATCCAGTCGGGTGCGATTAGAAAACTATTGGCAATTGCACTATTATGATCACGAGGAATTCTATCCCAAGTAAAAACAGAAACATCGGGAACAATTGAACGTTCCTCAAAAGTACAGCGCAGTTCGGGAAATGCGCGGGCAATTTTGGCAGGTTTTAAAATAGCGTTAATGGCGGTAACAAGTTCACCTTGAATTGTACTATGTTTTCCTTGGGGCATGGATTTTTGGATGATTTTACCTTCAATATATTCACTAGCAGGTTTCGTTTCGGGTTGTTTCAGAAACTCTGCTACAGTGATAATTTTAGATGGGGTTTGTACCATTGATTTTACTTCCTCAATTATTTTAATTTTAGCGTATTTATTTCATAATAATATGAACCCAATCAACTTTGATATTATAGCAGTCGCCAGACCTATTAGGACAAAGAGTGATGTAGCAAAGCTAGACGGTGAAGTCTTTTCCTCCGGTGTTTCCTGTTCCCTGTTCCCTGCTATATGAGTTATCTTTTGATTTTTCCTGTTGATCAAGCCAATCCAAAATCCGATTCCAAGCCCACCATCGGTCAGGGTCATTAAATTGATTTTGGCAAATTTTACTACTAATATAACCGACATGACCCCCATAATTTGTTGATACTAAATTAATGGCTGGATTCTGATGACTAGCTGCTTTTAAATCGGGAATAATAGTTGGATCAAATAGAGGATCATCCTCGGCATATAAAATTAACGTGGGTTTCCTAAGTTTAGGAATTAACTGTAACCCACTACTGGCTTCATAATAGGCTTCCACACTCTTAAATCCTAAGCGTCCAATCACTAATTCATTATCAAATCCCCAGATTGAATTTGCCCGTTTAATCGCCTCTGGATCAATATCATTGGGATGATGTTGATAAAGGTTTCTGGCTAATTTTTTGAGTTCTTTCGTAATAGCTCTTTCTAAATATTTTCCCCAGGAATGTTGGACTAAATAAGATAAGGAACGAGTTGAATCTAAACTAGGACAAATTACTGCGCCTCCAGCAATATCGGAATCTTTTAGGTCTAAATCTGTTCCCCATTGATTGACAGTTTGAGCCGTTTTAACCCCCCATAATGCTAATTGTCCCCCTAAAGAATAACCCGTAAACCAAAAAGGAGCCGGACAACCCATTAATTTAGATTGAGCCGCAATTCTAACAAAATCTTCCCCTTCATATAAACCATCGGAGGTTAAAGTCGGAGATAATTCGGCGGTTTTTCCATGGGCTCTCCAATCAAATAAAACCACAGCGTAACCCGCAGCAAAGGCTTTTCTTCCCCAAATTCTTAAAAACCATTGATTGTCTAAAGTGCCAGTAATTCCATAGGTGGAAATAATTGTTCCTCTTGGGTTTTCAGGAATTGCCACAATCCCATAAATTGGAACGCCTACGGCCCCTAAAAACACAGTTTCTTGATAGGGAGGTTCTGGTAAGTCAATACTTTTTTCCCAACTGCGACTAGCTCTTAATGCTGCATAAATAGTCATTAAAAAGCCATTTTTTAGGGTAAAAGGAGGATTGTAAATCGGCTGAATCATGTTGAAGTTTAATAATGGGTTGATGTAAGTTGATGATACAATTTTTATAACTATTTGCGAACTTTGCGAATTGCTTCTTGAATATTTTCCTGGGTTAAAGAATTAACAATTGTCAAACTAAAAGGAGAGGTTTCAACTCTCTGGATATAACCAGCATTCAAATAGGGTAAATATTCGGCTTGACCTCGAATATAACTATTAAAAAATACTAAACTGATTGCTTTTAAAAAGGGAAAGGCTAATTCGGGATTTGGGCCGATAATTTGATCCGGGACAGGAATTACAGATTCCCCTGACGCTAAGAAGGAAAAATGGGTTCCTTTCTCTAATAACATTAAGTATTTGTTAGGGCTAGTTAACCAAGAAAAGGGATAAATTTGTTCACTAACAGCCGGGGCTACATAATCATCACTTCCTCCAATCATTAACACGGGAATTTGAATTTTACTCATGCCTTCTTGTCCAAATACCACACTGGTAATTGGATTCACAGCAATCACCGCTTTCACCCGTTTATCCTGAAGATCATAACCTTTATTAGCAATAGAAGTGGCTTGACATTGCAGTAAAACCGAAATATTTAGAGTAAGTTGTTGGTCTGCAACCTTAGCACACTCTTGATTAATTCTGTTGGTATTAAAGGTCGCTCCCCCCACCGCTAAAGCCGTATAACCGCCATAGGATTGACCGATAACCCCCACATTATCTGAGAGTAAATCGCTAGGAAATGCGGATTTTTTTGCTTTTTCTTCTAATAAATTAAGTACATAAGTAATATCTAAAGGACGATCAACAAATGCGTCTGCACCAGGAGGTTGAGCGTTTCCCTGTAAGAAATTAGCCAAGCCATCAGCACTGGTTTCTAAATGTTCTGGAACCGCAACAAAATAGCCATGGGAGGCTAAATGTTCCGCTAAATATTTGAAGGTTGTTCGGTCGGAACCTAAACCATGGGAAATCACAATTACAGGGGCTGGAGTTGAAATTTGGGGGATATAAATATCAACGGGAGAAGGCTGATTTCGTCGAGGATTTTGAAAGGTCAAGGATTCTTTTTTCCATTCAGTTGTACCAGGATTTCTCAAATTCATTGGCCGATTTTGCAGGGCTGGATTATTGATTTCAGCTTGAGCCTGTTGTCTAATCCAATTAATAATAGATTGATCTTCATAAATAATTTGAGATAAATCTTGAATTACTTGCCGACCAAAATTAAGGTCGATTTCTATTCTTTTACCCGGAAAATTTTCTAAAATACCGAGTAAAGTTAAACCACCAGGAAGTTTAGAGGCTTGATTAATAGCCGTTTTTAAAGAATTTAAACCATTTTCACCATTATCGGTTTGAATAAAATTGCCAAAGCGAGTTAGAATTACAGTCCCCGTAGGGGTGTCATTAAATTGTTGAATACTCCAAGGGCTGGCTGTCATGGGAGTAACTAAAAGTTGACGCAGTTTTTCTACATCTTCAGGGCTAAGAATTGTTTCAGGAATTGATAGAACAGGAGAGATTTCTCCCCCTTGAGCAAATGTGGCTAAGTCTTTAATGGAAATCAAGATCGTACCAATACTATACCGAACTGCAATTTGTTCGGCGGCTATTGCTGAGGAGGTTGTGGCGATTAAACCCGATAGTATTCCTAAGCCAATTTTAATCAGTCGGGTCGAGAGAGACTGAATCCTTTTATTGTTTTTATTTGGTTGATAGTCATGGAGATTTTTAATAGGTTTTAACATAAAACTAAAGGGGAATTATATGATTATTATTTACAATACCATTAAAAATCAAATTATGTCAACCTTTTTGAGATTTAATTGATTAATTTTTATCGGAAGTTATCCCATTAATGGCATTAGTTAATTGATTGGGAGTTAGGGATTGAATTAAACTCAAAGGATAGGCCCGATCGCTAATGGTTTGAATATAAGCCGCGTTCAGATAGGGTTTATATTGAGCATTTTGAGTTAAATAGGTGTTAAAGAATGCCGTACTTAGGGCTTTAATATACTCTCGACTAATTTTAGAGGTGGGAGGAACAAATTCAGGGAGTTTAGAGAATTCAGAGGTATTTTCTGAAGTAATATCGTAAAAATGAGTTGCATGATTTTGCATCATTAAATATTTATTGGGGGTGGTTAACCAAGTAAAAGCTTGCAACTGTTCTGATAATGCAGGAGTGAGAAAATCTCCGGTACTTGCTGTGATAAAAACGGGAATTTTGATTTCACTTAAACCCGATTTTCCCAAAATAATACTATTCACTGGATTTAATACAAAAATAGCTTTGACTCTTGAATCTTTGAGTTTATAGTTATTATCAGGAAGTTCTAAAGCTCGACACTGAAGAAAAACCGAAGGATTCAAGGGAATATCTGACTGTTTACAGATGGTTTTTAATTGGGTAAAATCAAGGGTAGCTCCTGCTAAAACCAAAGCCGTATATCCTCCTAAAGAATGACCAGTTACGCCCACATTTTTTAAATCTAATTGATTATTGAAATTACTGGGATTGAGTTTTTCAAGATGATTCAGTAAGGCGGTTATATCCTGGGGTCGATCAATAAATTGTTCGGGTTCAAATAGGTCTTTTACTTCCCCTTTAAGTAAGGATTGAAATTGTTGATAATCACTACCTGGATGTTGGGGAACCGCCACAGCAAAACCATAGGAGTTGAGATGTCGAGCTAAACTTTCAAAGCGAGAACGATCAGAAGCTAACCCATGGGAAATAACAATCACAGGATAGATTTGATCTGAAGAATTTGAAGTATCAGGTAAATAAATATCAACCTCGAAGTTCCGATTGTTTTCGGGATTATTGACTGTTATGGTTTTTTTAATACTCTTAAATGTTCCTGGTTTCCGTAAATCTTGTTTTTGACTAAAATCGGTAAAATCAGCTTGTTTAGCTTCGATATTTGATAAGACTTCTAAAGATTTTGTGACGGCCTGAGTTTGCTGAACTAAAGTAAAAATCCGAGTTAAAATGTCTAATATTTGTTCAACATCTAAACGAATTTCTGGACTAGGAAACCGACGCATCACATCTATAATGGTAAAACCATTAGGGATATTAGCAACCTCAATTAAGCTAGTCTGAATTGCTTCTACTCCATTATCACCAGATTGGGTTTGAATAATATTTCCCAAATAGCTTAAAAAGGCTAAGATTAAAGGAGAATTAAAAAAAGGTTGAATAGAAATATATTGATTAGTATAACGAATTTTCAATAGTCGGATTAGGGTTTGTTTTTGTTCGGGATTTAATAGTTGTAGATAGGTCGCCAAGGATTGTTGGGAATTAATTGTGCCTTTTTGGGCATAATTTTCTAAGGAATCAATGGAGATAGAAATGCTTGTTTTTCCCAACGGGACAAGAATTGATTCTGCGGCAATTCCGGGAAGATTTGTTAATAATACAGAGGCTATTGTTAAGGTAAAAGATGAAAACCAGTGCATAGTTTTTTCCTATTTTATTGTAAAATCATATAACTCTATTTAAGTCCAGTATAAAATCATTCGACTTTTAGAAATTTTAAGAATTGATTAAATATTATGGAATCTATCAACCATTTACGTTTTGCCGAATTCATTTATAGGGTTTAGGGTGAGTTAGTAAAACTTTAATTTCCTCCAACAAAGAATCTACAGATAAATTAAAGGGTAAGACTTTAAGGGGAAAACTAGAAGTAAAGCATTGCAAATAAATAGCCATTTTTTTCCAAATATGCTCCTCTAATTCAACGGTAGAAGATGGTTTATTTCCTTGTTTTTTACTGAGGGTCTGATTCAAGATATTAATATCTGATTGTGCTAAAATAATTATGGGGATTTTTGATTCTATTTTTTCCAAAGTTGACAAGGCTTCAACGATCTTAGCAAAAGATTTACCTCGAAAACAAATTAATATTAAATCCAAACTTTTACATTGAATTTTCCGAATAATTTCTTCCCAATTTTTCCCCATAATTCCTTGAAATCCAGCAATTTCCATATATTGAACTAGGGCTTGATCGATCTTAAAATTAGTATCATTGATCCGATCAAGACGGGCTGGATTTTTCTCAAAATTACAGGGGGAGTTGTTGTCAGACCCTAATATTAATTCAGAATTAAACTCTGGGTTTATATTAGGGTCTTCAGAATCTAATAAATGACCGAATTGTTCTTCATGTAAAACAGAAGAATCGACCACTAAAATACTAGGTTTCCAACTTAAACGGGTCGCAATTTGAACGACTTCTAATAAAGCTGAACTGATAGATAAAGGAAAACTTTGAGAGTTGAGTTGGTCTTCTGGGGAATTAGCTAAACAAGGAAAAATTGATAAATTTTCAACTTGATTAGCAACCTGAGTGGTCAGGGGGTCTAGGGTGACAATGGGCAAACGGGCTAAACTTTCTTGTTGACTAATTTCCCGTAAAACATAGGATGGATTTTGTATCGAACTATCTCGCTCTAAAACCATGACATTAGGATGCCAAATTTGAGCCATGATGGAGGCTTGACTAATATCATCTACTTCTAAAATTCGGCAATGGGAAAATCGAGATAAAAATAAGGCTGAATGATAAATATAGTTTTTATTTTCCCAAGCTCCCGTTGAGACTAAATTTTGAGGATTTCCCGATAAACTCAGCCAAAGAATAATTAACTGTTGTGGCACAGAATATGGAACTTCTGGGAGTAATTCTGCCAACATTTTTTCTAACTCTAACCCTTGAACCGGAAGGCGGAGAAATCCATCACAATGATTCATCTTTGCCCGTTGTTTATCTCCTAAAGTGGCGGTAACAATCACGGGAATTTGATGGGTTTTTAGATCGGTTTTGAGTAGGGTTAAAACATCCCAACCAGATAATAAAGGAATTAAAGGATTCAATAAAATCGCCCTAGGTTGTAAACAACGAGCTTTTTCAACCGCTTCTGTTCCTGAACGGGCTACCACGACTCTATACCCTAAATCAGTCAGTTGTTCGCTCAGGTTTTGAATAAATTGGGGAACGGTTTCTACAATTAATACTAACCGAGATTTTTCCGAGGAAACTACAGGAGTAGAAGTCGAAAATTGAGAGTCTTGACTACCTATTTTATGTCTTAATTCCCAATTGTGACGGGGGGGATTTGGTGGTAATAATAGTGTAAATTTACTGCCTTGATTGGGTTTAGAAATAAAGCTGACATCTCCCCCATGTAGTCGCGCTAAATGTTGGGTTAATACTAACCCTAGTCCTGTTCCTTCAAATTCACGGGTTAGGGGACTTTCTAACTGTTGAAATTTTTGAAAAATCAGATGTTGTTTATCATCAGGAATCCCAATTCCTTGATCCCAAATAGTAAAAGCTACCCAATTTTCCCAACGACTAACTTGTAAACCAAAATCACTGCCATCGGGGGCAAATTTTAGGGCATTACACAACAAATTGACTAACATTTGTCGTAAGCGAAGTTCGTCCGCAACGAAGGTTTCTAAACCGGGTTCAATCTCTAAGTGAAATCGACGTTTAACTTGGGCTAGGATTTCTGCTTGTAGTTTAATATCCGATTTATCCTGGCTTTGGTAATGTTGAATTGCTAAATCAAAGGCAGCTTGACAAACGGTATGAATATGTAAAGGTTCAGGAACTAACTCTAATTGTCCGGTTTCTATGCGGGTTAAATCCAGAATATCATTCACCACTAACATCAGGTGACGACCACTTTTATGAATTAGTTGGGCATAACGGGTTTGTCTTTCATTGAGTTCCCCTAAGACTTGATCTTTTAATAAACTCGATAGACCTAAAATTGCCGTTAAAGGAGTTTTTAGTTCATGACTAATACAAGCCATAAACTCATCTTTGATGCGATTTAGTTGAATTAAATCGGTATTTTTAGCAGTGAGTTCCTGGGCAACTCGATGCTGTTCTGTAATATCTTGAGCTAACACTAACCACAGGTCATTAGTCTTTTGTTCTAAACATAATGCGATTTCTGATTCTGGGTTCAACCGTTGACGGGTAAATTGCCATACCCGCTCCTGATTTTGAGTAACAGGACAAATGCAAATATAAGTATCGGGTTTGTTCCCAAATTGACACCATTGGGGCATTTCTAAGGAGGCTGAATTTGAGGCTAAAGGTTCAGCAACATGGGTTAAGGGGTTAGATAAAAATCCCAAGTTTCCAGTAGTTTCTAAAGGGGAATTCAGCCCGTTTTCCTGCTCAGAAAATAGTTCAGGGGTTTCAGTCCAACGGGTTACTGCTTCTGCAACTTCCTGTACAACTTCTGATCCTCGCCCAATTAGCGATCGCCAAGCTAAATTTTGACTTATGATCGTGCCATCATTCTGTTGAATCATTAAAGGGATAGGTAGTTCACTTAAAAACTCAATTAAATGATTAAGTAAGGTAGAATCTTTTGGGGATAAAAAACTTAATTTGAGTGAGTTTTCTGTCTTCCAGTCGAAAGTTTGAAGGGGCGACGCTTTCGGTGACTCAACGGGGGGGAACGGTTGGGAATGCTTTACCAAATGGTCTAACACCTGTAAACTATCAATTAATCCGATAAATTCCCCCGTCTGATTCACTAAAGCTAAGGATATACTTTGAGTTTGAGTCTGATCCGCCCCAGTCTGGGAATTCTGATATTGTAAATAGATCCAGAATTCTTGTAGGTTTAAATGGGATGGAATGCCGATCACCGGCTCAATGATGGCTTGAAAAATTTCTCTGAGGGAAGGTTGAGTCTGACTCGGTGGGGAAACAGGAATCTGATTCAGCAGATAGGGAAGGAAACGACGCAACGAAATCATTCCTAGGGGCTGATATTGGGAGTTTACAATCACCACCTGTTCACAATTTCCCTGGGAAAAAATAAATCCCAAGGTTTCCAGGGAAGCGTCATAGTGACAAACAGGGACGACCTCAAGGAAAGTCAGGAGGTTAGCTTGGGGGAACATAAGACTTAAATCCTCCAGATAGGATCATCAACTGATGAGTTAACGATCATAATCCAATAGAACTCTATATAGTATTTCCATTGTCATAGCAAAGGGTTAACTTTTCTGTGAACTTAACGATTTCATAAACAATCTTAAGGGAATTGAAAGTTTTCCGGGTTTTTTTGGGGTGATTTTCCTAAAATATTGATCCCCAACGGTTTAACGATATTATTTTATTCGTTAATTACCACAACGATCTGGATATTTACTCTGAGGAGACGAAAATTTTCCTTCTATTTGATGCACCGATTACTGAGGATTATAGCAAAGAGGGCGATCGCATTCGATCACCCTTTTAATTATAATCATTTATTCCCTAAAAGGAAAGAAATAATTAAACCTTCGCATCTTCCTTAACTAACTTATCCCAACCCAAATCCTTGAGACTGTTATTTCGACGTAACGGCCGAGTTACTAACTCCAGAATATCCCGTGCATTGGTGAACCCGTGCATTTGGGCAAAGGTGAATTCCACCGACCATTTAGTATTAATACCCCGGGCTTCCAATGGGTTAGCATGAGCCATTCCGGTGATCACTAAATCCGGTTTTAACTCATAAATTCGTTGAATTTGATTGTAATTATCCGGTTTTTCCACAATAGTAGGTAAAGGAACACCCATCTCATGACAGGTTTTTTCTAATAGTCTTAACTCCGCATCCTGATACCGTTTATCCATATAAGGAATACCAATTTCTGGGCAAGTCATTCCGCAACGAATTAAAAACCGTGCCAAAGAAACCTCTAATAAATTATCCCCCATGAAAAACACAGATTTTCCCCGAACGATTTGAAGATAATCTTCCATACTCGCCCAAATTTGTGCTTCCCGTTCATCTAAACCCTTGGGTTCAATATTAAAAACAGAACAAATTTTTTCAATCCAAGCTCGAGTTCCATCGGGGCCAATCGGGAACGGCGCACCAATTAATTTACACTTACGACGCCGCATTAATGTTGTAGCAGTTCGAGATAAAAATGGATTAACTCCCGCTACATAATACCCTTCTTCTAATACAGGTAATTCTGTATAACGTTTTGCAGGTAACCATCCGGAAACTTTAATCCCTTGCTTCTTCAATTCTAAGGTTAAATTCGTAACAACGGGATCAGGTAAAGACCCAAATAAAACTAAGGGCGGATGATTAGCATATTCCGATTCTTCTTGAGCAACATCTTCTTTTTGTTTGCCAAAATTCAGTAATTTTTGAATCGCATTTCGTTCATTTTTTTCTGTTTCTGCCACCGGAGCTTTATCAGGACAACGGGCTGCCATGGCTGCTAATACAGTATCTTCCCCTTGAGTAAAGGCATAATCTAAGCCATTAGCCCGGGCGACCACAATCGGAATTCCAATTTCTGATTCTAATTTCGGCGCTAAACCTTCCAAATCCGTTTTAATAATTTCAGTAGTGCAAGTGCCGATCCAAATAATCACACTGGGGTTGCGATCTCGTTTAATTTGTAAACACAACCGCTTTAATTCATCATAATCATTCAGTTTAGCGGAAATATCCCCTTCTTCTAATTCTGCCATCGCATAACGGGGCTCGGCAAAAATCATCACCCCCATGGCATTTTGCAGAAAATAGCCGCAGGTTTTTGTCCCAATCACTAAAAAGAAACTATCTTCAATTTTTTGGTATAACCAAGCGACACAACTAATCGGACAAAAGGTGTGATAATTTCCGGTTTCACACTCAAAAGTTAAACCTTCCGGTTGTGGTTGAGCAACGGTCATAATTTTTTCCTCTTAATCGGATGTTTGTTAATCAAAATTTGACAAGACTATCTATGACTTTGAATCGTGCAGATTCAAAGTCCAAACCCGATTAAGGATTAGGAAACTAGGTCGGTAAATTATTTAAAATCCGACAGGGAAATTTCATCATCATCTGAAGAACCAGTTAACCCTTCGATATCGATATCATCCATATCTCCCGTGGTTAAATCCCCCATATCGTCGAGATTAAACTCCCCTAAATCATCATCTCCTAATCCCAAATCATCTAAATCTCCACCAGCATCAAGACCTAAGCCATTGGAGGAACTATCTTCTAACCCGAAATCACCGAGATCATCATCCAGACCGGAATCCGTATCTCCTAATTCCAACCCTCCTAAATCTTCTGAACCGAGTTCGTCCGCTTCTAACCCAAAATCGTCCATCCCATCTAAACCCAGATCATCGGAGGCATCTAAACTGAGATCGAGTTCACCGGTTAAACCATTTTCTTCGCCCAGTTCGGTCTGAACATCATCTGCCCAGACATCAGAGTCGGTATTGATGTCCAATTCCGCCGATGTTGTTTCCGACTCTAGCCCAAAATCCAAATCATTGGACTCAAGTTCATCGGATTCTAAACTCATATCCAAATCATCGGACTCAAGTTCATCGGACTCCAAACTCATATCCAAATCATCGGACTCAAGTTCATCGGACTCCAAACTCATATCCAAATCATCGGACTCAAGTTCATCGGACTCCAAACTCATATCCAAATCATCGGACTCCAAATCCATGTCTAGGTCATCAGTCCCCAGAGATTCTGATTCATCCTCCAACTCAAGCTCAAAGTCTTCCTCGGCTATGTTAGCGGTCTCTGTGTCGATATCTAAACCCAGATCCCCCATGCCCAAGTCATCATATTCGAGATTGAAGTCATCCTGGGTTTTCTCCATCACCGCAGCCACACCCACAACCGCAGTAGCGCCCGCCACTGCCGCCACAGCACCCGCAACATTGAGTGTTTGTGCTGGGGTGATGTCCTCCTCCAAACTCAATGTTTCTGGAGGTGCTGGATGATGATATCCCGGGACAGCCTTAGCCACGAATAGGGGTATTTCCGGCGATGGAGCATAACCTGGGGCAACGGCTGGGGCTTGATAGGCTGGAACCGCAACGGTTGCAGGCTGTTCCGATGTAGACCTACCCGCCAACGCCAAATCCGGGTCAAAATGTAGCCCTAACACCTCAATCAGTTTTTCGGGATCGGGATTGAGCCTCGAAAATGGCAACATTAGTTGGGCTGCCTCGGGGTCAAGCGCGTTGATCGTTCCCAAAATGAGGGATGAGGCAGGTCTTCGACCGCCATCTGGGGTCGGGATTGAATTCAAATCCATTTGCAGCACCAGCCAATCCCGATTGGCCTGGTAATATTGCAACCACTTATCTTTAAGTGCGACGGAAAAGTCTTTGAAGAAAGCCATAACCTCTATATCCTCATCCTGAGATAGCTAGACATATTAAACCATCATCAGGTCTAGCTCAGGATCGTGACTTTGAACAAGGGGTTGAATCGGATTCAGATAAAAATCTGATAACAACGAGAATAATTCCCGATCCGGGGTGTCTTGGGGGACGACTCCTTCAGGTTGGGATAATAGTTGATCGGCAATATTTAGGTAATAATCACAGACATAGTTGAGGGACGGATCGGTTTCGGCCATCTCAAATAGGGTTTTTCCCTTAACGCGAGAAACCCGAATATCTTCGATTAATGGCAACACTTCTAACACGGGCATGGGGACGGTTTCAATGTATTTTTCAATCAGATCCCGTTTGGATGTGCGGTTGCCAATTAAACCCGCTAACCGTAGGGGGTGAGTCCGGGCTTTTTCGCGTACCGAAGCGGCGATCCGGTTAGCTGCAAATAGGGCATCAAAACCGTTATCGGTGACAATTACGCAATAGTCGGCATAGTTGAGGGGGGCGGCAAAACCACCACAAACCACGTCCCCTAAGACATCAAACAGGATGATATCGTATTCGTCAAAGGCGTTGAGTTCTTTCAGGAGTTTGACGGTTTCTCCCACCACATAACCACCACATCCAGCACCCGCCGGAGGGCCACCCGCTTCGACGCAATCGACACCAGCATAGCCTTTGTAAATGACATCTTCCGGCCAAATATCTTCGTAATGAAAGTCTTTTTCCTGCAAGGTATCAATGATCGTGGGAATTAAAAACCCCGTGAGGGTAAAGGTGCTGTCGTGTTTGGGGTCGCAGCCAATTTGCAGGACTTTTTTACCCCGTTTGGCTAAAGCGGCAGAGATGTTACAGCTTGTGGTTGATTTACCGATTCCGCCTTTACCGTAGACTGCTAATTTCACGATTTTTTCTCCTTATCGGTTTTGATTAAAAACTGTTGACTGTTGGCAGTGGTTTTCTTGGTTTGATACAGCCATTATTGTCTAACTACCCCAGAAAGGAAAGGGGTGATTTTAATGGATAGGGCAATAAATTCAAGATTTATCGCGGATTAAATATTAATTTACACTATATCAAATCAGAATCAATTTTAAGACTCAAAGCAATATTTTTTAATTTTTTATGTTACTTTTTTTATAAAAATAGTTACAATAAGCAAAAAAATAAAAACTAGGTTGGGTTGAAATGTCCAAAAGTTACCCCCATAAAACCCTTTACCCTAATCAGTCATCAGTTAAAGAGTGATCATTGACTCTGGTATCCCATCGTAATTCAGGAATTTTTGGCCCAAAGGACTAAGCAATTTTACTTATTATTTACCCTAAAAATTCCTTGATCAAAACTAACCCCGTCAAATGTTAATTTTTGCAAATTTTTCAGCAGAGGATTAAAAACCCGGTTTCTTGAAGAAACCGGGTTTTTGGGGCGTACCTCCAGGACAAATGATATCTTCAAAATATCTTGATCCCTATTTTTTACAATTCATTTAGACTCGCTATATAATATTTCAGCATCGGTTGAAGGGTAAAATAGGTTTTATTATCTAATTCTAATCTTTCAATCCAACACCTTTGTCCTAAAGAAGCTAAGGCTTTTAATACATCTGAATGAGATATTTTCAGATTAGATTGAAACTCTGATAGCATAATCCCATTAGGAATTTGTCCTAAATGAATAATAATTTTTTGCTCTAATTCCGATAAACGATTAAATTGTTGGGTCAAACTTTCCGTTAAATCCTCTCCTAGAAATAAAGTTTCATAGTCTAAAAAATCAGAAACTTTACCTCCAAATAAATTTTTAATAACCGTAGAAATACTATTTAAAAAATATGGGTTTCCTCCATAATAATCAAGTAAAGTATTCCAGTTTTCAATATTTGATAATCCCTGAGCTTTTAACAAATCTTTTGCTGATTCTCCTAAACCAGAAAGCAATAAATAATGTATCGCTGTATTTTTCTTTCTTGATTCAATTAAATCTTTTGGTAATTCCCAACTATTGAGTATTATACAGCTTTGGTGATTGAATTGACTAATTTTTTTAATAAATAACTGATAATTCTCAAAATTGGGTCGATAATTTCCAGCTAATTGACCTGAATTAAATAGAGTTTGAAAATCATCTAAAATAATTAAGCAACGTTGCGATCGCAATACCTTCATTAATTCACTCAATTGTTCATTCAAATTGATCGGAAGTTGACTTGCAGATTCATCTAATAAAAATTGCAGTAAATTTATCAATAATTCATTTAAAGCGGGTGCAGTATCCAAACTTTGCCAGATTACCACATCAAAATTTTCTTGAATCTCTTGAACTAATTTAACCGCTAATGCTGTTTTTCCAATTCCACTCATCCCCAAAAGCATAACCACTCGACAGCGTTGTTTGAGTATCCAATCTCTTAAAGTTTCGAGTTCTTCTGTCCGTCCAAAAAATTCATAAACATCCGGTGCATCATCTAAATTAACTCTTAATAAAGGTTCATTTTTATTGTTTTTAGGTGTAGCAGAATCATCTGAGGATAAAGGAGGTTTATGACAAATATTAATATGATTAATTTGTACAGAATCTTTAGCAAAATTTAAGAAATTAGAATATCTTTGTCGCTTCAGAGTCGAAAAGAAATTAGATTTTCTCACTTCTTCCCCTAAAGCATCGGAGAGAATTTTCCATAAATCAGAAGCAATATCCTTGACATGACCCTCAGAACAATGAAACTCATCCGCCACTTTTGAGTATTTTTCGTTCTCTAAACTCCCCCTTAATATCGCTTCTTGAAGATCATCCAGGCGCTTTCCCGTCTTGGTAAAAACCAAGTGATCCGCTAGTCTGAGGACTTCTTGCACGTCCATACCCTGTGTTAGATGTTAGTTTTGTCTCTATTGTACCCGACTTTTTCCGACCTCAACCACTTTCTCCGACCTTTTCCGACTTTTTAACAGAAAAATAAATTATAAAATTCCCGACTTAATCCGACTTTTTCCGACTGTACAGAATCACAAATGATCAGATAATAATACCTAGTTAAAATGATGTGTAGTAATTATTCATCTGAGCGAATTAGCCCAAATAAATAGAAGCTATCTGATTTTTAAGTCTTGATTTTACCCCGCTATCCAATATCTGAATAATCCAAATTAAAACCAGGTAATTTTAGCGCAAGCTTGAAGCAAGCTAGATGAAAACCGTAGATATTCAAGAATATTCGGGTTTCTCTTGCTGAATTTCAAGCATAAGGAGAACGTATGCTTAATCAATTTAACGGTTTCAATAAAGTTGCAGGAATTAGCTTGATTTCACTTTTGGGTGTATCAGTAACTTCTATTTTAGTAACTTCTGATCAGCAAAATGTTGCTATAGCACAGGAAAATCCTGGTTGTTTTATTGTTGATCATGCAGAGCGAGTTATTAATTTAGATGGTCTTTGTATACCTCAATCTAAAGCAGAATTAGAGCCTCCGGCTGTTATTAAAGGAATTGCTTTAACTAATATAACTATACTTTGGGATAAGTCAGAATATCCCATGATAATAGGTACAATTACTAATACAACAAATCAAGCTATTCAGGTTCAGAATATAACCTTACAATTTGAAGATAAATCAACAGGAGATGTTATTACAACAGAAACATTAGATGTAAAATCTTATTTGGCTCCTAACCAAAGGCGTGAATTTAGAGAAACGGTTTCAAAAGATTCAGATTTAGGGGGTCGGAGAGAACGCGCGATAAAAATGCCCCCCGTTTTTGTAGAATGGACGTAATTAATTATTAATTTTTTAGCTTTTAAGGAGTTATTAAAATGAAAATTCATAGATTAACATCAAAAATTTTTCTATCGTTTACATTGTTGCATCTACTTTCCAATTCAACTTTAGAAGTAAAAGCTCAAGAAGTTGAGGGTTGCTTTTGGATCAATTCTCTCAATCAAAATATGCGAATTCCGACTTATATGTGTGGGAGATTAAATTCTACTATTCAAAATCCTGCTCAAATTTTGAATAACTTATCAGTAGAACAAGTTTTTATTGAAGACTATAAAAACTTGGCTAATTCTCAGGAAGAACCTTTGGTAAGAAGTCTTCTATTAAGCACAATTAAAAATTCACCGGATGGAGAAGTTAATGAGGCAAAAAAATTTTGTGCTGCTTTTCAATCAGGCAAATCTTACCAAGACATTATTAAATCTGAATCTGAAAAACTGTCTCAACAAGATGAAGGTTCAGCAACATACAGAGCTAATCTTCGCCTTGTCAGTTTTCGTTTGGTCTTAGCTACTAAACATTTTTGTCCTCAATTTGCCTCTCAAATTAATCAATAAGAGTAATACTTCCCTCGTTCCAATGCTCTGCATTGGAATGAAAACTTGAGGCTCTGTCTCAAATAACAGGAGGCGGAGCCTCCATTAATATCATTTCTAGGTAGAACCTAGAAACGAGGAGAATGAAAAATAAATAACTTGCACAATTAAACCCCAGAAGCCTTGATATACGGTAAACTATTGCTCAATTAGTCACCTTATTGGTTTTTCATTCCTAATTTCATTATTTTGTTGATATAATATTTGGCATAGCTATCAAAATTAACATTAAAGCAATGGATAAGCAAAAATACATTTATTGGCAAGATGAGGATATGTTTCTTGGTTACTTAGAAGAATATCCTGATTATTGGACTCAAGGAATTTCTTTAGAAGAATTAAAACAAAATTTATTAGACTTGTATCACGAATTTAGTAGCAATAATATTCCTTCTGTTTGCTAGACATTGAGAAATTAATCAGAATTTAGCTAAACATATACTTAAAATGCTTCAAAATCCTTAATAGCGATCGCATCTCAACCCCCCTAAATTCCAAAGAGCGATCGCTCAATCAATATAATATTTCTCTATTATTTATAAAGAAAATACGGTTTTTAGAGTTTTTTGAATTTGATTTTTACTCACTCCACAATCAAGCTTTAAAATAGGATTTAAACTTTTCCATTTACCTTTAGGAGTTGTAAACAGAGTATCAGCTAATTGATCCGGATCTATTTTATCAAAACCATCTATTTTATTAATAGATAAATAATTAACTCGATCAAAAATTTCATCTCGGTTGGCTTTTTTAATAGATACACGTTCAGGTGCTGGCTGCGGCGGTGGCAGAGGTTCTGGTTTACAGTAAAAGACTTTTTTTAAACAGTCTAATTTGTTCCCTTTTGTAATTCCGCATTTTAACTTTGTAAGTTTATTAAAATCAGCCCAAGTTTCTCGATCAGATTCAAGAATACGGTCTGTTACTTTAATTAAATCTACGGTTTTTAAAGGACTTCCAGATTCAGATTGTAAATAGCGGAGTGCTGCTAGAATTGTATCTCTGGAAGCAGTACATAAATTAACATTAACAACCGGATTCGCTTCTCTTGTTAAAATTTTAGCTTGTTCAATATTAGAAGGTTTTGGATCAATAACAATACACCAAACCCTTTCTATTTGTGCTTTTTGAGCCGCTGCATAGACAAAATGGTTACTCACCGCTTGATACTGATAATCTGCTATTTCCTGCACAATCACCGGAACCCAATTTCGTCCATTTGCTTGTAAAATAGCTTCGGCTGCACTCGAAACAAAAAATTCCGGTTCTGTAATTTCTTGTCCGGGTTCAATATCAATTAAAGGCAAGTGCATTAATTTACCAATATTATCAAAATCACTCATAAAGAAAATACTCCTGTGCTAAAGAAAGATAATAATCGTTTACAGTTTTATGCTTAAATACGGCAGGTATGCGTTCAAAGGCGGCACTTGCAACAATAGCATATTCTGGAATACTGAATATTGTTTGATCTGGACTACCTTGTGTATGTTTTGGATAAAAGTACGGTAATAAATCACGATTCAAAGAAATGATCGACTTAATTTCACTATTTGCACGTTTCAATGAAGTCTCTGTTGCTTTATGTTCATTAAAAAAAATAGGCAGAGGAATCGGGCCATACTCTCCTTTTTTATCTCTTACTTCTTGAATTTCAGGAATAAATTCTAGGATGACTTTCCTGGCATTTTTTAATGAGGCAAAATTCGTGTGTTTAGTTGGGATTAAAACAACATCAGAGGCATAAACACAACTTTTGCTAAAAAACGTCCAGTTTGTTGGTGCATCGAGCAAAATATAATCGTAATTACCTTTTAAAGTATCTAATAGATATTTTAACCTTGTCGCCCAATTTTGAACTTTGGCTTGTTGGTCATCACGCATAAATTTCTCTAAACCGGAATCTGAAGGGATAACGTCAAAAAGTCGAACCTCTCCAGATTTAGTTTTAACTTTAAAAGGCTGAATGGCATCTTTAATGTTTAAAAACCGATCAATTAAACAATCAGATAACTTGGTTTTTGTAGGTTGTAAACCCAGTGAATCTGTTAAGTCTCGCTGTTGAGGATCAAAGTCAATCACTAAAACATTCTTTTTCTGTCTCCGTAAGATAGAAGCTAGATTGATTGTAGTTGTTGTTTTGCCAACACCTCCTTTATCATTGTAGAGACTAACGACTAAAGCAGGTAAGGGATTCTCGATCAAATCCTTAATACGAGTAACAATATCTAGGATATTATCTTTTTTAATTAGCCAACAAGGTGTGGCAGGATGAACAACTTTACCATGTCGCCGAAAAAGTTGAATATGGATTGAATTTGTAATAATTCCCCATTCAGCAGTTTTACAGTTAGGGGATAGCAAATATTGTTTAATTTGCTTTTGAGTTTTTTGATGGGTCGGTGTTTTCTCCATGAGATTTATTCTGGCTCGCGTACCAATAGCTCGACCTTTAACTTCTACCAACAAATAAGGATTGGTTTTTGATTGATTAAAAGTATCACTGCCTTGGTTTTTTCGAGCCGCAAAATCTACTGTCCCAGAACCCGTAGCAAATTCGGGGTATTGTTCCTCAATACTAAACCCTAGAGCCTTTAACAAGGGCTTAACAAAGTAATCACTAACAATAGCTTCAGAAGCTTCATCGGGTATACTGTCTAAAATTCTATTCCAGTTTGCATCAGTCATATAAGTATAGATAAGACGATGGAAGATTGCATTGATTTATCTCAATGTAAAAGACAATCAAAATTTAGATCCACTTTGATTATCATTTGAGAACATCATACCAGCCCAAGTGTTGACAAGTAATAATTTTTTCTCAGATCCTCATAATTGGGTGACAATGTTAAGTTGCTAATATTTTGTTCCCTCGTCCCCTTGTTCCAATGCTCTGCATTTATGCTAATTTTGAAGCTCTGGCTCAAATAATAGGGGGCTCCGCCTCCATGAATAGCATTTTTAGGTTCTACCTAGAAACGAGGAGATTGAGGTTAATTGTTTTTATTTATTATAGTTGGGGATTAAAAACCCGGTTTCTTCAAGAAACCGGGTTTTTAGGGTTAATGGTAGCCAAAATACCTAGATTTAGATAGGATTGAATTAACTAATTCTGGATATTATGTGCGTGATTAGATAGCTATGAAAATTTTACAAGACTATACGATTGTTACCCGTCCTGATGATAATGGAACATTTGTTGCTTACGTTCCAGGCATTTCGGGTTGTCATGCTTGGGGAAAAAGTTCAGAAGCAGCTTTATCTGAATTAGTTCATGTTTTTGAAATGATTCAGAAAGAGAATCGTACCCAAAAGTACCCAAAAGTTCCCATCCGTTGAAACGGCGGGCTATACAACCTAAGTCCGCCTGCGCGGACTTTTAACAATAGTTTAATCAGCGTCTTAAACCCGCGCACCATCCGGGTTTTGTCTGTGTAGCCACGATTTCTAATCGCTGGGTTGCTATTGTCCCAAATTTTGAAGCAAATGGGAATTACGGTCGCAGAATTTAATCAATTGAAAAAGTAGCTTAAGGGGTATAAGTCACGCTAAAATAAATCCCATCATCTTGAATATTATTACCCCGATCGCTAATACTAATTAAGGGAATCCCATAGTCTAGGCGGAGATTTAACCCTGATACGGGTTGCCAAATTAATCCTAGTCCTGCACCCGCTAAAAAGGTTTTACCGATAATTTGGTTAGGGTTGCGATCATGATTCCAAACCCCACCAAAATCGAGAAATGGAGCCAGTTGAAACACAGGTTCGGAGTCTTTATTGCGATCAAGGGTAATTCGATCTTCAAAGGAAATCCGAAAGCCATTATCCCCAGCCCGCACATTTTGACGATATCCTCTCAGGGATAAAGCACCTCCGATAACAAATTGTTGTGAGGGAAATAACGGATCAGCCGATAATTGAATATCCCCTTGGGCAATTAATAGATTATTTTCCCCTAAACGTTGTACCCGTTGGACTTGACCTAACCAACTGAAAAATGCCGCATTGGGGGTACTGACATCGGTGGCGCCAAGGATATCTAAACCGAGGTTAAATTGCGATCGCAAGGCCCAAGCCCCTTGTGTATCTCGAATCAGATAGTCCTGTCCAAATTTCAGCACACTGGTGCGAGTATATCCCTTACTATCTGGCCCGGAGGCAAAGGGTTCTCCGTTATTGTCTAAAAAGGTTTGACTATCTTGGTAAGCAAAGCCAAAAGAGAGAGCAAATTCAGAGATTGGGTTACGGATAATTGGTTGACGATAGCTAATTTCGTAACGTTGAGATTTCCCTTCAATATTCAGCGCGTTGAAGGGCTCTTGAGTGATCCGATTTTGGTAAGGTTGAACTCTCAGTTGTATAGTTCCGTTCATGGGGTTAATCGGAATACTATACAAAGCGTCGATAATATCAGAATCCCCATTAGCAATTAAGCGAGTGGTATTATAAGACAGTCCCAGGAAGTCCCCGCGACCTGTGAGGTTAAGATGACGGACACTAATTCCCATGCGTTCCGAACCAATACTCGGGGGCGAATAGTTATCCACATTCAAACTCACCCCAAAGGGCGGTGCTTCTACCACCCGCACAATTAAAATACTCTGACCTTCTTGGGTTCCGGCTCTTAAACTGGCTTCTACGGTTTCAAATAAGGGGTTAATTCTTAATAGTCGCAATTGGTTTTCTAAGGCGGCGGTACTGAGGGGTTTAGTCGCACCTAAATGAATCCTGCTGGTTATATAGGAGGGATGGAGGCGTTTTATTCCTTCAACTTCGATATTTTCTAGGGTTCCTTCAATTACCTGAATCTCGACAATGCCATTATTAATGGTTTGTTCGGGAACAATTGCTCTGGAGGTAATGTAACCCTGTTCTAAATAAATGGCGGTAATTTTATCGGCTAGTTCCCGTAGTTGGGTGAGGGTGGTAGAAGTGTTTTCTAGTGGGTTAACTAAGGTTTTAATTTCTTCTAAGGTGAGAATAGTGCTACCAGTAACGTTAATCTGTTGAACCGGAATCGGGGTTTCATCCGTTGACGGGGTAGGGGCGGGGGTAGGAGTGGGGGTTAATTCAGGATTTGGCGGGGGTTCGGGTTTGGGGGGAATTGGAGGTCGGGGTAAAAAGCGATCGCGGTTCGGATCGGGTTGGGGTACCTGGGGGGGAATATTAATCGGTGCGGCTTGGGCCAAAGTGGGACAATTCCCGAAATTACAAGATTCTCCAGAAACCCCTTGTCTTGAGAAATCCGCAAAGTTCAGGGTTTGTAGAGGAGGAATCCCAGGAATATCAGCAACTTCCGAGGGCGTTATGGTTGAAGGGGAAAGGAATGGGATTGATTTGACAACTGGAATCTCGTGCTCGGGGGTCAGAGGTTCCAGGGTTTCTGTTCCAAAGGAGATTAGGGTTGGAGAGTTTTCAGAAAGACCTTGACGAGAAAATAGGGAAACAACCAGTAATAGGGTACTGGTAACTATCAGACCACCGTGACAAAATTTTGTAAAATTTTCACTCCTACCCATAGAATGCCTATTTTTCGATTAGTTATCAGTTAACAGTAATCAGTAATCAGTAATCAGTCAACCGTCAATCATTAAAACAATAAAATCAAACTTTTTTTGCGGTGACAATGACTGTCTACTTCCATTTACGGGGATTACTAATTGGTTTGAATTTTCAGAATAGGAGCATTGAGGATAGATTGAGCTTTTTCTTTATCAATCTGAGTTTGTTTTTGATCCGGATCAAAGCCAATAGATTTTAATAGATCGTTCCACTTATTTTTAAGGAATAAATTTTCAGAATCATTCAATTTTAAGGTTGCCAAAGTTAATAATGTTTCATACCAAAGTCCTTGGTTGGCATAGATTTTTAAACGTTCTAAGGGATCGGTCGTTTCTCCTAATTCAAGTTTTTGATTAGGACTTAAAGCAACGGAATTAATCCAGCCACTCACGAAAAGATCATTAGAAGTATCACTACTGTTACATTTAAGTGCTATATACCAACGATAATTTTTATTGTCTTGTAAAGTTACGGATTTAGCATTCTCAGACCACTGAATTCCTACTATTCCAGGGCGATCGGTGCTGATGGGAAATGTGGTTTTGTAAAGGGTTTTATCACCTTCATCTGCTATCTCAAATTCTAATATCTTTTGATCGACTTTCCCTGGAATATAAAGAAAAAATGCGGGTTGACCTGATGCGGTGCGACCCATTGTAGACTCTGGAATTAAGGCAGTCATCGAACCGGGACAACCTATGCCCCGAGTTCCGCCCCCTTCTCGACGCCCGGGTACTCCCCGTTCGGGTGGTGTAAAGGCATTCCAGTTGGTAAACGGTGAATCACTGCTTTGGCCTGGTTGTTCAGGTTGCTGAACCCGTTCCCGATCCCCAAAATCAACCTGATTCCGTTCATCTCCCAGATTTTGAGGTAAAGAGGCTGAATGGGCGGCAGTTACAATCAAACTATTAGCAACCACGATTTGCAACAATAACGTTAGTCCAAGGGCTGCACGGTGGAGGAAAAACATTGGCATAGCCATAACTAATCACGCTTACCGATGGGCAGAGATAGTAGCATTTATCGACATCACTATTGTATCTAATGTTCCTGCAAAATTTGTCAAAATCTGTGCTTAATCTTAAATGTTTGAGTCTGAATCGGATTTTAGGAAAATTTAGGTGTTGTCGCCTATCTTAAGTCTGAACTTTGACCTGATTCGATCAATAAATATCCTGGTTTCATCTATAATCACAATTTCTATGAATCTTAACTCATTGACTTTTGGAAAAAATAGCGGTTTTAAACCTCGGACAATTCGACCTATTGGGGTTTCGGCTTTATATGGTTTAACGGGGTTAGGAAATACCCTATTAGCGATTGATACCTCCCGGGGATTTTTGCTGCAAATTGACCCCAAAACCGATAATGCTACGGTTGTTAATCCTGATTTAACTTTAGCTTTTAGAGATGTGACGGGTTTGGCAATTTGGCAGGATAATCTTTGGTTTACTCGCGGCAATGAAGTCTATTTTTGCCCGGGGGTTGTTCAAGGTAATTCTATTATTAATCTTGAACCTCAATTGTTTATACTGTTACCCGATGTAGCTACTGGAATTGCGGTTTATGAATCGACTCTTTATTTTGCTTGCGATCGCATTGCTTCTATCCTAGTTTATAGTCAAAATACCAAACGAGAAATTACCCGCTTTTCCGCCCCAGGGATTGGACTAGAAAACCTCACGATTAGAAATGAAGAATTATGGGTTTGCGATCGAGAAGAACAGACGGTTTATTGTTTGGAAAAAGCCACAGGAGAAACTCGATTTAGTGTGTTAACTCCCTTTGAATCTCCTACTGGTTTAACCTTTTATACTAACCCAGAAACCCAAGAAGAAGTTCTCTATGTAGCCTATGCTGGCAGTGAACTTTATATCCGAGATAATCCCAGTTCCCATGAACAATTTGAATTAGCAAAACGCGATCGCACCTTTATTCATCCCCTCTCTTTTCATTTTAATCCCCAGGAAAACTATGCCACATCTAATGGCTATTTGATTGAAATGTCCTATGTGGAGGAATTAGAACCTTTAGATGCGGTTCATATCGAAAATTTAGAATGGCGAATTGCCCTACCTTCTAATACAAATCGTCAGAAAGTTTTAGAGGTTTCGGCGGTTGGAATTCCTTTTCGAGAAGAAGTTGAAGATGGGGAAAAAGTCGCGGTATTTCAATTTAATCCTTTGACTTCGACGGAACGTTTGATTTTTGGTTGGAAAGCATTATTAGAAGTTCGGAGTATTAAATATCAAATTCATCCCCGTCAAGTGGAAAATTTACCTAAACTTTCCTCGGATTTCCCCCAAAAATATTTTGTAGATGATGATCATTTAGCAATGGATACTGCTATTGTTCAAGCAGCGGCAAAAACAGCAATTCGCAATGAAACAAATTTCCTCCGAAAACTTTTAAGTATTCGTAATTATGTCTATGATCAGTTATCCTATAGTCTGACTTCTAAGATTGAAAATCCTGATGTAGTTTTGCAGCGAGGTATAGGTTCCTGTGGGGAATATGTCGGGGTTTTATTAGCTTTAGCCCGATTAAATGGCATCGCTTGTCGGACTATTGGACGTTATAAATGTCCCCAATTTGCTGACCGTCGAGGAGTGCCTTTACAACCGGAATATAATCATGTTTGGTTAGAATTTTATATTCCGGGTTTTGGTTGGGTTCCGATGGAATCTAACCCCGATGATATTCAAGAAGGTGGGCCCTATCCCCTACGATTTTTTATGGGATTAGCTTGGTATCATATTGAAATTGGCAAGGGTATTCGTTTTCAACGATTGACCAGTGAAGGGGTTGATGTTGACCGCGAAAAAGTCTCTCTGGGAACCTTAGCAATTAATCATGTTCGGTTTACCATTTTAGATGAGTTACCTGCGGTGTAAACTACTGTTACCCAGTTTCACAGATTAATACTTTTGCCAGATTGTTGTAGGGTGAATCAAATCATGATTCTCTCTACAAATTGAATTAAAATAGATAAAAACTGCACTGTTTCAATTAACCTATGGAAGTTTTACAAGAGTTAACCCTGGTTGAGATTTTGGTATTGGTGGCTTTCTCAATGTTGATAATTTTTACCGGAGGTGTCATTTATTTAACGGTGGCTGAATGGCGCGATCGCCGACGTCGAGAAGATGAAAAACGTCAACGGTAATAATGCGTAATAGGTAATAAATAATGGGTAATGGGTAAAATTTGTAGGGGCAGGTTCATCGCTCAATTATGTCACCCACCGATAACCTTAATAAACCCGCCCCCACCGATAAATTATGTCACCTACCGATAATCTGAATAAACCCGCCCGACCCAACCGATAACTACGATTATTAATTACCTATTTTACTGTGATAGCTAACTGCAACCCCAATTCATTTAGTAGGGTTATCAAAGCATAAATTTCCTCACCTCCACCCTCAGACAACATCAAATCCAGTTTCTCATAAATAAGCTTAGCTTCCACTGATAACTTATTCATCTGTAAATAGGCATCCACCACATCTTTAAATCCTGCTATTTGGATCGATCGGCAAACCGCAGCAAAATATTCGTATCCACGTTCCTACTTGTCCTTTAGATAATTTAATGAGGCGCGATCGCTTCCAACCTATGTTCAAGCAAACAGAAGGTTTTCTGCTATATTTTTAGGTTTGGGGAGAGATTTACCATCTATCTGATATTCTTCAACTAAAAGCTCTAACACCTCTACTGCATTCTTCAAAGCTTCCTCGTAGGTATCTCCGTGAGTGTGGAACTGCTGGGATGGAAAATCAGGTAAATGCACGCTTGTAGCAGCTATCTTCATCAGACCATTGAATAACAATTATATAAGGTAATTTCATAATTAATTCCGAGTCCTCTTCTTTAATGGCTTTCAATATTCCGAGTTTTCGGTGTTTTTAACTGTTTTATATCGAATATAATAAAGATTTATAGTTGACAAATTGAGTTTTTAAGATTAATAAATCTTTTCTAATTGTCTAAAATCCCGTTCCACTTCTGCCCATAATGCCCGATTATGGGGGTCGGTTTTTAAGGCTTTTTTTAAATAATTTCTAGCTTTATCAACCTGCTTTTCCGTAATTAATTTCCGCCCCCAGCGTTGATAGGAAATCGCTTGCCATTGGCGAATTTCAGGGTCATGGGGAATCCGTTGGGCTAACCCTTCAATTAATGCGATAGCCCTGGGAAAACGCTTATATTTTAACAGTTGTTGTAACTCTAAATAGGAATTTTCCTTAATTTTTTGTTCTTCTTTCGTTAATTCAGGATTAAATTGAATCGGCGGACTTTTGGGCGTAATTTTAACTTTTGTAGGTTGATATTGGGGAACTTTAGATCCCGATGTAACGGTTTTTTTTGAAGCCGTAACGGGTTCTAATTCCGCTTCCGGTTTAGCAATAGTCAATAAAAATTTATAGGCTTCTGTAATCGCCATAAACTTATCTCTAGCGACTTCATTTCCAGGATTGACGTCAGGATGATATTGTCTGGCAAGCTGCCGATAAGAGGTTTTCACCGCCTCTAAACTCGCCCCTAATCTTAACCCTAATTGTCGGTAATAGTCTGTTGTATCCATCACTAATTGTATCAGTGACTTAAGTTAATAATATGGGAAGTAAATTTCACAAATAGAAAAGCAAACAGAGGATAAATGGATGGGAAAAACCCATCCAATATTATAGTGAATTGTTAACCCTTAACCTGCGGTTAAAGCCACGGTTGCCCGTTCTTCAATCACTTGGTCAATTAAACCATAATCCTTGGCTTCTTGGGCAGATAAGAAATAATCCCGATCCGTATCTTTCTGAATTTTCTCCAAAGTTTGCCCGGTACGAGTGACTAAAATGTCATTCAATAAACTGCGGATTCTCAAAATTTCTCTGGCTTCAATTTCGATATCCGTTGCCTGACCCCTTGCCCCGCCTAATGGTTGGTGAATCATAATTCTGGCATGGGGTAAAGCTAACCGTTTTCCGGGGGTTCCTGCGGCTAATAGAAAAGCTCCCATGGAAGCCGCTAAACCCACACAAATCGTCACCACATCGGCTTTAATATATTGCATGGTATCGTAAATTGCCATACCTGCTGTTACCGATCCCCCCGGAGAATTGATATACAAATAAATTGGCTTATTAGAATCTTCCGCATCCAAATATAGCATTTGTGCCACAATCCGATTGGCTAAACTATCGGTGACTTCTTGACCCAAAAATAAAATGCGTTCTACACCTAAACGGGTATAAATATCAATCCATCTTTCGTATTGACTACCTGGAAGACGATAAGGGACACTTGGAACTCCAATCGGCATAGCTTTTACCTTTTTAACTTCAATTAATTTTAAACCGTTGCCACCAATGCGGGAAGTTCTTTTCGACTTTTTAACACCTTATCAATTAAGCCATATTCCTTGGCTGCTTCTGGCGTTAAATAGAACATCCGATCGGTATCTTTAGAAATTTTTTCTACCGATTGTCCGGTATTTTTTGCTAAAATTTCTAACATAGTTCTCTTATTATCGAGAACTTCTTTTGCTCGAATTTGGATATCCGTTGCTTGACCTCTTGCCCCACTTTTGGTTTGATTTAAAACAATGGTTGCATTCGGTAAACTCGCCCGGAAACCTTTAGTCCCCGCGGCTAAAATCATGGCTGCGGTTCCCATGGCTTGACCGATACAAATAGTATGAACCGGAGGCTTAATATAGCCCAAAGTATCGCAAATGGCAAAAGCTTCAGTCTCAAACCCAATTGCATCCCCTCCATACCAGGAAGTTCCCGTGGAGTTGATGTAGAAATAGATAGGTTTATCAGGATCGTCGAACTGTAAGTAAAGCAGTTGAGCGATAATCAGTTCAGTAACATCAATCCCCACTTGGCGTTTGATGTCATCGGACGAATACAGGGGAAGTCCCAGATAGACAATCCTTTCCTTCAACAGAAGGGATTCCAAATCTGGCGGGGGAGTCCGAATCGGGCTATCGGTGTAAGAATATGCCGATTGCACAGCTTGAATGGGTTCTCTCATCAGGAATTCTCAACCTTAAACTTATAAAAATAGTAGCGCAACTTCAGGTAATCATAATGAAACTCAGTTTACAAGCAATTCTTAGTGATCCCAACTTTGATCTGTCCGTTGGCAACAGTCAACGTCAGTTGGCGATCTCCATTTCGGCTTTTCCCTCTCAAAGTGATGCCGATGTCCCTTTGAATTTGTGCCTAATTTTAGATCATAGCGGTTCTATGAGTGGAAAACCCCTAGAAACCGTGAAACAGGCGGCAATTGAGTTAGTGGATCGATTAAAACCTGGCGATCGCATTTCTATTATAACCTTTGATCATCGCGCTAAAGTTTTAATTCCGAATCAAGATATTACGGATTTGGAAAATATTAAACGGAAAATCAACGCTTTAAAAACCTCCGGGGGGACGGCCATTGATGAAGGGCTAAAATTAGGAATTGAAGAATTAGGAAAGGGCAAACAGGAACGAATTTCTCAAGGGTTTTTATTAACCGATGGTGAAAACGAACATGGAGACAATGATCGCTGTTTAAAATTAGCCAAACTCGCCGCTAGTTATAACTTAACTATTAATACTTTGGGGTTTGGTGAAGATTGGAACTCCGATGTTTTAGAAAAAATTGCCGATGCTGCCGGGGGAACTTTAGCCTATATTGAACATCCTGAACAAGCGTTGGATCAATTCAGCCGTTTGTTCAATAAAATGCAGTCGGTGGGCTTAACTAATTCCTATTTATTATTGGATTTAATGCCTAATGTTCGGTTAGCCGAACTCAAACCCATCGCCCAAGTTGCCCCCGATACGATTGAATTACCAATCCAAAAAGAAGGAGATAAATGGATTGTCCGTTTAGGGGATGTGATGAAAGATATGGATCGGGTGGTCTTAGCCAATTTATATTTTGACAAATTTCCCCCCGGAAAACAAGCGATCGCCCATGTTCAAGTCCGCTATGATGATCCTTCCTTAGATTTAAAAAATTTATATTCTGATTTGGTGATGGTGGAAGGTAATTTTGTCAGTGATTATCAACCCAAAATGGATGGGTTTGTGCAACAACAAATTTTAACCTTAGCCAAATATCGTCAAACTCAAATTGCCGAAACCAAACTGCAACAAGGCGACCGGGCGGGGGCAGCAACTATGTTACAAACTGCGGCTAAAACTGCTTTACAAATGGGGGATAAAAACGCAGCAACGGTGTTACAAACCAGCGCTACTCGCTTACAATCGGGAGAAGAATTATCCGAAAGTGATAAGAAGAAAACCCGAATTGTGTCTAAAACCGTGTTGAAATAAGAGGCAAAAAACAACTGGGAAATCCAATCCTTAAAATTAGGGGTTTGGGATAATCCGGGTTTCCCCTGGATATTAAAGAGTGTAAAGGCAAACTTTCCAATTTTCTAACTGTCTATTTTCTCACCAACAGACACAACCTCTAAAACCCTGATTTTGCTTGATTTAATCAGGGTTTTCTCTTGGAATAGACCCCCCAATTTTCTATCAACCTTGTAGAACTTAGAATAGTAGCACTCACTAACCACTAAAGCTATTCAATCCCCAGGTAGAGTGAAATCAAAGCATTAGGAAAATGTATGATTTCCAATCAAGTTCGTAGCTGTTTAATTGCCACAATTGTTCCTTTTATGATTAGTTTGTTCATGCCGATGTCGGGAAATGCCCAAACCCCCAGTAGTAACGGCAATACTGATATATTTGTCCTTAAAACCCAAGATGCCAGCCATAATATGTTTCATGCTCCTGTGATTTCTAATTTTGATTGGTTCAATGATGGGGATAAAATTGGCTTAACCGATGGCATCAATGAAATAGATTTAGACTATACGAAATTAATTGATTTTGATGGGGATGGACGGACTGATGATGCAGTTATTAAAATCAAATCTACCCAAGAAATTTTAGGCGTTGTCTTGAATGCCGATGACTTTGTTTTAAAAGGTGAATTTGTTTCTATTCCTTCGGTTTTGACTCAACCCATTGCTTGTTTACCTAAAACCAATACAGTCACCTGTCAAGTTCCTGCTTTCAACCCAATAATTCTGCAATCTTCATCGAGTATAACCTCCTCAAAAAGTCCTGAATTAAAAGGAGAAATCAATTCTAAAAATTAAACCGCGCAAAATATTGACCTCCGTGCATCTATCCAAAATCATCAGATCAAATTAACAGTAATTTGTTAAACTATAATAGCTCTTTAAACTTGAGATTTTATTCCGATGAAACGTTTTGATGTTGTGATTATTGGTGCGGGGCCAGCCGGAGGTCAATGTGCAAGAAAACTTACCCAAGCGGGTCAGCAAGTGTTATTAGTTGAACAACATGAAACTTTCTCTAAAAATGATTTTTCCAGTGCCGCCACACCTTTAGAAACCTTGGAAAAATTTAATTTACCTGAAACTGTTGTTGGAAGTTTTTGGCAAAATCTAGTGATTATTACCACAAATGTTAATCAAAAATGGCAGTCTCCAACACCTTTGGGGGCTGTTTTTGATTTTGCCAAATTACGGGGATTTTTAGCTACAGAAGTTACTAACCAGGGCGGTGAGGTATGGATGGGATATCGCTATATTAAGCATTTTCAAGAGAATCAAAATACAATTGTTGAATTAAAACAACGGTCTACCGGGAAAATTATTTCAGTAGAAACTCAAGTTTTAGTCGATGGGACTGGGCCGACTCGGGCTGTTATGTATGCTAAAAAAGCACCCCAACCTAATTATTTAACCGGGACAGGAATTGAATATTTAATTGAACTTTCAGAAAATGATTATCAAAAATATTCTCAAGATTTAATTTTCTTTTTGGGTCATCGTTGGATGCCCAGGGGCTATTCTTGGATTTTTCCGATGGGAAATAATCGCTTAAAAGTCGGTTCTGCCCAATTAAATCGTTCCCATGAATGGGTAAATCAAACTCAGACTTTACGTTCATATCTGGAATTATTACTAACGGATTATTTAACAGAAATTCCCTGTAAAATTATTAACCATCATGGGGGAATGTTAAAATATTCTAGTGGGTTAGAAGATATTTATTATCAGGATAATATTATTGCCATTGGAGACGCAGTTTCTATGGTTAATATGTTGGGTGGGGAGGGTATTCGTCACGGAATGGAAAATGCTAATATTGCGGCGGGATATATTCAGGATTATCTATCGGGAAAAATAACTAATTTTGCCGAATATCGTCAAGAAATTAAACAAACCTATACTCAAACTTGGAACTGGTCAGAACAAATGGGTTTGAGTAAATATTTACAATATAGTGACCAGTCTATTGATAAAGGAGTTTATTATCTCAAGGATTTATCTTTAGAAGATATGATGGCTATTTTATTTGACTATGATTTTAAACGATTATATAAAGCTGGGTTCAAATATTTGCGCTATAAAATTAGTGGGATTTGGACAAGATTAAAACTTAAACTCAATTTAATCTAATTTTGTCTAGGATTATTATAATAGATGAGGATCACCCGATAGGTTGATGGGAGGACAAGCAACTATGACCCATGCAACGACTGAAAAAATCATGTCCTTGCAGGAGTTTCTCAATTATGCTCAAGATACCGATACTGGTTATGAGCTAGAGGATGGGAGACTTCTTAGACTTATAATTGAATAACTGGCAACAATATTCTACTATCAATTTTAACTCTAAAAATGACCTCAACTTTAACTCAAGTTTATCCGATTATTTGGGAAAGTGATCGCGCTTCCCTCATCGACCAAACCCGTCTCCCCGATGAATATACCCGCATAGAAATTACCACCTATCAACAAATGGCAGAAGCCATTAAAACCATGATTGTTCGGGGCGCTCCCGCCATTGGAATTGCCGCAGCCTATGGCTTATATTTGGGGGCGAGGGAGATTCAAACTTCAGACCGTCAGGAATTTTTGAACCAACTAGAACCCATTGCCCAAGTCCTGCGGGCAACCCGTCCCACGGCGGTTAATTTGTTTTGGGCGATTGATCAAATGTTGCAAACAGCAACCGAAACCCCCGGCACAATTGAGGAGATTAAAACCGCCCTATTACACAAAGCCAATACGATTCGGGAAGACGATATTAAAACCTGTTTTGCCATCGGAGAAGCGGGGTTAATTGTATTACCTAAAATACCCGAAAAACTGAATATTCTCACCCATTGTAACACAGGTTCCTTAGCAACCGGAGGTTATGGAACCGCCTTGGGAGTTATTCGTTCCGCTTGGAATTCAGGACGGTTAAATCGAGTTTATGCCGACGAAACTCGCCCCCGGTTACAAGGAGCTAAATTAACCACTTGGGAGTGCGTACAAGATCAAATTCCAGTAACATTAATTTCCGATAATATGGCAGCCCATTGTATGAAACAGGGGTTAATTCATGCGGTAATTGTTGGAGCAGATCGAATTACAGCTAATGGCGATGCGGCGAATAAAATTGGAACCTATAGTTTAGCAATTGTGGCTAAAGCTCACAAGGTTCCTTTCTTCGTGGCTGCACCCTTATCAACGGTGGATTTTAAATTAGCAACCGGGGATGAAATTCCGATTGAAGAACGAGATCCTACGGAACTTTATCAGGTGGGAACTACTCGAATTTGTCCCGAAGGAGTGGAATTTTTTAATCCGGCTTTTGATGTGACTCCGGCGGAATTAATTACCGCTATTATAACAGAAAAAGGGGCGGTTATTCCTGGGGAATTAAAACAATTTTCTGTGATTTAATAAACCACAAAGACACTAAGAAATGAAGACTGAAACCCAGATTGAAAGTCCCTCATCATGACTGTTTTATTCACTAAAAATTAGGTACAAAAAAGACAAAGATTATTGATATTTTCAGCTATCATTCTTTGAGTGATTGTCGGAGAATGATAGCGATTAATTCTGAGAAGATTAAGAACTATAGCAATCCTAACCCTTAATCTTCTGTTTAATATAGTGTTGGAAAATTGGATTTAATAGAAATAGCGATCGCCCTTCTGCTTCGACTTTTTCAATTAAATTATGTCGAATTAATGATTGTATCGCTTGCCAGAATTGAGGTTTAGATAATTCAATATTAGCAGGTTTTTGGGAAATATTAACGGGTTGATCTTGATTCGCTAACCAATGAATTATCGTTTTTTCTGATTCTGATAAACGCTCTAGGTGAGATTCTAAATTGGGTTCTAAGTCCCCTAAATAGATATCATTTTGATCGGATAAAAACAGGGAAACGCTACTATTAAACAGTTCGATAATTGTTGAAGCGATAATCTTTAACCAGGACGGATGACCTTGATACATTGTAATTAATTCTAACCAGTTTTCCTGATCTATTAATCCTTTTTCCCTGAATATTTCTGTTGCTTCTTCTCCTAATCCTTTTAGGTTTAATGTCTGTAGAGGTCTATTTTCTGCTTCTAAATTGGCGATTTCTATGGGTTTTGTCCAACTGAGGAGAATTAAACAACTTTGATGATTCGATGTGGCAATTTGTTTAAAAAATTTACTATAATCTTCATATTCAGGTAAATATTGACCTGCTAATTCACCTGTTTTAAAAATATCCTGTAGGTCATCAAGAATAACTAAACAGCGAGAGTTACGAAAATAATCAATAACTGTAGATAAGGGGGTTTGTTGAGATTGAGAAAAGAATTGTTTGATTTCGGTTTGTAGCGTAGAAAGCGTAGGAATATTATTAAGACTTTTCCAGATAATATAATCGAATTGCGTATTAATTTCTTCGATGAGTTTAAGAGCGATCGCACTTTTTCCAATTCCACTTAATCCATAAATGGTAATTAAGCGAGTATGGTCTTCTAATATCCATTGTTTGAGGGTAGTTAATTCTGAAGTGCGATCGTAAAAGCTAGTTAATTCTGGTGCTTCTATTATATTGATAATTGTTGATTGATTTTGAGTTTGGGATGTTTCTGGGGGAGATTGCGATCGCTTATCCTCACTACAGATATTGACTTGACTATTGCTGATACCAATTTGTAGAAAATTAGTCGCCCCATTGGAAACATTGGAGAGTTCAGCTTTTTCTAGTAAAGAGCAAACATTGGACTTTTTAACATCTTCTCCTATCGTATCAGATAAGAGTGTCCATAATTTCCATGCTTCTTTTTTGACATGAGCATAACTGCGTTGATGAGTAAGGGCAATTTCTTTATAATCCTGATGAGACCAAACCCCTTCTAATATGGCTTTTTGGAGGGAATCAAGATGTTTTCCTGTTTTAGCAAGTAGCTGTTCATCAGTCCATTTTAAAATATCTTGAATTTCCATAGAATCACAGTTATGGTAGTGGTTAGATCTAGTCTTATCCCACTTTATCCTACTGAATCCTACTTTAGCAACTTTATCCTACTTTATTCGAGTTGATTGACCTACAATAAATCAATTTAATATCCTACTAAAAACTACTAATGTTATTAATTTTCTAATATAAACATTGATATAATTATAAATGTATTGTATCAGAATTAATTGGACTAATGTTTCCGAAAAAAAGAGTGGAATTATCAACGTCTAAGTTATCACTGCCTAAGCAATTGTTTGACTTTGCCTATTTTCCTGAATATGACAATGTTATTTACTATTTAGCTGAAAATCTTGCACAGAAAGAAAATTGGGATTGTCAGCATACTTCTACATTACAAAATAAACCAATTTTAAGAAATTATCTTAATTATACATTTAAAAGGCTACAAGAAGAAGATAAAATAAGTTTTTTTGGAGAACGAGCTTTCTTTAACACAGGATTGGTGACCGAGAATCAAGAAGAAATTTTTGCAGTATTTGAAGAACACAGGAATCCATCAAAGCAGAAATTTTATTTTTATGGTTTTTATAAAGAAAGTGATTATGAATTAAGATCGTGTCAAGCTTTGCCAGAAAGAGCCAGTTATTTTCAAGATCCTGCAATTTTAATATATGATACTCGTTTAGGAGAGCCACGAATTGATTATGACCACATTAAAAATAAAAAAGAGAATAGAGAGCGTTTTCCAGAACCATACAAATCTATGGACGATTATCAACTTCAAGTTTACATAGAAGGGGCTGTAAGACTTGCTATAAAACGAGTTAAGCGAAATTACAAAGCAGCCGTGCCTCAATATTTTTGGGATAAAAATGCAAGCTCAGGGTCACTTCAACTTCTTCTACCTCTTTGTCTGACAACCCGATCAAGGGCAGATTTAGCTCTTGTTATCCATAAGGACGGAAATGTTTACACAGGAGAAACTGTTTTAACCATTGATCAGGCTTACAATAACGCTCGACTTTTAGCAAAACCTGATACAGAATGGTTAGAGCCATAAACTTTTTTCTCGTTTCAAGGTTTGCTAGTTTAAAGATTCTACCTTAAAATACTAATCCTAGAGCGATCGCTTTTATTGATCTAAAAGAAGCGATCGCTATTATTATAAATAAATTCAAGGTAAGAGTTAAAATTTTATTCTATCGTTTCCTGGTTCTAGTTTGAACTGCTATGATCAGATAAAAAACGTCAACCTCCCCAAAAACAATGACTACAGTAACATTAGAGTTACCTGAAGAAATTTTTTCAGCCCGTCGCCTTCCCCCTGATGATTTTGTTCAGGATATGCGCCTAGCTGCTGCTATCTATTGGTATCAAAAAGCTGAAATTTCTCAGGAAAAAGCCGCCCAAATTGCGGGTTTAAACCGCAGAGACTTCTTAGATGCTCTAGCGCGTGAGCAAGTTGATGTGTTTGTAATTGACTTTAATGACCTACAACGGGAGCTTGAGCGTGGCTGATTCTTTGGATAATAAAGTCATCCCTCCTGCCATCAATACCTCTCCTCTAATATTCTTAACAAAGGGTGGGGTTTTGGAATTATTGCAGATTATCAGTCAAGAAATTATCGTACCTGCTGCTGTAGCAACAGAGATTCAGACCTATGGAGAAATGGATGTAACCGCTATAGCACTGGTTCAGAAAAACTGGCTAGTTGTTGTGGAAACTCCGCCAGTACCAACTGTGATTCAGAGTTGGGATTTAGGTGCAGGTGAATCCGCCGTACTAACTTGGGGTTATGTCCATCCTGGCACAGAGGTAATCCTCGATGATCTAGCAGCCCGCCACTGTGCAGCAGCATTGGGGATTCCGGTTCGGGGAACACTAGGTTTAGTTCTCAATGCTAAACAACAAGGTATCATTCCTACCGCACGCCCGATTTTAGAAAAATTACGCTTATCAGGAATGTATCTGTCTGACCGGGTAATGAATCAAGCACTAGCATTAATAGGAGAATAAGAAGATATTAGTACCGAAGGATTATTACGCGGTGCTGCGGCGCCTCAAAATCAAAGGCAATCCCTAGTGTAATTCCCTTGTCGCTCATTTCAAGATTCTACCTTAAAATACTAATCCTAGAGCGATCGCTTTTATTAATATAAAAGAAGCGATCGCACCCAAAATTATAATCAAATTCCTCCTCACTCACGATCGCAAAATATCATCCACAAGAACCGTACCACCATCACAGAAGTCTATACTGAGATGATAATCTTCAAGTAGTGCAGTCCCGATGAGCGGACGATGACCCATTCCTAGCACTGCAACATCTTTTTCTACACCATCCCACAAAATAGTTGCCAAATAAACGTTAGTTGCCACATTAGAATTATCGGCTAAATTTGCATTAATTTCGCCAAGGTAAGGCAACCCAAGTTTGGCGATCGCAGAAGATGGCAAAGTCAAGAAACCTTCAAAACCTGTATCAACAACACACTCAATTTCTATATCTAAATTTTCTGGCAGACGCAAAATTAAACTAATTCGAGCTTGTCGCCCAACTACATTTCCTTGTATCATTCTGCCGTCCTGACCAATGTACCACCAACGGCATAAACCGCATTAAAACCAATCCGTTCCGCCCAAATTATTGCATTAGCCTGTTTAGCCTGTAATTTGCGACTCGTTACTACCAAGTCTTCACCAATTTCATATTCACCCGTCTCCACATTAATTGAAACAATCTTGCCAATATTCTCCGGTGTTTCTACTTGAGCGCGGATAACATTCTCATAAAGTTCTTTACCCCGTGTTTTATCAAAGACTTGTTCGGCCGGAATGCCAGTAACTTCACCACTATCCATTTCGCGATCGCGTCTTTGGGCTTCCTCACTCCAGCTAGATACAACTTCTGCATCGTTTTCCCTACTTTGTCCCAAGTGTTTTAGAAGTCGCGAGAGCAATATTACTTGAGCATCCCTTGGCAATGCCATAACTTGAGCTTCCAGATTTTCAATAGTCATAGTATTTAAGGATTTTATCATAGATCAATTCTATCATACTTGGGAATCAACAACTGCTGATTACTCCATTAACTGCTTTTCTCGTTTCAAGATTCTACCTTAAAATACTAATCCTAGAGCGATCGCATTTATTGATAGAAAAGAAGCGATCGCACTTTTTCAAAAACCTCAACTTCACTTTATGGGATAAAAAGCCGACTTACACCCATATAACTATTAATATTAAGCATAATCTCAATTAGACGCTCAACACAACGTTCTCGATATTCCGAATCATTCAGTAATCTATCGGCATTTCCAATCGTAATCACAGGTAATGAATTAGGGGTATTTTCTTCGCGCATTACTTGTTCTAAAGAATCCTTACCTTTCATGCTGCGATTAGCTGTGAGCAAAATCATCTGATTTTCTTGAGCCAGTCGCCAAACAACTCTATCATCGCTATCAATAGGCAATTCCATTTGTGCAAAGGTAACAAAACGCATGGGAATGATATCAAGCCAACCTTGATTAGCAATAGAGCCAAAGAAAATCATGGCGTGTCCATTGAGATTATGATCTATCAAAAAAATCATGCTCTAGCCTCACGTTTTGCCTTAGCTGCTCGCAGTTTTTCCCATGCAGCTTCGGTTCCAGGTTGGGGAGGTTGCACCGCAATTCTAGCAATCAGATCACGATTTTTTTCTTCATAATATAGTCGCAGTTCTTCAGCTTCTTTAAGAACAATTTGATACTCAGCTTCAACATCAGGACGATTTGCTTCAATATAAGCTAAAGCCGCGTTAATTTGTGCCTCCGTCAAATCAAATAATCCCCTGATAAATTTAGGTGGATATTGAGCCGTTACATAGTCCATAATATCGTAGATAGTGATGCGTGTACCTGCGATTGTTAATCCTCTTTCTGTACGAATAATAGCTGTTTGTTCGTTAGATAAGGTTGTCATACTTATAGTCTCCTAGAAGTTATTTATATTTTAACTCACCGCGACTCCAACATTTCCTCAACTGTCAAGCCAATATCAATTGCAATTTTTCTTCTAAGATACGATAAAATAGAGAGTAAGAAAACTTGAGCAAAATCACCCGACGAACAGAACTTCTAACGTTTGAACCAGCTTCAGGATATAGCATGAGGAAGTTTACTGTCTCTTTGACTTCTCCTAAAAACTCTACCCAAGCCCAGGTTTTTGTTCCTCGTAATAAGCGGTGGAATCAATTAAAAATAATAAAAGTAGTAAGCCCTTTAGGGCTTTCTCCATCAAACTAATCCCAAATCGGGCAAACTATCAACAATTTTAACGGTTTCTAAACTAACAGTGATCACTTGACCAATTAACCTAACAATATATTGTTCATCATCTAAACGGTTAGGATCATTGACAATTCCACTGCGTTTATCGGTTTTAATTTGATATTGATCAATTATCCAATCTAACGCCGAACGATTTCCTAAACGATATTGAAAAACTTCGGGAGGAATACCGCTTAAGGTGAGAAATTCATTATAAATTATTTGGGTTTTGTCTTTACTAAGTTTCATTTTTTCCACTCGCCAATCTAAAGGAACTTGATCATTTTCAATAAATTTAAGCGGATATTCGGGTTTTTCTTCATAGTTAAGATGCAGGTCTGCTAATTGTTGTCCCGCATCAGCAAAACCGCGAAAATCTGGGGCGTAGGGAATGCGAGGAAGTTCTCGTTTTAGGTTGGCGGCGTAGCGTTCTCGATAGCTGGGATGATGCAATAATCCATAAGTATAATAGAAGATATCCCATTTTGTAATAGTCAGATCTTGGTAATAATTTCTAAATTGTTCAAGTGACCAGTCGGTGATATTTTCTTTTCGGTTTGTTCCGTCTTGGTCGTAGGTGTAGAAAGGGAAACATTGAGAACCACCTTGAGTCATTTGGTCTGCTATAACCTTCACTATTAAAACGAACATAGGAATTTCACTTCCAACTTTTAACCAGATTAATCGGTTTTCTTGTTCTGCTTGTTCGTTGGGTACTATGTAAGCAAATAAACCACGACGATGATTAAAAATTTCATCAAAATATAAAAATTGTACACAAAATGGACGATACGTAGATGATCTAATCTTATCATCGTTAAAGTCTGCTGTAATCTCAGAATTTAAACACTCTTTTAAACGGCTACTCCATTTGATTTTAGTGTCATCGTAAATAACAAATGAATCTACTGTATCTTTAGGTATTCTTTTGGTTTTCCATTGATAAACTTGATGATTATAATTTTGTAGGGTTAATTTTATATTTTCAATTAATAAATTTTTATTGAAGTTATAAACCCACACATCTCGATTTGTTTGAACACCCATACTATAATTTTTAAAAATTGCTGATTCATTAGTTGATTTATCTTTAGTTTCTTTATTGCCTATTGGGATAAATTTTTCAAAATCATCTTGCAATCCTTCTGTTAACCAAATATATTTTTGATCAGGATCAATCAGTGACCATTCAATATTACTATAACTTTTTGACTGGTCTAAATATCCTAATTTTTCTTCCTTTTTCCAAAATTCACCAACACTAGCATAATAAATTTTTGTATTCTTAGACTGATTGGATCTATTTTTTCTAATAAAAATGTTAATACTGACTCCGACTTTAATATCAAAAACATTATGAATACTTTTTGAAGGATCTGTATTTGTTCTGATATTACCACCTAAATCAATAAGATAAATTAAATCAAAATCTTTCTCTAAATGTTGTCTCATACCATCAAAAGCAAGAGCATTAATAAAACTATTATTAGTTACAAAAGAAACTATTCCTTCATCTCCTATTCTATCTGATGCCCAGCGAATTGCTTTAACATAAGGATCAGAAAGGGAATTTTTATTCGTTGCTTTTGAATCTTTAGAATAAGTTGCAGCAACCCGATCATCAATTCCGGTTTTATCTTTATTCGTATATTTTAGATTTTTATTATTATCATTTTCATTAACCTGCCAAGCATTATAAGGCGGATTTCCAATAATCACAAAAATCGGTGAACTTCTTTGACGGTGAACTCTGGCGGTATTTTCAGGCGTAAATAAAGATAACTGTTGCACCTGTTGGTCAGAAAAAGTATCAACTAAACAAATACCTTCAAAAGCTTTATAACCTCCCGTTGCTTCAAAATATTGGTGTTCAATATTCATTGAAGCAATATAATAAGGTAATAACATCACCTCATTGCAGTGTAATTCCTGTTCATATTTATAGGGAAGGGCAGTTTTTTTAATTTCCTGCATCACCCGTAAAATAAAATTACCCGTCCCCACAAATGGGTCAAGAATATGCACTCCCTTGTCATTTAAAGACTTCCCAAACTCTTTTTGTAAGATATCCTCAACACTTTTCACCATAAAATTAACAATGGGTTGCGGTGTGTAAACAATTCCGTGGGTATCCGCAACTTTAACCGCAAACCCTTGAAAAAATTTCTCATAAACCGTATTCAGAAAATGCTGTTTATCGCTAAACTCATCAATGGTTTGAGCCGCATCTTCCAAAGCGCGATAAAAATAATCAACTTCCCCTAAAAAATTATCTCGACTAAAAGATTTAGACGTTAACGCTTGAATTACCTTTTCAATTTCTACCGCAATAATATTACGACGGGTGAAATCAGGATTATTAAAAATTTGTCTAAAAATTCGTTCTGTTAGCAAATGTTGAATTAACATTTCTTCCACCGCAGCTTCAGAAAGATTCGGGTTAATTGCTTGACGGCAAATTTCCGTAAATTCACTAAAAGATTGAATGAATTTCGGGTTAATTTTGCGTTGGGTTTCAATTAAATCAATCAGTTTACCCGATAAATCTTTAACCCGTCCGCCAAATTCTGCCGCCGCTATTTCCCATTGGGCAATTTCCGGGGTGCGATATTCAAAAAATAACTTTAAAGTATCTACTAAAATCTGCGGTTTTGTGATATCTTGATCACAGATTTGTTTTCCCCCTTGCCATAAAATTACTCGTTCAGGAGATTGAAAAATAATATTTTCTTTAGGATAACCTAACGCAAACTTTTGTTTAACTTCTCGCTCTAATTTGTCTTGACTATCTTTCGCTTCCCAAACGCCATATCTAATACTTCCATCCCGAACTAAAGCACCATCAACCCGAATACTTTTACCGTTGGGTAATTTAATTTGTTTTTCAGGAATCAAGGTTAACTCAAATTGCGGACAACAGGCTTTTAACAGGTCTGCAAAGGCGTCTTTAACCGCTAATTCGTGGGAAACTCCCAATTTTGCAAACTGTTGTAAAGCGTCATAATAAGCTCTAATGGGTTTATGGGTGGGTTTCAGGTTTAGCGTCGCCATAGGAAACAATCTTTCAGATTTTCTCTGTTAATTATGTCATATTAAACTCAATAAAATGTTTAATTTAATAAAAGTTATTTTATTGAGTAAGAGTGCGCTCAAGCGCAACAACGGGGGTTAGGAGAGAATTTCTAAATTGAAACCTTTTCCAATTTGAGTAAGTTGATTTTTTTTAGAGTCATAACTCCAGACTTTCATTTGATTATTTCCTTGGGGTAAAATTGCTGTTGGAACTCGAATTATCCAGCCGGATTTTTCATATTTAGGATTAGATAAAACTTGGACTACATCGGGTCTAGGAATATTAACTTGACCAACAGTAATCAGTTGATTTTTTTTCCCTAAACTTAAATAAACTGCATCCGCAGGTTGGGAAGATTCAGGAAGAATTGACCAACCACCAATGGATAAATTATCACGTTGATGAATAGGTTGGGTAGGAAGGGATTCTATATTACCATTTAAAGATTGAGTTTTAGTTAATTTTAATGGTTGATTATTACGTTTCCAAAACCAATGGGATTGAACGGTTTTATAGGGTCGATAGGTGGTTAAAACATTCTGATAAATTAAAGAAGCGGATTCGGATTTTAAAATCTCATCCCAAGGATTTTGATACCACATTTCATTAGTTAATAATAGGATATCGGGTTTAGTTTCATTAAGTTCTTGAATAACTTCCTGTTGAGCAACGGTAGGTTTAGCATAGAGAACATAACTATATTTAGAACAGGATGGTTTATCAAATAAATAATACCATAATCCCTCGGAAGTTAAGGTAAAAAAGCAAGATTGTTGCTCAATTTCGGGTTTCAGGGTATTCCATGCTTCTAAATAATCTGGTTTTAAGAGTTCTTGATTAGGAGTTGATAAAGCGTCAGGGAGTTGAGTTATTTTTTCCATCCCTCTAACTAAATTAAAACCGGGTTCTGATAAAATAATTACAATCAAGAGAAGAACGGTTAAACTTTGTTGAATTGGAGTTATATTAAGTTGGGATAACTGCGGTTCTATTTGATGTTTATATACCAGATAAATTAGGTAAATAACTAAAAATGTGGTAATTAATGCGCCATGATAGGCGTGTCCGATATCACTTCTATCAAGGGTAATTCTCATGTAAACGGATGCAGGAATTAAGAGTAAAATAATTAAAGTATTTTTTTGAACAAAGGGACGGAGTTTTAATTCTTGATTTTTAAAGTCTAAAATTAGATAAACTAAAACCCCACTTTGAAAAAACATTGATAACCAAAAGGTTTGGGAAGTCCAGCTTAATTCTAAGGGGGGAAGGGGAATAAAAGAAATATAGCGTCCATATTTTCCCCAATATAGAACTTGAGAGATAATGGCATTAATTTGTTCAAAACCCAGGAATATTATACTAATAATAGTAACAGAAATAATACCAATTAACGTTCCTCTAAGCCAAATAATTGTAGTTTTTTTATCAAGAAATAATGATAAAATAGAAGCACAAAGATAAACGGCAATAAAATAAATAGCTCGGTCATAGATATAGAAAAAACTACTGGGAATTGAAGCACCAATTAAAACCGATAACCACTGTGCTTGTTTGGGTTGAGTTTTAGCTATTCTAAAAAAACGTAAGGTTAAAGCTAATTGAATAATGAAACTGGTTCCCCTGCGTCCATCGAATTTATAGAAAATTCCATCAAAAACACAAAAAATAATACAAGAAATTAAGAATATTTTTAATTTATTTTTATTGATTTCTGCCAGATTAATTAATTCCCATAATATCCAAAAATAGCCTACACAGGTAATTACATTTTCTAGGTTTACGAATAACCGAGTTAAAGCAATTCCATGATTTTGAGTAGCGAGATTTTTGGCCAACCAACTGGGAAGAACATCAACACCATATCCATGAATTAAAACCGTATTGATAAACGGTTGTTTAAGTTGTAGAAAGTTAGGTAAAAATCCTAAAAATTCCCCTTCATGGAAAGAATCAATTAAGGTTGAATTAATTCTAAATTGGTTAAAGGGAGTATTAATTAACCAAGTTAGTAATAGAATAGAACTAATTCCTATCCAAATATAACGATGGTTAATAACCCTTAAAATTATTCTTAGGGGTTTTTGATTTAGGTTTAAAACCAGAGTCGCAATTAAGGGGGGAGTTAGGAGTAAAATAATATATTTGAGATAGTCAGTATAGGGACTAATATTCTCAATACTAGCTAAAGAAATGACTCCTTTTGTATTTTCTCCCAAGGGAATTTTAATCGAATTAACGAAGGGAACTAGAATTAACCAAGTGGCTAAAGTAATCGTAAAAATAGCGATTAAATTCACTTTAGCCTGTTGTTTTTGTTCAGACATTTTTAAGAAGGGAACAGGGAACAGGGAAGAAAAGTATTTACCATCTGGTTTGCCACATCAGTATATTTTCTAACTGCAAAGGACGGCTACTATAGTTAAGATTGCAGTTCGGAAACTTGATTATTAGATTGATTTGAGGATGAGAAGGAATATAATTTATGTCCGGTAAAACTAATTGTGGCGACACAAGCCGCACTGACTAAACGGGATAGGGTTGGATGCCATCCTAATTCATTAATTAACAGTTGTAATAACCCTAAATTAGCGAGTAAACTGTTTAAAGCAACGGTCGCAAACACGCCATATTGAACAAACCAGTTTTTCCAATAAATCCCAAATACAAACCGACGACTGAGCCAAAAGTTGGTACTTAATCCGATAAAATAACTAATTCCTAATGCGAAAACATACCATAATTCTGAATGGATGAGAATAGAAAAAATCAGAACATCGACAATAGTAGCCGCGCCACCTGTGAACAAATAGCCACCAAATTCTCGTAAGGTTTTTAAGGTTTGGCGACGTCGGGATAGACGAGTATTTGTGGCGGCGGTTGTGGCGGTTTCTGCACTAGCTTCTTCCACATATTCGCTATCACTATTGACATTCCAGAGGTTATGTTTACCCGGAGTTAAAACGTTCTCCGCCGCAAAAATTCCCATTAATAAACTATGGTCTTGGTTATTATACTTAAATGCACCATAGCGTCCGACTAATTGCAAGTTTTGGAAGGTTTGTAAATAGCCTTGAATTTCCGATAACGCCGCTTGATAATTTCCCGCATAGATAGGATAAGTACGGGGTAAACGAAGAATAAACCCATCGGAAACCGCTTGATTTTTTAATAACCCAATTTTGCGTAAGTCTTTTTCAGCTAATATTCTCAATTCATCCTCTGGACATTGCCATAAATCATCGCCAAAATTACACCAATATTCACAACAGAGGGGAGTTTGTTCGGTATTGGCTAACATTTCTGGCGACCAGTTAGCGAAATTTGTCACTCGTCCAACTTGCACCCTGGGGTCATTAATATATAACCAATTATCAGGGAAAATATTGCCTCCTTCTACAATTAAATAGACTAAAATTGTATTTCTAAATTTCAGAGATTTAGCAGCATCAATAACTTTTTCAGGAGGGGAAGATTGCAATTGTTGAACCAAATGGGTCAGAGGAATAGAGGAAATTAATCCTCCACAAGCCACGGTATTTTCCTTTTTGGTGATGCGGTTTTTTAGGGTAATATGGGTGACTTGAGAATTGTGATGATGAACTTGAATTACTTCTGTATTTAATAAAATTGGTTGTTGATGTTGTTGTAAATAGTCAGCGATTTTTTCATACAGTTGACCCGAACCCAAACGGGGAAATTGAAACTGGTCTATGAGGTTTTTAACTTTCCCATCATTGCCTAAAATAGCGTTTTTAATTGCTTTTGATAAAGATAATCCTTTAATGCGTTGGGCGGCCCAGTCGGGACTAATTTCTGTACAAGGAATACCCCATAATTTCTCGGTGTAACCTTCAAAAAATATCTCTGATAGTCGTTTGCCAAATTTATTTTCTACCCATTCGGCAAAATTATTAGCTTCGGGTTTAGGAAATAATCGGGCGGCTAAATAGGATAGCACAATTCTTAAACTTTCAATTAATCCTAATGCGGATAAAACTTGTTTGGCTTTTAAGGGATAACTAAAATATTTTCCCCCATAATAAATCCGAGTTAAACGATTAACTGTAACTTGTTCATCCCCTAAAACTTCATCCCAAAGTTGCAAAACCGGAGCAATTTTTGTATAAAATCGATGGGGGCCATAATCTAAGATAAAGCCTTGATATTCTATACTTTTGGCTAATCCTCCGACCTGACCATCCCGCTCAACCACAACCACGGACTGACCTTGCTTGGTTAAAGTATAAGCCGCCGCGAGTCCGGCTGGGCCAGCACCTAAAATATAAATTGGTTCCATCACACCTAATATTATCGTTTGATAAATTGTTTCTATAATACAAGATTAATCGGATAATTTAACAAACTCTCCCGACGAATACAATAATAAATCCTGAAAACGGTTAGGATTGTTGAGGGTTAGGGTGTAGCTTTGGGGTTGTACATCACTGACTTGATAGTCTTTGGTGACTAATGTATTTTTTGGGGTGGGAAAAAATAGGGTTTGGGGATTGGATAATTGAAATTGATATTGGTTAGGTTGGGGGGAATTAACAATAATTTTATCGCTGGGTTCTCGTAGGGTATTCATCATCACTAATAAAATATTATTGCTATAAAATCTCACGGTTTCAAAGGGTTTATCCGTGGATTTCTGTTCAAATTGAACATTAAAACGATTATTAAGATCAAAAAGATAGAGTCCTTGAATTAATCCGGTTCTGTATAAATAAGCCCCTCTAAAATTATCGGGAATGGTGGTAATAATCGGGGATTCTATAGGCATTTTTTGTAAACTAGATAACAGACTTTCAGAAATTTCTCCGGCGAATTTCCAGTTTTGGTTAACGGTATTGAGGGATAATCCCAAACTCACTAATAAAATTGAGGATAGAATTAAACAGAGTTGAAAATGACTGACCAGAATGGTAAAAATTAAGGCGATATAAATAGAGGTAAAACTAGACGCCCAATATAAATACCTTTCTCCTTGACTATCAAAAGGAGAGACGGAAACATTAATGGCGGGTAAAACACAAATCCAAAATCCTACAATAATTAAAAGTAAGGTTTGAGGGATATTAGATTGGAATTGATGGCGATAATAACTGACAATTACGGCAAATATAGAGATTAAAACCAAACCTATAAAGTTTATAATCCAGAAGGTTAAACTAGAGTTAAATTGAGCCGATAAGAAGCTACGGGATGGATAAATGATTAAGTTATATAAAATTTGTATGGGATTAAATTTCAGATGAATTCCTTCTCCATATCCTCCCACTAATGTTCCTAATTTGAGATATCGCCAAATAAAATAAAATCCCAAAACTGCTATATATAGTAAACAATTAATTAAAGGTTTTTTGATATTTCTGGACTTTGTTTGGGAATATTGATAGAGTTCATAGGCTATAATTAAACCTGGAAAACTAACAATAGATTCTTTACATAATAAGGCGGCTAAAAAGGCAATTAACGAAATCCATAATTTTATCGGTTTACCAAAGTGTCTAAAGTTTAAATAGGTGCAAAAAGAGAGTAAGGCGAAAAAAGTGGCGATAACGTCTGTTCTGGCGGAAATCCAAGAAACAGCTTCCGAATGGGATGGTAATAATAGAAAAATAAATCCCGCGAAATAGGGAATAAACCGTTTTAATTTTAAATCTAATCTTAAATTTAAACTGAATAAAAATGCTATACTTCCCACCAAAAAAGAATTAGCTAAATGAAAGCCAAAATTTGTCAAATGATAGCCGAAAGGGTTCAAACCCCAGATTTTATAGTCTAAAAAACTAATTATTCCCAAAAGAGGACGAAAAAATAATGATTTACCATGCTGTTGATTGAACCATAACCCAAACGGCCCTAATTTAGATAATAGTGCAATTAAAACAAAATCATCCGAGAGAAAAAAACTATTCAGGATATTAGCATAAGCAATAAATCCAGTTAGGGCAATAATTCCGATTAAAATAATTGAATAAAAAGATATTTTTGGAAAAGATTTTATTTTCATTACCGTGTTAAAATTTAGATAACCCGATGCAAAGTAAGTTTTTTAAGTATCTTGTTTTGGGGCCATCCTGTCAAGGGATTGATTTTCCATAATTGATTTAAACTTAAAAAAATAGACCGAGAACGGATAATATAAAATCAGTCAATTTTCACCCTCGTAATTTACATCACCTTGGTTAAGATATTTGACCTATGTTCCTGACGTGCTATGCTCCACATTGAGTGTGTGAATATATATTAAGAGGAGTGAATTTTATGGTCGCAACACCCGCTCGGACTCAGAACTTTAGTTCCCCGCAAAAAGAAGCTAACACCGCCCAACCTCGAACCATATCCCATTTCGGCTTTATTGATCAAGTTGGGGAACTCCCCACTACCCCACTATTTGGAACCGATGGTATCCGAGGACGGGTGGGAGGACTCCTAAATGCGCCCCTAGCTTTACAAGTCGGGTTCTGGGCGGGCCAAGTTCTCCGACAGCAAGCCCACCATCCCGGCCCAGTAATATTAGGCCAAGATACCCGCACCTCCGGCAATATGTTAGCCATGGCCCTCTCCGCCGGATTAATTGCTGCGGGCTTAGAAGTTTGGCATATTGGGGTCTGTCCCACCCCTGGAGTTTCCTATTTAACCCTAACCTCCGAGGCTATTGGTGGAGTGATGATTTCCGCCAGCCATAACCCCCCGGAAGACAACGGAATCAAGTTTTTTGGAAAAGATGGTACAAAATTATCCACCGCTTTACAAGGGCAAATAGAGGCGGGAATTAGAGGAAATTCCGATTTTCCGATTGTTTATGGCGACTGTGGCCAACACTATTATCGGCCAGAACTGATTAGAAATTATGCCCAATCTCTGCATAGGCCATTACTCCCAGTCACGAATTTACAAGGGATGCGGGTGGTTTTAGATTTAGCATGGGGGGCGGCAGTTCCCTTAGCAGCCCAAGTATTTACAGAAATGGGGGCGGAGGTGATTTGTCTCCATGATCAACCCAATGGCCATCAAATCAATGTAAATTGTGGTTCTACCCATCTACAAGCCCTACAACAGACGGTTTTAGAACACAATGCCGATCTCGGATTTGCCTTTGATGGGGATGCGGATCGGGTTTTGGCCGTCGATGGCCAAGGTCGGACGGTGGACGGGGATTATATTCTATATTTTTGGGGCCAAACCCTCAGCAAAGCCGGACAATTACCGGAAAATTTAATTATTTCAACGGTAATGGCCAATCTGGGTTTTGAACGGGCTTGGAAACAGTTCGGGGGTAAAATGATTCGGACTCCCGTAGGCGACCAGCACGTTCACGCGGAAATGAAACGGACGGGGGCGATGTTAGGGGGTGAACAGTCGGGACATATTCTCTGTCACCATTATGGAATTAGTGGGGATGGGTTAATGACGGCATTACATTTGGCCACATTAGTTAAAAGTTCCGGTCAGTCTCTAGCGGAATTAGTTAATAATAGTTTTCAAACCTATCCCCAACTGTTAAAAAATATCCGGGTTGAGGACGTTCATAAACGGCGCAATTGGAAACACTGTGAACCTATTGTTAAAGCTATTGAAACCGCAGAAAAAGCCATGGGAGATCGGGGTCGAATTTTAGTTAGGGCGTCGGGAACAGAACCTTTAATTCGGGTAATGGTAGAAGCTGAAGGTGCTGATTTAGCTGACTATTGGGCAGAACAGTTAGTATCAGTAGTTCAGCAATATTTAGCCGTTTAACAGTTGATATTATTTTAAATAAATGATTTATCGCTGGCGAGAAAAGGTTCAATTGAATCCCTATCCTCCAGCGATTTATTGATCTTTTTTTCAACAGACCCTTAAAACCTGATCTATAATAGGGCTAAATTCACGCCCTGTTCCCATGGTTACAAAAGCTAAAAAAAAGCGAAAAACCACTAAAAAAAAATCCCAATCCAAGAAACCCACATTAAGTAAAACAGAAATAAAACTTCGCCAAAAGCAACGGTCAAAAGCGATTAAGAAAGTTATATCTTCATCGTCAGGAATTATTACTGCTGCTGCTGTTATTGGGGGGATTTTATTTGTTATTGCTGGCCCGAAATTAGCGATCGCCGGGGGAGGAGGAATTTTAATTGTAGGCCTATCCTATCTTTACCCTGACATGGCATTATGGGGGTTTTTAATTTATTTACCATTTAGTGGCACAGTCACCTACTGGATTGGTGGAGGTAGCCCCATATTTCAACTAGCTAAAGATGGCTTTTATTTTCCCGCCTTATTTGCCAAATATAAGGAATGGAAAAGCAAGCGAATGCCGATGATTGTTCCCAAAGCATTAAAGCAACCTTTGATGGTACTTCTCGCCATTTGTGGTTTAACTTTATTGTTAGTAAATGGATTACAACAACTAAAACCCGAAGGTGGCGACAAACCGATTTTACTCGGACTAATGGGGTTAAAATCATTTATTGGATACCTGCCCTTAATTACCTGTGCCTACTATCAAATTAAAGGCAAAAAAGAACTATTATTTTTAACTCGTTTAACCCTAGTTTTAGCGATTATTTGTTGTTTTTTGGGAATGATGCAATATCAATTTTTAGCCAGTGGTCGCTGTCAGGGAACCGATCACCTCACCGGAGATGATTTATTCAAAGCCACTCTGGATGCTAAATGTTTAGTGGGCGGGTCTTTAGTCTTTAGCCCGTCACAAAATATGATTCGTTTACCCGGAACCTTTGTCGCACCTTGGCAATGGGCTTGGTTTTTAATTGCCAATGCCTTTTTTACCTTTGCAAGTGCCTTTAGTGACCCTTCTCCCCTCTGGCGAATTACGGGTTTAGTGGGCATGGCTATGGTATTTATTAATGCCGTAATTTCCGGTCAACGAATTGCCTTAGCATTGGTTCCAGTAGTCACAATTATTCTATTAGTTTTAACCGGACAAGTTGCCAACTTAAAACGATTTCTTCCCATCCTCGCCGGACTCGGTTTAATATTAGGAATTGCGGCGGCGGCCAGCCCAGCATTTTTACAAGAACGAGTCGATAGTTTTGTCGGCCGTTGGAATGCTTCCCCCCCCACAGACTTCATCTCAGAACAGTTTGGACAAAGTAGCGGAGGGCAAAAAGGGATTTTAGGAAAAGGACTCGGACGAGCTACCAATGCCGCTCGGATTTTTGGGAAAACCGCTTTAATTGAAACCTACTATCCCAAAATGATTTTTGAAATTGGGCTAATTGGAGTCGCAGGTTTTCTCTATTTAGTTACTACCATGGTCGTGATTGGGTTTAAATCCTATCGTTCCGTTAAAGATAAAAATTTACGCAGTTTTGGCGCTAGTTTTTGGGTTTTTGTGTTAATCATTAGCTACAATACCTATTATTACCCCCTAGATGTTGATCCAGTCACGGTTTATTATTGGTATTTTGCCGGGGTACTCTTTAAACTACCCGAAATTGATCGGGAAGAACGAAAAAAACTGATCGAAGCAGGTGAACTAGATCCAGATATCTAAATGATCCTGTTAATAATTAGGTGGGGGCATTTAGATCAATTTTTTTAGACAAACTATCAAATCAATAATTCAAACCTGATATGAGGAAAAAAACTTATGAATTTACCTTTAATTTCTGTGATTATTCCCACCTATAACCGTGAACAAGTATTACGGGAAACCTTAGCAGAAGTATTACAACAAACCTATCCAAATTTTGAGATTTTAGTCGTCGATCAAACCCAAACCCATGAACCCGAAACCCAAGCCTATTTAGAACAATTAACCCAAGCCGGAAAAATTAAATGGTATCATTTAGAATGGGCAAGTTTACCAGGTGCCAGAAATTATGCTGTTCGACGTTCTCAAGGAGATATTCTATTATTTATTGATGATGATGTGCAACTCCCAGAAGGATTTTTAATGGCCCATGCTCGCAATTATATCCCCGGAGAAACCTCCGCACCAGAGAAAATTGGAGCCGTTGCGGGACGAGTTTTTGATCGGATGAAATTAAGCGATTCTGGCGGAGGATTAACCATTAAAAACTTACCTCCCGAAGCTCAAGATCCTGGTATTGCTTGGTATCATCTTGATTTAGTTCATACGATTAAACCCCAACAAGTTATTTCCGCCAGAGGATGTAATATGTCCTTCCGACGAGAAATTTTTGAACAATTTGGTTTAACCTTTGATGAACGATTTAAAGGTAGTGCAGTTCGAGAAGAATCGGATTTTTGTTTAAGAATAAGACAAACAGGTTATATTATTTGGTATGATCCAGAAGCCCATTTAATTCATCTAGGAGAAGAAGCCGGAGGCTGTCATGATATGAGTACCCGTTCTGTACAATATCAGATTACCTTCTACCATAATCACTTCTTTATGGGGTTAAAAAACCTAACTCCGGGTCAATGTTTCCACTTTTTTGCTAAACTATTTGATTGCCACGTTTTAGGACATCCTCCCTGCAATAAAAGTGGTTCTCCCCTCAAAATTATTAGTCGTTTATTCTTCTATAAATTAGGCTTAATTAAAGCCCTAGGAACCTGGATCACCTCCCTCTGGGATCAAGGACAAATCTACACCCAAAAAGACCCTTAACCCGTTGTTGCACCGTTGTTGCGCTTAAGCGCAAATCTTCTAAGAGGGGCTAAAGCCCAACAACAGTAAAAACATTAAAAATAGAAAAAACCTATGAGAATTTTAGTAGCCAGCCATACCTATATTGTGGACTTAAATCGGGAAAAATTTAGAGCATTAGCCCGTTTACAACCCAATATAGAAGTAACAATAGTTGTTCCCAAACGTTGGCGACCCGGAGGAGTTCAGAATAAAATTATTGAATCTGAATATTTAGATGAAGGAAATTTTAAAGTAGTTCCTATTTCTAATTTTAGTCAAAATAATCAAGGTTTACTTACCTTTGGTTTAGATTTAGTATCTCTCCTAAAAACCTTTAAACCCGATATTATTCAAGTGGAACAGGGTTCTAAAGCCCTAACCTATAGTCAATTTATCACCTTAAATCATCTTTTGGGTTTAAAAGCAAAAAACATCTTTTTTACTTGGTGGAATTTGCCTTATGATTTGAAATTTCCCGTTTCTCTCCTAGAAGGATATAACCTGAAATATACTGATGGAATTGTAGTTGGAAATCAAGATGGCAAAGATATTTTACACCAAAAAGGATATAATAAACCGATTGAAGTCATGCCCCAATTAGGCATTGATGAACAGTTATTTAAACCCGAACCTCAACCGGAACTAAAAGCCGAATTAGGGATTAAACCCGATGAATTTGTCGTTGGATTTGTGGGGCGTTTTGTTGAGGAAAAAGGATTAATAACTTTAGCCAAAGCCTTAGCAGGATTAAAAGAATATCCTTGGAAATGGGTATTATTAGGTCGGGGAGAATTGCGATCGCAACTCCTAGAAATAGCCGAAAAATTTGAATTTAAAGATAGATTAATATTAATCGAAAGTGTTCCCCATGATCAAGTACAACGCTATATTAACCTGATGAATACCCTAGTTTTACCATCCGAAACCACCTACAAATTTAAAACCTTAACCGCCGCCGGATGGAAAGAACAATTTGGTCATGTTTTAATCGAAGCCATGGCCTGTCAAGTTCCCGTCATTGGCTCCGACTCCGGTGAAATTCCCCATGTTATTGCAGATACCGGATTAATATTTCCAGAAGGAAATGATCAAGGCTTACAAAACAGTTTAAAACAGTTAATGACAAATCCAGAATTAGCAAAACAGTTAGGAGAAAAAGGTTATCAAAGAGCCATGACCCACTATACAAATAAGGCACTTGCTCAAGAATTGCTAATCTTTTATCAACAATTACTTGATCAATGATTAGGCAATGATCCATAGTATATCCCTCTTTTATCACTACAGGGAATTTGTATACCGCTACCAATTAAGGTGTTGGACAATACTAAATCTTGTAACCTGCTCATAACATACTCTTGCCTGTCCCCTAGAGCAATATGTAGCTACATTTAGGGATTTCATATAAACGACCAGCTAAAACCCATCTGCTCTCCTGGTTACCCACGCAGAAAAAAAGATCTGGAAAAAGCTTGCATGATCTGGGTGGTTGTGCTACATTAATAAATTGTCGGACGCATAGCTCAGTTGGTTAGAGCACCACGTTGACATCGTGGGGGTCGGTGGTTCGAGTCCACTTGTGTCCATTAATTTAAAACTCCTCGGATTCCTGCACAGTATGGATTCTTTCTGTCAAGTATCAAATTATATCAAAGCAATATTATCCTGAATATCCTCAATCCAATTAAAAATAGGTTGATCGGGATGCAGATGATAAACTTCTATATATAACTCTCTAACTAACTTTTGAATAACCTTTTTTTGGATATTTTCTGAATTACTATTATCAATAATCATCAAGATCATTTCTGTAGTTTTAGTTCCATCTAAAGCAGGAAAAATATAAATAATATCTTGTAATTCTTTTGCACCCAACCGTTTATAAAAAGCAATTCTACGCTGCTTTAATTCTCGATTATCTCCAAAATCAGGATGTTCAACTTCTAAGACTAAGGTTTTTGACTCTTTTTTAACTAAATCTATCAGATAATTTAAAAATTGAGAACCGATTTTAATATTTCTCAAATGGGGGACTGTTGCTAAATAAGCTAATAAGATAAAATTGGAATCAGGCAGGGGATATAAAATTGATATTAAAGCTAATTCTTGTTGAAAATAACCTAACCAGAGTTGAGTTTTTTGAGTTAAAACTCCTTCCTGTATCCAAGGTATCGGAATTTGTCCTGGAGATGGGAATGTTTGTTCATAAAGTGCGATCGCGCTTTCAAAATCAGGGTGATCAAGATGCTGAATTGGCTTAAATTCAATTTGAGAATTAGTTGGGTACATAGGATATTTATACAGAAACCCGGTTTCTAGTTTACTTAACTGAACCCTACCATAAATCCGCACACCTCTTGACAATATACTACAGATGTAATATAATAGAACAGTTGAACGTCCAAGGATTACGGAAACAGCAGGGGTGGAACATCCCTACAACCATACAGGGTTTTCTACACTTCTCAATCCCCATAGAATTTGTCATCTTAGATACAGGTAGGCAATATTAGGACTGTAAAATGAAAAATCTGATTCAATCTTTTTATAATTGGTATCGTGTGACGCTACGGAATACAAAATATCGTTGGGTTGTAATTTTAGGAAGTTTAATTTACTTGGTGAGTCCCCTGGATATTTCTCCTGACTTTCTACCGATTGTCGGATGGTTAGATGATGGGATTATTGCTACAATTTTAGTTACCGAAGTATCTCAATTACTGGTTGAAGGGTTAAACCGTCGCAAACAAACCCAGAAGGCGACCGAGGTGAATCCAGTTGATGCAATGGGTCATAATCAAACCGTTGTGGATGTTTCCGTTAGCTAAATAGGGTTGCAATCACTGATCGGATTTCCTGATTATAATATAAATCTAAAAATGCAGTAGAGATAGATAATTGATGATCTCTACTGCATTTTTTATCAGTTTTTGATCTTTATAAATTTTAGATAAAAAAATAAGTCTATCTTTAGGTAGATGCTAAGGTTAACACAATATCTGGTAAATTGCATCTAATGATTCATGATTTTTACATTATTTTATCAATGTTAAAGATCAACAAGCAGTAGTACAATTAACCGATTAAACTCCCTATTGCTTGAATTTATTCCCAGTCCAACTGGCTTTAGAATTGGGTGTGTATTTCTACAATCTTAATCGAGGGCAAAATAGCCAAACTGAACCTTTTCCATTAGGATAAAATTAGATTAGGCAATAATGACATCAAATTAGTCAAGATCTTCCGATCCAATATTTTTCTGAATCACCGAGCAAAATGGGGCCGAACCTGTGAACACTAACCTCTCGAATGCTCAAACCTACGAAGCCGAAAGGCAAAGGGCAGAATTCCTAGGGGAACTCAACCAAGTAAAAACGGCGTTTTTAAGCAGTATTAGTCATGAATTTCGCACCCCATTGACCTTAATTCTGGGTTCAGTTGAAGAAATTCTCCAGGGTGAAGACTGTCTTAACTTCTCTCAACGGGAACAGTTAACAATCGCCAAACGCAATAGTTTACGATTACTCAAACTGGTTAATACCCTCGTTGATTTTTCCAGTATTGAAGCAGAACGAATTCAAGCGGTCTATGAACCTACGGATTTAGCCACTTTAACAATTGAACTGGTTAGTATGTTTCGTTCGAGCATCGAACGGGCGGGAATACATTTGATTATAGACTGTCCGCCCCTACCCGAACCTATTTATATAGATCGAGAAGTGTGGGAAAAAATAGTAATGAATCTTTTTTCTAATGCTCTTAAATTTACATTTAAAAGTGAAATTATACTTTCTTTGCGCTGGGTCACAAATGGTATTGAATTAGAAGTACAAGATACCGGAATCACCACGGCAACCTATTTAGATGAAGTCAAGAGTTGGTCTGCGGAAACCAATGTTGTGGTTCAGGTTCAGCAGATGCCCCCCCCCCAATTACCCCTTCCCCAGATATTGTTAGTGGATGATAATCCGGATCTGTGCAATTATATTCAGCGTTTACTGAGTCAAAAATATCAGATAAAATCGGTGAATAGTGGGTTAGCCGCATTAGAGAGCATTCGGGAACAAAAACCCGATTTAGTGATTACCGATGTGATTATGCCGGAATTGAACGGCTTGGAACTGCTACAAATTCTGCGCCACGATCCTGATACCCAAAGGATTCCAATTATTCTGCTCTCAGCCCGGGCGGAGGAAAATGCCAGGATTGAAGGCCTAGAAGCGAAAGCCGATGACTATCTGATTAAACCCTTTTCTGCCCGGGAACTCCTGGCTCGTGTCCAGTCGATTTTGGAAATGACCCAACTCCGCCAAGAAGCCACAATTCGAGAACAGGAATTAATCAACACCAAAGCCCGGGTGACTGATATTCTCGAAAGCATTACCGATGGCTTTTTGTCCTTAGACCATCAGTGGCGATTAACTTATGTGAATGGAGCATCGGAACGGCTCTCTGGTAAAACCCGAGAGGAATTGTTAGGGGGTAATTTTTGGGATATTTATTCTCATTTAATGGGCTTTGAAGGTGAGGAGAAACTGCGTCAGGTAATCCAAACTCAGGTGGCTGATAATTTTGAAACCTGTTTGGCTCAAGACAACCTCTGGTATGAAGTTCATGTCTACCCCTATGAAAAGGGTTTAGCCATTTATTGGCGAGATATTACCAAACGCAAACAGGCAGAAATAACTTTACTCAAAAGCGAAGAACGATTACGGGTTGCCCTGAAAAGTGCGCCAATTACCTTATTTAATCAGGATCAAACCCTCCGCTACACCTGGGTTCATAATCCCACCCTCAACCAATCCGATCAGGAGATTATCGATAACACGGATTTTGAGTTGTTCCCCGAGGCGGGAGTCGCTCGACTGACTCAACTCAAACGCCGGGTGCTGGAAACCGGGATCGGGACGCGGGAGGAAGTTCCTATTTTCGCCGACGGACAGCAATACTGTTTTGATTTAACCATTGAACCCCTACACAATCCTAACCATGAAATTATCGGGATTACTTGTGCGGCTGTTGATATTTCCGACTACAAACGCATAGAGTTAGCCCTGCGCCAAAGTGAAGCCCAGGCAAGGGCAAGGACTGAGGAGTTGAAAACTTTTATGGAAACCGTTCCAGCCGCGGTCTGGATTGCCCATGACCCCCAATGCCACCAGATGACGGCGAACTGGGCAGCCCATGAATTGGTGCAGTTAGCCTCGGGATCGTTGGTGACGGCGACCCCCGAGGATGGCTCCTATCCCTTTGAATTCAAGATTCAACGCCAGGGCCAAGATATTCCTCCAGAAGATTTGCCCATGCAGCAAGCGGGACGGACGGGAGAAAATATTGAATCGGAATTTGAGTTTGTTTTTGAAAATGGGGAAGTTCGTTATATTTATGGTCGGGCCGTACCGTTGCGAGATGAAGCAGGGGAGATTCGGGGGGTAATTGGGGCGTTTTTGGATGTCAGCGATCGCAAACGAGTCGAACAGGAACGAGAACAACTCTTAATCAGGGAACAGGCCGCCCGGGAGCAAGCCGAAATGACCAACCGGATTAAGGATGAGTTTCTCACGGTTTTATCCCATGAATTGCGATCGCCCTTGAATCCGATTTTGGGTTGGACAAAACTCCTACAAACTCGTAAATTCGATTCCCAAGGCACAGCCCAAGCCTTAGAAACCATCGAACGGAATGCTAAACTCCAAACCCAACTGATTGAGGATTTATTAGATATTTCTCGAATGTTGCGAGGAAACATGGTCTTACATAAACAACCCGTCAATTTAATTACAATCATCACCTCGGTAATAGAAACTTTTAAATTAGCTGCTGAAGCCAAAGGCATTCAAGTCAGATTTGAAATCGCTCAAAATTCTGGTTTCTCCTCTCTTTTAATCTATGTTTTGGGGGATGAAACCCGACTGCAACAGATTATCTGGAATCTATTATCTAATGGAATTAAATTTACTACCCCCGGAGGCATTGTCGAGATTTATTTAAAATCTGGGGAAGATCACGTCCAAATTCAGGTCAAAGACACCGGAATTGGTATTAATCCTCAGTTTTTACCCTATGTCTTTGACTATTTTCGTCAACAGGATGGCACAAATACCCGCAAATTTGGGGGTTTGGGACTGGGACTCGCCATTGTCCGACACCTAACGGAATTACATGGAGGAACAGTCAGCGCCAACAGTTTAGGCGAAAATTTAGGGGCTGCGTTTTCGGTGCAGTTACCCTTAATGAAATCTGTAGAGACGTGCCATGGCACTTCTGTACAACCTCAAAATCCAGAGATCAACTCCATTAATTTAACTGGCTTGCGAGTTTTAGCCATTGATGATCAAGCCGAGACTCGGACTCTAATTGGATCGATCTTAACCCAGGCCGGAGCCCAAGTAAAAATGGCAAGCTCCGCTCAGGAAGCACTCTTGATGATTCAAGAGTTTTCCCCCGATGTCTTAGTCTCAGATATAGCGATGCCGGACATGGAGGTTTATATATTTAGAGATGAGGTCAGAAACACATCATCAATTCCCGTGATCGGATTAACCACAAATCCAGAAGAAACCAACGCCTCTCTCACTAGGGACACCAGATTTCAAATCCACTTAGCTAAACCCATTGTGGCTGATGAATTAGTCGCTTGTGTTGCCACTTTAACCCATCGCATTCGCAACTCCGCAATTTGATCAATATCTGTTAGAATCAAATGACTATTATCCAGAGTGTAGAAATCTTTACTTACACAATCGGAAAAATTTGTTTATCATAGAGGGGAACTGGAGCCTATTATTGAGGATATAGCCATGTCAGAACCCACTCAAAATAAACTCGCCTCGGATTTAGAAAAAGCCCAATCTGAAGGTAAATTACGCGCTGAACGAATTCGGGAAATTGTTAAATCTTCCATCTCAGAAGTTGGTTCAGAATTTAAAGGCGGTTCTCAAGAAATTCGAGATTTAGTTAAACAGGTTGTAGGAACCGTTTTAGAAACCGTCAAAGGAAAAGGCGAGGAAGTTCAAGAAAATGTGACCGCTTCTATTGAAGGAGTAATTGATGGTATTAGTCAAGCAAAACAGGAGTCAATTGCTAAAACTCAAGCGGAAGTGAAACAACTTCAAGCTCGAATTGACCAACACGAACAGGAGTTACAAAATAATATTAATTTGGCTTTAAGCGATATTCAAGAAGTTGGAACTAATAAATCAGATCAGGTTAAAACGGCGATTGAATCCGCGATTACAACCATTAAAAATAGCGAAGAATCTACGTTAATGCAGAAACGTTACGCCCAACTTAAAGCGCAATTGGCAATCGTGAATGCTAACTTAGTTGGACGTTATGGACAACGTTATCAGGAGGTTAAAGATTATTTAGAAGAAGCACAATCTTGGTATGAAAAAGCCAAAGATGAACCCGAAATTCATACCGAAAAAATTGATCATAAACGCAAAGATTTTGAAACTAAATTAGGAGAATCGGGAACGGCGATCGCTCAAAAAGAAAAAGAAATTAAACAGCGTTTAAACGATCTGTGGAAGTCAATTTCTGAAACCTTTACTAATAATCAGTCCCAACCTGATGAAAAAAAAGAGGATTCATCTGATATCAACAAAGATACCCTTTAAAACAATCTGAGGCAAAATTTATGATCGCATCATTATTAACGTTGGTAGCAACAGCCCTAAGTTTATTAGTGGTTGATTTAGTTGTACCTGGGGTAAATTTATCTACTTTTTTAGCAGCTTTAATTGCGGCGGCGGCTATTGGTGGAGTCAATGCTTTTATTAAACCGATTTTATCAACATTATCCATTCCCCTAAATATTTTAAGTTTAGGTGGTTTTTCATTCATTGTGAATGGTTTTTGTTTCTGGTTAGCTTCGGTTTTTATTCCTGGATTTCAAGTACAGGGTTTATTAGCTTTTATTTTAGGCCCTGTAATTTTATCCGCCGTGAATGCTTTTCTCAATGGCTATTTTGTAGAAAAATATCCCCAATTCTTTAATTCTCAGAAGTCTTTAAACCCATAAAAGATTACTGATTAATCAGTAGAGACGTTGCCTGCAACGTCTCTACCGTAGGGGTTAAGAGATCCAACCCTCTTTGTATTTTTCTAACCAGTGAATAATTGCGTGAGGTAAAGGTTGGCGTTGACGAGTTTTAGGATTAATACAAATATGTTTTGTTATCGCTTCAGCAATTAATTGATCAGAGTTATCTAATCTAATTTTATATTGAATTTTGAAAGAATTTTCATTAATTATTTCAGGATTTAGCTCAATCAAAACTTGATCTCCACAGAATAAGGGAAACCGAAAATCAACACTCGCATGAACAATTGGAATCGCAAAATCAGGATTAACAAAAAAACTTTTAAGATTAACTTCTGCCTGATTTAGAGATGCTTCATAGGCTTCATGACCCATAGCTAAAATATTAGCAAAATAAACCACCCCCGCAGCATCCGTATCTTGAAAACGAATAATTCGCTTATAAATGTATCCCAAATCAGTCATCAGTTATTAGTTAAGTAGTTACACAAAATAAATTACCTAGTTGAGAGAGGGAACATCGGAACAGCTCCCCCAAACCCCCCGTGCACGGGGGGCTAGGGGGGGAGGGAACAGGGTGGAGGATGTGTAATTAATTTTGTTTAGGTACTTATTAGTCTATTACCGATCACGGATTTAAAAGGATTACGCAGATTAACACAGATTAACACAGATTAAATCCGTGAAATCCGTGAAATCCTCTTAAATCCGTGATCAGCTTCTATTATCCTTTATTTTTGATTAACATCACATCAATAATGTTATTAGCCATCGGTTCAGAAATCTCTAAAACATTAAACAGCTTATCTAATAAGGCTTCTTCTTCTTCGGTAATAACTCCATCGGCTAAAGTAATATCAGTAACCACAGCAAAGGCAGTTTCTCTGAGTTCATGGGGCAATTTTTTCACCGCCTCTTTTAATAATATATCCGCTCCTTGTGCTTGTAATTGATTTAGGAGTTGATCAATCATTCCTCGCATTTTTTCCCCGGAATAATCACTAAAAAGCTGCATTCGAGAGAAGGTTGTGGTAATAGCTTGGGATTCACTTCCAGTAATATAACCATCAGCAGCTACCGCAATTAATGCGATCGCTGCAAACGCTTCCGCAGAGTTGAATTGAATCGCGCTTGACATTGTGAAAACCTCCTGAGGTGATTTCGCGTTATCGTAGATTTTTCCCACGTTTATGATTACACTATCTGCGGTTTTTTTCCAATTTATTTTCCAAAAACCGCCAATTCCGCCGTCAAAAAGTCAACAAATTGCCGCGCAGTTCGTCCCGAACGTCCATTATGACGAGTCGCCCATTGTAAGGCGCGAAACTGCAAATCTTCGGGACTGATTTTAATTCCCCCTTGACTGGCTAAATGTCGTACCATATTCAAATAGGTATTCTGGTCAGCAGGTGGAAAGGTTAAGGTTAAACCAAAGCGATCGCTAAAGGATAATTTTTCCTGTACCGTATCCCAAACATGAACCTCATCTTGATCTTTCGGGGAAGGTCGATCTTCAAAATATTCTCGAATTAAATGACGACGGTTAGAAGTAGCATAAACAATCACATTTTGTGGACGGGCGGTTAGGTTTCCTTCTAATACAACTTTCAAGGCTTTAAAAGCATCGTCATCTTCTTCAAAGGATAAATCATCGACAAAAATAATAAATTTCTGCGGCACCCCTCGTAATTGTTCCACCACTAATGGTAAGTCTTTTAAATCGGATTTTGCCACTTCAATTAAACGTAAACCGCGATCGCTATATTCATGTAATAACGATTTAATTAAGGAGGATTTACCCGACCCCCGACTGCCATATAATAAAACATTTAAAGCTGGATATCCGGCTAATAATATTTCTGTATTTTTTAATAAAAGATCCCGTTGATTTTCATATCCGATTAACTGGCTTAAATCTACCGGATCTGGGTGATTAATAGTCAGTAACTTGCCATTCTGCCAACGAAAAGCATCGGCTTGGGCAAATAAACCAGTTCCAAATTGATGATAATGATTTACTAAATTTTCTACTGCTTCCGACCAATTTTCTAGGGTTTTTAATTGATTGCGTAAGGGTGATTCTTGGATTTTTTCTAACGGTTGCGGTTGCGGCTGCCAAATTATGGGGTTTTCCGATAACTGGGCGACGGTTCTTAACCAATGGCTGATTTTTCCCCCATTATATTGATAGAGACTTTGGAGGATTTTTAAATCTTGTTTTGCCGCTTCAATTAATACCGGAGGTAATTGATCAAAAGTAGTTTGTTGGGCCTGTTGGGTAAAGGGATTATCCGCCCTTAAAATTTGATTGATTAGATGTTCCTGCCAACTTTGTTGATATTTGGCTTGGACTTGAAACCAAGTTCCATAGGCTTTTAAACAATTTAAAATACTCGATTCATTATGATGAAATGTTTCTAAAAGATATAGAAATGCTTGGCCAATTTCATGATCAAAAATATCTTGATACAGTAGTAAAGTGGCAACCTGACGCTGTAGGAACCTAACCTGTGAAATAATAGGGCTATTCAGAGAAGACATAAAATAGGATTAAAAAGTAACACATAGTAATTAATGATTCACTTTGCATTATAGCAAAGATTGAGTCAATAATACCATAAACTTTTATAACGTCAAATTTTAATTTTTGATACAATTTAGAAGAATTGTTAATCAATAGATTCCCAGAAGTTGTATAAACAAACTTTGTAATTGTTTTTTGGGCATGGGTTATGATTGATTTTGGAGTAATTGCGGCGATCGCTTACGGTTTATTGGCTTTTATCGGTGGTATTGTGGGTTATACTAAAGCCAAAAGTAAAATCTCTCTATTTGCGGGTTGTTCCACTGGAATTTTGCTAATTTTGGGCGGTATTATCCAAATCCAAGGCGTAAGCTGGGGATTAATATTTTCCATTGTGCTATCGGTTTTTCTGATAATTACTTTTATTTCTCGTTTACTCAAAACCCGTAAATTCATGCCATCTGGATTAATGATTGTTGCCGGATTTGTAGCTGTTACAATGATGGGATATCAACTACAAATGGTTTTATAATCAAATTTTATTTGCTAATCATTCAGGGAAAATATACTTTTTAATTTTCTCTGAATGCGAACTATCACAAGGCAATATTCAATGAGCTTTTAGCAATTTTACCAATATTTTAAATCATTAAAAGTCTGATAGAGATTGCCATATAGCAATCCTAAATGATTTGTGAAAAAATTCCGTAGGGGTTTGGTCTCCAAACCCTCTTTGCTTTCTATAGTATATTAAAATAATAAAATATTACAATATATTCAGGAATTGCTACATGATAGACAAAATGTCTTAGTACGGTTAACCTATAAGCACTGGGATATTACTTTTGCGGAGTTTGAAAGATAAATTATGAATATCTTAAGCATTCCAATTCTTCCAGTGAATTTAGAACGTCTAAATCGTTTACTCAAAGGAAACTTCCCACTTCAACAAAAATTGCTATACCTGTTCCTCAAACAAGCCGAAATCCGAATTCAGAGCTTGCGCCAAGGGATTATCAATGGGGATTTCATCAGTATTAAAGAACAAGCTCATGCTTTAAGAGGATCAAGTGCAACCGCAGCAATATTAATGATCCCAGAAATTGCTAAACAACTTGAAGATCTCGCCGAAGCAGAAAATTTAGAAGGAGCAATGGAGTTAGTCGAAAAACTAGAACAGTGCTTAATTCGAGTTCAGCTTTTTGTACAAGAAGGAATTTTATCTGAATCAACTATTTAATTAAAAAAGTCTCCCAACCCAGGAGCAAAGATGGTTGGGAGACCCAAACCCTACGATAAAATGTACAACCTCAGTCTCGAAGGCAGCGATTGCGATATATAGCAACCGCCAAGGCAGTTAGGACACCAGACGGATCTTAGAACCCAGACAGTTAAGTATTTTCCCCCCTGTTTCCTGTTCCGGTGTTCCCTCCCCCCCTAGCCCCCCGTGCACGGGGGGTTTGAGGGGGGGTGTTCCCTGTTCCCTGCTATAACTCAAATTAACCCCAAAAAACCCTAATCAATCCAACCGGAACGCAAAGCCCGAACCGCAGCCTGAGTACGATCATCAGCACAGAGCTTATTCAGAATACTGCGAACATGGGTCTTAACCGTTCCTACCGTAATATAAAGTTTTTCGGCAATTTCAGCATTACTCCGTCCAGCCACAATTAATTCTAAAACCTCTAATTCCCTTTCTGTTAAAGGGCAAGATTTTAAAAATTCTTGATACTCAGGTTCTACCGCATTAATCATCACGGTTTTCTGATCACCGGGTGTCGGAATATCCGGTTGTTTATTCTTCGCTTGCTTGAGAACTGTACGAGCAATTACAGGATCAATCCAAGCATTTCCTTCATAGGTAGTATGAATCGCATCCTTGAGTTTATCAAGACTCACATCCTTAACACTATAGGAATCTGCACCCGCCGCAAAAGCTCCCATAACCGCATCCTCATTATCGTGCATAGTCAGGATCAGAACTTTGGTTTCCCGCGCCCCACTGCTGGCAATATGTTGCTTAAATTTTTGGGTTAATTCAATACCATCCATATCAGGTAAACCAATATCAATAATCGCAATATCGGGCTGGGTTTGTTTGAGAATTTCCAAACCCTTTTTCCCATTAGCCGCCTCCCCAACAATCTTGATATTACTGTCCTGTTGTAACGCCGTTCTCAACCCCACCCGGGTTAAATCATGATCCTCTACTAGAACAATATTGATTTTAGTCATGACATAATTCTCCTAATTGTTGTAAAGTTCTTTATTATTCGCTAATTCGTTGTTAAAATTAATCCCAAATTCAAGGCTGATATTAACCTCATTATAATGTTTATTTCAGAAAAACTTTTCAAAATTATGCCCCGTTCTATTACCCCCCCTGCAAAATCCATTGATCGAATTTTAGCCGTTGATGATTCCCCCGATAACCTATTTTTAGTGGAAGCTATTTTAGCCGAAGAAGGATACGAAGTTATCTGTAAACCCGATGGCATTTCTGCCTTAGCTTTGATTAAAACCGAGCCTCCTGATTTAATATTATTAGATGTAATGATGCCGGGAATTGATGGCTATGAAGTCACTCGACGGATTCGCAAAAATCTCGATCTTCCCTTTATCCCCATTTTATTAATTACTGCCCATGATCATTCTAGTGTGGTTGAGGGATTAGATGCCGGGGCGGATGACTTCATTCGCAAACCCGTTGAGGTTGATGAATTACTCGCCCGGGTACGCTCGCTCCTGAGACTTAAACATAGCATTGATCAACAGAAAGCGATGTCTCGACAACGGGAAGACTTCGTTTCCCGCCTGACCCATGATCTGCGGACGCCTTTGGTAGCAGCCGATCGAATGTTACATTTATTCCAACAAGGTGCCCTAGGGGAAATTTCTTCTACGATGGGAGAAGCGATCGCATCCATGATTAAAAGTAACCAAAACCTTCTGCAAATGGTTAATACCTTACTGGAGGTTTATCGGTATGAAGCGGGTCGAAAAACCTTAACCTTCTCCTATTTTGATATAGGTCAATTAGTCCAAGAAGTAATTGCAGAACTCAGCCCCCTGATTCAAAATAAAGAATTATCCCTAGAATTTACCCCTTCCCAGGATTGTCTAACCCAGACTTCAGTTATTATTGGCGACCCCTTAGAAATTCGGCGGGTTGTCACTAATTTAGTCGGAAATGCGATTAAATTTACCGATCGGGGGAGTATCAAAATTCGTCTGTATCTAACAGAAATGCAACTTAATATTAGCAATCAACCTCAAAAAGTCATGGTTTTGGAAGTTGAAGATAGCGGAATTGGTATAGCTCCCGAAGATCAAGTTCTCATCTTTGAACGATTCCGTCAAGGCAATAATAAACGTTCCGGTAGTGGATTAGGATTACACCTAATTTCACTAATTGTAGAAGCCCACAAAGGCATGATTCAAATGGAATCCCAAATCGGTCAGGGAAGTCTATTTAGAATTTGTTTACCCATCAACCCCGAATTCGGCAGTTGATATTTTAACTTACACCAAACTGATTCCCAATTCCCTATTCCCAATTCCCTATTCCGGTGTTCCCTATTCCGGTGTTCCCTGTTCCGGTGTTCCCTGACGAGTGATGTCTCATTGACTTATACTGATAAGTTGCCCTAATTTAAACCTTAGTTTAACTTTCATTAAGAGTCATGCGAACCCACTACTGCGGCAATCTCCGATCCACCCATCTTGGCGAAACTCTCACCCTCTGCGGATGGGTTGATAGGCGTCGCGATCATGGGGGTGTAATATTTTTAGATTTACGCGATCGCACGGGTATTGTTCAAATTGTCAGCGACCCAGAACGAACCGCCGACTCCTACAAGGCCGCCGAAGGTCTGCGAAATGAATATGTAGTTAAAATCACCGGGCGAGTCTCCCAACGTCCCCCCGAGTCCCTCAACCCCAAATTAGCCACCGGGGAAATCGAAATTTACGCCGATCAAATCGAACTACTCAACGGACTCGGAAAACAATTACCCTTTCAAATTTCCGCATCAGAAACCGAAACAGTTCGGGAAGATTTACGCCTCAAATATCGCTATTTAGATTTACGTCGGGAACGCATGACTCGCAATTTACACCTGCGTCATGAAGTGGTCAAAGCCATGCGGCGGTTTTTAGAAGATCAAGAGCATTTTATCGAAGTTGAAACCCCAATTCTTACCCGTTCAACTCCTGAAGGAGCGCGGGATTATTTAGTTCCGAGTCGAGTCAATCCTGGGGAATGGTTTGCTTTACCCCAATCGCCCCAACTGTTCAAACAATTATTAATGGTATCAGGATTTGATCGATATTATCAAATCGCAAGATGTTTCCGAGATGAAGATTTACGCGCCGATCGCCAACCGGAATTTACCCAATTAGATATGGAAATGAGCTTTATGACCCAGGAAGGAATTCTGGCGTTAAATGAAGCCTTAGTTGCTCATATTTTTAAAACCGTTAAAGGTATAGAAATTCCCCTTCCTTTCCCCCGTTTAACCTATAAAGAAGCCCTAGATCGTTATGGGAGTGATAAACCCGATACTCGCTTTGGTTTAGAGTTAGTGGATGTTTCTGATATTGTTAAAAACTGTGGATTTAAGGTATTTTCAGGGTCGGTAGCATCGGGAGGAATTGTTAAAATTTTACCAATTCCGGGAGGAAATGATGCGATTTCTAATATGCGAATTAAACCCGGTGGCGATCTGTTTAAAGAAGCCTGTGAAGCGGGGGCTAAAGGGTTAGCATTTATTCGAGTACGGGAGGATGGTATTGATACCATTGGCGCGATTAAAGATAACCTAACCGCCGAACAAAAACAGGAAATATTAACCCGCACTAATGCTAAAGCCGGAGATTTACTATTATTTGGGGCGGGGGATATTGCCACAGTTAATAAAACCTTAGACCGTTTACGTCTATTTATTGGGAAAGAATTAGAACTAATTGATCCGAGTAAAATTAATTTATTGTGGATTGTTGAGTTTCCCATGTTTGAATGGAATGACGAAGAAAAACGTTTAGAAGCCCTACATCACCCCTTTACGGCTCCCTATCCCAATGATATTAATGATTTATCCCAAGCCCGGGCGCAGGCCTACGATATAGTTTTAAATGGCTATGAAATAGGCGGTGGTAGTCTAAGGATTTATAAACGGGAAATTCAAGAACAGGTATTTTCAACTATTGGATTAACCCTGGAGGAAGCCTACAGCAAATTCGGCTTTTTATTAGAAGCTTTTGAATATGGAACTCCTCCCCATGGTGGTATTGCCTACGGTTTAGATCGATTGGTTATGTTATTATCTGGAGAGGAATCTATTCGAGATGTGATTGCATTTCCCAAGACCCAACAAGCGGGCTGTCTATTAACTAATGCCCCTTCAAGTGTTGATCAAAAACAGTTAAAGGAACTCCAAGTTACTTCAACTTACAAACCCAAAACTGACAAATAAAACAGTCGGAGGGTCTTGAAAGTGTCATTGAGTCGTACAATGATATTGATCGGTTCCGTTTTTACTAGGAGACTTCAATGCCAGAGGCAGTGGGTGTCATACAAACCCTGGGTTTTCCAGGGGTTTTAGCCGCAGCAGATGCGATGGTCAAAGCTGCGCGAGTTACCCTTGTTTACTATGATTTAGCAGAACGGGGTGAATTTATAGTGGCAGTTCGTGGCCCAACATCGGAGGTGGTTCCTGCTGTAAAAGCTGGTGTTGAAGCAGCCGAAAAGACGTTTGGCTGTTCACTAATTACTTACTATGTTGTTCCCAACCCCCCTGAGAACATTGTAGATGTTATGTCTATTGGTTACACAGAACTGAGTGAACGTTTTCGCACTTAATATAATTTCTATTTTGCGAAAAATATTCAATTGCAACACTTTTAAAGTCTAGTTAATTTGGGAGAAATTTAATGGCAGAACAAGCAGTTGGAGCTTTAGAAACGAAGGGATTTCCGGGGGTTTTAGCCGCCGCCGATGCAATGGTTAAAGCGGGTCGGGTGACTTTGGTGGGCTATATTCGGGCAGGAAGTGCACGGTTTACGATTATGATTCGAGGGGATGTTTCCGAAGTTAAAACCGCGATGGATGCCGGAATTGCAGCCGTTGATAAAGCCTATGGTGCGGCATTAGAAACTTGGGTGATTATTCCCCGTCCCCATGAAAATGTTGTTGCTGTTTTACCGATTGATTTTAATGAGGATGTTGAGGAATATCGGGCGGCGGCGGAAGGGTTTACTTTGCCCAGATATTAATATTTACCCTTTTTTCTAGCGGGAAGGGACAACCTTGATTTATCGGTTGCCAGGCTGTCACTTCCCTCAAATTCCCTAAATAAAAGGGGGATTAAGCTATTCAGATTAGAATTTCTTATATTCCCCAAGTTACCCATCAAACCTTAACGCCTGACCTCGAACCTCTGGATTAACTTTTCCATTTCCATAAACGACTTTTCCCCCAACAATCGTATATTCTGGCCATCCGGTTAACTCCCAACCTTCAAAGGGACTCCAACCACATTTACTTAACACTTCTTCCCGCAAAACCGGACGATAATTGTTTAAATCTACTAACACTAAATCTGCATCATAACCCACTTCTATTTTACCTTTATTGGGAATTTTATAGGCTTTTGCCACGGCGGTAGACATCCAATTAGAAACTTGTTGAACGGTGCATTTTCCGGCGATCGCTTGTGTTAACATTACGGGTAAAGAAGTCTCAACTCCGGGCATTCCAGATGGCGTATTTGGATAGCCTTTTGCCTTTTCTTCTAAGGTATGGGGGGCGTGATCGGTAGCAATAAAATCAATCACTCCATCTAATAACGCTTGCCATAATATTTGATTATCTTGAGGCGATCGCAAGGGGGGATTCATCTGGGCTAAAGTGCCAATTTTAGCATAATCTGTTATATTTAATAACAAATGCTGAGGCGTGACTTCTGCTGTCACCCATTCTGGTTTTTCTTGACGTAATAATTCCGCTTCTTCCCCCGTTGATAGATGCAGAATATGTAACCGTCGTTGATATTTTTTAGCAAGTTTTAAGGCGAGTTGACTGGCTTCTAATGCTGCTTGATTATCTTGAATTGTAGAATGAATTGCCGGATCAGTAATTCCAGCAAATTCCTGACGGCGTTGATTAATTCGGGCTTGATTTTCCGCGTGAACTGCAATTAAGCGATCGCCCTTTGCAAAAATACTCTCTAATATTTCTTCTTGATCAATTAATAAATCTCCGTGCATCGACCCCATAAATATCTTAATTCCAGGGGTAGGATTAGCTTCTAATAAATCGGGTAAATTCTCCGCCGTCGCCCCAATAAAAAAACCATAATTAACAATACATTTTTCCGCAGCCCGTCTTAATTTATCATCTAAGAGGGCTTGAGTTGTAGTTAAGGGGCGAGTATTGGGCATTTCTAAAAACGAAGTCACTCCCCCTTTGGCACAGGCACAACTGGCCGTATATAAATCTTCTTTATATTCTAAACCCGGTTCTCTAAAATGTACCTGGGGATCAATCACACCGGGCAATAAAGTCAACCCTTCTGCATCAATAATTTCCCAATCATCTTCCCCTATGGCATGATGATCAATTTCTGGAGCTATCTCAAGGATTTTCCCATCAACAATAGCAACATCTCCGAGTAAAAAATCACCATTTGGCAACAAAATCCGAGCTTGATTAATCAATACACTGTAAAAGTCAAACATAATTACCTTGATCTAATCTGCTATAAAACTATTTAACCACGAATTTGTCGCCGGAGGCAACTATCACCGCCCAATTGTAGACAAATTTGATATAATAAATATAGTTTTTTGTTCTGTGACCACCGATTATGAGTAGCCTACCCAATCAAGAACCAGATCCCTTTAAATCTTCCCCTCAACAGCAAGAAAACCCCTGGGTAGAAATCCTGAAAACCGTCAGTTTGAGTACTTCCTTAGCCTTGGTGATTCGGACATTCGTTGCAGAAGCTCGTTATATTCCCTCTGGGTCAATGTTACCGACTTTAGAAATTAATGATCGATTAATTATTGATAAGGTCGGCTATAAGTTGGTTAACCCCCATCGGGGTGATGTCGTGGTCTTTAACCCCACAGATGAACTAAAAAAACAATATAAGGACGCCTTCATCAAACGAATTATTGGTTTACCTGGTGAAACGGTGGAGGTGAAAAACGGCTCTGTACTTATTAATGGTCAACCTCTCCCAGAAAAGTATATTGCCGAACGACCCGAATATAACTGGGGGCCGGGGACTGTTCCCGAAGGACAGTATTTAGTTTTGGGAGATAACCGCAATAATAGTTACGATAGCCACTATTGGGGTTTTGTCCCCCGGGAAAATATTATTGGTCGGGCAACGGTGCGGTTTTGGCCCCCTGACCGGGTGGGTGGACTCGGTGATCCTGATTATCCCCTAAATGAACGGCAATAGGCACAATTTTCAGCCTTTTCCCCAGTGTTGCCTGAAATTTGTCGATTCTGGGGGATTGACAAATTTCAAAAACTATGACAGGATTAATAACTGTGCAATTAAGTAAAAAAGCGGAACTGGCGGAATTGGTAGACGCGCTAGATTCAGGTTCTAGTGTTTGCAAAGACTTCCGGGTTCAAGTCCCGGGTTCCGCATTGAACGGTTAGGGGTGTGATTTTCGCGCCCCTGTTGTTGTTTAGCCATCAGGTCTTATGTTAACGAGTCTGCAAAATCCATTGGTGAAGCAAATTCGCAAGCTGCATCAAGCCAAGGGACGCAAAGAACACCAGTTATTTTTACTCGAAGGAACCCACTTAGTAGAAGCCGCCTGTGAGGTAGGCTATCCCCTCACCACGGTGTGTTATACCTCCTTCTGGCAAGGGCGTCATCAACCGCTCCTTGAACGTTTAAGCCAAGATACCCCCCGATGTGAATGGGTGAGTCCAGAAGTATTGGAGGCGATGGCCACAACTGTTCATCCCGATGGCGTGATCGCCCTCGCACCTCGAATTCCTTCTAAACCCCAGACCCTTGAGGGTTTAGGGATTGCTTTAGAAACCCTGCAAGACCCGGGTAACTTAGGAACTATTATTCGGACAGCAGCAGCCACGGGGGTAGAGGGGTTATGGTTGAGTGCCGATAGTGTAGATTTAGACCACCCGAAAGTATTAAGGGCTTCTGCGGGGGCTTGGTTTGGTTTAAATAAAACCGTTAGCCCTAACTTAGCCAGGGATATCAGCCATTGTCAGCAACAGGGATTACAAATTGTAGCGACAGTCCCCCAGGCTTCGATGTCCTATTGGCAATTGGATTTGACCCGGCCGACCCTGCTGGTATTTGGGAATGAAGGGGTTGGACTTTCTCCCGATATTCAAGCCCTAGCAGACCATCAGGTTCAAATTCCATTACAGCGAGGGGTAGAATCTCTGAATGTGGGGATTTCTGTCGCCCTTATGCTCTATGAAGCCCAACGCCAACGCCAAGCTATTTAGGGAAAGTTATTCTTGGGGGTTGTCTGAAGTTGAAATGTTTTGATCGTGTAGATATTGTTCAATATCAGAGATCGCAGCCTCCAAATCCGATAGGCTAATGGCTTCGCGGACTTTGGGGGGAGAAGGAACAGAAACAGTTTGTTCTGGCGGTGCGGGCCGAGGGTTAGGAGTCACTGCCTCCGACTCTTGAAATGCACGCAATAATTCTTGATCAAAAGACTCAATAAATTTTTCGGCGGCACTACGACGAAGATCCTGGGGTTTTTGATTCATGACGGGGTGACTCCTGAAACGGTGAATCTTTGCTGCTTGCTACAAAAAACAACCCGATTAACTCAGATTCCGAAAGATAAAACGGTCGGGGAACAGCAAGGCGAGGAAAAAAGGTATAAACAAGCTTATTGCCTAAAACTAACCTAGCACGTTTATCAGGGCAAATTTGTTTTGGTGTCGATTCAAATAGACCTGATATACAATTGGGGGGCATCGGTGGAGGGAAAAATCCTCGATTTCTTAACAATTGGGCTTTTTCAGTCCGTGTGTTGGATTAGAATATTAATCTGAACCTGAACCTGGATTTGTGATATTCAATTTTGATGGAGCCGTTTATTCATGGATGAGAAAACCCCAGCAATTATTAGACCGAAACCGGCACTGGAGATTCGACTCACACCTGCTGGAAGCGAAAAGTCAGTCCGTCCCACCGATTCGCCATCTGATCGGGATAAATCTTCGTTTGATCGGGATAAACCTTCGTTTAGTAAACCCCGTCGCCCCGATGTGACCCCGCCTAAACCTTGGATTGAACTCGAAGAAGCCCAAAATCAAGGGGGTGAAGTGTTTCATTTGGGGGATCTAATTGAGGTGAGAGCGCCCTGGGGAGATGTGGCGATCGCAGAAATTCAAAATTTCTACGAAGTATCTCCGGGCAGTCTGTGGGCCTGTTTTGTCCCCACCGAAGAACGGGAGAACTGGTCATGGAAAGGCGGATCAATTCGGACAGAACTCTTAAAAAAAGCCTAAAATCAGTTATCAGTTATCAGTTAACAGTTAACAGTGTAAGAGTTATCAGTCATTAGTTGACAGTGTAAGAGGTATCAGTTGAGTAAAATAGGTGAATATTTAAAGGTGCAGTATCAATATGCGCCCCCATTTTTATCTCAATCATCGGGATTCCTTACCCAGTCTGATACTAATACTATGGCTCAACCTCTGGTTACTGCTACAGCCTTGGTGATGCCACCCGAATGGGTGAAACAACTCTATCACGTAGCGGCCCAGTGCAGCGATCACTTATTACTCCAGTTGATTAATCAAATTCCTTCTGAATATGAAGCAACGACTCAATATTTAAACCATTTAGTGGATAATTTCCACTTTGATCAAGTAATGGAATGGGCGAAACAACCTGAAGATTCTGGGAAAAACATACAATGATTGAAAACCAATCCGAGATTTCTAAAGGCAATATTTTGATTGTCGACGATAATCCTGAAAATTTGCGTCTACTATCTATAATGTTGATCCGCCGAGGCTATGAAGTGCGTCAGGCGTTGAATGGAATGATTGCCTTGAGAGCAATTGAAATTCAACGACCCGATATCGTTTTATTGGATATTATGATGCCTCAGATAGATGGCTATGAGGTATGTAAACAGATTAAAAATAATCCTGAAACCGCCGATATTCCAGTGATTTTTTTAAGTGCTTTAGACGAAGTTCAGAATAAAATTAAAGGCTTTGCATCTGGGGGGGCTGATTATATTACTAAACCGTTTCAATTTGATGAAGTTTTAGTCCGGGTTCAAAATCAATTGTCGTTACAATTTGCTCGACAAAAAATTGTAAAATTGAATATGGAATTGGAACAACGAGTTAAAGAACGTACCCAAGAACTGGAAGATGTTCATGCTCAATTACTGAAAAAAGCCCTTTATGATGAGTTGACTGCCCTTCCCAATCGAGTCTTATTTATTCGACATTTAGAATTGACTATTAAACAATTACAAGATTGTCCCAATTATCTCTTTGCGGTGTTGTTTTTGGATTGCGATCGGTTTAAAGTGATTAATGATTCTTTAGGACATTCCGTTGGGGATCAATTATTAGTTGCTATTGCCCAACGGTTACAATCTATCGTATCTAATATTGATATTTTATCTCGATTTGGGGGAGATGAATTTGCGATTTTATTAAGGGATTTAACTGAACCGGAAATTGCGATTCAAACGGCCGAGAAAATTATTGAAGTTTTGGCTGAACCGTTTTCTATTCTCTCCTATCCCATTTATATTAATGCCAGTATTGGAGTTGCTTATAGTCAACCGGACTATACCCAACCGGAACAAATTTTACGCGATGTGGATACGGCAATGTATCGGGCAAAATCCCGAGGCATTTCCTATTATCAAGTTTTTGATTCCAGTATGTATAAAAATGCCCGATCTTTTTTACAGCTTGATGTGGATTTACGCACGGCAATTAAAGAAAAACAACTCAGAGTGAATTATCAGCCTATTGTTGCATTAAAAACCGGAAAAATTGTGGGATTTGAAGCCTTAGTTTGTTGGGAACATCCCCAACGAGGTTTAATCTCTCCTAATGAGTTTATTCCTGTAGCCGAAGAAACGGGTTTAATTACAGAAATCGGCAATTTGGTTTTGCGACAAGCGGGAGAACAAATCTATTGTTGGCAACAACAATTTTCGGAAATTCCCTTAACTGTTAGTATTAATCTTACCCCTCGACAATTTACTCAAAATAATTTAATTGCTCAATTGGATGAAATTGTAGAGCAAACCCATCTCAATTATAATTGTTTAAAATTAGAAATTAAAGAAAGTGCAATTATGAATAATGTCAAAGGCGCACAGATTATATTAAATCAGTTACGAGAGCGAAAAATTCAACTCAGTTTAGATGATTTTGGTACGGGATATTCTTCTTTAAGTTATCTGCATTCATTTCCCGTTGATACCTTAAAAATTGACCGCTCTTTTATTCAGGAATTAGACGAAGATCCTCAACAATTTAGCCTAGTTCCCGTGATTATTAATATTGCTCAAAAAATGGGGATGAATGTGATTGCAGAAGGCATAGAAACCGCCCAACAATTAAAAAAATTAAGACAGTTAAATTGTGATTTTGGCCAGGGGTATTTCTTCTGCGCCCCACTCAACCCCGAACAAGCCTTTAAACTACTCCTATCACCGCCCCAATGGTAATCAATTATCAGTAAACAGTAATCAGTAATCAGTTCATTGATCACTGATTATGGTTAACTGATCACAAATCAAATCTCACACTGATAACTGATGACTGATAACTGATGACTTAACGGGTGATATCAATTTGGATTTTTCCACTAAAATCGGGAATGGGGGGGGCGGGTTTGGTTAACTGTACCCGGACTTTTTCTACTAAGGGTTGTTGTAATAGGGTGTCGGCAATTTCCGTGGCTAATCGTTCCAAAAGGGCGAATTTGCTGGTTTTAATCACGTTCTCAACGGTTTTGATCGTCTGGCGATAGTCGAGGGTATCGGCGATCGCATCACTACTACCCACGGGTCTGAGATCTAACCACAGGGTGATATCGGCTTCAAACCATTGTCCCAAAACCTGTTCTTCGGGTAAATATCCGGTATAACCGTAGCTGCGAATCCCTGAAATGTGGATTGAGTCCATAATTCTAAAAATAAAATGATATTTTCTCAAGAATATGCTATATTAACAAAAGTTTGGGTATGTAGCTCAGTGGATAGAGCATCAGGTTCCGGTCCTGAGGGTCGGGGGTTCGAGTCCCTCCATACTCGTTAAGGTTAAAAGCTTACTGTTTAAAAGTTACAGGTCATCTTTTCCCTGTCGTTTTAGGAATTTTTCTATTGGGGTAATCCTAAAACTGCATTTCCAATATATTTCTAAAATTTATTCTTTGAGATGACCATGTTCTCGTAATAGGGCTCGAGTTTCGGCTAACCAACCCGTTTCATTCGAGGCTGAAAAATCAGTATTTCCCGATGATAGATGGGTGGGATTGAGTTGTTGAATAGCCACTTGATAGGCTTGTTTATAATGGGCGATCGCAGCTTCTAATTCATTTTGCTGTTGTAACCCCTGGGCTAACCGTTGATGGGCAATAACGTGCTGGGGATCACGATCTAATACCCGCCGATAACAGATCATCGCCTGACTAATTTGTCCCCGTTTTCAAAGTGCATTTCCTAAACTAAAATAATCCTCTTTTAGAAAATCTTCCCAATCTGAATAGATAATAGCAATTAAGTTTCAAAGACTTATGAACCGGATTGAAGATGAAAAAAAGATTAATTTTCTCTTAACTTAGCTGTAAAAATATTGACACCATAAATCAACCTTAACCCAAATAATCCTCAGCACCAGACTGAATTAATCCCAATTAGTTCCCCAATCATCTTAACTTAATGTCTTAGTGCCTTTGTGGTTACTTTAATAAAGGATTTAACCAATACAAAATTTGTTTTTTCAGTTGGTTTAAATCTTGATAAACTGCTTGTTTAATCCATTGGCCAATAGCATCTAAAGGGGTAAAGGTTTCTCCCACTGACCAGTTGATATTTTGGCCCAGGGGAGTTTGATGATCGCCATTTAATTTTTGTAAAGTAGTTAACCCTGGGAACTTTTGATCTAAAATATGATGTAAATTAGAGGTTTGATCGAGGGTATCTTTAGAGAATTTAATTAAAAGGTTTCTTCTAATTTGATAGCGATCGCTAACTAAAAGGTTCGTTTCTTCGGGAGAAGGCGTAAACTCTACATCCATGAATTGTGAAATTTGTTCAACTAAAGGAATAGATTGACTGGCGGCATAATTATTAAAGGACATTAAAATATTTCCTGAACGTTCGACAGGAAATAAAGAACCAATTAACAAATGAATTTTACACCCCATACTATGTCCTAATCCATAAATGGGTAAACCGCGCCGTTTTAAGAATTGCAAATCATATAAATCATATAATCCATCTTCAAATATCTCGAAAACTTCTTGAGCGATCGCTGTATGATCTAGGTTATTGATAAAAGGAGTGGCCACAATTGCATAACCTTGATGGGCGAGTTCTTCGAGTAAACAACGATAGGTTAAATGGGGTAAAGTTGCTACAAAAGCACCCCCCAAAAAATGCAGTATTGCTTGAGGGCGCGGGGGAATTAACACCCAATTTCCTGAAATAGAAAGCCAGTCCATTAGATTTTTAGATTATTATTTTGATGTCACACTAACACCCTCTATAGTAAGAATTTTAACTCTATTATAGAGGGCTTTATATTTATTTTACCTTAATTTATGAATTTTTGGAAAATCCAATTAGGCTTTAGTCCGATGGAATTTAGTCAGTATTTGTGCCGCGAAGACACCGCCGATAAATCCGAATAAATGTCCCTGCCAAGAAATCCCATATTGTGAGGGTAAAACCCCCCAAATTAAGCCCCCATAAAGCCAACCAACCACTAAGGATAAGGCAATAGAAACAAAACTGCGTTCAAAAAATCCTCTTAACAGTAGAAATCCTAAGTATCCAAAAATAACTCCACTCGCCCCAATATGAATTGTATTAGGTGAACCGAATAACCACACTCCCAAACCACTGATAATCATGGTTATGAATGTGACAACAAAAAAGTCTTTAACATCCCGCAGCATCACAAACCAACCCAGTATGATCAAGGGTAAGGTATTGGCGGCTAAATGGTTGAAATTTCCGTGTAAAAAAGGAGCAAAGAAAATACCTTGTAACCCTTGAATATGATGGGGACGAATTCCTAAACCATTTAACGAGTCTCTAAATACAAAAAAATCAATAATTTCAATTATCCACAGGAAGGCAACAATTCCCCCTAAAATTAGGATATGGCTTTTGAGTTCCTGAGTCAGTGATGTTTCAGTTCGGTTAGACATAATTGTTTAGGGTTGTAAAATAACGGGATTTTAGTTAACTACAAAACTAGATCCCGTCGTTTCTGATTCGGCTAAGATTAATTATATGATAGTCAAAAATCTAGTCAATTGTCCATGAAAAATATTAAATTAGGAAAATACCTCAGCTTAAATGATTTTTGTACCTGTACAAATACTTATCAAAAATATTCAGATAAAATTAGTCCTTATCCTACTTCCGAACAATCAATTCAGGCATTAAAAAACCTAAATTATTATATTGTTGATCCGGTTATTGATTATTTTGGTTTAGCTAAATTTAAACTAACCTATGGTTTTTGTTCCCATAAATTAAGAATTTATTTAGACAAAAAAGATCCGATTACCGGAATAAAAAATGGTCGCGTAGCTCCTAAATTGGATCAACATATTGGCCATGAAGTTAAAAAAAATGGAGAATATTACTGTAAAAGGTTAGGGGCGGCTTGTGATTTCCTAATTTTAGATTTAGATAGTGATCAATTAGTGGATTGGATTTTAAAACAACAACTTCCTTTTGATTCTCTATATTTTTATGGCAAAAATCGACCGATTCATATCAGTTATGGCCCCCAACATAAACGAAGCATTTGGGCATTTACTCCCACGGGAAAACCCACTCAAAAAGGAATTGAACTTTGGATTAAATATAGCAATCCTAAATAGGTTTTGGTAGGGGCAATTCATTAATTTCCCCTACCACAAAGTTTAGTATTGTCCTAAGCTTAATGGGTAGCTCTATACAAAGATACAATTTTTGTATATAATATAAGAATATAAGTATATTAGTTAAAGCAGTCTTAAAATACTCAGATTGATTAGTCTAATTTATTGATATAAAAATATTGGGGTTAACATGGTCAAAAGTGTTGAGGAAATTTTAGAATTAATAGAAGCGTTAATTATTGCTAAAGGGAAAAACTCTCTGAGTTATATCCAGAAAATTATTTTAAAAGAAGCCCTATTAGAAAATAAAAAAACCTATGATCAAATTGCTGAAGAAAATGGCTATTCCCCCAATTACTTAAAAAATGGAGTTGCTCCGCACCTTTGGCAACTTTTATCGGATATAGTGGGGGAAAAAGTCGGTAAAACCAATTGTCGCTGTTTATTAGAAAGAGAATTAAGCGAGAAAAATAGCCATGAAATATTTCCAAAAATCAATTTTAACGAACATAATATTTTAGAATCCCCACAGGGTCAAGTTCCGCTTAATTCTATATTTTATATTGAGCGATCGCCCATTGAATCAACTTGTTATCAAGAGATTCAAAATCAAGGAGCATTACTGCGAATTAAAGCCCCTAGAAAGATGGGTAAAACCTCCTTAATGGCCCGAATTTTAGATTATGCTCAACAACAAGGTTATCATCCCGTTCGTTTAAGTCTCCATCTGGCTAGTGGTGTAGTCTTTACTTCAACGGAAAAATTCCTCCGTTGGCTGTGTGCAAATGTGACTCAACAGTTGAAATTAGAGTCTAAAATAGATGATTTTTGGGATGAAGATGTGGGAACATTAGTCAGTAGTTCCCTCTATTTTCAAGGATATTTATTAGAATTAATTCAAGAACCGATTATTTTAGCTATTGATGAAGTGAATCAATTATTTGAGTATCCGTCCTTAGCTCGGGATGTCTTAGCTTTATTACGATCTTGGCATGAAGAAACTAGAGATATTAGTAATTGGAAAAAATTAAGGTTTGTAATTGTCTATTCAACGGATATTTATATTCCTTTAGATACGAATAAATCTCCGTTTAATGTAGGTTTAGGAATTGATTTGCTTCCGTTTAATATTAGTCAAATTAAAACTTTAGCTCAACGATATGGATTAAACTTAACAGATCGGGAGTTAACACAATTCACTGAATTTATTGGAGGATTTCCTTATTTAGTTAGATTAGCCCTTGATCATAGTGTCCGCCATAATTTTTCCCTACAAGAGTTAATAGAAAAAGCTCCCAGTGATACAGGAATTTATGCCGATCATCTCCACGAACAGTTATGGCTACTTCAACAAGATCCTGATTTAGTTACTGCTTATCAAGAAATTATTAGTACAAATCAACCTATCAAAATTGAACAAGTGAAAGCGTTTAAACTAAAAAGTATGGGACTGGTTTATATTGATGAAAATTTAGTTACTCCCAGTTGTGAGTTATATCGTCAATATTTTCAAGAATGTTTTAGGGAAGTTTGATAATACAGAAACCGGGTTTCTCCTAGAAACCCGATTTCTATGAATTAATTCCTTAATTGTACAGGCATGACTAAATAAGTCATTTTAATCCCGCCTAACGGATTAACAATAACTGGAGTTGTGGCGGCATTCAATTGCAGGGAAACTTCTGAGGTATTAAATACTTTCAAACCCTCTAATAAGTATTTAACATTAAACGCTAACTCCTTGGGTTCATCCCCAGAAATTTGAGCGGGCAGAGATTCCAAAGCATTTCCCACATCGGCGGCTTCTACGGATAAAGCAATGATTTGATTAACATGATCAATACTGCATTTAACAATATCATTCTTTTGGGAAGCTAAAACCGCAATCCGTTCTAGGGCCCCGATAAATCCCCGCCGATCTAAATTAATTTGATTTAAAAATTGATGGGGAATTAACTGTTGATAAGCCGGATAAGCCCCTTCTAATTTACGGGTATTTAACCGTTGTTCCCCCAGTTCAAAAATCACTTGACTCTCATCAAATCGCAAGGTAATCACCACGGGAGAATCATCTTTAGAGCCGCCGTGATTGTCAACAGTTCGCATCGCCACCATGCGTTCTACTTCCCTTAAAGCCCTAGCTGGAACTGTTACCTCAAATTCCTCTAATTCCTCATCGGGATCGGTTTCACTTAAATTTTCTGTTTGCACAACTGCTAATCTGTGACCATCCGTTGATGCAAATTCAATCGTATTATTTTGAACTTTTAAATGTACTCCCGTTAACACCTGTTTAGTTTCATCGGAACTCGTAGCAAATAACGTACCCTTCAATCCCGAAATTAAAGATTCCGCCGCTAAATGAATAGAATCCCCCGTTTCAATAGAAGGTAATTCGGGATATTCTTCCGCCGCCATCCCTCGAACTTGATACTTTCCTGAACTGGAAGTTAAATTAACAATTGCTTCCCCAACTTCATCATCAATGGTAATTTCTCCCCCAGGTAAACGGGAGACAATATCATTAAATAATTTAGCCGGGACAGTTAAGGTTCCTCCCTCCGTGACCGTCGCCGACATACTCGCCCGAATCCCCAAACTTAAATCAAATGCGGTTAAATTTAACCGTTGATTTTCTGCATCAGCATCAATTAAAATATTCGATAAAATTGGATGATTCGGACGGGATGGAATTGCCCTCGATACCCAAGATAAATTAGAACTTAATTTGTCCTGCTCAACAATAAATTTCATAGTTAACCTCCATTAGTATGTGTTAGCATAATAATAATGCCGACAATTTCTGACGTTCACGAGAGAACCAAACCCCTGATTATAACCTAAAAACCTCTCGATATCTTTTTTGATTACAGTTAATACCGCAAACCGGGGGCTTGGAAAAACCCAGCAAGCCGAGGAAATACCTCAAAACTACTGATGTTATCAATACATGAAAATTACATCTGACAAAGAAAATCGTAAAAGCCCTCTCTGGAGCCTGTTTCTGTTGATAATTGGAGGTGGGTTAGCCTTGATGGGCGATCGCTGGTTAGCCACCCGTACCGCTTCAACTGTTCCGCCCTCAATCGCTGAAACTCCTGTCGAAACTGCCCCCGCCCCTGCTGCTAATTTCAACGGTCAGGCTAATTCTGCCTCCAGTCCGACTAGCTGGTTAGCTCAAAAAGTGGCTGCAAAGCCCGTAGATTCTAACTTTATTGTCGATGCTGTTAACGAGATTGGGCCGGCTGTGGTTCGGATTAATGCCTCTCGTCAAGCCAAGCGCCGAGGATTGGAGCAGTTTGGAAATGGCTTTCCCGAAGAATTTTTTGGGGCGACTCCCCCCAAACGCCGCTCCGATGGCCCGATTGAACAGGGGACTGGTTCCGGGTTTATTCTCTCGGCCGATGGCGTGATTATGACTAACTCCCACGTTGTAGAGGGAACTGAGCGGGTGCAAGTGGTTTTAAAAGATGGTCGTCGCTTCGATGGCAAGGTATTAGGATCGGATGCGGTGACGGATGTGGCCGTAATCAAAATTGATGCTGATAATTTGCCTAGCGTAAAAATTGGCAATTCTGAGGCCCTATCCCCTGGGGAATGGGCGATCGCCATTGGCAACCCATTAGGATTAGATAATTCGGTGACGGTGGGAATTATTAGCGCCACCGGACGGTCAAGTAGTGATATTGGTGTTCCTGATAAACGGATTGGTTTTATTCAAACCGATGCCGCCATTAACCCCGGAAATTCTGGGGGGCCACTATTAAATGCCAAGGGAGAAGTGATCGGAATGAATACCGCTATTATTAGTGGTGCTCAAGGTTTAGGCTTTGCCATTCCGATTAATAAAGCTCAACAAATTGCCCAACAATTAGCTACAACTGGACGGGCAGAACACGCCTATTTAGGTATTGAAATGGTCACACTCAGCCCGGAATTATATCAAGAATTAAAAGAAATCCCCGATTTAGATTTCCCCATTACTCAAGATAATGGTGTGTTAATTATGAAGGTAATTTCAGGTTCCCCGGCGATGAAATCTGGATTAAAACCAGGAGATATTATTGTAAAAATTGACGAAAAACCTATTACAAAATCCGATAATGTTCAGGAATTAGTTCAAAATAAAAATGTCGGAATACCGATGAAAGTAGAGCTAAACCGTCAAGGAAATTCCCTAATCTTAGAAGTTAAAACTGGCAATATGCCGCAGGAGCAGGGGATTAACTAAGCTGTTTATTGTTGAATGGAAAGAGATTTATGAGTCAAATTTTAGGCATTTTTGAATTGGGCAACCAAGTTTTACGACATTATGCTGATCCGATTAATAATGTTAGGGAGGAGCGAATTCAAACCTTAATTGATAATTTAATTATCACCGCATCTCAAGCTAATGGAGTGGGGATTGCCGCGCCTCAAGTGGGAATTAGCAATCGCTTATTTATTATTTCCTCCCGTCCCACATTGCGCTATCCTAACGCACCCTTGATGGAACCCACAGCCATGATTAACCCTAAAATTCTTAACCATTCTCACGAAACAATTAAAGACTGGGAAGGCTGTTTAAGTGTCCCTGGAATTAGGGGATTAGTTCCTCGGTATCAGGCTATAGAAATTGAATATACCAACCGAGAAGGAGAATTATGCTATCAACAATTAACAGATTTTGTCGCTAGAATCTTTCAACATGAACTCGATCATTTGAACGGAATTGTATTTGTAGATCGGGTTGAAAGTAACCAAGATTTAGTTACCGAAGCCGAATATCAAAAACAGATCGCTGATTTTCACGGATTTCGCTGATTTCACAGATTAGATTTGTTTTAATCTGTGAAATTTATCAAAAACGGATCGCTGATTTTCACGGATTTCGCTGATTTCACAGATTAGATTTGTTTTAATCTGTGAAATTTATCAAAAACGGATCGCTGATTTTGCGGAATGGTTCCATTGATTATTGTAGAATGTTTGTAAGTCAATTTTAAGGAAAATAATTAACGCCATGACCATTAATTTAAGTAAAGGTGAACGAGTTAGTCTATCTAAAGAAGCACCCGGTCTCAAAAAAGCCGGAGTGGGATTAGGATGGGATACTAACGCTTCTGATACTGGGGCTGCTTTTGACTTAGATGTGTCGGTATTTATGATCGGGAGTAATGGTAAAATTCCCAACGAACAATATTTCGTATTTTATAATAACCTAAAATCTCCCGATGGTTCAGTAGAATCTTTAGGAGACGATCGCACCGGAGAAGGAGGCGGAGATGATGAAACAGTTTTTGTTGAGTTAAATACTGTTGATCCTAATATTCAAGAAATTGTCTTTGTTGTCACTATTTACGAAGCCGAAAACAGAAGACAAAATTTTGGACAAGTTCGTAATTCCTATATCCGAATTTATAACAATGAAACCGACGTCGAGATCACTCGCTATGATTTAGAGGAGGACTTTTCCAGAGAAACCGCCATCGAAATCGGTCGCCTCTATCGCAAAGACGGTGAATGGAGATTTCAAGCCGTTGGACAAGGTTATAATTCAGGTTTAGAAACCTTTGTTAAACAGTATACCTAAAAAGATTAACCCCAAAACCTAGTTTTTTGTTCACAATTTCAGGAATTGATTAACCATGTCAATTAATATTAAAAAAGGCGAAAGGATCAGTTTATCGAAAGAAGCTCCAGGGTTAAAACGAGCCTCCATTGGTTTAGGATGGGATGTCAATGCTAGTGATACTGGAAAAGCCTTTGATTTAGATGCTTCTCTGTTTATGTTAGCAGGAGATGGTAAAATTCCCATTGATGAATATTTCGTATTTTATAACAACTTAAACTCTCCTGATCAATCCGTCAAACATTTAGGAGATAGTCGCACCGGAGAAGGAAGCGGGGATGATGAAACCATCGTTGTTGATTTAGCAAAAATCAATCCTGAGATTCAAGAATTAATTTTTGTGGTGACTATTCACGATGCTGACCAACGGCGTCAAAACTTCGGACAGGTGAAAAATTCCTATATCAGAATTTATGATGGCGACACTCAAACCGAAGTCACAAAATATGATTTAGAAGAAGACTTTTCCAGGGAAACCGCCGTGGAATTTGGCAGATTATATCTCAAAAATGGTGAATGGAGATTTCAAGCCGTCGGACAGGGATATAATGCGGGTTTACAAAGTTTTGTAGACAAATACGTTTAATTTATTTTGAGGATTCTAACAATGGCGATTAATTTAAAAAAAGGTCAAAGCATTGTTCTTGATAAAAGCGAATATGACCTTTCAAGAATGGTCATGGGCTTAGGGTGGGATGTCTCTAAAAAAGGAATGTTTGGCGGAATATTTAGCGGATCTGCTGATTTCGATTTAGATGGATTTGCCCTATTATTAGATGAGCGAGGAAAATTAAGAAATCAGCAAGAAGATGTCGTTTATTTCGGACATTTAGCCACCAAAAATAATACCGTAGTTCATACAGGAGATAACCTCACCGGAGAAGGTGCGGGGGATGATGAACAAATTATTATTAATTTTAAAACCCTTCCCCAAACCTATCAACAAATTATTTTAGGAGTGAATATATACCACGCCGAACAACGTCAGCAAAACTTCGAGATGGTTAAAAATGCCTTTGTCCGAGCCATAGATGCTAAAGGTAAAGAAATTGCTCGTTATAGTCTTTCGGGTGAACCCGCTTACTCAGGACAAACTTCTATGTTACTGGGGGAAATCTCTCAAGAAAATGGACAATGGAAATTCAAAGCATTAGGAACACCCTTAAAAAGTAATTTAAACGGGGTTATTCGTTCTTTTATTTAACCTATTATCCATACTGCTCGAGCATAAATTCAATAATCTATCACCTAGAATCGACCGATTTCTCGATAGAAGACTTGATGATTATCTTCTCAAGAAGACTCACCGGGAAAATAATTCCCGGCTTCTTTGTAAGAGGATTCAGTGTGTTGAATACCCTGTCCCAAAATCCGTGAATCCCATAGTTTCCCTTAAAATCACTGTGATGAAGATCGTGAAAATTTGCAGGAACGAAAAATATTGACAAAGAACTATGACCTCCTAAATTGTAAGCATTACCTATAACAGTCCAGGCACAGAGTTGGGTGATATCATATCCAAAGATAAAGATAGGCAAAACGTCTGTAATAGTGACAATAATATATTCAATAAGGGTTTTATGTCCAGCGACAAAACTTGTTGAATCACGAAACTCATGATGTTTAAGATGGATTTTCAGCAAGAAATTTGTATGCAAGAGCCTATGAGCGACGTAAAAACAGAAATCAGCAGCAACTATTCTCATCAAAAACCATCCTAGATTGAGGAGTAAGCTATTTCCTCTATGAACCTCTGGAGCTAGATATAGTATTATTAACGCGGAGATCAAAGCTTTTATTTCTCCTGTAATGATGCCTTTTAGGGTAAATGAAGGAAATGGTTGCTTTTTTACTTGCTTAACCCTTGTAGTCAGTTTCTCCCGCAAAACATCGTTGCTTTTGATTCCTTTCTCAATCAGAATGCCAATACAATAAAATGAGATTGAACCAACGAGCCAGTACAACAGTACCTCTGTTATAAAGTTGAGTTCAACTGTGTTTAACAGAAAATAGAATACCTGCTGAACTATCGTGCAACTAATAGCAATTTTTAGATAAAATTCAATCTCAAAACATAAATTAAAAATCTTTTGCATCTATACACACCTTATTTTTATCCACAAAATTAATTACGCAGCAACATATTTAGGGGTTTTTCTGAGTACATAGTCAAAAATTGCCCAATTAGCTGTACCGGATTTATGGCGATCGCTCTCTTAAATTTCTCGCCTCGATCGCTCTTTTTTGGTACGCTACATCTAGTGTGCTTGCGTAAGTCCTATGCTATATTCTCAATAATTAGGGGCGAAGGATTCAGATATTAAATGATGGTGTTCTCATCACTTTAGATCCAAATTATCCGCCCCTAGAATTGATCAATTTTCAACAATATTTTAATAATCTTTGTGTTGAAAATCGGTTTACCTTAGCGTTTGCGGTAGGGAACCATGGTTTCAATATTGATATCACCTAAAGCAATGCGAGTCACAGGGATAACGGTAGGAGTAACTAAACCCAGGAACTGTGCGGGATCGCCAGCTTTGATTTGTTTTTCTTGGGGAATAAAACGACGAACCGCATTTTGCCAAACCAGTTGGGGGAAGCCCAGTTGGTTCCGGTGGTACTCGTTGTAACGAGGGGTTTTCAGGTTAAAGGGAACTTCACCTTGATTGCGTTGAAGTAGTACCCGACGACGTTGGTAGGGAACCGTATCATACCCGAAGTTATCTAGGTATTCATCGCTATCGAGTAACTCATCAATAAACCCTTTAGGGCCTTTGTTAGCAACGACGATAGACCATGCGATCTTTTCACGTTCGCTGTAAACGTCCCGTCCGAGGATGCGTTGGACACACATCTCGACAAAACGGTAATTGCTATTGGTTTGGTAATTGCGACGCAGGAAAGGATCGGAAGTCGCTAAACCCCGAATAAAATCCCGCACGTTAATTTGACCAAACTTAAGCTGAGACTCTAAGCAAGTTTGAACGTTGCTTTTGAGCATTTGATGTTCACTGAAAATCTGGCGATAAGCAGCCCAAATGATCTCATTCCACTCAGAAGCCGAAGGCAGATTTTCCGTCGTAAATACTCTGGGTTGTTCATCACCCGCTACTTCAAAGCCAGCCACGCGAACATTGCGGCTGGTCGGGCCATAACTTAATAAAGGAAGCGCCACCTTAAATATCTCCTTAATTTTGAAGGTCAACTTTATTTTTTATCTTGTGGTCGGGTGTTGCCCCGATCGCTCAGGGCTTTAGAGCGACAGGCTTGGCTATAGTACAGATTAGGGGATTTCGGCAACTCATCTGGCGTTTTTCTGAACCCATGCAACAATATGTAACATTTTTTGACACCAGATACCCGATCCCCATTATGCTAAATTAAAGATTAAATCCCCTAGGGGGGGATAATTGTCAAGATATATTAAATTATGATAACCTACTTAATAAATCTTAAAGATATTGCTCAACATCCTACTAGGTTCTATTTTGACTACCACTCAACCGATTCAACCCACCTCTGGATTCCTTCAGAGAGTTCTGGCCAAAGTTAGGATCTCCCAGACTTGGCCGGTATTTTTCGCGTCGGTATTTCTCGTGACTGTCCCGGTGTTTTTTCAAGCCCCCCTAGTCCGACAATGGCCAGAATTTAGCGTGATTTTGACATTGGGATGGCTAGGAATTAGTTGGAGATTAATCAGACAACCCGCCACTTGGGTTTGGGGAGACCTATTATTAGGATTTAGTTGGAGTTGGTTTACGGGTGCAATCTATTGGGGTTGGTTACGCTGGGAACCCCTCTTACATTTACCCGTAGAAGCTATCGGCGTCCCCTTTGCCATCTGGTGTTTATATCGAGGTTGGGGAAAGGTCGGAAACTGGTTTTATTTGGGTTCCCTATTTGGTACGGCGGTCACGGACGGATATTTTTATATCGCCGGATTAATTCCCAGTTGGCGCCAACTGATGCACGTTGAACCCGCCTTAGCCTTACCAATATTTCAAAACGCCCTGCAAATAGTGACTACCCCCTGGGGGATTAGTTGGGCCGTCGGATTTGCCCTATTTTTATTTGGAGTTGGTGTTTTTCCGTTACAATCAAAAGAACAACATTGGTGGGCTTTTGGGGGAGCGGTATTGAGTACAATTTTGGTGGATAGTTTATTTTTGGTTGCGGCTTGTTTAGCCTAATTTAACGACAAAGATACAAAGAATACAAATCTGTTGTCAATGTGCGATGATCAGGAAATTTTTATCTTTGTAAAGATTGTTTTTTTACCCTTAAATATAATTCTTGCTCTGGCTTATGGCTACATCAAAACGGGATTCTGAGAATAAGGTTAACTCTGGGGGAAACCCTGTGGTTTATTCGGAGTTTGGGACGGGAACAAATTCAGTGGCTTTAGAACGTTCTCAAGGTTTTGTTCCTGAACTTCCCCCCAATCAACACAATCTGAAAGTCCAAGCAACTCGTTCAGGACGCAGGGGAAAAACTGTAACGGTAATTAGTGGATTTCAAGTTAAACCGGAAACTTTGGAATTGTTAGTTAAACAGTTAAAATCCCAATGTGGGGCGGGGGGAACGGTTAAAGAAAATACGATTGAAATTCAAGGTGATCATCGTCCGAAAGTGATGGAAACTTTGATAAAATTAGGATATAAAGCTAAAATTAGTGGGGGATAAGTTGTTAAAATATTAATGCTTGAAATTCCAGTTCATGAAACTTTTCAATCGACGATTCAAGGAGAAGGATATTGGGTCGGAACTCCTGTAGATTTTATTCGGTTAGCAGGTTGTCCGGTTCGTTGTCCTTGGTGTGATACGGGTTATGGAGATGGGGGAATGAATTTACCCCGTAAGGTTAGATCTTTTGATTCGTTAATCGCAGAATTGCGATCGCCAAGGGTGGTAATATCAGGGGGAGAACCGTTGATATATGCTCAACTTCCCCAGTTAATTCAAACTATTGAAGCGACGGTCAGAACTGTTGCGATTGAAACATCGGGTTCTTTTTGGCAAGATATTCCTAATTCTGTTTGGGTAACTTTCAGTCCTAAACATCATGTTAGTCCCAATTATCCTGTAATTCCGTTAATATGGAAACGAGCAAACGAGATTAAAATAGTGATTGAAACCGGATCGGAATTAGAGTTTTATGCTGAATATTTAGAGCTTAATGATCAAATTCCCGTGTTTCTACAACCGGAATGGAACCAACGCGATCGCACTTTACCTTTAGTTTTAGAATTATTAAAAAAATTTCCTCACTATCGGTTATCAGTCCAAATTCATAAATGGTTACAAGTTCCTTAATTTAAGATTAGGTAATGGGTAATGGGTAATGGTAATTTGTTTTTCGATTGTTCTAATAAAAGCAATCATATTTTAGCTATATCCAGACCTTTTTTCCAAATTATTAAGCCTTGAAAATTATTTCCTTCAGATAGAAAATTAACCTATTTCTTTACCCATTACCCATTACCCATTACCTGTTATAACTATGAAACCAGAATTCCGTTCCCACTATCCTCCAGAATGGCTAGAAAAACAAACTATTCCTTATCGGAATATTGTTGGGGTGAATGAACAGATATATCGAGAATCCTTAACCTTTAATTATACCATTAAAACCACTTTACACCGTCAACATTTTAATCCGCCGATTTGGAAAGATTGCCATTTCCATAATTTTGAAATTAGCTTAGAATTGCAAGCAGTTAGACATCCTGAAGATTTGTATGGGTTGGATATGGTAGAAATGGAAAATCAATTACAAATTTGGGCAAAACAGTTACCCGAAATTGTTAATGATCATCCCTTATGTCCCCATGGAACTACGGAGGAAATGTGTTTATATTTTTCACGCATTCCCATTGATAATCATATCCAAATTATGCGGGTGAGTGTGTCAGAAACACCCAACCGAGTTACGACTTTAGAAGTTTATATAGCAGGGAATAGGGAATAGGGAACAGGAAACACGGTAGAGGATGTGTAATTAATTTTGTTTAGGTACTTATAAGTGAATCCAAGGAGCAACTTTACGACCCAGAAACCGAATATTGAACTTGAATTTCTCCACTGGACTATTATAATCTTTTCCTTGAAAATGACCTGCAATGCCATAAAATTCAGGTTCTATTGGGAAACGTTCTATCAACTTCTGGTCTGGTTTTGCCGATTGAATTCCTTGATAAATTTTACTTTCCATATAAAAACATCCGTTTTGATGATTATAGAGTAAAGGTTGAAAATATTTTAAATAAAATTCTTTTTTAAAGACTAAAAATCGAGTGTCAACATAAGGAGATGCTGTTGTTTCTTGAAATAGATATTTTTTGATGACCCATCCTTGATCTTTGACATCATATAGACAGTCATAAGAAGCAGGTACACTTTCAAGAATTTCTGTTAAATTTAATAGCTTAATTCGTCCGGTGATTTTGGCAACACAATTAGCTTTTTGAATTAATTCAGACTGTTTAAATCCTTGATCAATTAAAGAAATTTCTCCATATCCTTTGCCATAAGAACGAGGGAAGGTATTACTATTGATAGAAATAAATTCAATGTCTTTATTATAAGGGTTTTCTAAGGTTGCTTCTTGGACTCTTGCTAAAGACCATCCTGAATTTTCAACGAATAAAATTTTTTGAATTTTAGGATGATGATTAATATAATATTTCAAAGTATGAAAATAATCCTCTTGACGGGTTTCTGGGTCAGCAGGATAAGCCTTTGGCATTCCCTTAATATCAATTGTTGCACTTAACAGCAAAACAATGTTATTCATAAAATTATGGGGATCGATTGTATGAGGCATATTCAGGTCAATTCCAAGTCGAGTTGAATTTCAGGAATCCTCTAGTTTTACCCTGTAGATGGGAATAACAAACATTATACCCGGTGATTACAGGTTAAGGTAAATATGGATAAGTCTTTAATAAAATGGCTTTCGGGAGTTCTCCTCGTTGCTCCTGTCCTGTTAACGAGTTGTTCTCTGAATTTGTCCTTACCGAAATTTGATGAAAGCAATAAAGCCGAATTTGTCATGCAAACTATGACCACAGGACAACAGGCTTATTATCAAGCCAATGGTAAGTTTGCGAACTCTATTCAAGGGTTATCTTTGAATGCAAATTTAGACACCGGAGAATATCGCTATAGCGTGAATACCGAAGGTCAATATGCGGAAACCGTATTGATGACGGCGGCGGCTAGACAAGACGGACTCCCTAGTTATGCAGGTGTCGTGACCGTCAGCCACACAGCAGGCGGTGTAATGGCTTTAGCTAATATTTGCAAAACCGATCAACCTTCCACCGAACCCCCGGCTTTGTCCCCAACTCCCGTACCCGGAGAAGGGTTAAAATGTCCTGCGGGTTCGAGTCCAGTCAGGTAGGAGTTCTCTGTATAACTTAAAGTAGCTTGTCCATCGGCGCGTTGTTGTTTGGCTTGATCTATTTAATTCCCCTGATAAGTTTCCCAAAAATTCATAAATTGTTTAGCAATATCAATTTGTTGTTTAGCTTCAGATGTGGTAATGTTAACATCTAAATCATAATCACTCCGGTTTCGCATATCCTGTGCATCAATTAGAGCCCTGTGAAATTCTCGAAATTTTTGATTGTCCTTGGCAAATTCTCGACCGAAAGCACTAATCACAGCAGAATGGCTAGAAAAACTTAAGTTTTTTGCCAACAAAAAGGCAGAAGCAATATAAAACATTGCATAATAAGCACGGGACGTTGCCAGTTCTGCTAGATTATTTTCCACCAATAAATCTGCACCCATTAGACTCCGTTTAGCTTTTTCTAGTAGTAATTTTTGTTCATCACTCATAGAACAATTCCTTCCCGATGAACATTCAAAATAAATGGACTTTTTTCTTGATTAAAACGCTGCTCAGAGACAAAAGCACGGGAGATAACCGTATCATATTTTAAGGATAATTCTTGAATAAACTCACTGGTTTTTTTGATTTCATCAGAGTAATTAAACGCGGATTTCATCACAATCAGTAAGTCAATATCTGAATCAGGTTTAGCTTCCCCCCTAGCTTGAGAACCATATAAAATAATTTGAACAACCTGTTCAGAATAATGGGTTTTAAACCATTTTTTAATAAATTCTATAATCTCCGGTAATTTTTGATGTTTCATTTTATTAAATAAATATTAAATAAATAGAGTATGCAAGATTTCCTTAATGGTACTGTTATCCAATGTCCTCCGGGTTCGAGTCCGGCTAGGTAGAATTTCACTCTTTTTTAAGAGCGGGTTTTTGTGAGGTAGGTTTTAGCGATCGCTTTCTCTGACTCTCAATTCGCCATTTCATTAACTTCCATGCACCCCAAGAACAGAATGCACTGAAAAGCAGGGCGATAATAAAAGGGGGAAGGGGAAAGGATTTCATCCAGTTATCGCGTGTGGGAGGACTCCAGGGTGCTGTCATCAAACCCGATGTAGAAGCAATTATCGCCCCGGCTGCAATTCCCACACCAATAGATTGAATATGGTCTTGCAAATCTTGGTTGCTTTTCGCCTGTTCAATTTCCGTCCTGGCCCTAATTGTATTAATCAAATCACTAAATAAATCTTTTCCTGGTTCCAAATACTCCAAATAAGTCTCGATTTGGCGCAGATAAAGAGGATAGGTTTTTTCAGCTAAACGTGACCACACCTCCAGCTTATTTCCCGCCTCTAGTAAAGAACTCAAACAGGTTTTAAAATTATCAGAATTAGTTTTAATTGTGGTATAATGAGTTTTTAAATCCCGCAAACAACAATTATAAGATAATAAATCTTGGGGAATTTCCTGAACCATTGTATCTAGGCTATCTAGCCGTTGTTCTGGAGTTTTCTTAGAAATTATATAGAATTTTGGCACGTTCTTCTCTAATTTACTATAGAGTTCCCTCGCTTTTTGATAAGACTCTTTTGCCTTCTGGTAGGTCGCCACAATCTTTTTTTGACACCAAAATAAATCCCTCAACCAGTCATAGTTATCATTAGCTTTTTTTAAATCTAACTGTTTGGGTTTTGCTAAAGAAATAATAATCGTTAAATCCCCGGCTTCAAACAGAAAACAGGGACAATTAAACAATTCCAACTGATCAATAAATTGTGGATTAAATGACGTCCTCGCACATAAAGCATTTGCCCATTTTTCCGCTTCTTCAAGTTTTGGTTTTGATGTTATCCAATAATTTTGTTCCCCATGTATAGTTAAAACTTTGCCTAAATCGGCTTTAATTTGATTCAGGAAAACCTTGGGTTGAAAAGCCGAAAGTTGTTCAACTTCAATTTCTACATTTTCCCCTTCCGGCTTGAGGGTAATATCCACACAATAGGTATCATTCAGGAGAAACCCTTGCAAATTTCCCTCCAACTTAAACCCGAAATTAGTCGGAATTGCTGTTAACTCAACTTCCCCATCGGGTTGAGACTTGATATTTTCGAGTTCAGGAAAGGGGAGAAATGTTAAACTTTTCCAGAGACTATCTGCCTTCGGATTAGGGACATCGGGGGGATCGTCAAGGCGTTGTTGCAGGTGGAAAGCGAAGCAGCTAAAGGTGATATTTTTCATCAAGACTGTGGGGGTTTTTCTTCTGGATTTTTATGCAAATTTGTATTATCTTTTGTGGTGTTTTCAATCAGTTCTTTTAGGGATAAATTGGGAGTTTTATGATTAGCTTTACTGCCACCGATTCCTTTTTCTCCGGTGACTCCCAGGAGGGGATTAATAGAGGTGATAGATTTTAATTGTTCCTGATAAGCTGTTAAGATTGACTGACGCTGATCAGTATTTAACCATTGTTCAATCGCTTCTGCATTTTTTTCATCATCATCACCCACTTGGGGTTTTAATTCCTCTAAATCTGGCAAATAGTCAGCTAAAAGATCATTGCTCAATAAATCAGTAAAGGCTTGAATTTTATCGCTATCGCTTGCCATTTTTTGTTCTCCTTGTCCAACTATACAGAATGCCGCCCAGTGATAGGGAGACTGATAGGGGCGGTCATTTACCCCCTTTTCATTTTGCCCTAGTTTTTGGAAAAATTCGGCTAAATGTTTTTGCCAATCTCCTCCTACTAATAGCTGGCATTCTCGCACCCAGTCTTGAAACCCCTTAACGGTGGTATCCCGGAGCCAGATTTGAGCGGTTTTGAGGGCGATGGCGAGTTGTCCGGGGTGGTTTTGGAGGGTTTCGTAGGTTTTAATCAGCAGTAGGGCGGTGGAAACTTGGTTAACTGACCAGAGACTAACCAGGACGCTAGGACTACCCGCCAGGATGAAGCCACTGGAGAGGCTGATATATTCGTCGGTGGTATCAATGGCCACTTGTCCGGTTTCGCAGGCGGAGAGGGTAACGAGGCTGCACTGACTCAGGTTGAGGGAGGCGATAATTTCCTCTAGGGTGAGGATGCCATCAGCGAGTTGCAAGCCAGAATCCAAGGGAGAATCAAGGTTAAAGCCTGCGTGACAGGAGAAGAAAAGGTGATGGGTTTGGCGGAGGTCTTTGGCGAGGAAGTTGGCTTTTGTGGCGTTGTGTTTTTGGAGACTGTTGGGGTCGAGGAGGAAAAGACCGCCAATGGTTTCCACTTCCAAATCAGCAAAACTGAGGTTGTTGGTGGGGTTTTGGACGGCAAACAAGCGTTTAAAATTCGGACGGTGGCGGGTTTGGGCTTGTTGCAGGAGTTGACAGTTGGGGGCGTAGGTAACACCTTTTTCAAATAATTCCTGTAGGAATTTTACCTCACTTTCCCCTGTGGGAATGGGTAGGGCATGGAGGGGGAACAGGTGCAGATAACGGTGGGGGATGAGAATGAGTTTTTTACAGTTGGGGAATTCTTTAAAGAGGTTTTGCAGAATTTCTGGCAGGTGGAGGATTTTGGCGAGGGTTTCTAGCCGTTGAGAGAGGTTATCGTGCCATTGAGTTTTGTTGCTGTAGTAGTCGCTGAGGTATTGAGTTGTCCAGTCGATGAGTTTATCTAGGTCTTCTTTTGAAGATTGCCAGATTTTGATCCCCCCTGCCCCCCTTAAAAAAGGGGGTTCTGAGGGGTCTGCCTCTTGTTCCCCCCCTTCTGAATGGGAGGTTAGGGGGGGATCAGGCATTAGGGTGAAGGTCAGAAACTTATCGGGTAGGATGTACCATTCCAGGATGGCGGTTTCTTTATCCAGTAACTCTTGCATCCCCTGGAAATGCAGGGGTTTGTAGGGTTCGAGTTGCCGCTTTTGTTGCCGCTTTTGTTGCCGCAGTTGGTTGAGGTGGGTCGGGTCGGGGTTCTCCCCGTCTTGGATGCGACGTTCTGCTTGAGCAATGGCGATTTTGAGTTGCTGCAACTGTTGGCGGTCGTTATCGGGCATCACGCGCCCCGGATATGCGTCACGGGTGGCGATGAGTTCCACTAAGTTGCGGGCTTTGCTGCGGTCTACATATTCAATCGCATCCTGGTATCGACCCAACTCTAGGCAGACTTCCACCATGCCGCGATAAACTCGGTTCCATTCCTCATTAAAGTTGCGTTTATAGCCCTCACTATCCGCACCAATTTCCCCCCGCAGATATTCCACCCGTTCCAGGGCTTCTTGAAAGCTACGGTAGGCATTTTCTAGGGCTTGTTGTTTCTGGGTGGAACTGTTCCCGGCTAGGCGAGATTGAGCTTTGTAGGCAAAACCAAAGTTATTCAAAGTTCCTGCTAAGTCGCGGGCTAACTCCAACCGCCGCCTAATTCCTGCGGCTTCATCGTAGGCAGCGATCGCCCTATCGAGATTGGCGGCGGGGTTGATGCCCATCTGGGCTTGGGTGCGGCGGGCATTTCCGAGGTTAGTCAGGGTTCCGGAGAGGTCTTTTTCTAACTTCAACCGCCGCATAATTTCTGCCGCTTCATCGTAGGCAGCGATCGCACTTTCGAGATTGGCGTCCGGGTTGATGCCCATATTAGCTTGGGTGAGGCGGGCAGAACCAAGGTTAGCCAGGGTTTGGGAGAAGTCTTTTTCTAACCCCAACTCCCGCCGAATCCCTGCGGCTTCATCGTAGGCGGCGATCGCACTTTCGAGATTGGCGTTGGGGTTGATGCCCATAAGGGCTTGGGTGCTGCGGGCATTTCCGAGGTTATTCAGGGTAGAGGAGAGGTCTTTTTCTAACTTCAACCGCCGCCTAATTTCTGTGGCTTCATCGTAGGCAGCGATCGCCCTATCGAGATTGGCGGCGGGGTTGATGCCCATCTCGGCTTGGGTGCTGCGGGCATTTCCAAGGTTGGTCAGGGTAGTGGAGAGGTCTTTTTCCAACTCCAACCGCCGCCTAATTTCTGTGGCTTCATCGTAGGCAGCGATCGCCCTATCGAGATTGGCGGCGGGGTTGATGCCCATCTCGGCTTGGGTGAGGCGGGCATTTCCGAGGTTAGTCAGGGTTTGCGCCCGTTTTTCCGGGTTATCCGCCCGCAGTTCCAGCACCACCCCATAGCCGCGAATGGCAATCTCTAAGGCTTCTGCATACCGACCATAGGGGAATTGTTGAATACTGATGCAGGTATCTTGTACTAAGCCTGCCGCTCTTTCGGGTTGGTCGGGATACTGAGCTAGAAGTCCTGGTATTGACTGGACAATGGTATCCCCCAGGTTGGGAACAATCAACCCCATATTTTGCCGCATCACCTGATGGACTGCGACCTCATTCCCCCCGCTTTCCATTTCGGCATTGAGCAGTTGTTGCCAAAACTGTTGTAATACTTCTTGCTGATTTCCGCCAGTCCCCTGCCTCGCCAAAAACGCCCCCAACTGTTGCGCCAGATTTCGCAGAAAACCCGCGTTATTCTCTTGTCCGTCACTCTGCAATTCTTCTGCCACCTGTTCGCACACCTGCACAAATGCCCCATCAATCAGTTCCGGGTGTTGGTTGAGGATTTGGTTTTCTTCCCCACTGGGACAGTCGAGGAGTTCTTGAATTAGGGACAGATGGGCCTGTAGGCGTTGTTCGTTCATGGCACTGGGCAGGGTGGAAATATTGTTGCTATTTTATCCCATTCAGTAGGGTTAAAATGTCCTGCGGGTTCGAGTCCGGTCAGGTAGAATGCTCCTATTCCCCCAGAAAATCTACTCTACCCAGTTTTCAACCCCTAGATTGTTGATCCGGCTGAACTCCTTCACATTATTTGTCACCACCGTCAGACCGCGACTAAGAGCTTGGGCCGCAATCAGCAAATCATAACTACCAATGGGTTGCCCCCGTTTCTCTAAATCAGCCCGAATATTGCCAAAAATTCGCGCATCTTCTGGATTTAAACCCACGATCTCGAAGGGAGCGCAAAATATAGCTAAAGTCTGGCGGTTGCGTGAGGGATTCTGACTTTTTGCTGCCCCATACTCAAGTTCCCCAAGGGTGACAATAGAAATGCCCATATCAGAGATATCAAAAGATTGAAAACGCTGCTTTACTGATATTGGCTTCTGTTTGATAATGTAGATACAAATATTCGTATCTAGCAGATACTTCATTGAAAAATATCCTCTCGCGGAGGGAGTTCAGGCTGTTCTCGGTCATTGAGAAAATCAGGCGTAAATTGAGACAAATTATCCCACCAGTCTTCGTCTAAATTTGCTCTTAACTCCGGTTGTTTCTCCAACCGTAAAAAATGACGATATTTGATGAAAGTAATGTAATCTAAAACTTGATCAATGAGTTGATCGGGAAGGTTTTTGAGTTCTTGAGTCAGTCGATCTTTGGAAGTCATTTTACTCCATTTGGCTCCTTATTTTTGTTTAAGTCCTAAGAGAGTCTCAAGATAGAGAGACGCGCCGTGGCACGTCTCTACAAAGGAATAATTAAGCTAGAACAAAATCGACGTCGTTACTGCCGCCTGTTTCTCCTTTACCAGAGGTTAATTTTTGACCATTGACTTCCACCGCAAAGGGGGTACTATCCAGGCCGGGAAGGTTATAATCGGTTTTTGCAGAAGTATAGCCGACACTGGCAATCATTTTCCGGCCAGTATCAGTATATTGGAAGGCCATCATTTGATTTTTTTTGTTTTTATTATCTTCGGCCCAAATCACCATATATTGTTGATCTTGATAATCAAAAACTTTGGGTTCTCGAAGGGGAACATAACGACCGGGTTCGCCAAAACTGGTATCTAAAAAGGTCTGGACTTCACTGGGTTGAACTACAGCATAACTGACTTGTTCTGGAGAAGCGGCGATCGCATCTCCTTGACTTGCATCTACTACTTCTTCTTTGCCCTTGTTCCGAAAATAATCAACGGCGACTTTAGTTCCAATAGCACCCGCAGTGGCAATTCCGGCACCAATTAAAAAGTTACGAAGTCTGTTATCAGCCATTTTTTCTCCTAATTAAAATTTAATTGACTTTTGTGTTTTGGAATTGATTCCATTAACATGGGAATTTTAACAAATTTTGCTCTATCTGTCATGGAACTTTCGATGGAGAAGGGAAAGATCAGTTGAAGATTATAGCAACCCTAAATAGGTTGTAACATTAAATCAGGCTGAACTAGCAATTTTTAACAAATTCTTTCGATTGATTCAACAAATATAATTAAACTTAAAATTTGGCAATTCTTTCACCGAAGATAATGGAACAATTTCCTTATATTTCTCTTTTTCTATAGGATTCAGGGACAAATCAGGCATTTCTTCATGGCAACGACTACAATACCAATAAACTCCTGTGTGGCGAATATGGCGCAGGAGTGTAGATGAACAGCAGGGACAAATCACGTTAGACATAATTAACTTCCTCAAAGTCAGGATTGGAAATAATAACAATTAAAAAAATTCAAGAAATTCAAGATTAGAACTGGATTTAAACCCTGATGAAAAATACAATTTAGGAGTCATGAATTTTCAAAATTTCTTCTATAATTAAGCGATCGCCGATAGAAACATCCTGCCATAATTCCAGTTCAGCATTTTTCGTGAGTTCGAGTTGCAAAGGGGCTGCAAACCAAAAATCTTGATTGAAAATAAATCCCTGGGATTGGAGTTTAAAACAAACCGATTGCACCGCATAATTGTTGACATCCAACTCCGGCATCAAATAGGAAGAATGATCCAAAACCCAACTGCAAGCGTCCCTATCAATTTCGGCAAGTTGATAAATCGCCTTGATTAAAACCAATTCAATCCAGCCAGGATTGGGCAAAACCGTTAAAAAATTCTTTAATGCTTGGATATATTCCCGGTTTTGAGCACGGAGAACATCAATGGTCAATTCTACATAGGAATGATCCATCTCACCCTGATTTTCCCTTTCTTGATCCGATGAGTTAATCATATTTTCCTGTCCCGAATGACTAAGGCTGTGAAAAGGTTGATTTAAAGATGAACAGGTGGAAAAGCTAACAATGGAACACTTACTTTTGATGAATTCAGGAAGGGGATCAATCGAAGTCGGGGTGTTGTCAACCGAAGTTAGACTTTTAGAGTTTAAATACATGGAACACAGTTGAACCTAAAAAAAAGCAATTGCCTATGGTTGAACTGTAACTAATAAATTTGAAGATTTTGTGAAGAAAAAATTCCCATGCTGATTTTGCAATAATTTGTTACAGTTCACTCCGTCCATTGCAGAAGGGTACGAATTTGATTCACTAAATCCATGGCTTCAAAGGGTTTAGTAATCACTCCCGTTACTCCTAACTGAATAAATTGCTGTTTTTCACTCATTTTTGCCTTAGCAGTTAACAAAATCGTGGGAATATGCTGGGTTTCGGGATTAGCTTGTAAATACTTAAAGGTGGTGGCTCCATCCATCTCGGGCATCATCACATCTAAGAGAATAGCATCCGGTTGCGCTTTCTGAGCTAAATCCAATCCATCACTCCCACAGCAAGCGGTTATGACCTCCCAACCCCCGGCAACTTCCAGGCACATTTGGATAATCTCCCGCACCCCATCATCGTCATCAATAATCAGAATTCGTTTTGTTGTCATGATCCACTTCTGTTGATATTGCCATCGGTAGGGTGAAGTAAAAACAACTACCCTGATCTACTTTACTGCGTACCCAGATCTGCCCACCATGTTGTTCAACAATCGAACGACAAATGGCCAAACCCAACCCGGTGCCACCTTTTTTCCGAGAGTCTGAGGCATCGACTTGATGAAAACGCTCAAATATTCTTTCAATTTTATCAGAAGGAATACCCCGACCTTGATCTTGAATTTTAAATAAAATCTTGGGTATTTCTTCGAGATTTTCTGGAAGTTCCGTCTCCACACTCAACTTAATATTACCCCCCCGGGACTCGGAAAATTTGATCGCGTTACTTAATAAATTAGTTAAAACTTGTAATACTCGATCAGGATCGGCATAGAATTGTAAACTTTTGCTACTAACCTCCAAATTAATCCCGCTTCGATTAGCCATAACCTGCATTTGTTCCGTAGCCTGCAAAAGTAAATCTGCCGCATTCACAACTTGTTTATTTAGAAAAATTTTTCCCGATTCTAACCGTTCTAATTCTAAAATATCATTCACCAATCTCACTAAACGTTCGGCACTTTCGGCGACAATTTTCATAACGTGGACTCCCCGTTCGGACTGGGGATTAATTAATCCTGTCGATAACAGATTTAACCCGCCATGAATGGAAGTTAAGGGAGTTCTCAATTCATGGCTAACCACGGAAATAAATTCATCTTTCATTCTTTCAATAGCGTATCTTTCGGTAATATCCTCCCCAATACTCATCATCCCGATCGCATTTCCTTGTAAATCTTTTAACAGGGTATGATTCCAACTAATAATTTTTTCCTCGCCTAATTTTGTCTCAATCAACTGTTGACTATAGGGTTTAAAATCATATTCTAATAGTTCTGCAAAGTCTGAGGCACTCAGCCTTTGAGCCGAATTTTCTTGAAAATCTGATAACCAATTTTTTCCTAAAACTTCCGTTTGGGTATAGCCCATGACTTCCAATAAAAAGGGATTAACATATTCAACTTTCCCATTCCGATCTAATCCGACTACTAATAACCGGACATTTTCTAATAAACTCCGCCACCGTCTTTCGGCTTCGAGCAAATTCGCTTGACTTCGTTTTTGTTCGGTAATATCCCGAGCCATCGTAGATAAAAGATACACCTGTCCTTCCTGATTTTTATGGGCAATAATCAATTGAGATAGGGGAATTTCTTGCCCATCATAGCTGGTCAATGCGGTTTCACCGATCCAAGATCCGTCTCGAATTGCCGCCGGCAATCCTTGATTTTCAATAATTTCAACTGCCCATTGGGGATGATGTTGAGGAATATATCGATTGCTGATTTTTTCCTCTGGATCTAATCCAAAAATTTGCCGAGCCGACCGATTATAATAAACCACTTCTCCTCCAGGTTTTGCCGAGCAAATAAGGTCAGGCGTGGCTTCAATAATAGCAATCAATTTATCTCGTTCGGCTTCGGCTTGTTTGCGTTCGGTAATATCTTGCATCACCACCATTCCCGCAAAAATTTCTTCCTGTTCGTTGCGAACGGGTAAGGCTTGATGATAATAAATTCGTCCATCATATTCTACTTCGGAAATTGTTATTTCCCCAGCTAAAGCCGACCGATATAGGGGTTCAACAATCTCTAATAGGGCTGGGGGTAAAACTTGCCAAATGGTTTTTCCTTCTAATATTTTTCGAGATAATCCCTTGAGGACTAAGCCCATACCATCGGCAATGGTATAACGAAAATCCAGATCGACTAAAAACACCGCTCCATCGGGAAAATTCTTAACTAAGGTGCGATATTGTTCCTCACTTTTTCGCAGTTTAAATTCCGTCCGATGGCGCTGCATCAGTTCAAATTGTAAGCGCTCATTGGCGGTTTCTAATTCGGTTGTGCGTTGAGTGACTCGTAATTCTAATTCTTGATTATTTTTTTGCAATAATTGTTCGGTTTCTTTGCGATGGGTAATATCTTTGGCAATTCCCCCCCGACGCTCTAATTCTCCGGTTTCATTCAAAATTGGAAATCCCCGATCCCAAATCCAACGATAGGAGCCATCGGGACGCAGGATGCGATATTCTAAATCAAATCCCCGACCATCGGGATTTTGCCGGGCGCGTAAAACCCGATTTTGATCCTGGGGATGAATGGTATTAATAAAGGCTGGGAAATTCTGATAGAGGGCGTTAACATTTCGATTCCAAATTTGTTGATATGCAGGACTCACATAGATAAACTGATTACCTAAAGCATTGGTAATCCAAAAAACATCATCAATATTTTCAGCAAGTTGGCGAAATTTTTTCTCGGTTTCGGCATGGGAGGCTCTAATTCTTAATGCTATAATTCCATAGACAATATCATCTACTAATTCTTTGAGTAATTTAACTTCGGCTGGATCAAAGGCATTAGTTTGAGTGGAATATAAATTCAGTACGCCAAAGGGAATTGATGAAATCTCTCCGTTCAATTTTGGTTGTAAATGTTGGTTGTGAGAGTCGGTCGCCATGATTAAAGGCAGGGCAATGGAGGAGGTATAACCCCGTTCTTGGGCCTGTTGTTTCCAGGGGGCATAATCGCCATTGGTTTCAAAGTTTTGAAAAACACAGGTTTGCCCGGTTCTAACGGCGGTTCCCGAAGGCCCCTGACCCCATTCACTGTCATCCCAAGTTACGGTTAAATTATCTAAATAGCCCGCTTCAAATCCGGCTTTAGCAATCGGAATAATTTGTTTGTCTGAGGTATATTGGGTATAACCAACCCAAGCAAAATGGTAGCCTCCAATATTAATTAAAATCTGACAAACATCATGGAGTAATTCGGTTTCTGTGGTAGCTCTGACTAAGACTTGATTACAGTCGCTAATGGTTCTTAAAGCTCGATTAACTCGATGTAATTCTTCTTCGGATTGTTTGCGATCGCTGACATTTTGCGCCAAGGACAAAAGGGAAACTAAATTCCCGCCTTCATCTCTAACCACGGAATTATACCACTCACAATCAATCACTCTGCCGTCTTTAGTGCGATTTTGAGCTTCAATAATTTGGTGATTATTGGTGCCATCAATCAGTTGAATCATTTCTTGATTCACTTGCAAGATATTTGTGGCAAAAACTTCTTGAAAGGTAAACCATTGTTGACCTAAAACTTCCGCCGATGTCCAACCAAAAATCCTTTCAGCTTGGGATGACCAGCGTTTAATTTTGAGTTGCTGATCCCATTCAATCACCACCAAGGGAGAATTATCAAAATGACAGGATAAACATTGATGAGCCTGTTTTAATTCGGCAATTAATTGAGCCTGTTTTAAGGCAATTCCGACTTGATCAGCCAGTTGTTTTAAAAAGTTAGTTTCTAGGGTTGCCCATTGGCGAGGTTCTGCACATTGATGGGCCATCATAAATCCCCATAATTTCGGTTTAGGGTTGGAGGAATCATTCGTTGATTCTGGATTTTTGGGTGGGGTGATCATCGAATCAATTTCTTTTTTTTCTAACCAAATCGGAACAATTAAACTCGCCTTAACTTGGAAAAATTCCATTAATTCTAAATAGCAAGCATCTAAATTTTCTTGACTCAAATCGCTAAAAATAAGCACTCGATCCGGTACGGCAGCATCGGACAGGTAGGGGATTAATTCCGGGGTATAAATTCTATGGGATAATAGGGATAACCATTGGGGTATAACCGATTCTTGAACTACGGTTCCTCCCCTCTGGGAATCTAATTTTAACATGATCACTCGATCAACATTTAAAACTTTCTGTACTTCCTCAACGGTGGTTTTTAAAATTAAATTGATTTCTAAAGATTGCCTAATTTTTGAGGTGATTTCGGTTAATAGGTTTAAAAATTGATTTTGTTTCTGAGTTTCCGCAAAGGTGCGTTTTTGTTGGGTAATATCCCGTGTAGTTGCTAAGAGGGTTTTAACCTCTCCCCCCTGTTGAATTTCCGGCACAATTAAAGTCTGAAAGGATCGCAGTCCTTCGGAAGTTTCTAAGTCAAACTCAAATTGTTGAGGCTGTCCTGTATCTAATACCTGTTGACAATTTTGATCCCATTCTTGAGCGACCGGATCGGAAATTCCTAATTCCCAATTCGTTTTTCCAATAAATTTTTCTTGAGTAATTTGAATCAGTACAGCGGTGCGACGGTTAACAAAAACATAGCGTAATTTTTTATCCAGGCGAACAATAGAATCCCCCGCATTATCCATTAATGTTTCTAGTTCGGTTTTGCGAGCTTGAAGTTGAGTTTCAATCCGTTTTCGTTCTTCAATTTGTTTTTTTAAGGATTCTTTAGTTGTTTGAAGTACGGGGGTGGGAGTTGGAGTTGGGGAATGGGTTTTTTCAGATACTTTTTGCAGAACTGCTTTCACCGTTGAACATTGACTTAGATCTTTAATTACGGCTATAACTTCTGTTGTTGATAGGGGATAAATCTCAACTAAAATCTGATAATCTGACCGATCCTGATCACATTTATAAATAATATTTTGGGCTATTTGAGTCTCGATCACCTGTTGAATTAGATGGGGAAACTCAGAGGATTCCTGGCAATTTTTTAACTCTTGTAAAACCCGAGAAAATGGGTTCGATTCCGAAGATAAATTAGGAGACGCCTTCGTGGGTAAAACATGAATTTGTTGCTGTTCACAATCAATAATCATGATCAGATCATGAATCACTCCTAAAAATTGATTAATCTGCCATCGTGCATCCCAGGTTGGGGACTGGAACACTTGATATCCCTCATTCGGCAAATCAGAACAAATTTCTGAAGTCGTCATAGTAAAAATTAAATCAATATTAAATTTTGTAAAGACTTTTGGAATAATCTACTTTACTAATTATATCAAATTATATGGGATTTTAAACCCAAATTTTCGATAAACTGATACTCAAACTGAAATCTTGATCTTACCCACTACCGAAAACCCATTCCCGATCACGGATTTAAGCGGATGACGCAGATTAACATAGATTAAAACCCGTGAAATCCGTGAAATCTTCTGAAATCCGTGATCCCCATTACCCATAACCTATAGTTAATCTAAGTTAATTCCAGGTACTCAGACAGTTGTTTTTAAGGAGAGTAGGTTCGTGAATGCTGCTGAACAGGCGAATAACGTGGTGGTTGCCAGCAAAATTGCATCGGTTGTGACTTTATTTAAAACTCAATTTCCCGACGCCCGGGTCGATCTCAAACCCTGGACAAATGACCCAGAGACGCGAGAACTGGTTGATCCTGATTCTATTGATATTGGTTTCCACTTCCCGGGTCGGAGTCGGTTATTGCAAAGTCGCTGCATTTTAATTGAAATTCGATTTTATCACGATCCGATTGATCAAACCCGTCGGGTCATTGGTGTTGAAGCCGCCGGATATGACCATCAAGGACAACAGTGGAAACTCTCCACCATTGAAAATTGGAATTTTGTCGGCAAAACGGAACCCAAACCCGAATCGGCGGAAAAATTAAAACTCTTTTGTCGGCAAATTTTCCAACTATTTAATCCTAACTCGTAGTGAGTCCTGAAGGACTCAATCTTTTATATAACCATTTTTCTATAAACCAAATCACAACGTTTGGTTTCGACTCCCGTTGTAGGTTCATAACCAGAATGTTCATAGAGTTGTACCGCTTCGTTTAAAACCGATGCGGTTTCGATCCAAATTTCCTTAAACCCTTTTTGTTTAATGGTTTGTTCTAATTGTAATAACAGAAACTTTCCTAATCCCTTTCCTCTAGCTTCGGGTAATAAATACATTTTTCTAATTTCTACCGCCAGATTTCCCCGTTTAATTGGGTAAAATCCAGCCGTTCCGATTAATCTTTGATTCTGTTCTATAACCCAAAATTTTCCCCCAGTCTGTTGATAATATTTCTCCACTTTATAAACGTCCACATCCGCGCCATCAGGTTCACAACCTAAGCCATATTCAGTTAAAACAGAATCAATTAAATCCACCGCTTCCTGACGATCCTGGGGTTGCCAATCTCGAATGAAAAAATTTTGATATTGAGTGTTCATGCTATTACAGACCTTTGATTTCCCCTAACTTCAAAATATTCTCAGAATAACTTATTATTAAGAAACTTGTCTACAATTATTAAATAATAAATAAGTATTGTGATCGGGTTTTTGCCCGTTTTTAGCTAAATCCGATCCGCTACCCCCCAGACCAAATCCTGATATTAAGAGAGATTGGCGGTTGATCATCTGCTGTAAAAATGGATTAAGAGGCAGATTAAGCCTACCTTAAGAGGTGTTATTCTTCTATAAAGTGCAATTCAATTCCGTGAAACTTAACCCTTTCACTCGTTGGGGACTTTATCCTTTACACAAGTATAAAAAAGCACACAACTTTTAGTTATCTGATCGTTTTATCAGTATTATTACCCTTTAGGTGGAACTATCATGAATATTAAAACCCTTGCCAAAAAAGACTTTTCCTATGATTGTAGCATCCCCGATTGGTTGCAACAGTGTATGGAGATATCTGGAGATCTAGTCAAATCTGATACATCTGTTTCAAAAAACGGCGATTTAATTGTGCGGGCGTTTCAATTTGCCTATCAATTGCATCGGGGACAGTATCGCAAATCAGGAGAACCCTATATTAATCATCCCATTGCCGTAGCGGGTTTATTGCGCTATTTAGGAGGGGATTCGGCGATGGTGGCGGCGGGTTTTCTCCACGACATTATTGAAGATACCGAAGTCACCCCGGAAGAACTAGAACAGCATTTTGGGGCGGAAGTTCGCCATTTAGTCGAAGGCGTCACCAAACTATCTAAATTTAATTTTTCTAATACCACAGAACGTCAAGCGGAGAACTTCCGGCGGATGTTTTTAGCCATGGCGAAAGATATTCGGGTAATTGTAGTTAAACTCGCTGACCGACTCCATAATATGCGAACTTTAGACTTTTTACCCGAACATAAACAGCGTAGCATTGCCTTAGAAACCCGCGAAATTTTTGCCCCCCTAGCTAACCGTTTAGGTATCGGTCGGTTAAAATGGGAATTAGAAGATCTATCCTTTAAATATTTAGAACCGGAAGCGTACAAAAATATTAAGGAATTAGTTTTTGATCGCCGAGCATTTAGAGAAGAAAAATTAGCCCAACTTGCTCAAGTTTTACGAGACAGACTAGAGAAAGCGGGAATTAAATGTTATGAAGTTAGTGGACGACCTAAACATCTGTATGGCATTTATAAAAAAATGAACCAAAGACAGAAACAGTTCCATGAAATTTATGATATTGCCGCTTTACGGGTGATTGTTGAAACTAATGAAGAATGTTATCGGACTTTGGCAATTGTTCATGATGCTTTCCGCCCGATTCCGGGTCGTTTTAAAGATTATATTGGATTGCCTAAACCTAATCGCTATCAGTCCTTACATACGGGGGTAATTGGTAATACGGGAAGAGCCGTTGAAATCCAAATTCGTACCGTAGAAATGCACCATATTGCTGAATATGGGATTGCCGCCCATTGGAAGTATAAAGAAAAGGGTAATTCCAATATGGGTGAAGTCACCGGAATGGATGATAAATTTACTTGGCTACGGCAATTATTAGAGTGGCAAAGTGATTTAAAAGATGCTACAGAATATCTGGAAAGTGTTAAAAGTAATTTAGAGTTTGATGATGTTTATGTCTTTACCCCTGAAGGAGATGTCATCGCCTTAACTCACGGGGCGACCCCGGTAGATTTTGCCTATCGGATTCATAGTGAAGTTGGGAATCATTGTAAAGGAGCAAAAGTCAATGAGCGAATTGTGACTTTAGATACTCCCTTGAAAAATGGCGATATTGTGGAAATATTAACCCAGAAAAATATTCGTCCCAGTTTAGATTGGTTGAATTTTGTTAAAACCAATACGGCTAAAAACCGGATTCGTCAGTGGTATAAGCGATCGCACCGGGATGAAAATATTGGCCGAGGACGGGAATTATTAGAGAAAGAAATGGGGAAAAATGGCTTTGAATCCCTGCTCAAATCTGAACCCATGTTATCGGTGTCTAAGCGCTTTAACTATCATAATGTTGATGATTTATTAGCCGCATTAGGTTATGGGGAAATCACTTTAAATTTAGTCGTGAATCGTTTGCGGGATGTGTCGAAATCCCAGAATCAAATTCAAACGGTTTCTCAAGAACTGACTACCACTTCTTTACAGGTTCCTCACCTACCTTCCTATTCTCAACTTCCGTCTTCTTCTCCCAGCAATTCTCCAATTACGGGGGTGGAAGGTTTACTTTATCATATTGCAGGATGTTGTAATCCAATTCCAGGGGAACCGATTATTGGGGTTGTCACCCGCACAAAAGGGATTTCCATTCATCAACAAGGGTGTTCTAATACCTTAACCGTGGAGGGAGAAAGATTCGTTCCTTTGAGTTGGAATCCTAACTATCAACAGGGCGGACGTCCTCAAACTTATGGGGTAAATATTTGTATTGAAGTATTGGATCGAGTGGGGGTTTTGAATGATATTTTATCCCGTTTGAAAGATAATAATATTAATGTTTGTAGTGCCCAAGTTAAGACTTTTCCCGATGCTCCGGCGTTAATTGAATTGGGAATTGAAATTTGCGATCGCGAACAGTTTGAACGCACTTGTACCCAAATCAAAAATATCAGCGATGTATTAACCTTGCGTCGAATTAATAGTAAATAAGTCGAAAACTGGTGATTACAGACGTTTGGTCGATCCCCCTAAATCCCCCTACAAACAAAATTAGGGACTCAAATTGAGTCCCCAATTTTCTCCGATTTTTTTTGTATTAATAATCCAAATTTGCTCGCGCATTCCGACGCCACATTTGCGGTTTAATTCGTCGTAAAGCAGAAGCGCGAAATCGTTGATCCCATTCGGTTTCAGAAAGTTCGGCTAATTCGGTTAATTTAGGAGCAATATTTTCAGGATAGGGCTGAAATTCTGGAACATCAGTTTCCTGGGCAAAACGTTGATTCCAAGGACAAACTTCTTGACAAATATCACATCCGGCGACCCAACCGTTTAAATTTTTGCTAATATTTTCTGGTAAGGTTTCTGCCCGATTTTCGATGGTATGATAGGCAATACAACGGTTAGCATCTACCACAAATGGTTGAGTAATTGCCCCCGTGGGACAGGCTTCTAAACATCGGGTACAAGTCCCACAATGTTGAGTATGGGGAATATCGGGAGTTAGAATTAAATTAGTTAAAATTTCCCCTAAAAATACCCAAGATCCGTATTTTGTGGTAATCAGATTACTATTTTTAGAAATCCATCCAATTCCGGCTTTTTCTGCCCAAACTTTATCTTGAATTGGCCCGGTATCGGCATAATATCTAGCTTGAATTCCTGTTGCTTGTTGTTGTAACCATTCGGAAAAAGTCTTTAATTTTTTATGTAAAACCTTATGATAATCTCGTCCCCGGGCATAACGAGAAATTTTACCCAATTCGGGATTATCGGGTGCTTGATCGGGGGTATAATAGTTGAGTGCTACACAAATAACCGATGCAACTTCTGGCATTAATTCACGAATATTTTGGCGTTTGGGGCTATTCATCCAAGCCATATCCGCCGCATATCCTTGATCTAACCAAGATTGTAGGTGTTGACGGTTTTGTTCGGTTTCAGTAATTGCCGCAATCCCAACTTGATGAAATCCCAAATCTAGGGCTTTTTGTTTAACTAGATTGGTGTTAATTGGTGAATTCATCATGGTTATATATAGCAGGAGAAAGTTTAAGATTCCTCCTGTCTCCTGTCTATATTGAATCAGTGCCTATGCTTTCGGGTTTTTATCGGGTAAACTCGCTTGTAATTTTAAACAATTGCCACCTTCAATTCGTAAAGAATAATCCACTCGATCCATTAATCGATTCATAATTAACCAACCATAACCATTTTCTTGTTTATCTTGTGGTTTGGGTGGATTATAATTATCGACTTCATAACCAGTACCGTGATCCCAAATTTCTAAGGAAATATCTCGTTCTTGTAATTCTAAACGAACCATCACAGGAAGATGGGGTTGATCGCGGTGAGCATGACGGATGACGTTGGAGTAAGCTTCTGCAAGGACAAGGCGAAACCGATTTGACTGACGGGGCCAATCGACGTGATCTCCTAGCTCGACTTCCAAACTGCTCAATAACCAGTTTTCAACGATGGTTAAAAACCTAATATCGCTCGGCACTTGAAGCTCAGTTTTCATCGGTCAACAAAACCTCCAGAGAGAGTATAGTCTGATCATCTTCCTGAACGGGATTATGTTCTCGGATAGCGGCTAATAAGCCATCTAAATTTAGTTTTTCTTGCTGTTGGAGTAACTTCCAAAGTCCCTCCTGTTGCAACATTGAACGAATGGCAGGACTGCCATCGCTTGTTTCTTGCACCACTGTAGCTTCAGTAATCCCATCACTGGTGACTAAAAATATATCACCTGGATTCAGGGTGAGACTGTCTCCTTTGCCTCTCCAGACGGGAAGAATTCCTAAAGGAATCCCACGGGTCTTGAGAAACAAAGGTTCGACGGGAACAGATAGATGCGGGTGATTTTCCCCCAGGTTACTATTCAGCCTTGACCAAACCAATGGATAAATATGTCCGGCATTGGCATAGGCTAAATGTCCCGTAGAGGGGGTGTAACGAGCCACAACCATCGTAATAAAGTGATTATTACTGACTAAATCATCCGACAAAATGCTATTCAGATTTTGCATGACTTGATCGGGTTCTGGGGAAGTTTCCACGGAAAGCTCCCGACGCATGACGGAAATCGCACTAGCCATAAATAGGGCCGCCGGAACTCCTTTACCCGATACATCTCCCAAACCTACCCAAATATCTCCTTGGGGATGGGTAAAGACTTCAAAGAAATCTCCCCCGACTTCCCTAGCCGGATGACAACAGGCTTGTACTCGCAGGGTCTCAAACTCTGGCCAACTTTGACGCAGGAGATTATTTTGAATTTGGCTGGCGACCTTGAGTTCATTTTGCATCTGTTCGGCTAATTCTAGCGTGCGTTGATAGAGTTTGGCTTGGGACAGTGCTAAGGAGGCTTGTTCGGAAACTACTTCTAACAGTTGAATATCATCCTCTGACCAAGGAGAGGGACTGTTTTCTTGATAAATGGCTAAAACCGCCAGTAAATCATGTTGATAGGTCAGGGGCAAAACGATTTGACTGACTGGGTTGGAGTTTTCTCTCTGTTGAATTTTAATTTCTCGACTTTCTAAGACCCCTTGCATTGAGGTTTCGAGTTGAGATAACCAAGTTTGGACATTCTCTGTTTCTCCCCCATAAGAAAAAGTTTGAGCAGAAAGTTTCCCCGCTTCGGCAGAGCGAATACAGCAGCCCGTGGCATTAAAGGTTTCTCCCAGGGTACGAACAATCGTCTGGAGCATACTGGAGTGGTCTAGGGACTCTCGCAGGGCGCTGACGACATCGTTATAGAGAGATTCCCGACGCAGGGCGCGCCGCAGGGTGTTTGTCCGTTGTTTGAAGAATTTGTATGTTTCCGAAGCTTGTTGAATTACAGACTTGAGTTCTTCGGGATTCCAAGGTTTGGTGATATATTTGAAAACTTGGCCAGAGTTAATCGCTTCCACAAGGTCTTCGACATCCGTATATCCGGTTAACAGAATCCGAATGGTGTCTGGAAAACGTTCGACGGTTTTACCGAGAAATTCGGTTCCGTTCATTTCTGGCATTCGTTGATCAGAAATAATCACAGCCATTTCACCCTCGTCGTCGAGAATTTGCAGAGCTTTGAGGGCGCTGTCGGCCTTGAACACTTGGAAGTCCCGGCGAAATGTCCGAAACAACAAATCTAAGTTGTCTGGTTCGTCATCGACGACCATGAGTTTCAGCTTTCGACCGTCTCCCCGACTCATGCGATTCTCTACTCCCAGATGAACAGATCAGGTGTTACCCATCTTACCAAAGAAACGGGTGCAAAACCCCGAATCAAGAATCCTCCTACTTTATAGACGCGGTTTCGGTAAAATACGGACAAATTTAACAATTTGACCGGTGACTTCAATTCCGATTAAATGATTTTCTAAAGTAAATCTATAAAAAATAGCACTGGAACCTAAAGATTTAAGTTCCGGTAAATCTTTGATATTGTTAACATTTTTAAATTCCAAAAACACAAAATGATAGACCCTAGAATAAGCTGATGCTTCTAAGTTCATCAGATCATGGACAAAAGAACGACCATAGCGAACATCGAGAGTCACGACAGGGTTATTTATTTACTCATTCACTTTTGGCATGGGACGATAGGTAGGATGTTCTGGATGGGTAGTGGTAGATCGATTATACTCAAAATTTAGCATTTGCAAGGCTTCATCATAGGTTAAGGAATCCCCTGGTCTGAGATTTTCCTTAGCTTCTTGAATGGCTTTGAGCATATAGGTATCATAAATTAGGATTTGTAAGGATTTCCATGCTTTTCCTAAGTCTTCTTCGGAGATCTGATCCACTAAGTAGTGCAGTTTTTTTCTAAGCGGATTTATCATCTTTACAAGTTCAAATCACGACTTTTGTAGTCTGCATCTACTATTTTATCATTTTTGGGATCATGGAATAAATTTTCAATTTGTGAAGTGCCGTTTGAAACGGGGATCAAGATCGGCTTTCTTTGTTTGATTACATTGAAAACACAAGGTTTGTAAATTACTAATATCGTTAGATCCTCCCTTGGCTAAGGGAATAATATGATCAACAGTTAGTTGAGCTTCATTTTCCATTTTACCACAACTCTTACACTGATAATTGTCCCGTCCAAATACATATTTTCTGACTTCTGGGGGAATAAAAATTCTAGGGGTTTTATTCATGGTTTTATCATCATCCAACAATTGTTCTATTCTTTAATTAATTATATAGCAAACAGGTAACAGGGAACAACCCCCCGTGCACGGGGGGCTAGGAACACCGGATAATACTTAGGGTTGTTTCATATCAGTATTAAAGTGTTACAACCTATTTAAGATTGCTATATTTCCTAACACCCTCCTTTAAAACTCCCCCAATTTTTTCTATATTGTTCATGGCTATTGTTGAAAGTAGGGGAAAATGACATCATAAAATATCAATTTTTCTATGCGCTACATATAGCGTAATAGCGTAAGTCCTGATTCATTTATTATGCCGTTGATCGTGCCAGCACCAGATCAAGATTGACTCGATCACGCCAATTAAAAAGCCATCCCCCGTATTCGCGAGGAAAAGACAGGGCTTTAGAGCCGTTTTTTTGGTAAAATCCTGAAGGTTTCTCAAAAGTTGGTCAATGAGTTCAACTCGCGCACGAATTGCAATTGACGCTATGGGCGGAGATCATGCTCCTGCCGACATCGTTGCTGGAGCGCTAATGGCACAGGAAAAATGGGATGTAGAAGTCTTGTTGGTTGGCGACCCCGATCAAATTGAAGCAGCCCTCAAACACCACCATAGCAAGCTCCCTCTGTCTCAAATTATTCCGGCTGAAGGCATGATCGAAATGCACGAAGAAGCCTTGAGTGCGTTAAAACGCAAACCCAAAGCTTCGATTAACGTGGCTATGAATCTAGTTAGGCAAAAAAAAGCCGATGCTGTCGTCTCGGCGGGTCATTCCGGTGCAGCCATGGCCTCGGCTCTGTTGCGTTTAGGACGCCTACCGGGGATTGATCGCCCGGCGATCGGGGCCGTTTTACCCACCATGAAGCCTGATTCCCCGGTTTTGGTGTTAGATGTGGGGGCGAATGTCGATTGTCGGCCCAAATTTTTAGAACAGTTTGCTGTAATGGGCTCGATTTACAGTCGTTATGTTCTGGGAACTTCTGAACCCAAAGTGGGGTTACTCAATATTGGTGAAGAATCCTGTAAGGGCAATGATCTGGCCATTCGTACCTATCAACTCCTAGAAAATCATCCTGAAATTGCCTTTAATGGAAACGCTGAAGGGCGGGATGTCCTGACGGGGAAATTTGATGTGATTGTCTGCGATGGTTTCGTGGGGAATGTGCTTTTGAAATTTGCTGAAGGAGTTGGAGAAGCGGTTTTACAAATGCTCAAGGAGGAATTAACCTCTGGATTACAGGCTAAATTAGGGACTACTCTGCTTAAACCCAGTTTAATGCGGTTTAAACAACGGGTGGATCATGTTGAACATGGGGGCGCCTTACTCCTTGGGGTGGCGGGGGTTTGCATTATTAGTCATGGATCTTCTAAAGCGGCAACGATTGCGAATGCGGTTCGTTTGGCCAAAGAAGCGATCGATAACCAAGTCCTAGAAAGGATTCAATCCCAATATCAAAAACACCCTCAACCGGATGAAAAGGTGATCAGTGGTTAATCGCTATTTCAGGGAATAGGGAACAGGGAACACCGGAACAGAAACAATGATAACAACAGGCATTTCAATTACGGGTTGCGGATCGGCTACACCCTCGGTTTTACTGGATAATCATGGACTCTCTGAACGGGTCGAAACCTCCGATGAATGGATTACTTCTCGCACCGGAATTACTCAGCGACGTTTAGCTGACCCTGATACGTCGTTGAGTCAATTAGCAATAGCGGCGGCTCAAAATGCGATCGCCATGGCAGCAATTGACCCGGCGGATATTGATTTGATTATCTTAGCTACATCCACGGCTGATGATCTGTTTGGCAGTGCTAGTTTTATTCAATATCAATTAGGTGCAACTAAAGCGGTGGCTTTTGATATGACCGCCGCCTGTTCGGGGTTTGTATTTGGGTTAGTCACCGCCTCCCAATTTATTCGCACTGGAGTCTATCAAAATGTTCTTTTAATTGGGGCGGATATTCTCTCCCGTTGGGTTGATTGGTCAGATCGCAGAACTTGTATTTTATTTGGAGATGGGGCCGGGGCGGTGGTTTTACAAGCGGATGAACACGATCGCTTATTAGGATTTGAAATTAGAAGTGATGGTAGGCAAAATCAGTCTTTAAATTTATCCTATCGACCCGAACCACAGGAAATATTAACCGGAATTACGATTGGTCAAGGAACCTATAACCCGATTACGATGAATGGTCAAGAAATCTATAAATTTGCGGTAAAAAAGGTTCCAGAAGTCATTGAAAAAGCATTATTTAGAGCCAATTTAACCGTCGATCAAATTGATTGGTTAATTCTCCATCAAGCCAATCAACGTATTTTAAATGCGGTCGCAGAACGATTAAATATTCCCCCGAAAAAAGTGATTAGTAATTTGGCAAAATATGGTAATACTTCTGCGGCTTCGATTCCCTTAGCCCTCGATGAAGCGGTGCGAGAGGGAAAAATTAAACCTGGCGATCGGATTATGATATCTGGTTTTGGTGCGGGATTAACCTGGGGGGCGGCTTTGTTTGAATGGGGGAGGTAGGGGGAGTGTCCCCGCTAATTAACAATTGACTATTAACAATTAACAATTGACTAATAAAAATGACAACAACAGCATGGATTTTTCCGGGTCAGGGTTCACAAAAAATTGGGATGGGATCGGATTTATTTGAACAATCTGAACATCAAGAACGATTAAAATTAGCTGAAAAAATTCTGGGTTGGTCTGTTCCTGAAATTTGTCAACATCCCGAAGATAAAATATCTCAAACTTTATATACTCAACCTAGTTTATATGTGGTTGAAAGCCTATTAGTTGATCATTTAAAAAAACAAGGACAATCCCCCGATTATGTTGCAGGTCATAGCTTAGGGGAATATGTGGCGTTATATGTTGCGGGGGTGTTTGATTTTGAAACGGGTTTGAAATTAGTTCAATGTCGGGCTGAATTAATGAATAGTTCGGTCGGGGGACAAATGGCGGCGTTAATTGGTTTTGATCGAGAACAACTGGATCAACAAATTCAACAAACCCCAAATATTGTTCTGGCGAATGATAATAGTGCCGCCCAGGTGGTAATTTCTGGAACCCCAGAAGCGGTTGATCATGTCTTAGCAAATATTAAAGTCAAACGGGCGGTAAAATTAAACGTTTCCGGCGCTTTTCATTCCCCCTTAATGCACCTAAGCGCCACACAATTTCAACAGGTTTTAGACGGAATTGCCTTTAATAATGCCAAAATTCCAGTTCTCTCCAATGTTGATCCCACACCCACAACTGATGCTACTCTGTTAAAACAACGTCTCACCCAACAAATGACGGGTTCTGTGCGATGGCGAGAAATTTGTTTACAATTATCAATATTAGGGGTGACACAAGTTGTAGAAATTGGCCCTGGAAACGTCCTTACAGGCTTAATGAAACGGACTTGTCCCGAAATTCTGTTACAAAACATATAACAACCGTTGTTGCCGTTGTTGCGCTGAAGCGCAACAACGGGGAATATTAATTAGAATCACCTAAAATACTTTGAATTTTCTTAAACCCACTGCTCCCAGACCCGATTTACCCCTATTCCTCTTTTTTCCAGGAATGGATGGGACAGGTCAACTATTCACAGTTCAAATTCCTCGGTTAATGGATGCGTTTGAAATTCGTTGTTTAACTATTCCCCAAACCGATCAATCTAACTGGGAAACCTTAGTTAAAAAAACTATAGATTTAATTGAAATAGAACGTAAAACCAACCCCAAACGGGAGATTTATTTATGTGGAGAATCCTTTGGGGGATGTTTGGCGTTATTGGTGGCAATTTTTGCCCCCCATTGGTTTAGTCGCTTAATTTTAGTTAATCCTGCTTCATCTATTAAACAACAGCCTTGGTTACAATGGGGTTCCTATTTAACCCAATGGCTTCCCGATTGGTTTTATCCCAGTTCTATTGTTGGTTTATTGCCCTTTTTAGGAGCTTTAGGACGGATTGAAGCTTCAGAACGTCAAGCCCTATTAACAGCGATGAAGTCCGTTCCCCAAGGAACTTCAGTTTGGCGATTAGAATTATTGCGCCTATTTAAACCCAGTAAATCCGATCTGAATCGGGTTAATATTCCGGTTTTAGTAATTGCCAGTGGTGCTGATAGATTATTACCTTCTGTGTTAGAAGCAAGATTTTTAACCCAAACTTTACCTAATGCTCAAATGGTGGTTTTACCCGATAGCGGTCATGCCTGTTTATTAGAAAGAGATACTGATTTATACACAATAATTCAGGCTTATTCTGTTGCTGAAGAATGCGATCGCCGGGTTCAATATCAGAGCTAATTCTCTACAAAATAGAGATCTCAAGAGTTATTTGATTTTCCCATGGCTTGAGTAATCCGGTCAAGCAGAATTGCTAACAAAACAATTCCTAATCCTCCCACTGCCGCCATCCCCACATCCAAACGCCCCATTCCTTGTAATACAGTTAAACCAAGTCCGGGTACTGCAATCATGGAAGCAATTACCGACATTCCCAAAGCAAATAATACTGTTTGATTCACTCCTGCCAAAATTGTTGGTATGGCCAGAGGAATTTGCACTTCCCACAGGATTTGTCCAGGGGTTGAACCAAAAGCATAGGCCGCCTCCACAACATCTGCCGAGACTTGTCTAATACCCAAATTAGTAAACCGAATTAAGGGGGGAAGGGCATAGATAATCGTGGCAATTACCCCCGGAACTTCTCCAATCCCAAATAGCATCACCACGGGAACTAGATAGACAAAAGTTGGTAGGGTTTGCATGGCATCGAGCAGGGGTCTAAATGCTTGCTCAAAGCGATCGCTCCGGGCACAGGCCACACCCAAGGGAATGCCGACTATAATACAGAATATAACCGCCGTAACCACCAAGGCAAGGGTAACCATGGCGGCTTCCCACAGCCCAAGAAAACCAATCAAAGTTAGGGCAAGCAGGCTATAAATTCCTATACTTTGTCCGGCAATTTTCCAGGTCATCAAGCTAATTAAAAGTAAAGAAATCAGAGGGGGAATTGCCAGCAATAAACCGTGAATTTGTGTTAATACCCAACTGATAGGAATACGAATGGTTTGGAAAAAGGGACGAAAGTTATCCACCAGGAAATTAATGCCGCCTGTAATCCACTTATCTAAAGGAATGGTGTAAAGTTGGAAGGGATTTAGTAAAATATTCAGTCCTTGTGGATTTTTGCTGTTAGTATTATTTCCTATGTTTGATGAATTTTCTACTAAATTATTACTGCTCCGATTTATTTGAGCTAACCAGCCATCAAAAACATCTTGATTTTGCTTAACCCATTCTTCGGCATGACGACGAATATCTTGGGGTTTATTTTCACCGTTTTTAATCCGATAGCTTTCCTGAATCATATCTTCATAAGGAATTTTAACCAGTTCCAAGAAATGTTTTACCGATGGATTTTTTGCCAAAAATTCCTTATTGGCAATCACTCGATATTTACCTTGAACCATCCCCAGATTTTTCCCATTTACAGATGTATCTTTGGCGGTAAGATTTTCAATATTAGAGGCAGTAAAAGGAACTTCTAACCAAATAACATCTTGACCGACTTTTAGCACCTGACCCAGCCAGAAAGGACTATAAGCATAGGAAAAAAACGGTTTTCCTTGTTTGTAACGAGTTAAGGCATCGGCAAGTAAGGCGGTATAATTTCCCTGATTGATTTTCACAGTATCCCGCAATTTGTAAGCATCCAAATGATGCTTCATTTCTAACTCACAACTCCAACCGGGATCGCAACCAACCAGATCGGCTTTGCCATCTCCATCGCTATCAAATAGTTGGGCAATTTTTGGATCTTGAAATTGTTGTAAGTTAGTAATCCCATATTTATCGGCAGTCTTTTTATCAATTTGATAGCCCTGTGTGAGAGGAAAAAGTAGACCGACTTTCTCTAACTTTTTTTCACCGCCAGCATTTTTATAAAATTCGTTATGTCCGGGGTCTCCAAAGACAGGAGCAATATCTAAATCACCATTAGCGACGGCGGTATACAGGGCTGGATAGGCTACCGCCACCAGTGGGGCTGTTTTGTAGCCGAGTCTCCCCAACCCAATATTAACAATCTCAGTTTGAAAAAAATCCTCAATCCAATCACTTGTCCCTAAACGAATAGTAATAGCATTTCCGGGTAGAGCAGAATTTGTAGTCGTTTGTGCGCCGGAGGAAAAACTGATTAAACCGATCAGAAATATAGTTGTCAGAACTAACAAAATTGATTTTTTTAGGCGTTGTTTGATCATCTTTATGAATTATGAATTACGAATTACGAATGGGAATAATATAGCAGTCCCCAAAGCAGGGGGAGCAGGGGAGGCAGGTAAACTCTTTCTATTGCCTATTGCCTATTGCCTTCAATTGTAAATTATTACAATCTATTTAGGTGAACTTACTAATACTAGCAAGGACATCTGCCGATTCTAAAACTCCCTTAAACTTTCCGGTTTCATCAACCACAACTAGGCTTTGTTCGTTGCGGTAAAGGTGAAAAATATCTTCTAAAGGCACTGTGGATTTAACCTGGGAAAAGTTGGTTTGTATCAATTTATTGGTAATATTTTTAATATCTTGCTGAATTGCTAGATCAAGCTGTTCTGGATCAATAAAACCAATAGGTTCTTGATCAGAATTGAGTATATAGATGCGCTGGAGGTTTTGCTTCTGTATCTGTTTGAGTGTTTCTGGCTCCAAATCTTCACCAAGAATTAAACAAATAGTTGGACGGGCAATGGTTCCTGCTTTGAGTATTTGCCCGCGATTAACATCTTGAATAAAATCACGGATATAGTCATTAGTCGGTTGATTTAACAGTTCTTTTGGTGTCCCAAGTTGAACAATCACCCCCTCTTTCATCACCGCAATTCGATCGCCTAATTTTAGGGCTTCTTGAGTATCGTGAGTAATAAAAACTATGGTTTTATTCAACTCTTTCTGAAGTCGTAATAATTCATTCTGCATCTCCCTGCGAGTTAAGGGATCGAGGGCACTAAACGGTTCATCCATCAGCAAAATCTCGGCATCCGTTGCCAAAGCACGAGCCAGCCCAACCCTTTGTTGCATTCCCCCACTCAAAGCAGAGGGTCGATAGTCTGCCCATTGAGCTAACCCCACGACTTCCAAGGCTTCCAAGGCTTTGTTCCGGCGTTGGGTTTTGCTCATCCCAAGTAACTTCAGCCCGTATTCTACGTTATCCGCGACGGTTCGATGGGGAAATAACCCAAAATGCTGAAATACCATTGATACTTTAGTAAGACGAATTTGACGAATTCGTTTTTCATCTATATAAGCAATATCCTCATCATCAATATAAATGTGTCCCCGGGTTGGTGTAATCAAACGATTAATACAACGAATAAGAGTCGATTTACCCGAACCGGACAAACCCATCACCACAAAAATTTCCCCTGGGTCAATGGTAAAAGATACATCGGCAATGCCGAGAACCTGACCTGTGGCTTGTAAGATAGTTTCTCGGTTAGCTCCCTGTGAAAACAGCTTCAGGGCGGCAGAGCAATTATCTCCATAGATCTTGATCAGATGTTCGATGCGGATTTTGGGTTTAGGATCACTCATAACATTTTAAGATTTATAACATCCCCAATAATACCCAATTAATCTTCACTAATTTTAGGGTTAGCCGGAAGTAAAATCCCTTCTTGTAACAAGGTATCCATAAAATTCTTTCGCAAAATACGCTGAATCTGAAGATGTTTTCCGGGCTTGACTTTGGTTAATGTCCGTAACAATAAGTTAGACTCGCTCAGACTTTCTACGCCATCAATTTGTGTGAGTTCGAGTATATCTGTAGAATTGGCTTTTAACTGTTGTCCTACCTCCTCAATAACTTGATAAACATGAGTTAAATTAGAATCATAAGGGACCCTAACATCTACTACGGCAAAAATATATTGTTTGGAATAATTGGTAATTGAACCCATATCACCATTGCGAATAATTTGTAATTGACCATTAGGATGTCGGATGCGGGTTGTTCTCAATTCTATCGCCTCCACCGTACCCTCTACTACTTTTTCTTCGGCTTTCCCCGCTTCAATATAATCACCGACTAAATAGTAATTTTCAAACAGAATAAAAAAGCCACTGACGATATCATTAATTAGGGTCTGGGCTCCTAAACCCACAGCGATACCGACAATCCCCGCACCCGCTAATATAGGAGTGGGATTAATATCAAGGGTATAAAGGATAAAAATTCCAACGGTGAAATACACTAAGTATTGCAATAAACTCTTAAATAAGGGAATTAGAGTTAAGCGTCTACTTCTTTGAATTTCCGTCAAATTCTGCTCTTTAAATACAACTTCTTCTACCAGTAAGTGGATGACTTCAGATAACACCTGACTCAAGAAAACTATGGCAATAATCTTAATAATTCGTAGACCAAAAGTAGAGAGTTGGGCGATTAATTGGATTTGTTGTGTTACTAATGTGGCAATGCAGACATAGATAACAAATTCCAGACACCGTTTTAATAATGGAATCAGGTGTTGGAGACGAGCATAAAATCGTAACAGGTTATCCGAGTTGGAGTATTTGAGAGTGAGAATATCGAGGGTATCGACAATGGCGGCGACGGCTTTTAGGATCAGTAATCCGACTGCAATAATTAGATAGATTCGCAGTGCGATATAGAGATATTCAGAAATGATTGCAGGTAATTTGAGAAATTGAGTACAGGAAATTATTACCCACAGCCATATTCCGCCTCGGATTCTTTGATAAAGGGCGGTAAAGAAAGCATCTATACTTTCATCGTCGGCGGTGCTTCTTTCAATGTTTTTGGCGCGAGTGCTGGCTATTTTTAGCCAATATTTCAGCAGTTTTAGGGAAATTACTGCTACAACAACAGCACCAATACTTTCAGCAATACCAATGCCAAAGGTAATCCAAAATCCTGGGGGAATACGGCTAATTAAATTGAGTGTATATTGTTGAATATTTTTACCTTGATATAGCAAAAAACTATTCGCACCGACAATTACAATACACAACACTAAGCCAATCAATACCAACAATCGGGTGATGTTTCGACGCAGATTTTTAAGTCGAGAATCGTCACTTTTAAATATTGAAAATTTAACTAATAGTTGGGATGAATTTCTAACTAACGCAATCAAGAATAGAAAAATAATGATCACTAGGCTGACTTCAGCCAAGATAATTAATATGTCGCTCATTTCGTTTTCAGAGTCAAGAGTTTAATAGACTATTTACTGATAACTGCTAACGGGTAAAGACGCGCCATGGCACGTCTCTACACTGATGACTGTATTAATTAAATATCTCGAACGATCCGAAAACCAGCGTGTTGATAGAAATTAGGACGGAACCAATTGCGGTAATATTTTAAAGCTTCCGTGCCATTTGTTATCCAACATCCCCCTAACATCATTTGATGTTGGGTATCAAAAAAGATGGCAGAATTATCTTCATACAAAAAATGGGGTTCATATCCAGAAAGGGGGTTTAAATTATCACTCAACCATTCCCAAACATTCCCCCGCAAATCATAAAGTCCAGAGGGACTTTTGGCAGTTTCTAACATTCCGACGGGACTCGGTGAACCGAATTTTAAATTGAGATTATAATGGTCTACATCTTCTACTAAACCATTACCATAAGTTGCTAGATTGTACTCAGCTTCACTCATTAAACGAGTATCTTTACCTTGCCAACGACAATAAGCCATTGCTTCATAATAATTGACTTCCACAGGCCAATCTAAAGGTAAATCAATTTCATCAAACTGGGCGCGATATTTATAACTCCCATTTTGTGAGATCCAAAATTTTGGATGTTGGATATTATTTTCAGTTTTCCATTGCCAAGATTTTTCATCCCAATACTCTTGATTTCCATAGCCACCCGCCTTAACAAAATCCAGAAATTCGCTATTGGTAATTAGATATTTACTAGCTAAAAAAGGTGCAACTTCAACGGTGCGTGACCCATAATCAATATCCCAACCATAGGTGGAATCATCAAAATCTTTACCAAGTTGGGCAATTCCCCCGGCAACTTTAAGCATTTCATTCTCTGGAATATAACTTTTAGAAGGTGCATATTTCCAGTTTGAGGGGCGTTTGACTCGCTCTAGGGGAAGCTGGCGAAATAACATCGAAGACGTCTCGACATGAATGCGCTGGTGTTCAATTCCCATGATTAAGGCCCACAGGGGAGAATCGGGAAGAATCGGCAGAGTAATCGGCGTTTTTTGAATTAATTCTGATAGGATTTTATAGGCTTGTTCTCGATATTCCCAAGCTGAGGAAACTTCTGGCCATTCCATGTGGGCGATCGCTTGATTTAACTCCTCTGGTATTTCGGGATCGACGCCAACTCCAAACAGAATTTCGTAGTCCTGATTCAGACATTTTTCTAATAATCCCACCTGAACTAATTTATTGATATAGAAAGATGGCGAATGTCCCAGATAAAAAATTAACGGATTTCTCAAAGGGTCGGGATTCAGATAAAATGTGTCTTCCCCGACTAAACTTTTTAGGAGCATATCTTCGAGTTGCCAAGCCTCCTGAAAATAATTAATCAGGGTTTGGCGATCGCAACAATTAAGTTGAGGAGGACAATTAGATACGACAGTGTTCATAGTTAATGGGAATAAAGTTGGTTAGACTGAATAGAATTGCTAGATTTAATTGTTCGCAGCTTTCTGACTTTGTTTATAGTTTTCGGGATCGGTTCGGAGATCCACATACAAGAAATCGATACCCTCTTGTTCTAGCATTTCTAATATAGCTAGGTTCAAATTTTTCTCGGCATCAAAGTAGAGATTATCATCATTAACAAAGGCAACAATGTTAATCACACGGGCATTATTTTCAATCTTGCTAAACCGAACAATCATCTCTTTAGATAACCCCGGAATAGATGGAGGCATTTCTCGAATAGCATCGCAGATTCTGGCGGTTTGCTTGGCTGAAATACCATCAATTTTGAGGGTTAAACTAATACCCCACTTTAATTCCTCACCTGGATTTTGTGACCAATTTTCTACGATTCCAGTAATCATCCTGGAGTTGGGCATTTTCACAATTGAACCCCATTGATAGACATGGAGAGTTGTAGTTCTAAATCCAATACTCATGATCTGCACAAAACCCTGTAATCCTGAGACTGAAACCCAATCTCCTTCTCGATAGAGACCATCAGAATAGATAATAACTGTACAAAACCAGTCATAAACAATATCTTTCAACAGCAAACCTAAAGTAATCCCAGCACCCCCTAATAGACCCACGAGTGCCGCTGCTGATTGTCCTAAAAATATCTCACTGACTTTAATTGCGATGACGATAATTGCTGTCGATTGAAAAATCTTGGGCATCAATGGTCTGAGTAACTCATCGAGTTCGGTTTCAGTCCGCAGCACGACATTAGCAATTAGCTGCCCGAAGATCGAAGCACTGCGATAAATCACATAAGCAACGATGAAAAAAACAATTAAGTTGAGAACTTTAGTAATTGCTTCGCCCAATTGTGGCCCAATATTTGTCGCCAGAATCTCCTTGACGAGCCAAAATCCACCAATCAGAATCAGCCAACTTAAGGCGGGTTTGAGAATAGCAATTAATTCATCATCCAGTGTACTCTCGGTTTTTCGGGTTAAATACTCAATGCGTTTAATAATTGCTTCGATCAAAAATCGTCTGAATACCTGTGTTATTGTCAGGATCAGAATGACTAGAAGAATTTTGCCGACGGGGACACCTGAAACATCAATATTGATGTTTTTTAGGGTGTTTAACAATTGTTCCATAATTAGTTTGCTTCCCGATATATTGTTGACAGGTGATTGCCCAATATTCTGGAGGTAATCACCCTAGTGCTTTCCATGTCGGAAAACTTAGCATGATTTAGAGATAAGATTAGCTGATAATATAAAAATTTAACAATACTTTACTTCTGCAACATCACTAACTCCTGGTTGCAGCTTTTAACACACGGATTCTTTTTCTAAAAACTTCTTGCCACATCTTTATGGTCTAACATAACCCAATCGGGCCAAGAAAGAGGGCGGTTTTAAATGGGTAACAGCCCGATTTAAAGGTAAAATCCGAATTTGATTATGGTGCATCACATTCACTTGATACACCTTTTTATTCGTAATATCTAATCCAGTTAACCAGCCACTTTTTGCGTGATAAACTCCCGTATCAATTCCTAACCATCCCTGACCTTGAACTAACTGTCCTGGTTCAATGCCATCAAAAGTAAAGGTAATGGTATGACCAATAATAATTAATTTATCAGCAAAATATGGTTTGGGGATATTATGAAATTCTCGCCGTATCCAACAAAATTCTTCCTCATTTTGTTCTTTAATTGACATTTTGGGATGCACCCCCGCATGAACTAGCCAAACATCCCCTAAATCTAAATATAGAGGTAAAGAAGCCATCCAATGCACGTCATCCCTGGGAATAATTCCTAAATCCTGATAACTGGTAATGGTCGTTAAACCGCCGCTATATAACCAAGCCTGCCAAGCTTGGGGATTTTTCCCTTCATCGGGCAACGCATTTAACATCAGTTGTTCATGGTTGCCCCGTAAACATTGATAGGGACTATTTTTGACAAAATTAACCACTTGGGCACTTTTAGGGCCACGATCAATTAAATCCCCTAAAAAATAGACCTGATCATTTGCATTAGGAGCAATACGATCCAATAGGGTCATTAACCCATCATAATGGCCATGTACATCACCAATAACAATGCGTCGAGTCAGCATTTTTTATTTAATTGCACACACATAAGGTGTTCTTCAAACTAGAAATTATCGACTTAAGGCGCGAATAAAACTCTGAAGTCCAGATAAAACACCTTTTTTTGGCCGTTGGACAGTTGGGGACACCGACGAGTCACCTCCGGGGGTCGCCTGTGCCAGAATTAGATCGAGTTCATCCCCGACAGGTTTTGTTGGTAGCTCGGTAATCAACTGATATTGCCCATCAACTTCTAACCAAACTTCCCACATTGAAGGATAACAACGTCTGAGTGTCGCACCTTCTAGGGACTTAAGGTAATAGCAAGATTCAATCGTTTTGATAAAACGTTCTCGCAACTGACGAGCAGCATATCCTATTCCTATAATAGCAATATCTTCTAGTTTCGGATTTAGTAAAATTACTGGACGGTCTCCGGCAAATTGGGACAATTTTTCTACCTGCGCCACTTCTATCGCCGAGGGAGATACAACCAAAAATTGCTGATCTTCGGGTTGTAAACGAGTTTCCACTGGAGAACGAGAAGTTCCTAAATCCGTTACCCGAAAGGATGTTTGTCCCCAGTCTCGACGGGCTAAAGCGGCGGCTCCGGTATCGGGAAATAAGACGACTAATTGACTATCGGGTTTTTGAATAACCGGAATAAATTCTAGGGCAATAGATTGGGCTTCAAGTTCAATTTCAGGAAAAACTAATTCGATTTGAATTAATTTATAACCATCATTTAAAGCGGCTTGAGTGGCTTGTTTAGCTTGTTCAATTGCTGCTTCTAAACTGTTAGGTAACTGCGACATAGGTATGATGTGACTATTAATTGTTTTGATTAAGTTGCCGTCGTTTGTTAATTTATCTTAAGTATAACCCTCTTAGGGCTTGTAACCAAACTTGTAAATCGAAACCTGTTGTTTGAGATAAATAGTCAAAGGCATCTTGCCCAGATAGCACTCTCCACCCTCCAACACTACAAGTATTGACAGCTTGAGGTAAACTATCAGTTCGCAAAATCAGTAAAACAGGTGTATATCCTCTATTCTTTAATCGTTCAGCGTGTCCTCTGAACTTTTTTAAAGTTCCTGAATCTCCTGATCCAATTCTATATTTTGTATCGATAGCATCAGTTCCGATCACTAAATCACATAATTCATCTTTTCCATCTCGGATAGCTGGGGAAAAGTCTGCACAACCTTGTCTGCAAACCTCAATAACCAGACGTTCCCAACATTTCCCTAACTCTCTCCCCCAATACTGTTTATTGAGATCTTTGATTTCTTGTGTTAAGCCAAAAACCATCATTAAATCATCTTCTCCCGACAATTTGTTTATAAATTTTTTGTCAGTGAATGATAGACTATACTTTTGTAAAATTGATTTAAGTTGGTCATCATCTATTGAATTAGACATTAATTTATTTTCTCCATAACAATAGTAGTATCATGTTTAATCGTCCCTGCCCAATCAACGTTTCTTGGAAGATTCAAACGTCGATTTTTCAACAGAAGATTAAAAGTGAATATTTGCTTAAAACCTAAGTCAAAAGCTATTTCTGACAAAAAATAAGCAACGGGTATCTCAACACCACAAATATTACTAACATCTCCCACGGAAAAGCAATAATATCCTCCTTGTTTTAATACCTGTAAACTCTGTAAAAAATGCTCTTTCATGTCCATAAAATATTGATAAACAACTCTGGATCTAAGTTGATTTTGACCCGAAGTTGCTTGATATTTTTTCCCAAAATAGATATCTTCGATCAACTGATCTAAATGCAAATAGCCAGTTTTTCCTAATTCTTTACACTCTTGCTTAGGTATTCGTTCAGTTCCGATTTCTTGAGAGTATAAATTTAAACGTTCTTGGTCATGACCTACTAAGCCCAACCAATGCAGTTCAAACTTAGAAGCCCAAACATAATCAATTGCATTAATATAGGGTGGAGAAGTAATAATTGCATCAACTTTTAAAGGTTCTGGAAGTTGTCGAGCATCTTGAGATGAGAGTTGTTGAATTTGAGCCCCAAATCTTTTTAAGAAAGGGTTCCATTCCACAAACGCTTCAATGGATTGTTTAACATAGTGTTGAAAATATTGAAATACATCTAAACGGGAACGATCAGGGATTTTCTCAATATGGGGACGTCTGGCTGCCAAAATCATCCCATCATTCATATTGGAAGTCTTTCTAACTGTAGAGGCAAACGCTAACCAGAGTAAGGGTTGAAGGGTAGATTTGGCTAAGAGGATATGTTCTCTTAAAATTTCCAAACCTTCTTGTACGGGTTGTTGGAACCAAAAATCCTTATTTGCAAAATTGATAGTCGATGACGCAAACTTTTGGGTCGATGCTTTTTCAATAATTTGGGTTGTTGCTTCTAAAACATCTAGGGGTGAAAATACAGTGGTTTTGACCTGGCAAATTAAACGACTGAGAGGATGATAGTCCAACCAATAACCTGAAATATGCTGTTGAATTGCTTCCAATAAAGTTGTACCTGATCCACAAAATGGATCAAGTACAGTAAAGGAAGGCGAAGCATATTTTTTGAGAAACCAACGGGGAATCTCGGGAATAAATTTGGCAGGTTGAAATCCTAAAGAGTAGATTTTTAGAGGTGGCTTTCTCTGAACTGTTATAAATTTTTCTGACTCCAGATTACAAGGAATTTCCCCTGCAATATGTTCATAGGAAAAAAACTGTTGTTCAAGTGCATTGATCATACTCTTTAGAATTCCACAAACTTGATTTTAAGTTAAATACTCATGGCTAACAACTGATTTGGAATCAAACGCTTGAGGACTTGTTTCACCACCATTGCTGTCCAATCAATATCAGCTTCGGTGGTATCCCGTCCCAGGGTAAAACGAATCCCCCCCAAGGCGGTGATTTCGTCATATCCCATTGCCAATAAAATCGGACTAGGACTAAGTTTACCGCTACTACAGGCCGAACCTGCACTAATCCCAATTCCGGCTAAATTCAGTTGACGGACTAGGGTTTTTCCCGTTAAAGTTGCGGGATTAATGGGTTTTGGGGTGACACAGAAACTAACGTGATGGGGTAAACGATTTAAACGATCACCTGTGGGTAATAAGTACGGCACATCGGTCAATAAGTCAAATAGGTGATCGCGTAACCTAATTAACCGAGAGGTTTCTGTCACCATATCCTGGGCTGCTAATTGGCAAGCTAACCCAAATCCGGCCAGAATAGGAACAGCCTGTGTCCCAGAACGCAATTGCAATTCCTGTCCACCTCCAGCCAACACAGGAGTTAACCTTACCCCTTCGCGGACATATAAGGCCCCGGCTCCTTGGGGGCCATATAATTTATGACTGGATAGGGATAATAAATCAACGGGTAACTGCTGGATATCCAGGGGTAAACGTCCCGCCACCTGTACCGCATCGGTATGAAATAAAGCCCCGTGAGTATGGGCAATTTTGCCTAAAGTTTCAATGGGTTGCAGGGTTCCCACTTCGCTTTGGCCATAAATAATCGATACTAAAACCGTATTCGGTTGAATAGCCGCCTGTAAGTCCAGGGGGTGAATGCGTCCGCGACTATCCACGGGTAAGCGGGTAATTTGCCATCCCGACTGCTCTAGGAGTTTTGCGGGTTCAGAAATAGCCGAATGTTCCACCGCAGAAATAATCAGATGTTGGGGTTGGGAATATTGACGGGCGACCCCCATAATAGCTAGATTATCGGATTCGGTTCCCCCGGAGGTAAAAATAATTGATTCCGGTGGAGCGTTAATCAGATGGGCCACCTGTATTCTCGATCGTTCTAAAATCATCGCGGCTCTGTTACCCCACTCATGAATACTAGAAGGATTTCCCCAATTTTGAGTCATCACCGTTTGCATAAGGGCGATAACTTCATCTGAGGGAGGAGTGGTAGCGCTATGATCGAGGTAAATTTGCATAAATTTTTATCAATCAAAAGTTGAGTTTTATTTTCCGCAAGCACAATTAAAAATCGTTAAAATTGAAGGTGTTTAAGTTAATTAATCTCCTGGTTTACAAACGTTATAATCTTCATGGGAAAGGACTTTTTGAGGAACGAGTAAATTACCGCTATCTTGACAAAGCATTCGATAATTTCGGGTTACGGGAATACTGATAATAAAACGATTATGGCGCAGTCGCTTCCCTCCAAAGTCTCGATAATTTTTTTGGTCATTTAAGCCCGCTAAAATAGTCCTGGCCTTAATCACAACATAATCGGGTAAGCCTCTGAGATCAATGATATCCTGAGTAAAGGAGGCTTCCCATTCTAGTTTTTTGGTTCGTTTGTCCTCTATAGCCTGACTGTGGGAATCCTGTGTCACCTCTTGTTGATTACAACGATGACAGATTTTCCCATATCCTTTATGGCCACAGGGAAATGTCCTCTTTCGTTTTGGCATAGCACAGCAGTGAGGGTGATTACCCGCGCCTACAAGCTCTGAGCAAGTGCTTACGGCGCTGACAGACTGTTACATCTTTTTCCGTCGGTGACTTGGCAGAAATTAAGTTAATCTCGTCCTATTAATAGATTACCTGAATCATGAAGCTAGGCAATGGTTAATAGGCAATGGGTTTTAGAAAAATGGGCAATGGACAATAGTTGTTTATTTTTTGATTGTTATCTAAAATCTCGGTTAAAAATCAATGTCCCCGAATTGAGTTTAAGGTCTATTCTGATAAGTAGTTACACAAAATAAATTACCTAGTTGAGAGAGGGAACACCGGAACAGCCCCGCCAAACCCCCCGTGCACGGGGGGCTAGGGGGGGAGAGAACAGGGTGGAGGATGTGTAATTAATTTTGTTTAGGTACTTATTACAATCATTAGTTAATATAACAGAAAAGCCCCGATTTTTTTATGGTCGTGCGTCAACTTGTCAAGATATCTTTGCAGATCAGTTTAACTCTATTATTAGCTTTGGGTCTGGATGCTTGTGTTAAAACATCATCCGAATCTGTCTTAAAACCCCGTTTAGAACCCCTTACTCAAGATTCTTTAATTCAGGTTTATTTTAATCATTCAGAAGCCTCGGTTTATACCGAACCTTATCGGCATATATCTCGGTTTGGAGATAATTTAGAACAAATTATTATTGATACTATTAATCAATCTACATCAACAATTGATGTAGCGGTTCAAGAATTTCGTTTACCGAATATTGCTCAAGCATTAGTTGAACGTCATCAAGCCGGAGTTCAAGTTCGAGTGATTTTAGAAAATAATTATCGCCGTCCCTGGGGTCAATTTACCCCCGCAGAAATTCAACAGTTACCTGAACAAGAACAGAATCGATATCAAGAATTTATCTTACTAGCTGATTTGAACCAAGATGGAAAAGTTAGCCCGGAGGAAAGTCAACAACGGGATGCTTTAATTATCTTAGAAAAGGCTGGGATTCCGATTATTGATGATACTGAAAATGGTTCTAAAGGTACGGGGTTAATGCACCATAAATTTATGGTAGTAGACAAAAAAAATTTAATTGTAACTTCTGCTAACTGGACAACCAGCGATGTTCATGGAGATTTTCAAACCATAGAAAGTCTAGGAAATGCCAATAATTTATTAAAAATTGAAAGTTCAAAATTAGCAAAACTATTTTCCGAAGAATTTAACTTAATGTGGGGGGATGGAGTTGGCAAAAAAAAGGATAGTCTATTTGGGATTGAAAAAACCTTTCGCGGGGTGCAGAATATTTCAGTTGGTAATACTCCGGTAAAAGTTCAATTTTCTCCTACTTCTCAAAAACAACCTTGGGAAAATAGCACTAATGGTTTAATTAATCAAAAATTACTGAGAATTAATCAATCCTTTGATTTCGCTTTATTTGTTTTTTCCGCCCAAGATATTGTTAATACTTTAGAAAGAAAACATCAAAATAACGTCTCAATTCGGGGATTAATTGATCCTAGTTTTGCCTATCGTTTCTATAGTGAAGGTTTGGATATGATGGGAATTTCTTTAGTTAATAAGTGTCGTTATGAATCGGGAAATAATCCTTGGAAACAGCCGATTTCAACCGTAGGAATTCCTAATTTACCAGAGGGCGATCGCCTACATCATAAATTTGGAATTATTGATGGTAAAATTGTAATTACAGGTTCCCATAATTGGACAGAAGCCGCTAATACCCAAAATGATGAAACTCTAATTGTAGTAGAAAATCCAACAGTTGCGTCTCATTTTCAGCGAGAATTTGAACGTTTATATCAAAATTCCGCCCTAGGGATTCCCAATTGGCTATTAACAAAAATCGAAAAAGATTTAAAAGCATGTGGCAATTTTGTTGTCTCTCAAACCCCTCCTGCAAAAGCAAATCTAACTACTAAAATCAATCTAAATACTGCTACTCAAGAGGAGTTACAAACCTTACCAGGAGTCGGGGAAAAGTTAGCTAAAAATATTATAGCAGCTAGACAGAAAAAACCCTTTACTTCCCTAGAAGATTTAGATCAGGTATCTGGTTTTGGGCCAAAATTATTAGAGAAAATTAGCGATCGCGTTATTTGGTAAACTAGAATGGGCAATAGTCAACAGTTATTACTGTACAGCTACCAATTAAGATGTTTGACAATACTAAACCTTGTAAAAAGGGATAACCTACTGTTTGCTTGTTCCCTGTTCCCTCCCCCCCCTAGCCCTCCGTTCACGGGGGGTTTGGGGGGCTGTTCCCTAGCTGGGTTTATTTGTGATTGAGGTGGTTAACAAAGATTTAATAAAGCCCTGAAGGGCTTACTACTGATATGAATAAAATTGGTTTGCGAGGGCGTTTATTTTTATCCCATTTGTTAGTAATGTTAATTGGGGTAACATCCTTAGTAATTATTGGAAAAATATATTCTCCTAGGTTTTTCGTCAGTAATTTAGAACAACTCGAAGGCCCAGGATTTCGGTTACAATATATTAGAACTCGTCTGGTCAAAGGCTTTGAAATAGCCTGGAACCGTAGCACCTTTTGGTCAGTTTTAGCCGGAACAACTGCCGCCGTCGGACTCAGTTATTGGTTAACTAAACGTATTACTAAACCCCTCACCGAAATGGAAGAAATTACCCAGAAATTTGCTTCCGGGGAATGGTCAGAACGAATGTCTTTTAGTGATATTCCCGAATTAAATCAATTAGCTATTAGTTTCAATCAAATGGCGGCTAGTTTACAAAACGTTGAAAAAGGTAGACGGGAATTGATTGGTGATTTAACCCACGAATTAAGAACGCCCTTAACTATTGTTAGAGGTTATTTAGAAGAAATAGCCGATGGAAATATTGCTCCTTCCCCAGAAATTTATCAACAATTAGCCAAAGAAACAAAACGTTTAGAAAGGTTAGTGAATAACTTACAGGAACTCTCAAAAGTCGAATCTGGTTATTTACCCATCCATCAAAAACCAGTTAATTTATATCCTTTATTAGTATCATTAGTGCAACGGTTTTCCGATCAAATCTTAGAAGATGGGCCGATTATCCAGTTAGAATCACCATCGAATTTACCCTTAGTTTTAGCAGATTTAGATCGAACCGAACAAATTTTAGTCAACTTATTAGGAAATGCAATTTGTTATACAGAAACCGGAACCATTACTGTTAAAATAGGTTATGATTTAAACTTTTTGTGGATTGGGGTGATTGATACCGGAATCGGCATTTCTCCCGAAGATTTACCCCATGTTTTTGAACGTTTTTGGCGGGCTGACCGTTCCCGTTCTCGACATTCCGGGGGAACTGGAATTGGATTAGCAATTACCCGTCGGTTAGTGGAATTACAGGGCGGAAAAATTACGGTTTCCAGTCATTTAGGAGAAGGAAGTATTTTTAGATTTTCACTTCCCTTAGCCAAATAAACCGTAGGTTATGACAAATCTCGATTTTTATTGATCATTCTGTCATTTTTGTCAACAGTATAATTTATATATTTATGTATCAATATAAGTTTTAACATCCGTATTTTTACCGAGGAAAAGTTTCCGAAATTGAGTTCATAAAAACTGAAGCTAATCAATATGAAATCTATCTTGCTAACTGAGAACAATAAGGTTAAGTTAGAGTAAAGATGGAGATCAGCCATTTTGGGAGATTCAAAATTGACAAATTCTCTTTGATAAGAATTGTTAATCCTATTTCCTGAAAACTTCCTATCAAAACTCAAAAAAAGTTGATCATGGATTACTTAAAGTGGAATAATCTGATTGCGGCTCATTTCTTCAATGAAGAACGGGCAGGGTGCAACGTCTACCTGTATGTTACAAAAGAACTGATTAATGATTTAGGATCTGATAATCAAGTTGATTGTCAAGACTTTATTAGAGCTATTAAAAGAGGGTCATCTTGTTTTTCTGAACGTTATCCCAATATTTTTCGGACTGCTTTAGCATTAAAAGATTTAGACAGATATAAGTCTAAAAGATTAGATTATCCACGTTATATTGGATATTTAGCATTTTTTGTTTTAGCAGCAACCCATGATTTAGATGATGATTTTGCCTCTCATAATTATTATGGAAGACTGCGAAATTTATTAAGAGATTCTGCGGATAGACAATATCCAGACTTTCGTGAAATGTTTAAATTGTGGGATGATTTAGAAACCTGGGCAAATCATGAAAAACTAGGCGAATGGGGAACTTTCAAGAAAATTACTGTTGGAGATAATCGTCATATAGCTTTCCCTCTGGGACAAACTCTATTAACTGAGGAAGAAATAAAAAACTTACCGACAATTTTTGATGCTGCTGATTTATTGCCTAATTCTTCAATCTCTGATCAAAATTTAGCCAACTTACTGATTGAGAAAGGTAAAACAATTCTCAACAGAAGAACAATCCGATTATTAGAGTCAGGAATCAATAATGAATTTTGTCAAGCCCTCCTAAATATTGTTTTAGAGGAGTTAGCGAAATGGGATGGAACAGGAGAATTCTTGTCGGAAAATGGAACGTTAATTTATCGTTATTTATTGGGACTTTCTGCAAAATGGGATCGAACAGCACAATGTTTAAAGCTAAAAGTAAGATGTAGAATAGGAAAAAATTTCCCAGAAAATGGGTTATCATTGGACGATAAATATTTCTGCGAACCACAAACCAAAAATTGGTCTACTCCTATTTCTATTGATTTATCTCAATATTGGCAAACAGGTTTTGAATTAAAATCTTCTGCTCAAAAATGTAAATTTAAACTTTACCCATCTAAAGTTCGCCTATTAATTTTAGGGAATGGCGAAGGTTTATCAGGGTTGATAGAAGATTCAAAACTTCTGCCTAATATGCCCTTTTATTTAATTGTACATCAAAGTTGTTCCCACCATATAGAAGAATGGGGTAAATCTGATTGTAAAGGGTTTGAAAAAGTCACAATTAATCAAGGTTTACCTCCCGGTTGGAACTTTTATAAAGCAGATGATGCTTTGAGAGATACATTAAAAGATCAATATCCTGTATTGGCATTTCCAACAACAACTAAACTGAATATTATTGGGGGTATTCGTTTAGAAAAAGGTAATGATTTTTTTGCCTTTGCACCTCCTAAGTTTATCCTAGAAAGCGGCAATGAATCAACTAAAGTTCATGGTTATTCTAATGAAACCCTATTAAACCTAGAGTATCAAAATGGAATTTATATCCTACCATTAAATACTCCAACAAATCAAAAAATCGAGATTAAAGTTTATGAAGGCGATAAAACGATTGCTTCCCGTTCTTGGCAATTAATGGATCATTTTGAACATCAGGAACTTGCAAAAATTCAGTATTTCGATGCTGTTGGAAATTTAACTCAGGAGTCAAGGGGAGTTGCTGGAGGATATTTTCAGGACTATAAACCCCCTGCTTTTCAATACAATTCTGTTGTTCTTACCAATACCGATCACAATATTATCTTAATAGGTAGAAAACCTGGGCAAATTGCTAACCCTTCAGAACAATTTAATTGGCAACCGATTTGGCAAATTAGTCTCGGTTCGCGGTCTGTTAAATTTTGTGGAAACAGTGAAGCTGATTCTCAACCTCAAAATTACATTTGTACAGATTTAGAAAAATTACGAGATTGGAAAAAAGTCTTATGGAAAGAAAAAAATAAAGTTATTTCAGTTGAACGAGGGAAACGCGAACTTTGGGAAAAGTATACAAAATTTGCCCAGAAGATTAAAGCTAAAAAACCTAAATTATCTGACAAATTGAATCGACAAATTAAAACGATAGATTCTCCAGGAAATTGTATTCAAACTGGATACCCTGATCAATTACTTTATGTGATCTCGGTTAAACAAACAATGTTATGGCAAAGATTCAAACAGATTGTCAATTGTCTATATTTTCAAGATGATGAACAAAAGGGACAGCAACATTTAATCATCCGTTTTTTCTTAGATTCATTAGGTCATTGTGATTTTGACTTTACTGACAATAATAAGGTCTATGCTTGTCCCCCTGTTTTAGTCAGATTGCCTAATCCAACTATACCACAAGCAATTTTATCAGGGTTAAGATTCCCTGATACTTTGCAACGGTTATCGCAAGTTTGTTACTCAATGAATCGCCATATTTACTTAGAAGTAACACCACAACCAGGAAAATACAAACTCTTGCCTCAGCGAGTGTTAATTCAAACGGAAACAGAACATGAATTAGAGGAAATTGCTACTCATTTTAACTTCCATTATAGCGCAATTCCTACTGCTTGGTCACTGGTTAATTTTTCAGATTCCCTAGAGAAGTATTTACCAGCTTTTGAAGAACAAGGAGAATTAAATTGGGACAAAAAAACATTTGATCCTCAAAATTTTGAATTTAAAACCAATCCATCACTAGACTCTAATATTCATCTTACTGAATATACTCATGGCACAACTCAAGTTCGATATTACTACTTTTGGCGAGATCAACAGTCGGCAAAAGTTGATAAAACCTGGGGAATTTATGCAGTTTTACAGGCATTACAGCAAAATGTTTTACGCTATGATCCTGACAACGCTCTAATGGCTATTCCTACGGGTGCTAGTCTACCCAAACTGTTAGAAAGAGCGTTAACTCTGTGTTCAGGATATATCCCAGAATATCGCCAGTTATCAGGATCACAGATCAGATTTAAAGTGTTTCGAGATATTCCTGATTTAATTGCCAATAAGTTAGCCGAGAAACTTTGCCAAACTTTACAAATACAATCCTTGGATTTGTGATAAACTCATCTTTATAAGCCAAAGGGAGAGGCGATCGCGTATGTATGACCCAGTAGGAGCCTTTGAAACAATTCGGAAAAATTTCCTGCTTTATATCAAGACTGCTTTTGCAACTCGATTTCCTGAAATTGAACAAGAGCGGGAAGAAATATTACGTCAATATGGGGTATTTTGTCAGGAACCCTGGATAGAACCTCTCCCTCGATATAAAAGTTCTGGTAAAACGATTCATCAATTAGAATTAACCGATGTTCCTAAGTTAAATGAAACGACGCTGAAAGAGTTTCAGGAACTTGCTGCTTGTGGTTTAGTAGGAAAATATCAACTCTACAGCCATCAATTAGAAATGCTAAAAAAAGCATTATCGGATCAAAATGCCGTTGTAACCGCAGGTACGGGTTCCGGTAAAACTGAGTCCTTTCTTTTGCCTTTATTTGCTTATTTAATTCAAGAATCAAAACAACAAAATTGGCAACCACCTAATCCAGAACATCCCCACTTAAATGATTGGTGGTCAAATTCAGAATGGCAAGAGCAATGTTATCCTATTGTTAATAAAAGGCGTAGTTGGAAATGTTCTTATCGCGTTGCCCAAAGAGGTCATGAAAAGCGAGAAGCCGCAGTTAGAGCGTTAGTTTTATATCCGATGAATGCCCTAGTCGAAGATCAATTAACACGACTAAGACGGGCGTTAGATTCTGAAAAAGCTCGCGACTGGTTTCAAAAAAATAGAAATGGCAATCGCATTTATTTTGGTCGATACAATGGAGTTACACCCGTACCTGGACATGAACTTACAGAAAAGGGTCAACCTAATAGCGATAAAATTAAAGAATTAGTTAAACAAATACAGCAAATTTCTGATTCTGCGGAAGAAGCTCAACGCCATATTGAAGAAACAGGAAATGATGAAGTTAAGTTCTTTTTTCCACAATTAGATGGGTCAGAAATGCGCTGTCGCTGGGATATGCAGGATCATCCCCCAGATATTCTGATTACGAACTACTCCATGCTGGGTATTATGTTAATGCGGGATGTAGATAAAAATATTTTTGAAAAGACTAAGAAATGGTTAGAAAATAAAGATAGTGTTTTTCATTTAATATTAGATGAACTGCATTTATATCGAGGAACACAGGGAACAGAAGTTGCTTATTTATTACGCCTATTATTACAACGCTTAGGTTTACATCCCGGTCATTCGCAATTAAGGATTTTAGCTTCTAGTGCATCCCTTGAACCAAATGATCCAGATAGCTTAGAGTTTTTATCGGATTTTTTTGGTACAGAATGGCATTCTGATCAGATTATTCCTGGTGATCCTGAACCCATTTCAGATATTTTAATTCCAGAAACCTTACCGAATGAACCGTTTATTGCTTTAGCTAATTTAGCTGATAATAATGATAATAACCTTGCAGAAGAAATTATCAAAGAAACACCTCAATATAAACTCTGTAAACATATTTTAGAATCTGAATCTGAGGCAATTTCAGCCAAAATGATTCTAGCTTGTCAAGAAGATGAGAACGAAAAAACTCGTGCTGTTTCCCTAACTAATTTTGGCAAAAAACTATTCTGTGAAACCTTAGAAAACCAACAATTATGGAAAGCAATTCAAGGGTTATTAATTACTAGAGGATTATCCGATAAATCAGACCTAATTTCATTTAGATTTCATTGGTTTTTCCGTAATATTGAAGGGCTTTCGGCTTGTACTCAACCTAACTATGGGTGTAAAGAAAATGACACAAGTGAAAATCGACCCATTGGTAAGCTATTTGCTGAATCTCCCCCTATCCTTTGTGATCAATATCGAGTATTAGAACTACTCTATTGTGAACAGTGTGGAACGATATTTTATGGGGGAAACCGCCTAACTTTACCTGATAATGAAGGTTGGGAATTGTTACCCACTGACCCGGATATTGAAGGCATTCCTGACCGGAAAACAGCAGTTTTTTTAGATCGGAAAAATTATTCAGAATATGCGGTATTTTGGCCATTTAAAGATCAACTAGATGAGGAAGTTAAAAAAGGTTGGAATCAACCATTGATCTCATCAAAAAATACGGAAAAAATAGACAAAAAGAAAGATAAATCAAAGGAAAAAGCGTACTGGGATGAGGCATATTTGGACACCCGCAGTGGTCGCGTTAGTTTGGGAAAATCTAATAGTGACTTAGAAAATCAACAGGCGGTTAAGAGGGGCTATGTCTTTAATTTTCGATCACCCTCTTTAGAACAACAAAAATCTATTCGAGGATTACCTTCCGTATGTCCTTGTTGCAGTGCCAATTATAGCGGGAGAAAAAATAAAAAATCACCGATTCGCGGGTTTCGGACAGGTTTTTATAAAGTCAGTCAACTGTTATCAAAAGAACTTTTTTATCAACTTCCAGATAATGAAGAATCACGGAAATTAGTGGTTTTTTCCGATAGTCGAGAAGATGCGGCTTCGATTGCTAATGGAATTGAGCGATCGCACTATGATGATTTAGTTAGAGAAACCATCTTTGATGAATTAAGACTATTAGCCATTGGTCAATTACATCTACTAGAAGATTTAGAGCAACACAATCACCCTATTCGTCCTGAAGCAGTATTATTTGCTCAACGAAATCCAGAAGCGATTTCAGAATTGCGAGAAGCGATTGAAAATGCTATAACACCATTATCACCAGAAGGTCTTACTCCACAGCGATTAAAACGACTAAAAGGAGAGCAAGATCAAGATCAGAAAAAACTCGATGAAATTCGCCAACAGGGTCAAACTCGGATCATTCCCTTGCGGGTACTTTTTGAGGATCAAAATAACTCTCAAGACCCAGGACTCTTAATTCAAAAATTAGCACTATTGGGTGTTAACCCAGCCGGAAATGATGTAGATTATCAAGATTTTTATTATGTGTATGGGGAGAAATGTAATTATTGGACGAAATTATTTGATTTTGAGACAGGAGGATGGAAACGTGACTTGATACCTTCAGCAAGAAATAAAAAAGATAAAACTCTTCGGGAAAAGGTTGAATCAAAAATCTGTGATACTTTATTTCGTCGTTTGTATTTTGGCGTTGAAGCATCAGGTTTAGGCTACATTTGTTTAGATGTAAAACCTGCTCAACTAGAACAACTGGCGATACAATGTGGTACTTCAACAGAAGTTTTTGAAAGTATTTGTAATGGTTGTTTACGGATATTAGGAGACTTATTTCGCTATCAGCAAGTTGATGCTCCCTATAAACCTCAAAGTTGGGAAGATTGGAAGGGTGCTAGACCTAAATTGCGCGATTATGTGGATAAATGTGCTAGTCAAAATAATATCCTAAAACCAGAATTATATCAGGCTTTAAAAACAGCGATCTGTCAACAAAGTCAGCACCATCATTTTATTCTCAATCCTCGACATTTAAGTGTACGAGTTTCCCTTCCCAATGATCCGGTTTGGCAATGCGAATCCTGTCAACGTCCCCATTTACATCGGGCTGGGGGGATTTGTACACAATTAAATTGTTTGGCAGAATTACCCCCTAACCCTAACAAAACTTGTAAAGATTTACACGCTCGTAATTATTATGCAACAGAAGCCATTAATCAACGTCAACCCCTGCGATTTCACTGCGAAGAATTAACCGGACAAACGGATAATCAGGGAGAAAGACAGCGACATTTTCGCAATATTATTATCAATGTTGGAGAGCAGGAAAGAGAGTTAATTCCGGTTGTTGATACGATTGATCTTCTCAGTGTTACAACCACAATGGAAGTCGGAATTGATATTGGCAGTTTAACGGCTGTTGTCATGGCAAATATGCCACCGATGCGGTTTAATTATCAACAACGGGCTGGACGTGCAGGGCGGCGAGGTCAAGCTTTTGCGATTGTTTTAACCCTGTGTCGAGGTCGTTCCCATGATGAATTTTATTATCAGCATCCTAGCCGAATTACGGGCGATCCGGCTCCGGTTCCCTTCCTCTCAATGGCACAGGTTGAGATTACCAAACGTTTACTGGCTAAAGAATGTTTAAGACGGGCTTTTATTGATGCAGGTATTCAATGGTGGGAAAGTCCCATTCCTCCCGATAGTCATGGGGAATTTGGAACGACTCAAGATTGGTTAAATAATGAAGGCGATCGCACTAATAAAATTTGTCAATGGTTAAAAACTGCACCTGATGTTACCAATATTGTTAATATTTTATTAACAAGAGTAACCGGAATTAATTCTCAAGAATTAGAAGAATTTGCCCGTGAACAATTATGGGATCAAGTTGATCAATGTGCTAACAATTCAGAATTAGGAAGTGAGGGTTTAGCAGAACGTTTAGCAGAAGGTGGTATTTTACCGATGTATGGAATGCCATCGAGGGTGCGAGAATTCTATCATCATGTTAACTTTTCTCAAAAACAAGTTTATAGTATTGACCGAGATTTAGACTTGGCAATTACAGAATTTGCTCCTGGGTCACAAAAGACAAAAGATAAGCAAATTCATACATCAGTTGGTTTCACAGCCCCGTTACGCTGGAAAAATAACCGCTTATTTGTTAGTAGTAATCATCCTCTTTCTCAAGAGCAGTGGATGTTACAATGTACTTGTTGCCAATATACACAAACCTATGATCATCAGCCTGAAGATACAGTTTGTCCAATATGTAAAGCAACTTCAGAAAAAGGATTTAAAAAACCTTTTAAGTGGGCTGTACCTTTAGCATTTCGTACCAAATTTGATCGAGGAGATGATGCTAAAGTTGATCAAGAACTAATTATTACAGGTGTTGGTAGTGTGGCTGAAACGAAGCCTAATGATAAATCATTTAATCCAATTTCCGCTACCAATACATCAACTGCCTTTGCTTCTGATGGTCGTGTTTTTCGGATCAATGATAATCGAGGTCAGCTATTTCGTGGAACTTGGGGAATTGTAGAAAGTTATGGAGGAAAACTAGAGTCGCAATGGATTGATGAACGTTTTCATAAACTTGATGATAAAAAATCTTGGAAATTTATAAAACAGGGTGATTTGGAAAGTCTAGCAATTGTTGCACCAAAGACAACTAGCGTACTTAGGATGAGACCATCAATTGTACCTTCTGGTTTATGTCTCGATCCTTCATCAGAAGGTTGTGGAGTTAAAGCTGCCTTTTATTCCGCCGCTTTCATTATTCGTGGTGTTGTCGCTGAAAGATTAGATATCGATCCTGAAGAATTAGATATTAGTGGTTTACGACAAGTTACCCTAGAAGAAACCGAGGAAAAAGTAGGAGAATTGGTGATTAACGATAAACTGCCAAATGGTTCAGGGTTTACGAAATGGTTAGAGGAACATTGGCAAGAAATTATGCAAGAAATTGTTAATATTAATGCTAATTCTGATACTTTTGCCGGGTCTATTATTTCCCCCCAACACCGTCAAAAATGCGATTCTTCCTGCTATGATTGTTTACAACAATATCGGAATATGAATTATCATGGTTTGTTAGATTGGCGTTTGGGATTATCGTTGATTAGAGTTTTAGAAAATAGTAATTTTCAATGCGGTTTAGATGGTAATTTTTCCACCCCTGATTTAGAAAAATGGATGGAAACAGCAACAACTCTGCGAAATAATTTTTGTCAATCTTTTTCCTGTAGTTCTGAACATTTTGGCAGTTTACCTGGTTTCAAAGTAGGTAATAAAACCGTGATTATTGTTCATCCGTTGTGGAACTTAGAAAATCCAATAGGAGTGTTAGCGGATGCGATCGCTACTTTAGAACCTGATAACATCAAATATGTTGATACATTCAATTTATTAAGACGTTCAAGTTGGTGTTATCAAAAATTGGAGTAATATCATGTCCTGTCGTATTTGTTTGTATATAATTCAGAGATTTTATTAAACAGCAGTGCCAGCGTCCTCGCTGTTTATAAGATTTTGAATATTTTTGCTTCAAGTCAGGTCTCTATTGTATCTATTGATTTTTCTCATCCCCCTTTCTTACTGTACCTGTTTTCGCTAAAGTGATTTGGATGAGTTATCTGGAGCTAACTGTGGATCTAGTTACAGGATTTTTCTCACCGGACTCGATGTTCTCAAGCCTGGGATTAAATTTCTTGCCGATTTTGGGGACAGCAACGGAAGCCTGTCCGACCGTTGAAGCAGAACCAACCATGGTACTCCTGGGAGTTCTGCTGAGTTTAGTCGCTATTTTTGTAGCCAGTAAAGCGGGGGGAGAATTTGCCAACTGGTTAGGGTTTCCGCCAGTTCTGGGAGAACTCCTCGGAGGCGTGATTATCGGGGTTTCGGCCATGAATTTGGTCGTTTTTCCAGAAGGGGGTATTGATAGCGCTCAGTCTGTAATTATCAGTATTCTGGAAAAAACCGCCGGGTTAAGTCCAGATGCCGCAGAAGCGACTTTTAAAAGTCAAAGCGAAGTTTTAGAGATTTTATCGGAACTGGGTGTCATTATTCTGCTGTTTGAAATTGGCCTTGAATCCAATATTGAACAACTACTAGCGGTTGGCATTCAAGCCTTTGTTGTCGCTTCTTTGGGGGTTGTGGTGCCCTTTGTCGTCGGCACAGCCGGATTAATCGTTATTTTCCATGTTCCTGTGATTCCGGCGGTTTTCGCCGGGGCAGCATTGACCGCTACCAGTATCGGCATTACCTCTAGGGTTTTATCAGAAATTGGTTGTTTATCTACCCAAGAAGGTCAAATTATCTTGGGTGCGGCGGTAATTGATGATGTTTTAGGAATTCTAATTTTAGCCGTTGTTGCCAGTTTAGCTAAAACCGGTGAAATCGATGTGACTAATATCATTTATTTGATTATTAGTGCCACGGTTTTTATTGTCGGTGCAATTGTTTTAGGGAAGTTTTTTAACGGGACTTTTGTGGCCCTGGCTTCCCAATTTAAAACCCGGGGTCGGGTTGTAGTTCCAGCGTTAATTTTAGCGTTTACTCTAGCCTATATTGGGGGCGCGATTCACCTGGAAGCAATTTTAGGGGCATTTGCAGCCGGGTTAGTGTTAGATGAAACTGAACCCGGTAGGGAGTTAGAAGAACTAATTAAACCCATTGCAGATGTAATTGTTCCGGTATTTTTTGTGGCGGTGGGGGCAAAAACCAATTTAGGGGTTTTGAACCCAGCAGTCCCTGAAAATCGGGAAGGGTTAATTATTGCTACCTTTTTGATTGTGGTGGCTATTGTGGGCAAAATTGCCGCTGGTTGGGGGGTATTTGGTTTGGATAATCCCAACCGTCTTGGCATTGGCGTCGGCATGATTCCGCGAGGAGAAGTGGGATTAGTATTCGCGGCTGTTGGTTCGGCTAGTGGTGCATTATCTCCCGCGTTGGATGTGGCAATTATTCTAATGGTCATTATCACTACTTTCTTAGCACCTCCTTTACTGCGAATTGTGTTTAAAACCGACACTACGCCGCCATTATCGGAAACAACTTAACCGAATTAAAGATGGTTTTACGGATTGAAGTTGGGTAAGAAAACGAGGAAGCAGTGCGAGCGTCCTCGCTTGCTAGATATCAACATCTCAATATATGTTATCTTTAAGGAGAATAGCAGTCTAACGGCTAAAAAATGAAAGCAATTACAAGTAACCAAGCCAAACAAAAATTAGATGAAATCATTGATAGAGTGATCCTTGATGCGGAGCCGACTATCTTATGTAATAATCAAGGTAAACAAGCTGTTTTAATGTCTTTAGATGAATTTAACTCTTGGCAAGAAACACTATATTTATTATCAAATCCAGCCAATGCAGAACACCTATTAGAATCAATTAAACAAGCCGAATCAGGTAAAAAATCCGTTAGACAATTAGTTGATGCGTAAGTTATAACTATAGCAAGATTCCCGATTCGTAATTCGTAATTCCCAATTCGTAATTCCCTAATATATAAACGGACTAATCTCCCCAGCTTTAACATTTAAAATTTGAGTATGTTTTAACCATTGAGCATCAAAAGCACCTAAATGAGTAGTTGTAATTAAAGTTTGAAACCGATCTTGAATCGCATCTAAAAGTTGATTTTGTCGGTTTATATCTAATTCAGCTAAAACATCGTCTAAAAGCAGTAAAGGCGGTTCCTTAACTACTTCTTCAATTAGTTGTAATTCCGCTAATTTTAGGGCTAAAACTAAAGTCCGTTGTTGACCCGATGACCCATAACTTCGGGCTGGAGTTTGATTGATACTAAAAATCACATCATCTCGATGGGGCCCCACTAAGGAAATTCCTTGTTGTTTTTCAGCGATCGCCCTGGTTCTAATTTTATCAAAAAAAGCCTGTTGAATTTTTTCTGGTGGAGTTATTGATAAACTGTAATTTGGTAAATCTAAATTAACATTAGGTTGATAGGTAATATCCAATAATTCCGTATTTCCACTAATAGATTCATGCCAAATTTTAGCCAGAGGGACTAAACGTTCTAAAACGCGATCGCGACGGCGGATAACCCTAGTTCCAGCTACAGCTAATTGAACATTCCAGAGTTCTAATTCCTCTTGTTTATGGTGAATTTCTGATGTTTCTGGATTTTGTTTAATTTGTTTTAATAGAGCATTTCTTTGGCGTAAAACTTGATTATATTGTTGTAAAATATAAGCATAAATTGGTTCTAACTGCACTAATAAACGATCTAACCAATTGCGCCGATATTCGGGACTACCCCGGACTAATTCTAAATCTAAACTAGAAAAATGCACTACATTTAATACACTCAAAAAATCTAACTGTCGGCGCAGGGATTCCCCATTTAAACAAACAGTTCTCCCCCCTTGGGAACGCAAAGTAATCCCTAAATCTAATGTGCCTAAATCCCGTTTTAAAGTAGCTGTAATTTGTGCGGTAGGTTGGGTATCAAAAATCAAATCCCGATCTCGACTAACTCGATGACTTTTGAGGGTAGAAAGTAATTCAACTGCTTCTAATAAATTAGATTTCCCTTGGGCATTATTTCCTAATAAAATTGTTTTAGGAGCTTCAAATATAACTTTTTGATCGGCATAATTGCGAAACTGTCGTAGATATAATAATTTCAAATACATGGCAAGAGGGAATAGGTAATTACGAATTACAAATTACGAATTACTTTACCATAGTATCTAATGAAGTTTTGAGTTGTTACCCAATGCTAATTCGGTGCTACGATGCTATAAACTAGATAAATCGGTGAATTGGGGTTACACTGGAAGGGGGAAGGGATGGAAACCGTAGAAATCACCGATACGGACGCGCCATCGCACGTCCCTACTGATAACTAATTACTGATAAGAGGACAGTGCCATATTTAATTTATAATCCCGATACAACCGGGGCTATGACCTTTAACCTACAGTTCGGTGTAAATACCATCGGACGGGGGCGGGATAACACAATTTGTTTAGCAGATGTGAGTCTTTCTCGTCATCACGCTCGCATTGATGTCAGCGAGGGAAAAAACACGATTACCGATATGCAGAGTAGTAATCATACCTTTGTGAATGAGGTGATAATTGAACACGCGAATCTCAAATCTGGAGATTTAATTCGTTGTGGTCGTGTAGTGTTTAAATTTATGAATGTTTCCCTCACACCCTCTTTAAAATCGGAGGCTGAAAATCATCAAACCTCGGTTATTCACGAATTTGCTACCGATAATAGTTATACCATTATTCAAGATTTATTAGGAACTTCTCAAGCCATAAATTCAGTTTTAAATATTCGACAACAAGATGCTAATTTAAGAATTGTTGATAAGTTAAAAATTTTATTAGAAGTTAGTAAAGAGTTATCTTCTCCGAATGAACCCAATAAACTCTTAGATAAAATTTTAGATCTATTATTTCAAATAATGAATCTGGATCGGGCGGCGATTTTGTTAGTTAATCCTAAAACCAATAACTTAGAAAATAAAGCCGTTAAATTTCGGGAGGAACCCCTCGCCGATGAACATTTTTATAGTAAAAAAATTACCAATATTGTCAGAGAAACAGGAAATGCCGTATTAATAGATAATGCTCAAGCCGATGAGCGATTTGAAGGGTCTGAGTCGATTCTCTGTCAAGCTATTCATGCCTCGATGTGTGTACCGTTAAGATTACGGGATAGTGTGATTGGGGTTTTGTATGTCGATAATTTATCTTTATCTAATCTTTATTCTCCCGAAGATGTAGAATTTTTAGCCGCCTTAGCTAATCAAGCGGCGATCGCAATTGATAATGCCGAACTTTATAAAAAAATGCAGGAAGAAGCCGTAATTAGAAATAAATTAGAACGGTTTTTTCCTCCAGCAGTGAGTCGAAAACTTCGGGAAGAAGGAAAATTTGATGCCATTGTAGAAAGTGAAGTTACCGCCCTATTTTCTGATATTACTAGATTTACAGAAATGTCTTCTCGAATGCAGCCTCGTCAAGTTATTTCTATGTTAAATGAATATTTTAAACTGATGGTGGAGGAAATTGTTTTTCCCTTTGAAGGAACCTTAGAAAAATACATTGGGGATGCTTTAGTTGCGGTTTGGGGATCTCCCTATTCCCGCCATGATGATGTGGATCGAGCGGTGCGAGCCGCCATTGAAATGCAGTGGACGGTAGATAGAATGAATCAAAAATGGAAACAGCGTTATGGAGAACCAATTTATATTCATATTGGACTGAATACCGGACAGGTAGCTGCGGGAAATATTGGTTCAGAAAAACTGATTCAATATACCCATACTGGGGATACCATGAATGTCGCCAGTCGAATTTGTTCAGCAGCTAATAAAAATGAAATTTTAATTTCTCAATCAACTTTTGATCAGTTAAAAGATCGGAGTTTGCCTTTAGAAACAATACCTCCTGTTATTGTTAAAGGGAAAACCGAACCCCTGCAACTTTATCGTTTACATTGGCAAGAAGTTCAATCAACTGCTCTTTCTTTTTGAATTAAATAATTAAGAAACCCTTGAAGGGGTGACTACGGTTGTTATAACCTAGCTCGTTTTAAGGCTTGCCAACTGGTATATCCTAATAATCCTGTTGCACCTAAAAGATATGCTAAACCACTGGGTATTCCCGAAAAAGCCAGGGCTAAACTTCCCACCCAAAGCGTGAGAGAATAGATAAATAATACTGTTCGGCGTTGGGATAAACCCGCGTCTAGGAGTCGGTGATGCAGGTGGCGTTTATCCGCAGCAAAGGGCGATTCTCCATGACGAATTCTATCCAAAATTACCGCCGACATATCTAAAATCGGAACTGCTAAAATTAAATAGGGCAGAATCACCGAGGTCACGGCTGTTACTTTGACTAAACCAATCACCCCCACTCCAGCTAGGGTAAAGCCCATAAAATAAGCCCCCCCATCCCCCATAAAAATTTGGGCTGGGTTGAAGTTATACCTTAAAAATCCCAGGGCACTTCCGGCCAAAGCCGCTGCAATTAAAGCCGCGGCGGGTTGATTCATAAATAAACTGACAATCAACATCACGACGGCGGCAATACCACAAACCCCCGCCGCTAGTCCGTCTAAACCATCAATCCAGTTAATCGCATTGGTCATTCCCACTAACCAAATAACCGTAATGGGTAAACTCAACCATCCAATCTGAACTAGACCCAAATTCGGGATCGTTAAAAAGTCAATGCGGACACCAACCCACCAAACCAAACTGGCTACACCGGTTTGTAACAGGAGGCGAGTTAAAGGGGTGAGGTTAAATAAATCATCCGCTAGACCAATCAGAAAAAAAGCAATACCCCCAATGACCACGCCCCAAATTTCATATTCATCCCGTGGGCTTAGGGGTTTTCCCGTGGCATCAATAAAGCCACCTAACCCCCAAACCAATAACAGAGCAATTAAGGCGCCAGCAAAGATGGAAACGCCACCTAAGCGCACCATCGGTTGTTGATGAACTTTTCGATCATTGGGTAAATCAACCCGTCCTGAACGGATGGCGATTTTTTTAACAATCGGCGTACTCCAGATCACAACTAGAGCCGAAATTACAAAAGCGAGTAGGTGGTACAGATGGTGGGGCATCTGAGGTTACAGGTGCAAGAAGTTCTTTGGGTGTCAGCCAGAGTTTACTACATTTAGGAACCTTTCTCGCAAAAAAAATTCCGGTCTGGGGTTGGGGACGCTGGTTTGGGGTGTCTGAAATTATAGAAATTCCGGCGATTGAAATCGCTACTGAACTTCCCATTGAGCTTGATAAAGTTGTCTCTTAGTTTTCTCTAACTCCGAATTAGTCTGGTTCAATTGATCGCGATTTTGATGCAATTGTTGTTGAGAGGTTTCTAAGACTGACTCACTTTTTTGCAATTGTTCTTGAAATTGTTGTAAAACAGATTCGATTTCTTGTAACTGAGATTGAGATTGTTCTAATAGAGATTCTGCTGTTTTGAGTTGGGTTTTTGTTTGCTCTGCTTCAGCTTGAATTGCTTTGGCTTCTTCTAATTCAACTTTTTCCTCCTGCAATTGAGATTTTAGGGATTTATTCTCTATTTCTAATTGACGTAAATTGACCCATTCTTGAAATGCCCAAGTTTTGTATAGAGAAGGTTTTAATAATTCTTGCCAAGAAAAATCCGGTGTTTGTTCAGGATGCCATCCTCTCCCTTCTAGTTCTTGATAGAGTTCAATAGCTTCGGGAAAGTAATGGTCAATTAAAGTGGGTCGCTGACTATTCAATGAAATCTCTGTTCTCAACAAAGCAGGATCGTAAGCTGTGGGAGCAGGATGACTTAAATTAACGTTAAACTTATGATTAATAGTGTCAATATAGGCAGTTTGATATTGAACAATTGTTTTGAGGTTGGTCAACAAGCAACGATGTTGTTCTTGATTATAAAAATCGAGAATTTTTTGATTATAATGTTGCCAGTATTTGATCGCTAATTCGGGTTGAGATTGAAACATTTTATCCCCCCGTCGATACAAGGAGTCAGCCACTTCCCAAGGCGATCGATAGATTAATAAAAATCTGGCTTCGGGTAACAGTTTTGCCCAAAAGTCTAAAAATAAGGTAGTTCGAGGTTCTTTCCATCCCCAAATTGAACTTAAGGAATTTTGTTCTATGAGTTGTTTTGCTCGGTCAATTAAGGGTTCATCAATCTGTAGATTTTCTTGAAGTGTCCATCCATCAATATTAACTCCCAGGGAGCGAAAGACATCTAAATGAAATTCAAAAAAATCTAGGTTTTCAAAATGTCCCTTGGCATTAAATTCGGTCGCTTCCATTAAACGACGACCAATATGAACCCCCGCACTTTGCAGAATTGATGCAGCTAAGGATGTTCCCGAACGGTGCATTCCGGCGATAATGAAAACGGTTTGTTCTGTGTTAGACTTTTGCATGATCTATGAATACTATCTCAAGAGAATAATTTTAGGTTAAATTGGTAATCTATCTCACCAAATTTCATGAATATGATCGAGAATCTCTAAAAAAGCCTGACGCTCTTTTAGTAGATTATGTTCATTGGCGGTTTGTTTCCCATGGGTTAACATTTCCTGAACTTGAGTATGAGAATATTGTAATGCTTGTTGGATCACATTCAATATGCTTTCTACCCGATAGTCAGGACGAAAACAATTATACCCTGAAATGCAAAAAGAACGATTGCCAATACAGTCTGGACAAATTACCATTGTTCCTACAACCATCCCTTCTAAAGCAGGAAGATAAAAACCCTCTCCTTCTTTTTTGTTGGGGAGAAACACGGTCATTCTAGCACGATTTAGCTGCTCTAAATAGTCTTTCCTCGGAAGTTGAGTGGTTAAGAGTTCTACTTTTTGACCCGTTATTTCCAATTTCTGTTTTAACTCCTGTCCTAGTTCTGGTTCTTTTAAAGCTGCAATTAAAATATCATAATCTTTTTGATCCCAATCTAACGACTCAGGAATTCGAGTTAAATCTAAGCCACAGGGAATCACTAATAATTCACCATTAACTTGAGCATGAGTTTCTAAATATTGTTTAATTTCAAGGCTCACACAAATCCGAATTGCTTTATACTTAAGAAAGGGATAACGGGGATTATCCGGGTATCCATGTCTAAAGGACTGAATTAGATTAATAATGGGAACAGGTGAATTATGTTTATAGTTTTGATCTAGTAACTGCCAATCTAACCCTTCCATAAAAATTAGATCGGGATTAGCTAAAGGTTGAGATAAGATAAACTTTTTATCTAAATTGAACCAAGGATTATTTATATCCCAACTACTTTGGGAGGTAAAATAAATAGAGGGACAATGATTTTTTGAAAATCTGACATGATTAAAGTAATCCCAAACTTTTAAATGTCCCCCGGTGAACCCTCCATAATCTCGGTAAAATAAAATTGACGATTGAGGAGGTTGAGTCAGGATAGGGGTTGAAATCGGTAGAGTGGATTGAGAAGATTCTATCTCAGATTGAATTTCCTCTAACCAAGATTGCGATCGCTCTAGTTGATCTTGAATTTTTTTTAATTGGGAAGCAGACAATGGCATAAATTCGGTGTAGAATTGAAAATAGGTATACTAGAGCGTAAACTCTGTTAGAACAATTAGGTCGTGATTAACTTCTCAATTCCTAAGTGTTTGGCTTAAGTTTTCATCCTCCGGTAAAATCTACCTTTAATTAAATCATAAAACTTATTGAGATTTTTGGTATGAGTGTTAGCTATTTTGAGACCGCCAATCAACTGTTAAGAAAAAGTCAGTTTGACAATGCCATTGAAAGTTACCAAAAAGCCATTGAGGAAAACCCAACATCGGCTTGGTCTTACTATAATTTAGGGGAAGCTCTGGTTAATACCGGAAGTATTAAAGGAGCGATCGCAGCTTACCAAAAAGCGGTGGATCTCAACTCTAATTCCCCTTGGTTTCATGATCGCTTAGGTAGTATGCAACTGCAAGCTGGACAGTTGAGTGAAGCCATAAGTTGCTTTCAAACAGCCATTGCTCTCGATCCCAGCTTTTCTGAATTTTACACCAATTTGGGTATGGCTTTGACTCAACAAGGCAATATTTCAGAAGCTATTTCTTCCTTCCATAAGGCATTAGCCCTAAAGCCCAATGACGGGGAAACTTATTACTATCTCGCACAGGCTTTCACACAACAAAACCAAAAGCAAGAGGCGATCGCAGCTTACCATCAAGCCTTAGAAATTAATCCCTATTGGTCGGAATGTTATTTAGAATTAGCTAAACTTCAAGATAACTTAGGTCAGACCGATGAAGCTATTAAGAATTATCATCGGAGTTTTCAACTCAATCCTAATTTAATAGAATCTTATCAGAGTTTGCGAACTATTTTAGAACAGCAGGAACAATGGGAAGAACTCATTAAACTCTCCCGTCGTTGTTGTCAGGTGAATTCCAACTCCGCCGAAGCCTATTATGATTTAGGAACAGGATTAATTCACCAACAGGAATCGGAAGAAGGTATCATTGCTTTGCGTCGAGCTTGTGAACTTAATCCTGATTTTGTAGAGGCTTATCAACAGTTAGGACAGGCTTTATTTCAACAAAATGAATGGGAAGAAGCCGTAACAGTTTATCGACGTTGTGTTCAACTTAATCCTGATTCTGTTGAATATCAATGGAGTTTAGCTAAAGCCTTAGTTCAAGTTTATAACTTGGAAGAAGCGATTCAAGTTTATCGTCAAACTTGTTATTTAGAATCTTCTTCGGCTGAGTTATATGATCAATTAGGACAAACTTTAGCACAATTTTATCAATTTGAAGAAGCGATCGCCACCTATCGCCAAGCCTTAGAATTGAATCCTGAAAATCAGGGTGAAATTCAAGCCCGCCTACAACAAATTTTAGAGAAACAGCGTCAATTTGAAGAAGTGATCGCCATCTATCGTCGTACCCAAGAGTTTAATCCTAATTCCTTTGAATCCTATCAAAATTTAGGACAAACTCTCCGACAACAAGGCAATATTGAAAATGCTATTGTGGCTTTCCGTCGCGCCTGTGTTCTTAACCCCGGATCTCCAGTAGCTTATCACCTTTTAGGTCATACCTTTGCCATCTTACAAAAGTGGGATGAAGCCATTAGTTGTTATCGCCGGGCTTGCGAGATTTATCCCCATTCTCCCGATATTCATTTACATTGGGGAGAAGCCTTAGAACAGAAAGAAAACTATCAAGAGGCTCTGGCTTATTTGCAGAAAGCAATTAACCTAAAACCAGACTTTGATTTAGCCTATGAAGCCATGGGTCGCGTGATTTCAAAAAAAAAAGGGAGTTAACTTAGATCCCCTCTCTCGATATCGGGAAATGCAGAAAAACCGTCCTACAGATCCTGAAACTTATCAGGATCTAGGACAACAATTACATCGTCAAGGCTATTTAAAAGAGTCAATTAATTGTTATCAAAAAGGGATAGAATTACGAGGAGAACCGATTCATTTATGGTTTTATCGGAATTTGGGAGAAGCATTAATCAGTTATCAGTCATCAGTTATCAGTGAAGGGGGACTCTGGGACAATTTCTTTCTTCTTCCTCTAAATAATTTGACACTCGACAACCGTCAAAATCGGGATGATAGGATTTGAACCTACGACCCCCTCGTCCCGAACGAGGTGCGCTACCAAGCTGCGCTACATCCCGATGCCTTAATTAAGACACCTTTAGTGAGTATAACACAGAAAAGATCAGTTAGGATCTATAAAGATGTGAATTTATTAGGAAAAGGTAGCCCGTGGTAGTCAAGCCAGACTGGTTAAGAGTCAAAGCCCCTCAATGGGAGCGTGTTGGCAACGTCAAAGGGATTTTGCGGGATTTAGGCTTAAACACCGTCTGTGAGGAAGCCTCCTGTCCCAATATTGGGGAATGCTTCAATGCTGGAACCGCTACATTTTTAATTATGGGGCCAGCTTGTACCCGGGCTTGTCCCTACTGTGATATTGATTTTGAGAAAAAACCCCAACCCCTAGATATTACTGAACCCGAAAGATTAGCGGAAGCGGTGCGACGCCTGAACTTGAATCATGTTGTGATCACTTCTGTGAATAGGGATGACCTACCCGATGGCGGTGCGTCCCAGTTTGTTCGGTGTATTGACGGGGTGCGATCGCTCTCTCCCCAAACGACTATTGAGGTCTTAATTCCCGATTTGTGTGGGAATTGGGACGCCTTGGAAATAATTTTGCAGGCTAAACCGGAAGTTCTCAACCACAATACGGAAACCATCCAACGGCTGTATCGTCGGGTTCGTCCCCAAGGAGATTATCAGCGCAGTTTGGAGTTATTAAAGCGATCGCGCCAACTCAGACCCGAAGTTTATACTAAATCTGGGTTAATGGTGGGACTGGGTGAAACCGATGCGGAAGTTCGGGAGGCCATGGAGGACTTACGGGCCGTTGATTGTGATATTTTAACCTTGGGTCAATATCTCCAACCCACACCCAAACATTTAGCCGTCGAGGGATTTATCCCACCCGAACAATTTGATACTTGGCGGGATTTTAGTGAGTCTATCGGTTTCTTACAGGTGGTGGCTTCTCCCCTAACCCGCAGTTCCTACCACGCCGAACAGGTACGAGCCTTAATGCAGCAATATCCCCGTTAATACCGTAGTGAGTCCTTTAGGACTCCCTCTCAAGGTTAGAGCCTTAATACAACGATATCCGCGTTGATACTCCAGTTTCCCAAAATTGAGACAAAATAGAGAGGATATTCTAACCCTTGAGAACGATGAAATGTTGCATCAACCCCCAATGTCCGAACCCAAACAACCCCGATAATACGGTTTACTGTCAAAGCTGCGGCGTCCCCATACCCGACTTGCTGCGGGGACGGTTTCGCATAATCAAACTGTTAGGACAAGGGGGGTTTGGTCGGACTTATTTAGCGGAAGATCAAGATAAACTGAATGAGAAATGTGTAGTTAAACAGTTTGTTCCCATGATGCAAGGGACAGCCGGACTACAAAAAGCCTTAGAATTATTTGAACGAGAAGCGAAACAACTGCAACAACTGGGACATCATCCCCAAATTCCGGCGTTATGGGCCTATTTCTCGGAAAATAATCAACTCTATTTAATTCAGCAATATATTGAAGGGGAAACTTTAGATAAAATTTTACAAAAACAAGGGGTTTGGACAGAACAGCAAGTTAAGGAATTATTAACCAGTTTGTTACCTGTTCTCAAATTTATTCACAAGCAAAAGGTGATTCACCGTGACCTCAAACCCGATAATATTATGCGTCGTAGAAATGGGCAATATGTGTTAATTGATTTTGGGGTAGCGAAAGATTTATCAGGAACGGTGGTATATACCCAAGTCGGAACCCGTGTTGGTTCCCATGGATATGCGAGTCGGGAACAAATGCAAGGAGGGGAAGCCTATGCCGCCAGTGATTTATATAGTTTAGGAGTGACTTGTTTTTATCTATTAACTAAAATTTCACCTCTGGAATTATGGTTAGATGACGGTTACAGTTGGACGACAAATTGGCAAAAATATTTAAAGCAACCTCTGAGTCCACAATTAAAGAAAGTTCTTGATCAGCTATTAAAAAAAGATATTGAAGATCGTTATTCTTCTGCTGATCAGGTGTTACAGAATTTACAAAGTCCCTTACCCCAAGTTTCCTGGCAAAATGCTGCTTTAGTTGCGACTCTCATCGGACATTCTGATATTGTCTTGTCTGTAGCCTTCAGTCCCGATGGTCGGACGTTAGCCAGTGGGAGTGGGGACAAGACGATTAAATTGTGGGATGTGCAGAGCCAAAAGCAAATTGCCACGCTCACCGGACATTCAAGTTATCTCTCCTCTGTAGCCTTCAGTCCCGATGGTCGGACGTTAGCCAGTGGGAGTCAGGACTGGACGATTAAATTGTGGGATGTGCAGAGCCAAGGGCAAATTGCTGCTCTCACCGGACATTCTGATATGGTCTGGTCTGTAGCCTTCAGTCCCGATGGTCGGACGTTAGCCAGTGGGAGTTACAAGATGATTAAATTGTGGGATGTGCTGAGTCAACGGCAAATTGCCACTCTCACCGGACATTCAGATGATGATTCTGTCTCCTCTGTAGCCTTCAGTCCCGATGGTCGGACGTTAGCCAGTGGGAGTGGGGACGGGACGATTAAATTGTGGGATGTGCAGAACCAACGGGAAATTAACACCCTCACCGGACATTCAGATAATGTCTTGTCTGTAGCCTTCAGTCCCGATGGTCGGACGTTAGCCAGTGGGAGTACGGACAAGACGATTAAATTGTGGGATGTGCAGAGCCAAGGGCAAATTGCCAATCTCACCGGACATTCAGATCGTGTCTGGTCTGTAGCCTTCAGTCCCGATGGTCGGACGTTAGCCAGTAGCAGTAGGGACGAGACGATTAAATTGTGGGATGTGCCGAGTCAACGGGAAATTGCCACTCTCACCGGACATTCAGATAATGTCTTATCTGTAGCCTTCAGTCCCGATGGTCGGATGTTAGCCAGTGGGAGTTATGACAACACGATTAAATTGTGGCGAGCACCGTAGGGGCGGGTTCGAGTAGCAGAAACCGGGTTTCTCAAGATATCTTGATTTGTTGCAATTAACTGAATTAGAAACCCGGTTTCTTTCGGTATTTGCGATCGCATTCAGAAACCGGGTTTCTCAAGATATCTTGATTCGAGCCAATTAACTTAATTAGAAACCCGGTTTCTTTGGGTATTTGCGATCGCCTTCAGAAACCGGGTTTCTCAAGATATCTTGATTTGTAGTAATTAATTTAATTAGAAACCCGGTTTCTTTGGGTGTTGCGATCGCATTCAGAAACCGGGTTTCTCAAGATATCTTGATTTGTAGCAATTAATTTAATTAGAAACCCGGTTTCTATGGTGTTTTGTTCTTAAAATAAGTTAATATTTTTTCATCCTGAGTAATTAATGATAAGCCGTTAATCTTAGCCGTTGCGACGATAATTTGGTCGGCGGGATCTGCATGAAATCCAGAGAGTCGAGTAGATTCTAGGATAATTGGCAGGTTTAATGGTAACAATTGAATACCGGGGTATTTTAGGGCGAGTTCGAGCCATTCTTCTATAGAAGACTCAAAAGTTAGTCTATTTTTTTCGACTAATTTGGCAATTTCCCAGCAAGAAATGATACTGATTCCTATACCACTTGTTTGATGTGCTTGAATAATGTCGCGGTTTTGGGGTGAGAGTTTAGGATGATCGTCAACCCACCAAATCCAGATATGAGTGTCTAGGATAATCATGTTAGCGCCTCCCAGTCTTCTACGGCTACGGGTTCGTAGGGATGTTCATAGCGAATGACTTTTCCTCGCAGGGGATGTTCAGAGGTAAGCTGTGGTAAGGAAGTTGAGCGCATATCATTTTTGACAGTTTGTAAAATAGCTTCAATGATTAGGATACGCTCTTCGATTGATGTTCCTTGCAGTTTTTCTAGGATATCTGATTCAATCATTTGTTTATTCTTGTATGATTAGGGGTAGGTTTAGCATTCGGGGCGGGTTTAGCCAGATTTATACTAATTAACAGAGATTGTCTCGAACCCGCCCCTACAATTGAGGGATTTGATAATAGGGGAAAGTGCGATCACTATAAATAATATTATGGAAAGTCAACCCAGGGAGATTCAACGTTATGTGACACCAGATGGTAAAATTCCCTTTGATCAGTGGTACGAATCCCTAAGCGACGCTAAAACTCAATATAAAATAGATGCAAGGATAGAACGAATTGCGTTAGGTAATTTAGGAGATTACCGTTTTCTAGGAGCAGGGGTTTATGAGTTCAGAATTAATTATGGCCCTGGTTATCGCCTTTACTTTGGACAAATCGGATTAAAAATTGTGTTATTGCTGTTTGGGGGAGATAAAAGCACCCAAAAACAAGATATTCGTCAAGCTCAGGAGTATTGGAAAGATTATGACAAACATTAAAATACCAACTTCTAAACCCTATCATGATTTTATCATTGAAAAGCTGAAAAATTCTGAACACGCTGCGGGTTTTTTGACCGCAATATTAGAGGAAGAAAACCCCGAACCTGAATTATTGAAAAATGCGATCGCTAAGGTAATTGAAGCAAAATATCAAAATCAAGATTTATCAAACGAAGCCAAATTATGTTATGAAAAACTCAATCATCTGTTAACAAAATCAGGTTGTGCTGAAATTTATGGTTTTATTGAGTTATTGAATAGTTTGGGATTTGAGATTTCAATTCATGTTAAAGAATATATTACAGAAGTTGAGGAAGAAGAACCTGCGATCGCTTGTTTCTAAATCAACCCGATCTGTTAAGAGATTAACAAACAAATGAATCAAATTAATGTTACTATCTCAAATCCTTTCATTTGGCTAATGTCTGTTTTTCAAACCAAAGGAGAATCTAACGATGACATCCCTTGAACTTCGAGAAAAAGGCTATCAAATTTTAGTTGAACACTTAGGTCAAGTCGCTACCCTTCGTTTTCTACAAGAATTTAATTGGGGGCGAGGTGACTATACAAAAGAGAGAGAAACCTTGTTAAAACAGGTGACACGGTAAAGTTTTTGGCAAGATGTGGCAACCCTTCGTGCAGAAAAAAACAAGATTAAATCAGCCCTCTAATTAATCTTACCCAAACCGTAGGGGCGGGTTCGCGTTAATCTTTGTTAATTAGCAGAAATCTAAATAAACCCGCCCCCACCTATCAACAATTGTCAGAAACCGGGTTTCTCAAAATATCTTGATTTGTGGTAATTAATTTAATTAGAAACTCGGTTTCTTGGGGTATTTGCGATCACCTTCAGAAACCGGGTTTCTCAAGATATCTTGATTTGTAGCAATTAACTTAATTAGAAATCCGGTTTCTTGATTATTAACTTTAGAACGGGACTGACGGGGCTCGAACCCGCAACTTCCGCCGTGACAGGGCGGTGCTCTAACCAATTGAACTACAGTCCCTTGCTGTCGTTCTTTTTTTTGCGACAATTTTTATTATTACTGCTTTTTTTTTATTTGTCAAGCCTTTGCTGGGAAAATTTTTTTGACGGGGCTTTTGGCGGAGTCTTCCCCGCAAAGCTAGACTAAAGAAAACAAGCTGGAAGGGATTCTCAGTGAATATGGAGTTTAATCCATTAGACAGGTTAACTCAGGAACAGGTCAATACTTGGGTTCAGGAAGGACAACAACGGAGTCAATTCGGCCAATTACCCAGCTATATTCCCCAGTTAGCCCAGGTGAACCCCCAGGAATTCGGGGTCAAAATCCTGACGCTCCAAGGCCAATCTTATCAGGCGGGGAATCAAACCCTCCGGTTTCCCGTGATGAGTGTGATCAAGTGCTTTCTATTATTAAATCGACTGCTGGAATTAGGGCAGGAGCGGGTTTTTCAACAAGTGGGGGATCAGCCTTCCGATCAACCGTTTAATTCCCTCGAACAGTTACAATCCGATGGCGGATGGCCGCGTAATCCGATGATTAATAGTGGGGCGATCGCCCTAGCTGGATTGCTTCCCGGTCAGGATGCTAATTCTCGCTGTCAGTATCTCTGTTCCTGGTTAAATCAATTCGCCGATTGTCAGTTAGTTTTAGACCAGGATATTCTGGAGTCCGTGCGTTCAGCCCCCAACCCCAAAAACCTGGCCCTGGTTTCCACCCTGGCGGCTTCGGGTTATCTGGAGCATCCCGATATCACCTTAGATACCTATAACCAAATTTGTTGTTTATCGGCCACAATTTCAGATTTAGCCAAATTGGGTTGGTTATTGCTACAACCAACTAACCCGGAATGGGAAAGCGCCATTCGCATCGTCAAAACCTTAATGATCACCTGTGGGTTATACGAAACATCGGGACATTTTGCGCTGAAGTTGGGAATCCCGACTAAATCAGGGGTGAGTGGGGCGGTATTATCAATTATTCCCCTACAGGGAGCGATCGCTTGTTACAGTCCCCCCCTTGATCCCCAAGGAAATTCGATCGGGGGTTTATTTTTTCTGGAAAAAATAGTTAAAACCCTAAATTTAAGTCTGTTTAATTAGTTTCTACATACCCTATTTAGAAGATTAACAGCCTATTAAACTAAATCAAAAATAATCGAACCCGATTGCCAAAATTAAATTATTAAAAAATGTTAAACACAAAAATATAAAAACTTTCTTAAGATTTTATGGTTATATTGAAAATAGCAGCAGAAGTAACTGGAGTGAGACACCCATGGAAGTTAGTCAACTGTTGAGGGAATACGAAGAAGGGGAAAGAGAGTTTACGGGGGTAGACCTCGAAGGTGCAGACCTATCCGGGGTAATTTTGATTGGGGTTAACCTTTCGGGAGCTAACCTAATGGGAGCCAACTTGAGTCGAGCCTTCCTGAGTCGGGTTAAATTCAATGGGGCGTGTTTGCATCGAGTGAATTTGAGTTATGCCAAAATGAATGAGGCACAAGGGGGGGATGCAAACTTAACCAAAGCTAATTTGACGGGGGCTTTTTTGGTTAAAGCTAAACTTCCCAATGCTAATTTAAGCGGTGCAACTTTAGCCGGAGCTAATTTAAGATGCGCCAGCTTACCGAATGCTAATTTATGCTCGGCTAACTTGCCATTCTCGAATTTAAGAGAAACAAACTTAACTGGAGTTAATTTAAAATGGGCAAATTTAGTGGCGGCAAAACTCAGTGGGGCTAATTTATTTGGGGCGGAATTAACGGGAGTTAATTTACAAAGAGCCTACTTAAATGGGATTAAATTAAGTTGCGTTAATCTTGAGGGTGTTAATCTGCATGAAGCTAGAATGAATGGGGCTGATTTAGAGGAAGCAAACCTGATAAATGCTAATCTAAGTCAAGCTCAAATGCGAGGTATTAGGTTAACTAAAGCTGATTTAACCGGAGCTAATTTAGAACAGGCTAGTCTAATGTGGGCAAATTTAAACTGGGCAAATTTATCACAAACAGACTTGAGAGATGCGGATTTAAGAGATGCGTCATTATTGGGAGCTAACCTTGAAAATACTCAATTCCAAGGAGCGCAATTACCGCAATCTTTAAAACTTTATCTGGATTTAGCGATGACCTGCTCTAATTTATATCAAGCTCATACTCAGAAGTGTGATCTTGAGTTAGGATAATTAAAATTCAGATTTAACGGCGCATTCATGGAAACAGATTATACTGTGGTTTTTGTTACGGCAAGTTCTCGTTTGGAAGCGGAAAAAATTGCTCAAGTGTTAGTGGAAGAAAAACTAGCAGCCTGTGTAAGTTTAATGCCAATTCATTCTATTTATACCTGGGAATCAAAATTATGCCGAGCAGATGAATGGCAATTAATTATTAAAACGGATCTCAGAAAATTTGAGCCTTTAACCATAAGGGTTAAACAACTTCACTCCTATGAAGTACCTGAAGTTATCGCTTTACCTATTGTTAATGGTTTAGTAAGTTATTTAGACTGGATTGCTGCACAAACTCAGACCCTTTAAAAAATTTGTTTTCTCTTAATAATTTTATTTACTTTTATAAGGACAAGCATTGATAGGTGTCCTTGTGGATTCCCACCATCTAAATCTTTCACCTATGATGCGTTGTCTTCTGTGGCCTACGCAACGGAAGAAATTCTCTTGGTTTTAGTGGCCGGATAGTAATATTGGAGATATTTGATATTCTAATATTAATTTTGTTGGGTGTAGAGCGATCGCCCTTTTTAAAAGAGCGATCGCTTCGCTCATTTCGTTTATTACGCTTGTTTGGCAAAATTGCTAACATTTGTGACCTCAATTTACAAAATTAGTGCTACGATTAACACAAATCTCTTTAAGTGTTGCAAAGCTCGATCATGCAGATTAAAGTCGAAGTTCCAGATGAATTGGCGATGCGGTTAAGTCCACTGCAAGAGCAGTTAACACAAATTTTAGAACTGGGTTTGCGGGAATGGAGTGCAGATGCTCAATCTGGATTTTCTGGGTTGGCAGATGTATTGGAATTCTTGGCAAATCTTCCGACTCCAGAGGAAATTTTGGCGTTGAAGCCGTCGGAAGCATTACAACAACATATTAACAATTTGCTGGAAAAAAATAGAACCGTTGGGTTGACGGCTGAGGAGGAACGATCGTGGCAACAATATGAATATATTGAACATTTGGTACGGGTGGCTAAGGCTAAAGCATTGCTGAAACTTAACGAAGCTAAAAAATGAGTAAGGCTTATGTTTCTGCTGCTCTCAAACGCTTGGTTTGTAATCGCGCTGATTTTGCTTGTGAGTATTGTTTAATGCCAGAAATTTCTGTTTTTGTACCTCATGAAATCGATCATATAATTGCCGAAAAGCACGGCGGACAAACAAACGAAAATAATTTGGCGTTGGCTTGTACAATCTGCAACAAATATAAAGGAAGCGATCTGGCTTCAATCGATCCCATGAATGGGGAAATTGTGAGATTGTATCATCCTCGTCGCGATCGCTGGCGGGAGCATTTTAAATTAGAAAAAGGCGAAATTATCCCGTTAACTTCGATTGCACGAGTGACAGTAAAATTGTTACAGATAAATCGTCCAGAGCGAGTTGAGGAAAGAAGGTTACTATCACAAGCAAATATTTTGGATATTCCATAATTCTAATTTTACTATAAAAAGTAGGTTAGGTTGAACTTCATTTTTCTAGGTTTTGTCTTTCTTCCAATGTTAATGAAGAAATGATTTGAACTAAAGAATCAATGAGTTTATAATTCATGTTCCTTCAAGTCCTGAATAATAGTATATTAATTATAGCGCGATCGCCCTTTTTAAAAGAGCGATCATCTTCTTCCCTCCCATTAATAAGGGGAGGGTTAGGGTGGGGTTATTCCCTCCATTAATAAGGGGAGAGGGTTAGGGCTGGGGTTATTCCATCCCTTCAATCGGGGCAAAACCCTGACGTTGGATGTTTTCTGTGATGTGACGGGGTTCTAAGAATTGTAATAAATAATCTGGGCCCCCCGCCTTAGAACCGACACCGGAAAGTTTGAACCCACCGAAGGGTTGACGGGAAACAATTGCCCCCGTAATGCCTCGGTTAATATACAAATTTCCGACTTCAAATTCCGCTTTAGCCTTGCTAATATGGGAGGGAGTTCTTGAATATAAACCCCCAGTTAAAGCGAAATTAGTCCCATTAGCAATATCCAAAGCTTGCTCAAAATTCTCAGCTTTAATTACTGCTAAAACCGGGCCAAAAATTTCCTCTTGGGCGATTTTTGCCGTCGGTAAAACATTAATAAAAACCGTTGGCCCGACAAAATAACCGATTTCCGGTGCAGACACTTGGATGGCAAGTTCAGCCTCTTGTTTGCCAATCTCAATATACTCCTTAATCTTCTGTTGAGCATTGGCATCAATCACTGGCCCAACTTGCGTACTTAATAACGCCGCATTTCCCACATTTAAAGACCGTACCGCCTCATTTAAACGGTTCACAAAAGCCTGATAAACAGGTTCCAACACCACCACCCGGGAACAGGCGGAACATTTTTGCCCCGTATAGCCAAAGGCAGAATAGACCACACCCCCCACTGCTTGGTCAAGGTCGGCACTTTCATCAACAATAACGGCGTTTTTGCCCCCCATTTCAGCAACAACCCGTTTTAGGTGTTTCTGTCCTGGTTTCAGTAGTGCCGCCTCAGCATAAATCCGGCACCCGACTTCCTGGGAACCCGTGAAGGTAATCATGTGAACGTCCGGGTGTTGTACCATATAGGAACCTACCGTCGATCCTTTTCCTGGCACAAATTGAAACACACCTGGTGGCACACCCGCATCCACTAATACTTCCGTAATTTTAGCACCGATCACCGATGACACTTCCGCAGGCTTGAGTAACGTGCAGTTACCCGTTACCAAAGATGCTACCGTCATCCCAACGGGAATCGCCAGGGGGAAATTCCAGGGGGAAATAATCAGAGAAATGCCACGGGGTTGATAGTTATAACGGTTGGTTTCTCCAGCAGTGTCATACTGGTAGCCCTGATCTAACCGTTCCATTTCATCGGCATAATAGCGACAAAAATCAATCGCCTCCGATACCTCAGCATCACACTGATGCAGGGGTTTACCCACTTCATACACCATCCAAGCACTGAACTCCGCCCGCCGTTGTTCAAACAGTTCGGCGGCTTTCCGTAGCACACCCGCCCGTTCTCGCACAGGGGTATGCCGCCATTTTGGAAACGCAGTTTTAGCGGCTTGAATTGCTGTTTCCGCCTGTTCAACATTAATTAACCCGACTTTTCCAACAATTTCCGAGGGGTCAGAGGGGTTTACCGAGTCTATAATTTGGGTGGTATTAACATATTGACCATTAATTAATGGGTTATAGGTTTGTCCTAATTGGTTATGGACAATTTCTAAAGCCCGCACCCCTTTATCGCGTAAAGCAGCATTAGAAAAATTGGTATCGGCTGAATTAGGAAATACAGGTTTCCAAGTCTCAAAAATATTGCTATTCGGGTTATCTTTGGGGGGAGATAATAACTCGTCAACCGGGCGATTTTCCGAACTTTGACGGATAAAAGAACTATTAGCGGTATTCTCTAATAACCGCCGAATTAAATAGGACATTCCGGGTAATAAATCTCCATAAGGGCAATACATTCTCACCCGATATCCTTTCTGAACTAAGGCTTTAGCTAGTTGGTCGCCCATGCCATATAATACCTGCATTTCAAAGGCACGACTGGGGACATTTAGAGTTTCAGCAATCGCGATCGCCCTAGCTTGAGAACGGACATTATGGCTACCAATAGCCGAATAAATATATTGATGATTTTCTAACATCAATTGCGTCAATCGTTCAAAATTAGCATCCGTTGCCGCCTTATCATTATAGACAGGTTGGGGCCAGTCATTCTGCATGGATTTAATTGTTTCTTGATCCCAATATGCTCCTTTTACCAGTCGCACACTAACGGGATATCCCCGCAATTTCACCCATTCAATAATTCCTTCTAAATCCTTTTGAGATTCCCGTAAATAGGCTTGTACCGTCATCCCAATATCCGTCCGGCTACGAAATTCTGATTCCATCAACAGATTTTTTAAAATGCTGAAGGTTAAATCTTTATAGGCATATTGTTCCATATCAAAATGCACCGCCGCCCCCAATTCCTGCGCCCGACGCAATAAAATACGAATGCGTTCACCGACTTTTTCTTCACTTCCTTTAGCATCTAAAGGATCAAATTGGGAATAAAAAGCAGTTAATTTAACCGATACTTGAACTTTAGAAATCGGGTTGCCATCGGCTTGATCAATTTGGGGAATATTTGACCATTTTTTTGCCGCTTCACTGAGTTTTTCCATCAATTCTAAATAATTATTTAGATAGGATTCTGCTTCGGTTTCCGTAATAACAGCTTCCCCTAATAAATCAACAGTAAACGCCATTTTATCTTTGCGTAAATGTTCTAAAGTTCTAATTATTTTGGGAATATTTTCCCCAGCAATGTATTTTTGAGCTAGGGTTTCCACCGCCGGGGCTACGGTAGTCGCCGCCACTTGTCCGGCTACGGAGTCGGGGTTAGCAAAGTTGAGTAATTTTTTCAGCATATCGGGAAGTTCAACTTCTGCCGTTGTCAAATATTCCTGTAAGTGTGCCGCTATTTCGGGTTTACTTCGCAACGCAGGTAAACAGTCAATAAAATGAAATAACTGCACCCGTAAACCTGGATTTGCCATTGTCCAGTCGAGGAGTTTATCATCTAAACGCATTTGGTCTTGTAACTGACCAAACAAAGAGCGTTTTTTCTCCTGGGTCGCCGCTAGTAATTGTTTAGCAATTTCTAGGGTTTTGGCTTCGTAGGTGTCAGGGTATTGTGCAACCACTGTTGAATGTCTCCAATTAAGATACAGCATGACAAAAGAAGGGAAATGTCAGGATATCCTAACAATTATTTCCCCTCAATTGTGTTTAGGTTCATTTCTTCTATTGTACGTCTAAAGGGGTGACTGGATTAAAAGGGGTTAAAATAGCAGGCGGAATCTGTAATATAGCATTGCTAGGTAGAACCTAGCCACGAGATTAACAGAACTTTTAGGCTGCTTTTATATTGACTTCAACACGAATATCCATACCTGCTTTAGCTATCATCATCACTAATTTATCAATACTAAATCTTTCGATATCGCCGTTCATTAAATCACTAATACGAGGTTGGGTTTCGTCAAAAAATACAGCAGCTTGCTTTTGAGTCCATCCTTTTGTCTGAATGAAATGTTTAATTGTTAACATGAGATCAGCGCGAATTTTGAGATTGAGAGCTTCTTCGGGCGCGAAGCCTAAATCTTCAAATACATTAGTGCAACCTTGAATAATTTCGGGAACTTGATTCTGGCTCATTTGTCCATTCCTTCTTTATGAAACTGTCGGTATTGCAACATTTGTTGATAACGCTTTTGTCCAATTTATATATCTATTTTTGAGGTTTTTTGAGTCTTCTTGTTTTCTTGGATTAAGGACTGACTAATAATACATAAAATCGCTTATTTCTCTTAACCCAATAGGCGATCGCTTCTGAAAAAACATCATTTAATATTTGCCAATCATTAGGATGATCCTGGGCAAAATTTTGCCATTGATCATAAACAAGCAAATAGGATGAAGCTTCACACCAACTAAGATCAGTCAGACAATCTTGCCAAGCATCCCAATTATAGCCAAAATATTCGGGTAAATTGATTACCGTGCTGGCTGTTTTCAGAAAATCAGCTTTATTGTTAATTGAAGTTCCCTCAAAATAGAATAACTGACAGTCATATTCTTGACACAGTTGAGATAAGTCTTCAGGCGAAATATCTAAGGGAAACTGATAAATATTGGGCTGACTTTTACCCTGGATAATATCTAATATTTGATTCATTGTCTTAAAACCCTCAAAAAACTTTGATAATGGTCACTGGTGTAATAAATTTCCCCCTGAATACCGACAACAAAACGCCTTGCTCCCCGACTTCTTTCCCCTGGAGTTGGTATGGTATATTCCCGATAATAGCCCTTGGGTTTATAGGGTAATAATTTTTCTCGATTAAAGAAAGTTAATCCATCTTTTTCCGGGTAAGGAAAAGGGCCGCCCTGATCAATTAATTTTAAAGTATTTCGGGCTTCCGGTGGCAGTTGACTCAAATTAACTGTCGGAGCCTGAGCAACGATAGTTATTTCCGTTGCGGAAACCGGAGAAAAGTTAAAATGATAGGTAATTGTAACGGTAAAACAGACTAAAAAAGTCAGGAAAAAGATCAATCCTTTTCTCAAAAAAGACATAATTTTTTATTCAATACCTTCTGAATATTATTTTAATAATATCATGATTTTGGGCATCTCTCATAACCCTGTAGGGGCAAGGCACGACTCACCCCTACAAGATATTGGGATATTATCAACAATATCACTAAGCAATATTTTGTTCTTGTGACCAAAATTGCCCGACTCTTACTTTCCACTTTTCCCAATATTCCATCAATTCCTGAGCTTTAATGCAGGTAATATCAAATTCATAGGGAGTAACAGTAATAATAATTCCCTGACTAATATTAACTTCATAAGGTGGCCCATATTGTCGATTTAATGCTGCAATATAAGCTGCAACCTGTAATTTTTGTTCGGGGTAAACTGTCGGTTTAACCGAGTTAGAAAACTTAAATTCAATCACGCTTTCTGGGGAATCATTTAAACGTCCAACACAGTCAACCCGTCCTGCATATCCTTCATAATGGTGGAAAAGATAACTTTCTAATAATCTAATACTGTGAATATCGTTTAAAATGGGTTCGAGATGTTCCCAATGGCGTTTAAGAATTACGGGACAGGGAGTCGGATCACCGTTTAAATAATATTCAATTTGTTTATGTCCGCGTTTGCCAATTTGACAAGCTAAATTAGTCACTTCTCTTGATTCTGATGTCTGTTTTTTATGGTAATTGCTAAATATGGCTTTTTGAGCAGGCGATCGCGTTTCATCAATAATAGGAGTAACCCCAGGTTGAAAATTTCCCCGTTGATCCTCAATTCCCTTCATTCCATTGCGTCCAGTTGGTTTACCAAAATAGCAAGGAAGGGGGTTTTCAGACCAAAATTTGCTTTTCATAATTTTATTTTACTCCTGAAGTCAGTATCTTGATTGCTTGATAGAATTAACTTAAGCCATCTCTGATAACTTTGTCAGTCCCCAATAATTTCGCCCCGTTGGTAGAACTAATGAAGCGAGGGTAGAAAAATTTTTCTACCCAAGTCTTCATATTGGATCTCTGCTATACTCAGGTTGTTGATAAATTGTCTAAACTAATGGAGAATTGGTTATCCTGGGATAATTTTTTAAAAATAGTTGCTGTTGATGCTCAACTTTCTACTAAAGAAAGAGAAATTTTTTTAGTTAGATTTTTAGAAAATAACTTAAATAAAAATGATCAGCAAATTGCAGACATAGTTTATGGATGTGATATAGCAAATTCGCTCAGTAATTATAAAAAGCAGAAAACAGGAATTTATGATAAATTAGAGAAAATTTGTCCTCAGATTGCTGCCCTCAATACAGGTGAGGGTAAGTTTACTGTGGTTTTAGATTGGCTAAACCAACAATATACAACTAGAAAACATAGCAGTCAAATTCAAACTCAACCTATATTTAATAATAGTTTAATAGAAACTGATCTTGTAGACAACCCTTTTATACCTTCTAACGGAGTTATAGATGATGACAAATTATTTTTTGGTAGAACAAAGGAAATTAAAAGAATATTTGAAACTCTCAACAGTGGTAGCAGTATAGCGATTATTGGAGAAAGACAAATGGGAAAATCTTCCCTATTAATGGAAATTCGCCGACAAGCTCAAACCCAATTGTTACAACCCCGTGAACCGATTTATCTTAATTTACAAGATATTCATGATGATGACGACTTTTATCAATTCTTGTGTGACTCTGTAGGAATTGATTTTTGTAAAGGTTATCGTCTCTCTCGAAATTTACAAAATCATCGACTGTTATTAATTCTTGATGAATTGGAAAAAATGACATGGGAGGGTTTTACTAATAATATTCGAGGACAATTGCGCGGGTTAGCAGAAGGAAGTAACGCCCCTTTGCGGTTAGTTGTTGCAGGTTGTACCTCTTTAGATCAAATTTTTCCCGATAGTCAAGATATTGGGATGACTTCTCCCTTTACAGGGATTTGTATTGAATATAATTTAAACCGATGGGATGAACAAACCATCCGTAATTTTATTAAAAGTCGTCTGAATTCACCTTTATTGAAACCAGAATATCAAACCATCACCTTTACCGAAGATGAAATTATCCAAGCCTCTCAACTGACTCCAAAGGAGTTTTGTCAAGAAATTGCACTCTATTTATTTGAAACGGGTCACTTAACAGTAGGTTATGCTAGTCAACTAGCGGATATGCCTACGGATGTTTTTCGCCAACTTCTGAAGCAGCGCCACATTCCTCTTTATTCCTATGATGTGGAAGATTTTGAACTGGACTTGAAAAACTTGCGGGAGTTGGGGAAATTATAATTATATAACCATTCAGTAATACTGTAAATTCACTGGGTTTCCGTCCCCTTGCGGGGAAAAGGTAGAAAACTACTGAGCAGTGGTTGACTTGACAAAGATTAATTGCTAACACCATCCGCTTCAACAATCACACAGATAGGCGCACTGTTAACATCTTCTCGTGTTGGCTGTGGCAATAAATCGGGCTTTGAACCAGTTATTAATGAAGTGGTACGAGTCAAGTTATTTACTTCTGCCGTACTTTTTACGTATCGTTGGTAGAAATCATCCGACTTCCACACTTGAATTTTTACTGTTTTCAACTGTTCTTTTTCTGAAGTTAAAGAGCCTTCTGGATTAGTTTTAAATCTAAACTGAGATGTTTGAATCTCTGGGAAAACAACCTGAACTGAAGCGCCCTCTGTTTCATCAGCCTTTAATTGTGGAACTTTGAATGCTGTAATTGTATGAAGCTTTAAAGTCTCTTTGGGAATACAATACTGATCATTGGCTTCTGCTTGCTTACCATCTTTAATCAATTGCAAGTGTGATTCAACCAAGGATTTTGGTGATTGAGAACAGCCAGTCAATAAAGCTAACAATGTCGCCGATGGAATGAGGCGAATGGAGTTTTTCATAAGTTATTCTTGTTGATATTTACTATATTTATTCTGCGTTTCCGTCCCCTTGCGGGGAAAAGATAGAAAACTACATTAAATGTTTTTGAGAGTTAAATCTTTATTAAACTAAATCTTTCTGTACGGGTGCGGGTTGTAAGAAACTTACCAGTCTTCCGGCCCTTGAGCTACAAAACGTTTGGCACGTTCTCGTTTTTCTTCTTCTGTCAAATCGTCATAACTTCTTTTTGGGTATTTCTTAGCCATTCTTTCATCCCATTCTTTTAATGTCTCCCCTTCCTTCAAAACATCATCTTCCTCTTCAGATACAACAGCAGGAGGAACGGTTTTTATTTTCTTCTGTCCTTCATCAGCTTTTTTAGCCTTCATGATTGATTTTCCTTTTTAATGCCAAGTTTCCGTCCCCTTGCGGGGAAAAGATAGAAAACTACAAGAAGTAAGACCAGAACAAATCACCCGGATGGCTATGTTTCCGTCCCCTTGCGGGGAAAAGATAGAAAACTACCCTACCCTTATGGAAACCTTACGCTGTTTAGTTTTCAAGGTGCGTTTGCGGGAGAGTACGGATGTATGGCTGGTATAAAAACGAAAATAGGTTGTTTTTAACTGCCCGAACCTGTAAATTTCTCGATATTCAAGACTATAACCGAAATTCCCTAACGAGTCAACCCCCAAATCCATAAAAATCTCAAAAAACCTTCATCCCTGATGTCCTAACACTTTCTAGCTTCCTGCGACAACGAAGGAGAAAAACCAACCAAACATTACAAAACCATCCATCCCCATTAATTGACAATCCCCCATCGTTTTTAAACTGGCAGCAATTGTAAAGTTTTGTACTCGGGAAAAATCTGTCAACTTTAATCAATTTATAAAAGCGATCGCACCTCACCCCACCGGACTCGATTTTAATACCCTACAAACTATTACAAATTTAGATCCAAATTCCCTACAAAATGCCCTTGATACTCTATCTCGTCATGATGTTATCACAGAAACCGATCACCATTGGAAAATTATCGTTGAACTGTTTCGCCGTTGGGTCATTAATAGTGTTAAACTAAACCTATTGACTTAGTATAATAGCAGGTGATTCAGAAAACTATGCTAAAAAACATTGAAGTTCGGCTAGAAATATTTCAAGAAGGTAATTTTTATGTAGCCCTTTGTCCTGATTTAGATGTTTCTAGTTTTGGTGAAACCCTGGAAGAAGCAAAACAATCTGTTCAAGAAGCATTAGAAGCTTTTTTTGAAGAATGCGAAATAATGGGAACATTAAGCATTGTTTTGGAAGAAGCGGGTTTTATGCAACAGAATGGAAACTGGCTTCCTCGCCAACCAATATTCTCTGAACTGGTCACAATAGGTTGAGGAACAATGGCTCCAAACTCTAAAAAAATTACACCAATTCGCTATCAAACCTTGGTTAAAGTTTTTGAATTAGAAGGCTTTATGGTGGTACGACAAAAGGGAGATCACCTAATTTTAACAAAACCAGGAGTTAACCGTCCTGTTGTGATCAAAACAAGCCCTGGCGAAGTTCCTGTGACTCATATTATGACCAATTTAAAAACAGCCGGAATTAATCGAGAGCGTTATTTTGAACTCCTCTCTCAACTTTGATGATTTAGCAATTTTAATCCCCTATAAAAAACTACAAATTCAGACCAAACTTCGCTACACATTATCCCCTCCCTTTAGCAAGGGGGGCTAGGGGGGTGGTTGTTCAAAATTCTTGCGAAATTAAACGGAAATTGGTTGATCTCTACCGAAAAGAATAGGGTTGTGTGCAAAAAACCTTTTTTCTCTTTTTAACTTAACTTATTTAAGAGATAAAAAAGATTGAAAAAGGTGATTTTATTCAGAATGGGAGGGGTTAAAATGATGTTACATTCAATTTTAATAATTCTGTTTCAAGGAGGACTAACTCTTTTAGCGGTGGGTGCGATCGCTTATTTGTGTGCTTGTTTATTCATGTTTTTAAGACAAACTCGATTTATTTTTTTCCCCTCCCGTTTAATTTCTATGACCCCGGATGATGTGGGTTTATCCTATCAAGATATTGAGTTACAAATTTCTACTCCTTCAGGAAAAATAGAAACGGTACATTGTTGGTGGATTCCTTCAGAAACTAATCCTAATCAAAAAGTGATTATTGATTTACATGGAAACCGCAATACTATAGAGGGAAATATCGGATATGCTGAACAATTTCACGAAATGGGATTATCGGTTTTATTAGTAGAATATCGGGGTTATGGACGCAGTACAAATCGCTTTCCCTCAGAAAAAACCGTTTATCAAGATGTAGAAGCTGCCTGGAATTATTTAGTAAATGAACGACAAATTAATCCCCATAATATTTATGTTTTTGGTCATTCATTGGGAGGAGCGATCGCAATTAATTTAGCTTTAAAACATACTGAAATTGCCGGATTAATTATTGAAAGTTCCTTTACTAATATTCGAGAAATGATCGATTATAAAAAGAAATATTGGATGTTTCCAATTAATTTAATTTTAACCCAAAAATTCGATTCTCTAGCTAAAATTTCTGCCTTAAAAATGCCGATATTATTGACTCATGGAACCGAAGATGAGTTAATTCCTAAAACCATGAGTGAAGACCTGTTTAACGCCGCTATAGAACCCAAACAGCTTTTAATTGTTGCGGGTGCGGGTCATAATAATGTTAGACAGGTTGGAGGGAAGGAATATTGGGAAACGGTACAACAATTTTTAACTTTACAATCTCAGAAACCGGGTTTCTAATAGTTATCTCTTGGCTAAAATCAGTATTCCTTAGAAACCCGGTTTCTGACTAAATTTATGAATAAAAACAGGTAAGGGCGACTAATTAGCCACCCCTACAAATAATATTATCGAATGGAAAAATAGTATAAAACCAAATTAATTGAGATTAACTGTTTTCCTCGAACCCTAATTCCTTATAATTTGGATGGGGTTGTTTGAGCATCGTTCTGAGAAAGTTCGGGAGCTACTTGGTGATTTAATGCCGCCACAAGCTGACGTCTCACTTTTGTTGCCCACAAATCAAAATCGAAACTTTCACTGGTCGGAATATCCTCTAAAGAAGTTTCGCGCACAGTTTCTTTACTTAAAGTCATGGTTTTTCGCCTCCTGTTTCAACTCGCAGTGAAGACAGGCGCGTTCCTTCGGGAGAAGTCCCTACTTCCGTCTTTTAGTAGTCATTTTGGTATGCGAGAATCAAAGACTACCAAGAGATGAACGATTTCACTACTCCTTCTGATCGTAGCGCTAAATCCAATTAATATCAAATTATCTTATGCTGATTTTACATAATTATTATACGTTTTTTGCTCTATCTCTGTTAATAACCTCAATCTTTGCTTTTACATCTATCCGATGAGATATCTTTGTTGCTCAATACCAAATAAATTGATTACAATAGGAACATCGGCTTTTCTGATGAAAAAATATTTTAAAGTTTTCTCCTGATAAATGCACCCTTCCTTGAACTTCATTCAGAAAGAGTGCATTTTTTTTGTTAGAGAAAAACCACAACGCTTAACGCAAAGCGGCTTCATCCAGTTGACTCGGACGCACAGAAATTTGTTCAGTTTTTTGTCCGCGATGGAGAGTGATTTTAAGGGGTTGACCAATTTTGCTTTTTTCCACCAAACGCTGCAATTGGTCGGCGCTACTAATAGCTTGTCCATCAATTTCTGTAATCACATCTCCTCGACGTAAACCCGCATTTGCCGAGGGACTATTGGGAATAATTTGTACTACTAATACCCCATTAAATTCAGGAATTAACAGTAAGGAATTAGGGTTATTATTCAGTTGTTTTGCCATATCTGCCGTTAAGGTTGCCATGCGAATCCCAATATAGGGGTGAGCAATTTTTTCTCCTCTAACTAACGCGGCTTCAATGGCTTTAGCGGCATCAATAGGAATGGCAAAACCAATCCCTTGACCATCGGCTCGAATAGCGGTATTAATTCCAATTACTTCCCCCTGAGCATTTAATAACGGCCCCCCAGAATTACCTGGATTAATGGCGGCATCGGTTTGAATAAAATCTAATCGTTTATCGGGAATCCCAACTTGAGAACTGGGACGATTTAAGGTACTAACAATTCCTAGGGTAACGGTATTATCTAATCCCAAAGGATTTCCTAAAGCAATCGCCCAATCTCCGACTTGAACTTCACTGGAATTTCCTAAAGGAGCAACGGGTAAATTATTACCATTAATTTTAATCACGGCTAAATCTGAGGGGTCATCACTGCCTCTAACTTCTCCTTGAAATTGACGACCATCTTTGAGGGTAACGGTGACTTTATCGGCTCCTTTAATTACATGGGAATTGGTTAAAATAATCCCACTACTATCAATAATAAATCCCGAACCCTGTCCCCGTTGTTGATATTCTTGGGGAGTTTGGGGCATTCCTTCCCCAAAGAAACGGCGGAAAAAAGGATCATCAAAAAAAGGATCGGAAATATTAGCAGAAACCGTGCGTTCCGTATCAATTCTAACAACGGCTGGCCCGACTCGATTCACCGCAACTGAGACAAAATTTCCGAAGAAATTAGGGTTAGGAATGGCGGTAACTGTTGGGGGTTGAGTTTGGGTTGGGATGGGTTCAGCTTGGGCAGAAGTTATCAAAAAATGCGGGAAAATCTGTATACTGATTAAGGTTAAGCTTACACTTAAAACCGCAACCAAAAGATAACTAATAATGGAATTAATAGCAACGGTTTTTGGCTGTATTTTCTCCATAGATTCATCCTCAATGCTCTCATTTTCATTCTGAGGCTGAGATTCTGATTCGTTAATACTCAAAGCAACTATCCTCAATTTTAACATAAAAATCAATAAGAAGAAAAGCGGAAATATTGTCATAAATCCGCCTTCCTCTTTTTTGATTATAGTCGAAATTTCCTAAAAATTCGACTATAATCGACACTATTTTTGTTTAGCCTACCTTGAGCAAAGGTTGATGCAATTGCTAATCCCTAACCAACGGTTATTTTCACTACTTTATTTTTTTCTGCTTCCGCTTTGGGTAAGGTTAAGCTGAGAATCCCGTCTTTATATTCAGCCTGAACTTGAGTGTTTTGAATCCGATTAGGAAGGGGAATCACTCGGCGGAATTTTCCATAACGGAATTCGCTGCGACTGATGCCTTTTTCTTCGGTTTGGTTGGTTGATTTTCGTTCTCCCGTAATCGCAACGCCATCAAGACTGACTTGGACATCCAAATCCTCTGGATTTACCCCAGGAACTTCCAGTTTCAGGATAATTGCTTCGGGGGTTTCTTCGAGTTCAGCCGGAGGAAAGAGGGACATCGCGGCTTTTTCCGAAGGAAGGGCCAAACTATCAAACAGACGATTCATTTCTCGTTGTAGAGAATCAATTTCTTGGAAGGGTTGCCAGCGTAATAACTGCATAATCGTTACCTCCATTGACAAATTATTTGATACAATATTTATATAGGCTTGACTACAGCCTTGATGATTCTAAGGATAGTAAATCGGCCGCCGGAATAAATTCGGTTTTAACGAATAAAAAACGGGAAATAGCCGTACTTAAGAGAAAGAGTAGAAACCCAGGACGGGTAATCAGTAGCAGGCGGGATACAGTGGTGTATTTTTTTCTGTGTATAGTCTTGGGAATTTAATCTATAAACCTCAAGTATCTGTTCTGTATGAATGAGTACGTTATTGAAGTTTTAATACTTCCCAAGGTTAGAACTTGTTTTAAATTTTATAAAGATTATTCGTGAATTAATCCTAATGACAACCACTCTGCCCAACAATCAGGGCATTCTGCCGCAGCAACCTGAACTCCCCTCAGTTTCTGACCGCCTAACCAGTTTATTAAACCGTTTACAACCGCCCCCACAAATATTAATTTTAATCTTTGCCCTTGTAATTGGCGGGGGGACGGGATTAGTAATGGTAATGTTTCACGGATTAGTGGAACTATTACAACGGTTAACCCTAGAAGATTTCATGGGATTAATGATGCCATTTGGTCTATGGACATTGGCATTAATTCCACCGATTGGGGGTCTAATTGTGGGGTTAATTCGCTATCGTTATCAAGAGTTTTTTGGCGAGGGGATTTCTTCTTTAATTAATACTCAAAGAATCCAAATTATTTCTCCTTTCAGACCCTTTATTAAACTTTTAGCTGCCGCCATTTCTTTAGGTACGGGTGCTTCCTTAGGCCCCGAAGGGCCGAGTGTAGAAATTGGGGCGAATTTAGGAGCAATTTTAGGGCAAAATTTTCAAGTTTCTAAAGAGCGCTATCGTCTATTATTAGGAGCCGGAGCCGCCGCCGGATTAGCCGCTGGATTTAATGCTCCCATTGCTGGGGTTTTCTTTGCTTTGGAAGTAATTTTAGGTTCAAGTTTTGCGGCTTCGGGTGTGGGTTTAGTCCTATTATCATCGGTGGTTTCTTCTGTAGTTGCTCGAATTGTTTTTGGTGACCATCCCGCCTTTTCTCCCCCGGTTTATGAGGTTCGTAGCAATTGGGAATTATTACTTTATTTAGGATTAGGCTGTTTAGCCAGTTTTGTTTCCTTAGCTTATACCCAAGCGATTAAATTTTCTCAACGTTGTTTTCGAGGAGAAGTTCCGGCTTTCTTCTGTTTAACCAAAATTCCCCGCATTTTACATCCGATGTTGGGAGGTTTATTTGTCGGAATTGTAGCCATTCAATTTCCCCATATTCTCGGCCCGGGTTATGGCACAATTCAAGCCCTATTACAAGAGGGGCGATTTTCCTTAGATTTATTGATGATTTTATTAGTCCTTAAAATTATTGCTACTTCTGTTAGTTTGGGTAGTGGATTAGTGGGGGGAATTTTTGCTCCCGCGATGTTTATTGGGGCAACATTGGGAGCAACTTATGGGCAAGCCGTAGGGGGATTAGTACACCCTTTTTTACCAGATATTGCTCCCCCGGCTGCCTATGCAATGGTGGGAATGGCGGCGGTATTAGCGTCGAGTGTGCGAGCGCCTTTAACGGCGATTTTATTATTATTTGAAATGACTCAAAATTATCTAATTATTTTACCGTTAATGGCGGCGGTGGGGGTAAGTGTTTTAATTGTGGATGTGGTGCAATCTAATCAATCGACTTCTGGATTAAATTTACAACAAATGGGGGTTTATTTAGAACGACCCAATGAATTAGAAATCTTACAAACTATTAGAATTTCTGAAGTTATGGGTCAATCCTATTTAACCCTTCCCTGTTCCATGCCTATTTTAGAGGCAGGTGCGGTGATGGTACAACTGAATTGTCATACGGCTTTAATCTTAGATGAAACCTCTCAATTAGCCGGATTAGTAACGGTTACAGATATCCGTCGTTCCATTTTTCAGGCTACAAACCCCGATTCTTCTTTAGCATTAGGACAGCAAATATTAAAGGAAATTTGCACAACAGAAATCCTCTGCGCCTATGAAGATGAACCCGTTCAGGTCGCATTAGAACGGATGGCGGCGCGAGATTTGCCCCAATTACCCGTTGTCACTCGTGAACATCCGCGTCAACTGGTTGGCATTATTGAAAAAGAACAAATTGCTTTAGCTTGTAATATTGCTGTTACCAAAGACGCCTTACAACCCTATTTACCCAACTCGTAGTAACCCCTTTAGGGGTTAGTCAATACTTGTAGTAACCCCTGAATAGGTAAGAGATAGAGAGCCCTTCAGGGCTCACTACGAATTAGAGGATTTCCCTTCTTAAATAGGGTTGTAAAACATCAGGAATACGGATGGTTTCATCGGGTTGTTGATAATTTTCTAAAATCGCGGCCATGGTTCGACCAACGGCTAACCCGGAACCATTTAAAGCATGAATATATTGTGTGCCTTTCTTACCCGCTTCTTTAAAGCGAATATTAGCCCGTCTAGCTTGAAAATCCCTAACATTGGAACAGCTAGAAATCTCTCGATAGGTTCCGGCCGAGGGCAACCACACCTCAATATCATAACATTTTGCCGCCGAAAATCCTAAATCCCCCGTACATAATTCTATCACCCGATAGGGTAATTTTAACGCCTGTAAAACCCCTTCTGCATCCTGGACTAATTTCTCATGTTCTGCTTCTGAACTATCAGGATGAACCAGTTTTACCATTTCTACTTTATTAAATTGATGTAACCGAATTAACCCCCTAGTATCCCGACCATAACTTCCCGCTTCTCGACGAAAACAAGGGGTATAAGAACAGTGATAAATCGGTAATTGTTCCGCTTCTAAAATCTCATCTCGATACAAATTCATCACTGATACTTCCGATGTCGGAATTAACCATAAATCATCAGCATCACATTTGAAACTTTCTTCCGCAAATTTAGGCAATTGTCCCGTTGCTGTTAAGGAGGTACTATTCACTAATAACGGCGGTATTACCTCAAGATAACCATTATTTGTATGGCGGTCTAACATAAACTGAATTAACGCCCTTTCTAGGGCCGCACCCGCTCCTTTTAAGGCTACAAATCGCGCTTGGGCAACTTTAACCGCCTGTTTAAATTCCAATATATTCAGTTTTTCCCCAATATCCGCATGATGCAAAATATTAGGATTTGTAGGAATATATTTATCTCCCCAACGTCTAATTTCTAAATTTTCCCGTTCATCTTTTCCCACGGGAGTTGATTCACTGGGTAAATTCGGAATTGGTAATAATAATTGATTGATTTGAGCATCAATTTCTTTCTCTTTTGGCTCCAATTCACTCAACTTAATTTTAATTTGTTGACCTTCCTCTCTTAACGCTTTAATTTCTTCGCCTTTGGGGTCACATCCCGACTTAATTTTATCCCCAACTAATTTACCAATATCGTTACTCCGGGTTTGTAATACAACTCGTTCTTGTTCGAGTTGGCGACGTTGTTCATCTAAGGTTAAAATAGGTTGCAAATCATACTCGCCCCGCAAATTTAGGCGTGCTTGCACTGTGGCTGAATTTTCCCGAATTAATTTGATATCTAACACGGCATTTCCTTTAATATTGCTTGATTTTTGATTATTGGTTCATCTTTATAGTTTACTGCATTCAGGGAACATCTAACAAGGGAATCATGGTAAGAAAAGATAAGATATTAAGGGGCGATCGCCTTCTCTAAAAACAATGTTATCAATCAGTTAAGCTATTCCCTATTTGATCAACTTTAACCCCATCAATAGCTTCTATACTTTCAACCATTGGTAAAGATGAAAAAGCCGGAGTCATAATTATTAATCCCCTGGGAACACATTCCACTTCTATCGGTGTTGTCCCAATAATTTCTCCATCTACAACTACTTTTTGGGGTGGATTTGTAGAAATTCTAATCCGTTGAGTTCTAAATCCAATCAAATTATCCCGTTGAATTTCTACCTTCAGTAAACCCGCCCCCAATAAACCCATCATTCCCGCCACCGCCTGCATTTTATTCGCCGGAGATGTATAGATTAAAACCTCTAATAATCCATCATCAGGAACAATTTGTCCCAAACCTTGGGCTAAAACCGAAGTAGGAGGGGCGACATTAGCAATGGTAATGGCGGCGGCTTCAACTTGATTAATTTCGCCATTAATTTCAATTGTTGTTTCAAAGTCTTTTTGTTCTTTTAATTGTTGCCATCCCGCCATAATATAAGCTAAGGGCCCCCAGCGTTTTTTTGCATCTCGATCCGCCTTATTAACTGTTTCCGCTTCAAACCCAATTCCCGCTAATAAAATCATCGGTAAACTGTTACAATAAGCCATATCAACGGTGCGGGTTAATCCGGCAATAATTACTTCACAAGCTCCTTGAATATTAGTCGGAATTCCCAAAGCCACCGAAAACGCATTAGCAGTTCCCCTAGGAATAATTCCCAAGGGAATATTAGTATTCATCACAGCCCCGGCTACGGCGGAAACCGTACCATCTCCCCCCGATGCAATCACTAAATCCACATTTTGTTCTAGTGCATCTTGTGCTAATTGAGTCGGATCATTTTCTCTGGTTGTTAAGCAAACTTTTAAGTGAAAATAGGGTTCTAATAATTGCCGAATTAATAATAAATCTTGATTGGCATTTCCTACCCCAGCAACGGGATTAAAAATCAAATGAGCCGAACGAGTTCGTCGCAATTGCACAACAATGGCTTCGGCGGTTCCAATATTAGTAGCGATTGGAATATTATAGATATTGCAAACTCTTAATAAATTTAAAAGCGGGAATTCATAAAGGTGGGTTTGGGTGGATTCTACTAAATAAATAACAGCTACAATTTCTTCTCTTGCAGTGATTTTAGAGGCGATCACCATATCTCCCCCTTGTCGCAAAGGCAAAACCGTCTCAACCTTTAACCAGGTCTGTTGAGTTAAAGCCGTTGCGATACTGTCTAAACCCGCTAGATGATAATGGGACAGAACATTCGCGTGTTGAGTCACAAAGTCAACCAGAGTTTCTTGCTGAGTCTCATCAGCTAAGAGGAAAATTGTCCCTGACATAATTCACTCATTATTATTGCAATTATTATTATAGCTAATTTAACTATTTTCAGGATGATCTAATCCCAAATGTTTCCAAGCCGCAGGCGTCGCCACACGACCTCGATTTGTCCGTTGAATAAACCCAATTTGCATTAAATAGGGTTCATAAACTTCTTCAATAGTTTGGGTATCTTCCCCCGTAATTGCCGCCATGGTTTCTAATCCCACTGGCCCCCCTTTGAATTTCTCAATAATAGCCGTTAACATATTTCGATCCGTCCAATCTAATCCTAGGGGATCAACATTAAATACTTCCAAAGCAATATTCGCCACTTCTGCATTAATTTCTCCTGTACTTTTCACCTGTACATAATCCCGAACTCGACGCAATAAACGATTAGCAATTCTAGGTGTTCCCCTAGCCCGTTGGGAAATTTCGATCGCGCCTTCTGGGGTTATAGGAGTATTTAATAACTTCGCACTTCGTTGAACAATTAAACTTAATTCGTCTACTTCATAAAAGCGTAACCGTTGAATAATTCCAAAGCGATCGCGCAGGGGAGCCGTTAAGGAACCTACCCGGGTTGTAGCACCAACAATGGTAAAAGGTTTCAGGGGAATACTCCGAGTTTTTGCCGATCTTCCCTGACCAATAGTAATATCTAATCGACAATCCTCCATCGCCGGATATAAAATTTCCTCCGCCACTTTAGATAAGCGATGAATTTCATCAATAAATAATACTTCCCCTGGTTTCAAACTGACTAATAATCCCGCAATATCCCTGGGTTTTTCTAAGGCTGGAGCCGTGGTAATTTTACAAGTCACCCCCATTTCCGAAGCTAAAATTAGGGACATGGTGGTTTTTCCTAATCCTGGGGGGCCATATAATAATAAATGATCTAAAGGTTCCTGACGGGATTTCGCGGCCGCGATCGCAATTGATAAAACCTCTTTTAAATCCTTTTGTCCCACATAATCTTCTAAACGATGGGGTCGGATTTTCTCATCCTGTTGACGATTAATTTCTTCTTCGGGTGTCGCTTCCGCTTCTAACAAATAATCCAATTCATCCGTCGGCTCACTATTCTTGGATTTTCTGGATTTTTTAGCCATGGGAGTCGCCAACCCAGAAAACTCATCAGACGGTTCGGGTTCAGGGGACTGCTTTTTTGAAGAAATAATCGCCATAATAGACCTATGCCATACCGGGGCTACAGGTTCCAACTTTAGCAGGTTTTGGGTGAAACTAATCCTATTATTAGTTTCCAAACCAATATAAAATAAGAACTGAATAAGGGAATAGGCAATTAGGGAATGGGTAATAGCAAGAGTTTACCTCCCGGTAATCCCTATTAAAAGCCTTAAAAGATCCCCAGCAAGCAGTTAAGACACCAGACGGATCTTGGAACCCAGACGGTAAAGTGTTTCCCCCCCCTGTTCCCTGTTCCCTGCTATAATACTTCTAGTTATTTCATATCATTCGTAATTCCCCGCCATATACAAAAAATCTGTGAAGACAGACGCTAGGGACATCTTCACAGATACCTGAAAACCAGGCTCAAAATTACGACATGGCTTGAATGATAAAGTCAAAGTAGGGGGATGCTTCCTTAGCATCTTCGTCATCGAGTAACGCCAGAGACGCTTCCTTGAGACAACGAACCGCTTCCACCATCCCAGGCATCGGAACACCCAAAGAGTTATACATATCTTTGACGCCGATTAAACCAATGTCTTCTATAGGATCTTTATCACCCGAAAGAATTCCATAGGTAATCAGCCGCAGATACCAACCATAGTCCCGAATACATAGGGCTCGTTCCCGTGATCCTGAAGCATTACCACCTGGGGCAATAAAATCAGGGCGTTTTTTCCACAGTTGGTTACTAGCACGGTCTACAATCTTCTTTTCATTATCCGCAATGGTCGAAGCAATTCGCACGCGCTGTTCACCCGTTTTTAAAAAGTCATTGATGTTTTTGAGTTCACCAACGCTAGGATAACGGAGTTCATCATCAGCTTTGAGAATAACTTGGCTAACTACTGTCATCTAAAACCTCAGAGCTATTAAAGTTTTTCAAGATACCATTAAGTAGTTTAGCGACTTGAGGGGAACAGGGGAAGTCATAACCCCGTAAACTTTCGCCTATGGTGATCAAAGTCGGGTGGAAACACCTGTGCAAAGTCGTGGAGAGCAGGCAGGGTCAAGAGTTATCTGCCCAGGTTCAGTATGAATACCCTTAACAATTCTTAATTTTTAACCCTCAACGGTTAATCAGTCATCAGTCATCAGTGATCAGTGATCAGTTAAGAGGTAGTTAGCAGTTATTTGGAATAAAATAAATCTTTACTTTATAAGACAAGTCTGGGAAATTGAAAACTCAGTGTCTTCAGACCACCAGATGAAAAGCGACTCAAGGGAATTTATTCCCCGTGAATATTTCTTTAATCTATGTTAATATTAACATAGGTCGAAACAAGGAGATTTCCATGATAGTTCTGGAATACAAAGTTAAAGGCAAATCCAATCAATACAAAGCGATTGACGAAGGTTATCAGTTTAAAAGTTATCAGTTTAAGAGTTTTCAGTTGTCTACTATTAACTCCTACGCTGATAACTGTTAACTGTTAACTCATGACTGACTAATCAACCCGCACCCATATTTGTAATTGTGGATGTGAATTGCATAGAGATACAAATGCTGCGATAAATATTCTGAATCTTGGTAAACAAGCTAGGGGAGGGCATCCCCAAAGTAACGCTAATGGACTAGAAACCTCTACTTTTCTTGGGGAAACCCTGGTCGCAGCACGTATCTAGGTTCAAGTTAGAATCTCAGTGTCTTTAGACCTGAGAGTGTCAATTCACTGTTTAGCGTGTAGAGGCAGGTTCTGGAGAGATTTTTTTAAATCAACTAAAATCTTGATCAACCCAATTACGACTGATAACTGGTACAAACGCGCCCATAGGGTGAAGGCAGTCTCTACACTGATAACTGATAACTGATAACTGATAACTGATTAATAATGTGGCAGCAAGGGCAACAAGTTGAAGTCGAAATTACAGATTTGACCGATGAAGGTAGTGGCGTCGGTCGTTACCAAGATCGGGTTATATTTGTTCCTGATACGGTTCCTGGGGATATGGTGCGGGTGCGGTTAGTGCGGGTTAAAAGCAAATATGCAGAAGGCAAGTTAGACCGACTTTTAAGCCCATCAAACGATCGCATTTCCCCTCGATGTATTGTGGCGGATAAATGTGGGGGATGTCAGTGGCAACATATTGATTATGCGCTGCAACTGCAAAGTAAGCGAAATTTAGTGGTTAAAACCTTAGAAAAAATTGGGGGATTTATTGATCCTCCGGTGGATCAGGTGTTAGCAGGAGAGTCAGAATTAGGATATCGCAATAAAGTTACCTATCCCCTAGGACGGTCAGCCACGGGTCAAGTTCAGGCGGGTTACTTCCAAAAACATAGCCATCGTTTGGTTAACTTAAATCAATGTCCGGTACAGGATCAACGGTTAAATCCTTTATTAGCTAATATTAAACAGGATATTCAAAACCGGGGATGGTCGATTTATGATGAAGCCCTACATCGGGGCAAACTTCGCCATCTCTCCCTGAGAATTGGACGGCGTACAGGGGAAATGTTATTAACCTTAATTGTCACCCAAGCTAGTTTACCCGGACTGACGGAACAAGCGGAAACTTGGCTAGAACAATATCCTGGTTTACAAGGGGTTTGTTTAAATCTAAATCCCGATCAAACTAATGTGATTTTTGGTCAGGAAACACGCTGTTTAGCGGGTCATCCCTATTTAAAAGAAGAATTTGGGGGGTTAACGTTTTTTCTAGGCTCCGATACGTTTTTTCAAGTGAATACGGAAGTGGCGGAAGGGTTATTAGAAATCATGCTCCAGCAACTTAATTTACAAGGAACTGAACGCATTGTTGATGCCTATTGTGGCATTGGAACCTTTACTTTACCCCTAGCTTCCTATTTATTGAAAAAACAAGGGGGTTCAATTCAGGGCTCCGATCTTCCTCAAGTCATGGGTTTAGAAGTCCAAGAAACTGCCATAGAGCAAGCTCGAAAAAATGCGATTTTTAATCAACTTGATCAAGTGGAGTTTAAATTAGGAACGGTGCAAAAGTTATTACCCAATTTGGGGTATAAACCTGATATTGTTTTGCTTGATCCTCCCCGGAAAGGATGCGATCGCACGGTCTTAGAAACACTGCTAGATATGCAACCGCAACACTTGATTTATATTAGTTGTAGACCCGCTACTCTAGCACGAGATCTGAAGATTTTATGTGAAACCGGAGTTTATGAATTAGTGCGGGTACAACCTGCGGATTTTTTCCCACAAACTTCCCATGTTGAGTCTATGGCGTTTTTAAGACGTTTATAAACAATTCGGATCTATGTGCTCAGAAATCAGGTTTCTTCAGCTATCTTTCTATTAGGCAGCAAAAGTTATTGCAGAAACCCGATTTCTCGGAATACTTATAAAAGGTGATCAGAAATAATACCTGATCCAATTATCAATTAATCAAATAATAAATTGATTAATTCTTCTCGGTCTAACTTCAAGTGATTAGCCACATTCTTTAAAATTGCATTCAATGTACCAACTTTTAAAGGATTATGAGCCGGAATGGTAATGTGATGTTCTCCTTTTTCTTGTGTGGTTAATCGAATATGGCTCCCAGTTTGATGGCTGACTTCATAACCTATGATTTTAAGGGCTTTTACTAAATCCTGACCTGATAAATCTCTGGGTAATTTCATGAAGCAATCACCTCTTCCTGAACAATATGCAGTCGGATGATTTTAGGACGTAATGCTTGATCGGGAAAATGACAGTGAACCGCATCTTTAATTTCTTGCTTTAAGCTTTCTAAATCATCAGCTTGGGTAATAATTGATTCCCCTAATGCTTGGGCAATATACCCCTGCTCAATATCAGATTCTACTAAGAAAATGATTTCAGTCATGGTTGAAATAACCTCTAAGTGCTATAGTTATTATTGGTAATCTTTGAGATATCTTTTAGGAATATGACCGAGTTACTTGAACGTGCGTTCGCGCAGCGTGCCGTAGGCGGATCGCCCAATTGAAAATTTTATCCCCCACTGAACAAGATGCGATCGCTACTCTAATTTTACAGGAACTCGAAGCAGAAATGCGCTGGGATACTGCATTTACTCAATCACCCAATGCTCTTGCTAAACTAGCAGCAAATGCAATGGCTGAATACCATTTAAGCAGCAACAGAAATTGCCTTAACGGTTAGAGAAGGTTCGGGAATAGCTTGACCATCTTCCCGCAGAGTGTCAATATACAGTTCAATCGCTTCTTTAATATTATTTTCGGTTTCTTCTAAGGTTTTTCCTGTAGAAATACAACCGGGTAAGTCGGGAACATAAGCAGAATAGTTACTCCCAGCCCATTCAAAAATTGCAACATATTCTTTCATGGTTTCTCGTTTAATTCATACCGTACAGAAACAGATTTTTTTAAGCATTTAACACCTGTTCTGCTGTTAAGGATAATTCTGAAAAAGTGGGTGATATAATCCGATCAGTTCCTCTAAATTGAGTTTTTTGATACTGACTTTTTTCATCCAGAGAGTAAACAAAGATAGTCGGAATTTTAGGATTTCCTAAGTAAGCCCTGGAAGCGATCGCTAAATAGTCTACAATCCAATATTCAGAAATTCCTAACCGTTGATATTCTTCTAATTTATCTACATAGTCATCTTCCCAATTCGTTGATGTCACTTCTACTGCTAACTGAATTGGCACTTCTAAGGCATTATAATCAGAACGATTAGAACGCCAAATTGTTCGGTCAATCACACTAACATCAGGATTTCTACCCTGTTCTAAGCCGTCTTTTGTTACCGTTTTGATCACCGCAGTATTAGTTACAACTAAATTAAGATTAAGTCTTCTAATTTCATCATTGAAACAGAATAAAATAAAATTAGCGATATCATCATGGTTTCTTGTTGCTCTCACTTCTACAATTTCTCCCTTCACAAATTCATAGATTCCTGTTTCTGGACATTGTTCTAAAAAGTTGTCAAATGTTAGTTTTTGTACCTGTGTTGTTGTCATAGTTTGGTTTCCTATAATCATAAGGTAGAAGTTTCTAAAAAAGAGGGCTGGTTTATTCAGGTTATTACTGAGTAACACAGTTTTTTGATCAACCCGCCCCTACAAAAAAATTTTACCTTGTTATGCTGCAACAGAAATTGCCTTAATATTAAGGGAATGTTCGGAATTAGTGCTATAATTGCTATCAGTAATCTTTGAGATAATATCTTTTAGGAATATGACCGAGTTACTTGAACGTGCGTTCGCGCAGCGTGCCGTAGGCGGATCGCCCAATTGAAAATTTTATCCCCTAGTGAACAAGATGCGATCGCTACTCTAATTTTACAGGAACTCGAAGCCCAAATGCGCTGGGATAGTGCCTTTACTCAATCACCCGATGCTCTTGCTAAACTAGCAGCTAATGCAATGGCTGAATACCATTCTGGACAAACCCAAGAGTTAGATCCAGAAACACTGTGAAGTCACCAACAACCTTTTCTTTTCGTAAAGCATTTGCCACTCTGCCAAAGCAAGTCCAAAACCAGGCTCGTGAAGCCTATCGACAATTCAAACGAGAGCCCAATTATCCCAGCCTTCGTTTCAAAAAGGTACATCCAGAATTACCCATTTATTCGGTTAGAATTAACATAGATCTAGCCAGCGAGACGCTGGCACTACTTTTTTTACCAATAATATCAAATCAAGAATTGGTAGTGTGAGCGTCCTCGCTCGCTAACTGCTCAAAAATACCTAATAAACGGATAAAAAGAGGGCAGGTTTATTAAAATTATTGCGGGTTGACACAATTTTCTAACAAAACCCGTCCCCTGAAAAAAAAATTTTAAACGCGCTGACGCGCGAAAAGGGAAGAAGGGAAAAGAAGAAAGAAGGGTAAAGGGCTAAAGGGCTAAAGGACAAAGGGCTAGAGAGTCCACGCAGGCGGGAGGGAAACAACACGAAACCCGTAGTCCCAATCCCGACTGACCAGCCCGACCCAGTTACGAACGGCACAGCGACAATACCGGGGATAGTAGTACCACGAACCACCGCGTATCACCCTGTATTGAGTATTTCCGCCCGACTCCCAAACACTGCCATCATCTGGCGCACCAGTATAATTTTCATGCCAAGGGTCAGCGCACCATTCCCAAACGTTGCCGTGCATATCGTATAATCCAAAGGCATTTGGAGGGAAACTACCGACATCGGTGGTTTGTTGACGATAGGTTCCTTTTGGCCCATTGGCGTAGGTATTACTTGCGTCATAATTAGCTAAATCGGCTGTAATGGTTTCGCCAAAATGGAAAGGACTTGTAGTTTGAGCACGACAGGCGTATTCCCATTCCGCCTCACTGGGTAAACGATAGATTTTGCCTATTTTTTGGGAAAGTCGCTGGCAAAATTCCTGCGCTTCATGCCAGGTTACACTATTAACGGGTCGATTTGCCCCTTTAAAACTAGAAGGATTATCTCCCATAATAGCTTCCCATTGAGCTTGAGTAATGGGATATTTTGCCATAGAAAATGCAGCAATATTAACGGGATGTTGGGGATATTCGTCGCTACTAGCATTTGCTTCATTTTGAGCCGCACCCATGATAAAAGTTCCCCCAGGAATTGATACCATTTCTAAACTGATATTATTGCCTAAATCTTGTTTAAAAAATTCAGCCCGACGGCGTTCTCGTTTGGTTTCTTTTCCTTGGGCGTTAACGGTAATGACATCAAATTGAAATTCCTTTTGACGACGGCGTTTTTCTTCTTCTTCCTGACGTCGTTTTTCATCCCAAACTCCTTGAGCAACATCCCGATTATGGGCAACATTGGGTAAATTAGGATTAAGGGCGAGACAGGAATTATAATCGGCGATCGCTTTTTCATATTGCCCTAATTTATAATAGGCATTAGCGCGATTATTGTAAGCTCCCACATAATTAGGATTCAGTCGCAAGGTTTGGTTATAATCCTCAATGGCGGCTTGATATTCCCCTAATTTACTATAGGCTAATCCGCGATTATAATTAGCATCGGGAGAATTAGGTTCGAGTAACAAGACTTGGGTAAAGTCATCAATGGCGGTCGTATATTCTCCCTGTTGACAATGGTTTTGTCCCCGTTGATAACAGGCTTGAACAATATTAACGAGGTGAGTTTCTCCCAAGGATTCTAACAAATTATTGATTTTTCCAATATAGTCTAAATCCTCAGCCATGACTACAGAATTAACGGTATCCCATAATTCAGAAACCTCAGAAACCGGGTTTCTTAAACTTAACCAAGATTCTACAGAATTAATTAATTGATTTTTAGCCCAAGACTTATTGGGTAAATTGACTAAACCCTGGGCTAATTCTAAGATTAATTCAGGGAGACGGTGAGAACTTTCTGTTTCTAGGATTTTGTAGATTTGTTCATAGCCAGAAATGACCATCCCTATTACTGAATCTGCAACTTCTCCTTCGGCGATATTCTGAGTTAAATCTGGGAGTAATTGCGGTAATAAGGGCGTGAAATCATGGAGAAATAAATGATGAGTGTCAGCTATCCAACCCGCGACTAAACAATGACAGGTGATTAAAAACTGGTACAAATCTTCAAAATGCTTGCTATTAATTTTATAGTGAATTTCTAACTCATCATCCTCTATTCCTTCCTCTCGTAAACTTTGTTCTTCCTCCCAAATTTTGAGATTAATTTCATTATCCCCGCCCCGTTTATCAATATCAGCTTGGGTTTTTCCGAGTGCTAATAGTTTGTCCTTTGTAACTTTCCATTTGCGGGCGCGAGTTTTAGCAGAATCATATAAAATATCCCGATAAGACAGTTGAGAAATAATGGTTTGATAGGAATAGTTAGGTTGTCCTATTGTCCAATAGGCGACTCGGAAATTTATATAATCTCCATCAAATTCCGACTCTAATATTAATGTCGGTTCTGATTTTAGCATCCCGAATAATGCTTTAATACTGGCTTCGCTATGAAAGCGTTTACTTTCCCAAGCGCCTGCTAAAAATTCGATAGGTCTTCCCTGTTGAGAATACTGATCAAAAAAATCGCGCATTTTTTGATTTATAGTTAATTCAATATCAGGGAAATTTTGTGGCGTGGTGGCAAACTTTTCAAACTGAACTTTAGGGGGAGCGATAAAAACTCGCATGGGAATTAAACTATTATTGTAAGATTCTAAAATTTGCGCTGGAGGCAATGTTAACGGCCAATTAGCAAAAATTTTCTGAACTTCTGCTTGGTTATGGGCAACTTTTATCGCGGTTTCTCGTTGATATTCGGCCACCATTAATTGCGTTTCTCGGCCATAGGTTGTTAATTCTTTTTGGAGAGTTTTTTCCTGTTCAAAACGCCAGCGTTGGAACTCGATATTACTTTTATTAATCGCTAAATTAACGCTTTGGATATATTCTTGTAGTTCTTTTTGAAATTCTCGATTTTTTTGATTTTCGATATATTGTAATTTAATTTGTTCTAATTGAATCTCCTGTCGTTTTTCCTCTATTATAGCACTGTTCGCAACTTGTACACATTGTAATTTGTACTGTGCTAATTGAATTTGTTGTCGTTTTTCTTCCATTTCGGCATTGTTGGCTACAATGATATCCGTATTTCTAGCTTGGGTATCAGCAATGTATTTTTGAGGAAGAAATACAGCTTCAAGTCCTCTCTTGAATTTACCCCAAAGTCCCATTTTTGCTTCTCCTGGTAATGCGCGTGTCATTAGTTAATCTCCTGTTAATAAATTTCCCTCGTTGTTGGGCTTCAGCCCATTCTTCTTGAGGGTTTAAACCTAACAACAAATCCAGAGGGGGCTAAAGCCCAACAACGTTTTAAGCGGGACTAGAGAGGTTATAAACTAACACCGTCGCCGCCCAAATGGGTGTCTTTCCTTCAGCAAAAACCGCCCCATCTAAAGTATAGGCGTGACCTTTGTTATCAACCCAACCAATACATTTTTCATGGGCATCATAGACCTTCATATCAGCACCTAAATGCCCGATATAATGGTTGCCATTGTTATAAAATTTTTGCCCCTCAATATGTCCGGATTGTCCTCCACGACCCCAATAAACATCACCATCTGCATAAATTGTGACACCATTAGAATCTCCCTTTTCTACAGGATCGGAACTTTGCATTACGGACAAGGTAGACATTTGTTGCGAGTGATCTTCCATGCCTCCAAAATGGTGATCGGTTTGATATCCTGTGGAGTAGTCCGTCTGTTCGGGTAGTTGATAGGGATTAAATTGTTCTAAGTCCGTCCCACCTGGATGAAATTCTGGAGTTTGAGGGTCAAGGTCGGAGATAAAAGATGAGTGTAAACCTTGATAATATTCCCCATTTTCACCGGAGTTAGAGATATCAAGATGATGGGGGTCGTAACCGTTGAAATCAGGTACAGACATAATATTATGGTGTGTCTGTTCAGGAATGGGGTGTTGATGGGGGTCGATTTCTAGGGATTGGATCAGATGATCAAAGATAGAATCTAGGTTATATTCGGAGCCGTTGTCGATGGGATTATTCATATTTATTAGTCCAGTTCGTTGACACTCTACTGCCTAAAGGTAAGTGGATTCTTGGTGAGCGCGAGTCTATTTAATATTATAGGATCACTCTTTTAATACTAGAGATGGTTTTCTCCCCAAGGGTTTTGCTTGATTGCAATTGAAACTCTGTTCCCAGCACCGGATACCTTTGTTTATTTTTTTTGATCAAAATTTGTTAACAGAAGATCAAATTAATAATATAATTGATCCGATTCCACTGCGGTGAAATTTTAATTTCCTACCTCTGGTATTTTTTCCCAATAATGAAGTTTAGTGAACTGGTAGAAAAACTTAACACTGGAATTACCGCCCATAGTTTGATCCATGATCCCACCCTTAATCCTGATATTCAAGGAGTGGCGGCGGTAGATACAGCAACTTCTGGAACCCTGAGTTATATTGAGGGGTTAAAATTTGCGTCTTTTGTGTCGGTTTCTGCGGCGAGTGCGTTGATTTTGCCCCTAGATGAATCTTTACAAAATCAAGCCACAGCAGGGGGTAAGGCGTGGATTTCTGTGGCAAATCCTAGGGCTTTTTTCGCCCAGGCGATCGCTTTGTTTTATCAACCTTATCAGCCCCAACCCCAAATTCATCCTAGTGCGATTATTGATCCAGATGCCCAGATTGGAGCGGAGGTTTATATTGGCCCCCATGTTGTGATTCAAGGGGGAGTTACCATCGGAAATCAGGTTTGTTTACATCCAAATGTCGTAATTTATCCAGGGGTGAAAATTGGCGATCGCAGCATTTTACACGCCAATTGTACTATTCATGAACGCGCCCAAATCGGTTGTGATTGTGTAATTCACAGTGGGGCTGTAATTGGCGCTGAAGGTTTTGGTTTTGTGCCAACGGATGCGGGTTGGTTGAAAATGGAACAATCGGGAATTACGGTTTTAGAAGACGGGGTAGAAGTCGGATGTAATAGCACAATTGATCGTCCGGCGGTGGGAGAAACTCGCATCGGGAAAGCCACAAAATTAGACAATTTAGTTCATATTGGTCACGGTTGTACGATTGGACAAAATTGCGCCTTTGCCGCCCTAGTGGGATTAGCTGGGGGTGTCACCGTTGGTAACGGGGTGTTACTCGCGGGTCAAGTTGGCATTGCTAATCAAGTCAAAGTAGGGGATGGGGTAATTGTTACGGCTCAATCTGGGGTTCATAATAATATTTCACCCGGAGAGGTGGTTTCCGGTTCTCCGGCGCTCGCCAATAAACTCTATTTAAAGACTGCTGCTATTTATAGACGATTACCCGAACTCTACCGCTCTTTAAAAGCATTAGAACAAATCATTAAGTCTAACCGTTGAGCTATTAAGTCCGGGGAGGCAGGGGAGGCAGGGGAGGCAGAGGGAGCAGAGGGAGCAGAGGGAGCAGGGGAGGCAGGGGGAGCAGTGCGAGCGTCCTCGCTCGCTGAATATCACCCAAAACCGATTACCCGCTCGTAATTCGTAATTCCCCAAAACCGATTACCCGTTCGTAATTCGTAATTCCCCAAAACCGATTACCCGCTCGTAATTCGTAATTCGTAATTCCCCAAAACCGATTACCCGTTCGTAATTCGTAATTCCCCAAAACCGATTACCCGCTCGTAATTCGTAATTCGTAATTCGTAATTCCCCCGTGGTATTGATCTGCTTTGACGGTGGATCTTTTTTAATGGGATGGGGCGGTGAGGACAGAGCATTTTTACCTGGGACAGAAAACTTTCTCAAAAAATGGCTTAGGTCTAACTCTGAAGCACCAAAAGAGAATGGCCATATAAATTTCAAGACAAAAACAACAGATGGGTTCAAGTACCATCGAATAAGTCAATCTTGCCCGGTTCAATGATAATGGGATTTTTAAGTCCGGCTTTTTTCCCCTGGGGGAAGATGGTGATTCGCTATATGGAAAGATTTGTAACTGAGAAAAAAAATATTTGTCAAATTGATGTATTTAAGTATATATTATTTCTTATAACTCCAAAAAGTTTAATTGGATAAAAATTACCCCATAGAGAAGTAAGGAGATTAAGAAGAACATGAATAAACCTGCACCCACTCCCTTAACCGGAAAGGCTCTGCTTCAAAAAGTAAAAGAACTGTCTCATATGCCTCGGCGTGAAACAGCAAAGCTGTGCGGTTATTACAGCACGACAAAGGACAGCCAAGTTCGGGTCAATCTCACAGATTTTTATGACGCAGTGCTCAAAGCACGGGGTATTCCGCTCAGTCCCGATGGTACAAAAGATGGTCGGGGTCGGGAAGCAACTTATATGGTGAGCGTTCACAAAAACGGTCAAATTGTGATTGGCTCAACCTATACCAAAGAAATGGGACTTAAACCGGGGGATGAGTTTGATATCAAGCTCGGATACAAGCATATTCACCTGATTCAAGTCGAAAATGGTAAAGATGCTGGCGGTGACGAAGAAGAGTAAATTCTACCACCTGAGCCATTAAAATGACGTTTTCATGGCTGGTAAATGCACCAACCCCGATTAAAATTATAATTTTTTTTGGGGTGTGGATGGGTCTATGGATGCCAATTGCTGTTATTAGTGCGATCGCTCTGAATTGGCGTCCTCCTGCACCCCTAAATGAAACCCAAAAATTGGGGTTACTGGCGCCTCTTTATGGAATTGCCCCGATAGTTTTGTGGGAAATTAGCCAAGTTCAGGGTCAATCCTTCTGGGATTATGGTTTAAGTTGGCGATCGCAGTTTTTTCAATCCACTGCCATTGGTTTCAGTCTAGCTGTTATCAGCCTGATCCTATTGTTTGGATTTCAATTTGTTCTGGGTTTGAGTCATTGGCGACCCCAGGAATCTGTGCAAACCGATCAACAGTCCTCAACCTTGAATGCCGATCTGCACCCTAGAAATAAGTGGATTCAGTTAGGAAAAAAAGCATCTATTTTACTGCCGATTTTGCTGATTGCTCTGTGGATTAGCAGTACAGAGGAGTTAATATTTCGAGGATTTTTACAAAAACAATTACAGCAAGATTATTCCTGGTTTGTGGCGGCGACCATCGCCAGCTTGATTTTTGCCCTCAGCCATCTGCTTTGGGAAGTCCGCAACACCTTACCGCAATTACCCGGACTGGGGTTAATGGGAATGGTGTTGGCTTTCGCTTGTTTGTGCGATCAAGGTTCTTTAGGTCTAGCCGTCGGCTTACACGCGGGTTGGATTTGGGGAATTACGAGTATTGATACCCTTGGGGGTGTTACGGCTTCTGGGAAGGTTCCAGAATGGTTAACAGGATTAGGAGGTAAACCCTTGGCTGGTTTGTTGGGAATTGTGATGTTGCTGTTTGTGGCTGGCCTATTGGGAATTGTTTATCAAGAAATGGGTTAAGTTAATATGACAACTATAAAACCCTCCCCCTCAGAATTTACCCCGGTTTATGGCCCTGTATCTTCATGGCGATATGGGAAGTCATTGGGAATTGATCCGATTGGTGAGATTTCCACCTGTTCGTTTAACTGTGTTTATTGTCAACTGGGAGAAATTGAAATAAAAACCGAGCAACGCCGAATTTATGTTCCGACGGAGCGGATATTACAAGCATTAACAGAATTTTCCCCGTGGGATGTGGATGTGATTACTTTAAGTGGGAGTGGAGAACCAACTTTGGCGGCGAACTTAGGGGAAATTCTGATAGCAATTAAAATCTTAACTCATCGTCGCACATTAGTATTAACCAATGGTACAACTTTATATGATCCGCAAGTTCGAGAACAATTAGCTTTAGCCGATCGCGTATCTATCAAACTCGATGGAATTTCTACCGCCCAACTGCAAAGAGTTAATCGACCTGTAACGGAAATTAATCTCACCGAGTTGCTTAGTGATATTCAAGAATTTAGTCGAATTTTCCCTGGAGAATTGGGACTACAAACGATGCTTTTATCTCCTTGGTCATTGTCAGAGCGCCAAGAATATCTCCGTTGGGTAAAAGCGATCGCACCCACAGAAATTCAACTGAATACTCCCACCCGTCCCAAACCGTTAAAACATGAATTAGCTGGACGAGAAAATCACTCCCCACTAGAAAACCTACCCTATCAGACCATAAAATTAAAATCTGTTAGTCCGTCTGTTTTACAAAATTTTGCCCAAGAAATTCAAGATCAGACAGGTATTCCCGTCCGTTTTGCTTCGGTTCCATACCTTCGTATTTAATAAATTTCTACAAGATCTCAATTAAATTTAGCTGGGGTGAGTAGGTAGGTAGCCAAAATTGTTTTAAATTCTTTTGCTCCCATTCGGGTAATTTTGAGAGAAAGCAATTAATGCAACACTACCAAATTTTTATTAGTTAATTTGTAAATAATTTAAGTTCTAAAATTAGTTCCTGGATTAAAGGGCGATAAGTTGTATTATCTAAATGTTCTTGATACCAAGTTTCATAATCTTTTAATATGTGTAAATGTTCTTGAATTTGTCTAGCTTCTTCTAGTAATACCCATAAATTATGAGTTGCTCGATTATAAAAACCAATTCCTCCACTAAGTTTAAGCCCTTCTAAACCACCTTGTTTACAACCTGGACACTGACATTGTTTCAGCTTTTCTTCTTCCTCTTTACTAATAATTCTCCCTCGCCAATTTCCTAGTTGAGAAATTATGCGATCGCCTGTTCCGGGTAGTTGTATTAAACCCCTGGCTGCACGATTGCGCCACCCACTAGAATCAACCGAATTAATACCTAATAATCCAGCAAGATGTAAGGTTGCTGTTCCCCCAATTCCAAAAATATGTAACTTTTGATCTGGAAATTGTTGGCGAAAATGAATTAAATTATCTATAATTTGTTTATGGGGAATTGCTTTAGATGCTCTTAATAAATTGGGGACAATTCCTCCTAAAGCAATATAAGGTTTATTTGATAAAGCTTTACTTTCAATGATTTTCTCAATATATTTTTCTAAAAAATTACTAATATGAACAACAGGAACATAATCACCTTGATAATAGCGAAAGTTCATATTCATTGTTTTATTAAAACATTCTTCTTGTTCCTCTAATGTCATTTTTGGAGTAGGAATAAAATCTTGAGGAATAGGAAACCAATCTGGTTTTGCTTCTCTGACAAATTCAGCATATTCTTTAACGGGTACTTCTTGATTATTTTTAACAAAAGAAAAAGCCCCATTATCAAGATAAAATTTCACATTTTTAGGTACACCTAAATGTTCATGTAAACCTTTTTCCATTGCTTGTTTTCTTTGACTAGGCATTTTATGAAAATCAGCATAAGAAATCATCACCGCTTGTAAGTCTTTTAAGTAATGCGGTGATGTTTAATCCCACACACGGGGTTTTATTCCTTTTAAACCAAAACCAGCTACAATTTGCACTAATTTTTTAAACTATTGTTTTAATAAAAGATTGATATTTAGATAATAATTGCTGTTTAACATTTTGAGTTAACCATTTACCTACATCTTTAGAATAGATATGAGATTGCTGTGTAACAGATGGGATTAAATAAGTAATAGCTTCATCACTCATAAAAGAATGATCCTCATCAACTTCAAAACTACAGTATTTTATAGCTGTTAATATCTTAGCAGATATTGTTTCAATACTATCATTATTTTCTGAAAAAAATTCATAACGTGGTAACAATTTACTTGGGGTTTTAGAATGTCCAATAAAAAACATATAAGTATGAAAGATTTTACATAACTGTTGATATGGAGCTATATCAATACGGCTTCCTTCTTCTTTAATCCGTTTAATATAACGATCAAAAAAAGGTTCTAGGTTCTTTAAATTAGCTTTTTCATTCAAAGTTGCTCTAGTTGTAAATGATCTACGAATTAAACAAGTAGAAATAGCTTTTTTTAACCCATTTTCAAAACAATCTGGAGAAGCTAATAGTAAAGTCATTGCTTGTCCATCTGTTAGCGTATAGTTTCCTATTTCCCAGTTTTCATCTATATTTTTAGCAATATACCAGTCTAAAACAGCACTATATACCTTTAAACGAACATTTTTGGAAACTCCACAATAAATACGGTTAAAGTCTCTAGCAGAATTTAGACATTTTAAGAGTTCTTGAATTGCTTTTTGTGTAAATTTCCCACGTTCATTATTAATGATAAAATTATCTAAATAAGCATCTTGAGGAAATAAACTGCCATCTCTAAGAATAATATCAGGACAATCTCTACCAGCGTTTAATAAATATTCATGATCAAAAATGTATTGTCCCACATCCATCGCTGAAGCAGTACAACGGTGAAAATCTTCAGGCTCTAATTCATCTTGATAAGATGGATCAATTAACATCCATTTGAGTAACTCTTGATTAGGTTCTGGATTAAATCTACCCTGATCAAAAATAGCTTTGCCATTGTTTACTCTAACAATTGCACCAGCAGCATTATTTAATAAAAAAGGAACAGTGCGATTGAAAAAACGAGCCGGATAAGGTACTGAACTACGATGTTGACTAACATCTGAAGAACCGATTAAAAAATTGCCATTATTCCATAAACTATCATCACTTTCAATGAAATTAAGAAAATATTTACCGACAATATGACTAGCAAGATGTTCTTTAATTAAGTCTTCATTTAATTCTATTCTCCACTTACGGCTTCCTTTTGCTGGTGGATTAATATTTACTTGTTCCTTTGTCATTCCAAAACCACGAATAGCAACTTGTTTTAGTAATTTTGCTAAACGTTCTGATTGTTCTGCATTTTCTCTTATTTGTTCTTGTAAATCCTTAAAAAATTCAAGATACAATTCTCTTGGATCTTTTTGTAGTAAATCCTCTCTTGCTCTTTTAATAGTTGTTTCCCACTGATCTTGGGCTTTAACTAATTTAGTCATATACTCAAGAGTTTCTGCTAATGGATCGTGATTTTTAAAAGTATCATAACTATTGACTTGATCACGATCTAAAATTTCAGAATTTTCTGGATTAAAAATGTCGTCAAAATTCATTTCTAGTTGTCTATAAGGTGAGTGAGTATCATTAATTTTTTTCTTGCGAGGCATTTTAGTTATCCTTTTGTTTTAATTCATTAATTTTATCAATCCATTTATCTTGCATTTCTCCAAAAATATCAGGAGTTTTACCACCTTCTGAATCTTCAGTTGTGCGGGTTCTAATTTTAACTGGAATTGTATGTTTAATACTTTCATAAGTACCAGAAATTAAACAAGTTCCCTGGGGCATTTTAGGTAAAGCTCTTAACATTTCATCCGTAGCATCTGATTTAACTCCCTTAATAGCATCTATCAGTTTTAACACCTCCTACTGTTTCCCCTAAAAATAAACCATCCGATTGTTTTTTCTCTATTCCTAAAACCTTGACTACTTCACTAGAGTCAGCAATAAAAACCTCAGCACCAGAATTAGGTAAATTTTGAGGTGATCTAATTTCTTTTCCAATAATTTCTTCTATTAAATCAGCTTCAATTAGTCTATAAATATCTGTACTATGTTCTTCTGGCATATCGGGAGTAGAAAGTGCTAAGTTATCACTAACTGTTACACCAGCTACACTTTTATTTGGGTTACTTTCATACTTCTGATCATAATTAGGGATCAACTGATAAGCAGGTATCAGTCCAAACTTAGCAGATAAAATAAAAATATCTAAATAATCAGTTGTTTGTTCCTGTAAAAACTTTCGTACAACTCGAAAAGCCACGCCATTGTAACGTTCAATTGCTGGTAAAAATTCTAGTTGTGAATATTTAGACTTAGAACAATTGATAATTAATAAATCTTTTAAGTAATTAACCATTTTTTCGTGAATTTTTAGTCAGTCTTGAGAATAATATAAGAGATAATTACACTAATTTACTTAATAAAAAGTTGTTTTTATATTTGATATTGGATTTTACCCGCCATTAAAAATTTTCTCCGTCGCCAAAAATTAAATCTATTATCTGATTTTTATTCTTTCGATAAACGAGAAAATCGCTATCTAACGTTAATACACAACTACCGGAAATTAACTCACTCATTCTGACTAAACAAGCATCTGCTAAAGACATCGGCACATTTTGATACCGTTTCATCAATTCTCTTATCGCTTCGCTGTCATCATTCAGTTGAAAAGGAATTGAAATGATTTTTTGACTGATTAAATTCATCACTGCTTCCTCACCTTCATAGACATCTTGCAGTAGAAAACAAGCCTCAGTTATTACCGCTTCACAAGTTAATAAAGGCAGTTCAATCTTTTTCCATTGTTCCTTTGTCCAGGGATGTAGTTTTTCTCTTTTATTAATAAATGTCACTAACACCCCTGTATCTAGTAATATGTTTCTTTTCATTTTTTACCCATACCTTTTAAATATTCTTTATTTGTCCCCAAATCACCAGGGCCAAAGTCTACACATCCCGCCCACTCTTTCGCTGCTTCATAAGCAGAAATTGGTTGTTTTTCCTCTACCTGTTCCTCCTGCTTTTGCGCTTTATATCGCAAAAATTCAATAAATTCTAAAACTGCCTCCTGTTGTTGTACTGTTAGAGTTTCGATGTTCTCTAAAATTACATCTTTTTTATTGATAGCCAAAATCATAGTTAAATCCTCTTGAAATTAAAAATTTTAACCTATTCTAGTATAGATCCAGAAACCGAGTCTCTTAAGTTAATCGAATAATCTTCAAACTTTCTTTCAATCCCTCGATTATCTATAATCTTAACAGCAACTTGCCGATACTCTCCCATGTGATTATATTGGGCGATTGGTTTTTGGTCGGGTTTCTTTTGTCTTAGCATACCATTTCCTTAATCCTCAGACTCTCAATTTACAACTTTTTCCTTGTTTTAAGAGTGTGGCCGAGAGAAGAAAACTTGACGATCGCAAAAATATTGTGTATGATAGTAAATAAGTAAGGGGCATTACTGGTTTCGACAGGGTAAGGAAAGCTACCAAGTGATGCAGGCCGAGAGTGAGTCAACTCTCGTAAATCAAGACTCAAACAAAAACGTAACTGCGAACAACATCGTTCCTTTTGCTCGTAAATCAGCCGCTGTTGCTGCCTAAACACCTCTAGTAGGTTCGAGCGTCTACTGTTTGACTCCGTTAAGGACAATAGACAAACCCCCAACGGATGCTCTAACTTAGTTTCTTTGGTTGAAAAGTTAGTTAAGATTTAACCATTGCATCCCACCCTTCGGGATAATGAGGGGTTCCCGCCTTGAGGATTAGAAGGGCTAAGTCTGTGAATGAGCGAGGAGTAAATACTTGTTCTGGACATGGGTTCGATTCCCATATGCTCCATTCCCCTATACTCTTAAAACCACTTTGGAATTTTCCGAGGTGGTTTTTAGTTGAGGTTATATGAAATCTAGTTATAGATGATCCCCCTAACCCCCCTTTTTAAGGGGGGAATCCTATTAGTTTGGGATGGAAACGGACGGAGTGGTTTGATTTTGCTGATAGTGACTGGCGACTTTCGAGCTATGGGAAAGGAAATGACGCACCAAGATTTCCTTTTCAGGTGTGGGGGAATAGGAATTAAACCAGTCGGGTAATTTTGTCAGAGTTACAGAGATTATACAGGCAGTGATCACCAAAAGACCATATTTGAGGATAGGTCGATTCGAGAGTCCCTTAACATGGAAAGACAGCATAGGAATTTCAAACTAAAAAAAAATCTCCCTATCAGTTCGTACTGCGGGAGATAAATTCAGGGTGCATCTACTTAATAATTGAACTATAACACATAAAATGATGGGTGTAACCCCCCATTGGTAAAACCCCCTTATTTTTTGATCATTCAGCCTGAAAACTCTATCCTGTATCAGTTTGGGCAAGTTATAGCACTACGCGCTAGGGAACACCGCAACACCGCAACAGTAGGTTATGACCCTTATTACAAGGTTTAATATTGTCCTAACCTTGTAACCTAACCTACAAAGACAGGACTTACGCAAGCACGCTATATATAGCGTACTAAAAGTAGGCGATCGCATACCAATGATAATAGCAATCACCCTAAAAAGTCCTGATTATTTATTTAAAAATAAACCCAAAAGAATCAAACAAGTTTCATTTTTATCGAAGGACAATTCAGTTCTTTGATTAAATAAATGGACAAAGATTCAGCTTTTAACTGATAGACTGTTTTCTTTGTCAGATGAGCTAATCTTTTCAATTGATTGGTATTTTTCTTTTCCTCCTGTGTCATCTACTAAACGATTCTTTTTCAATGGGCAATAATAAATTTTTCCTAATTCTTCAATCATTGCCATTAGTTTTTGTGACCCATACCAGCTATCCATAAGGACTTTTGCGAAGAGGAGTTGTTTTTCTGTCACCAGATTATTCAACATATCAGCTACATGATCTAGTTTGGTTTTATTATCATATTCTGGATCATATATGCGATAATCAATTACCCAAAATAAACCCAGTTCTGGATTAACATAAACACAGTTAACCAGCCCAATACCTGACAGTACACGATGTTCTGTTCCACTTGGCTAAAGGACAAGAAAATCTTTATTGAAATTTTAACAACCCCAAAACATCGGCTGCTGAAATGTGCCAACTTTCTATCACACTGAGAACAGGTAAAATATCGGCATCATATTTAACTTCTGGTAATTGATTGGGTTGAAAAACCATCACAGATTTATCATCTGGGTCAATGAACCAACCTAACTTTGTTCCCTGTTTAAGAGAGAAAATAATCTTGTTAATCACGCGGTTAGGAGACTGTTCGGGGGAAAGAATTTCAATGATCCAATCTGGGGCAATTTCCACTCGGTTTGAAATTTCTCCATCTTCATCAACAGGAATGCGCGACCACTCGAATACGGCAATATCTGGGACAAGAGAACGCCCAGCAAAGGTGCATCGTAATTCTGTAAGTCCATAAATTAATTGCTGCGGTTCGCCAACTTGATTAATAATGGTTACTAAGCGAGTTTGCAGAATACTGTGTTTTCCTTGGGGCATTGGTTTTTGATAAATTTGACCGTCAATGTACTCGCAAGCGGGTTTAGTTTCCGGCAATTGCAGGAACTCTTCTAGGGAAAAATTTGTAGTTAATTGAACTGATGTCATGGTAATCATTAATCCTTTGATTCAAATAATCCTAAAGAACAAATAATTTGAGGTTCTCGTTTTTCAGTTTCTTCTGCGATCGCCATTCTGAGTTAGTGATGCGGCAAAGCTAGACGGTGAAGTCTTTTCCTCCGGTGTTCCCTCCCCCCCAAACCCCAGGGCTGTTTCATTTTCCATTGCCAACCCCTAAGACCTAACCCCCCAACCCCCTTCCCTAGTAGGGAAGGGGGAGTAATAAATAATTTTTTATGTTTAATAGTAATAATTAGTCCCCCCTCTCCCCCTCAAAAGGGGTTGGGGGAGAGGTCACACAATTTTTCCTAGAGAATGAAACAGCCCTGCCCCTAGCCCCCCGTGCACGGGGGGTTTGGGGGGTTTGGGGGGGTTGTTTGAATTCTTGGTAAGTTTCTTCGCTTTGAGCGATTTTAAATGTAAAAGATTCATGGCTTTGAGGAATAACATTTTGAGAAGCAGGAATTTGTTCTAATTCGTGTAGAATTATTTCTTTGGTTGTCATAGTGTTTTTATTGATTAACGCAAGTTAATTATACCATCTTAGTAAATTGTATCAGAGGCGATCGCATTTCAACACATGAACCCTTGTTAATTCATTAACCTTGATTCAGCTTTTAGAAGATTATGGACTGAGTGAAAATACAGCTTTAGGTATAGAACTATTATTAGATAGACAGGAAAATCATCTAAGAGAATTAATTAGCCTTCACAACAATCGGGATCAAATCAGCTTATCCCTAGATCAGATTTATATTATCTACTCAGCTTATATAAATTTATTCAAAGCTTATCTGACAGCGATTTACTTAAAACAGCAAAATCTAACTAGACAGAAAAATCGGATTCAAGAAGCTCGTGAAATTAATAATCTTTTATCATCTAAAGCCATTATATATTTTATTTATCAAGAATGTTTATTTAATCCTCGAAGAATTTTAACTGAGTCAGACATACAAGAGGTTATTACTTTGTATCAATTATATTGCCAGAGTTATACTGATAATCTCAAAAATCATTATGATTTTTTAATTAAAACTCCTTTAGATAAGTATCACAATTTTCAGCAAAAAACCAATGATGCTTATCAGCCTATGATTTGGATTAAGCATTGAGTTATTGCACAAACACAATAAAGATTAACCTTCTGTTTCTTTCAAAATAATATAAATTTGAAACCCTAAAGCATTATTAATCAAGATCAAAACTAGATATATGAATATGAATTGGACAAAATCCTTATCAACAAATGTTGAAATACCGACAGTTTTATAAATAAGGAATAGATATTCAGGTTGAGGTAAATATAAAAGTAGCATAAAAGTGTTTTGAATTCGTCAGTTGAGATGTTTTTCTGCAACTACCCCGGCAAAATCAAATCCCTTTCAGTTAGAATAGGATCTCAATTGATCAACAGCGTTACAATTAATCAATAAGCGTTGATGAGAAAACGATTTTGAACGAGTCCGTGCTACCGACAAACCCCTACCAATTCGATACTATAGAAGCCGCCTTAGCCGATCTCAAAGCCGGGCGCTGTATTGTGGTAGTGGATGATGAACACCGCGAAAACGAAGGCGACCTAATTTGTGCCGCCCAATTTGCTACCCCCGATATGATTAACTTCATGGCGGTGTACGCCCGGGGATTAATTTGTTTGGCCCTAACTGGAGAGCGTCTGGATCAGTTAGACTTGCCCTTAATGGTGACTAAAAACACCGACGCCAACCAAACCGCCTTCACCGTTAGTATTGATGCGTCCCCTCAAATGGGCGTTTCTACCGGAATTTCCGCCGATGACCGCGCCCGCACCATTCAAATAACGATTAACCCAGGGACTCGTCCCGAAGATTTACGACGTCCGGGCCATATTTTCCCCCTGCGCGCTAAAGATGGCGGGGTATTAAAACGAGCCGGACATACGGAAGCCGCCGTGGATTTATCTCGGTTAGCGGGGTTATATCCTGGGGGGGTGATTTGTGAAATTCAAAATCCCGATGGGTCAATGGCGCGACTTCCCGAATTAATTGAATATGCTAAAGTTCACAATTTAAAATTAATTACTATTGCGGATTTAATTAGTTATCGCCTCCAACATGACCGTTTTGTGTATCGAGAAACCGTGGCTCAATTACCGACACAATTTGGGGATTTTAAAATTTATGCCTATCGTAATTCCTTAGATAATACGGAACATATTGCATTAGTTAAAGGTGATCTGGAAAAATTAAAAGAAATGCCCGTAATGGTGCGGGTTCACTCCGAATGTTTAACCGGAGATTCCTTCGGATCTTTGCGTTGTGACTGTCGAATGCAGTTACAAACAGCGATGAAAATGATTGATTATGCCGGATCAGGAGTGATTATTTATCTCCGCCAAGAAGGACGCGGTATTGGATTAATTAATAAGATTAAAGCCTATTCTTTGCAGGATATTGGATTTGATACCGTTGAAGCTAATGAAAGATTAGGTTTTGCTCCTGACCTACGGGATTATGGCATGGGGGCGCAAATGCTGAATGATTTAGGGGTGCGTAAAATTCGTTTAATTACTAATAATCCCCGTAAAATTGCCGGGTTAAAAGGCTATGGGATTGAAATTGTGGATCGGGTTCCCTTAATTATTGAAGCCACGGATTATAATACGGTTTATTTGGCTACAAAAGCAGAAAAATTAGGGCATTTATTATTACAAACCTACTTAATTACTGTGGCTATTAATTGGGATGAATCTCAACCTTTAGTTGAAAATCCAGAAGCAGAATATATGGAGTCAAAACGCAATAAAACCTCAATTCTCAGCAGTTATGAACGGTTAGAAAAGTTGAGATTTTTAGCTAAAACCAATGATTTACTATTACAAGAAGAAGCTCGACCCGTAACAACCGCTTTATTTGATCAAGCACAATTAATTGTTAATTTAGGCTTTGATCAAGCCGGAGTCGCCGATCCCCATTGGTATCAACAACTAGATCATCCCTACCTGAAAGCCATTACCCAAATTTTAGATCAAATTACTCAATGGCCCCATCTCCAAAAACTACAATTTATCATTTCTTCCGGGGTTGATCCCCTAACCAATTTACAGGTACAACTCCATCGGGAACAATTTCCCCTAACTCAACTTCCTTGTTCCATTTGTCAACAATTACAACCCCAAACCATTTATAGTTTTTCATCCTAAATAATAGGAAAAAATAAACAAATATCAAAAAATCCCCCGTTGTTGGGCTTTAGCCCTAACAGGATGGGCTAAAGCCCAACAACGAAGTTCTTTCAATCTCTTGACGAAAAACAATAAACATTCTTATTGTAAAATGTAAGTTGTAATTAACTTTATGGCAAAATGTTGGAGTATGAACAATACAACAACCAGCTATAAACCCCCAATGCGTAACCAAAGTTACCCATTGCTAACCCCCAAAAAACTGCACTATGACTACTGAAAAACCCCTGGGTTCTGTCATTCAAGGTTCTTTAACAAAAGGTTTAGAAGTTCGCTTACATCCCGATGTGTCTGTAGAAGAAATGCGGGTAGGAAAATTTTTAGTCGTGCGAGGAAAGCGATCGCATTTTTTCTGTTTATTAACTGATGTCTCTTTAGGAACATCCAGCTTGCGAATTATCGCCAACCCTCCTCACCCCGATGATGATTTTTTACAAGCAATTTTAGCCGGAAATAGCACCTACGGAACTATTGAACTCAGCCCGATGTTAATGTTAAGTCGGGAAGTCTCAGAACGAGAAGAAGAAATTATTCGTGTTATCGCCCAACAAGAAAAAACCGTAGGGGCGAGGTCTTCTCGCCCTCTTAATAATGGAAAATCTGCGATCGCTTCATTCCAAACTCAAACCAATAACACCGAAATTGAACTCTTACCAGTAAAAACCATTCCCGTACATTTTTCCCAGGTTTATGAAGCCAGTGAACGGGATTTTAGAATCATTTTTGGTTGGGAAGATGACCCCACTCGGCGGAATTTTGCCATCGGTAAACCCCTGGATATGGATGTGCCAGTTTGTTTAGATTTAGATCGGTTTGTAGAACGTAGTAATGGAGTTTTCGGAAAATCAGGAACCGGAAAATCCTTTTTAACCCGGTTATTATTATCGGGAATTATTAAGAAGAAAGCCGCCGTTAATTTAATCTTTGATATGCACTCAGAATACGGCTGGGAAGCGGTATCGGAGGGTAAACAATTTAGTACGGTTAAAGGGTTAAGACAACTGTTCCCTGGTCAAGTGGAAGTCTATACGCTTGATCCTGAATCTAGCCGACGCCGAGGGATTAAAGATGCACAGGAATTATATCTAAGCTATGCTCAAATTGAGGTAGAAGATATTATGTTAGTGCAACGGGAATTAAATCTTTCCGAAGCTAGTATTGATAATGCTAATATTCTCCGTAGTGAATTTGGCTCATCTTGGATTTCTCAATTGTTATCCATGACTAATGAAGAAATTCAACTATTTTGTGATGAACGCCGGGGACATAAAGGTTCAATTATGGCGCTCCAACGGAAGTTACTACGGATGGATAATTTAAAATATATGCGTCCCAATTGTCCGTTTAATTATGTAGATAGAATATTACAATCTTTGGACGCGGGAAAAAATGTCGTAGTGGAGTTTGGATCGCAATCCGATATGCTATCCTATATGTTAGTAACTAATATGATCACTCGCCGGATTCACCACGCTTATGTTAAAAAAGCCGAGAATTTTTTAGCCTCTAAAAATCCCGTAGACCGTCCGACACAATTAGTAATTACTATTGAAGAAGCTCACCGTTTTTTAGATCCAGCTATTGTACGTTCTACTATTTTTGGAACTATTGCGCGAGAGATGCGAAAATATTTTGTGACTCTATTAATTGTTGATCAACGTCCCTCTGGTATTGATGCGGAAGTCATGTCTCAAGTTGGAACCAGAATTACAGCTTTATTAAACGATGATAAAGATATTGATGCAATTTTTACCGGGGTTTCTGGAGGACAAAGCTTGCGGTCGGTGTTATCAAAATTAGATTCCAAACAACAAGCATTAGTCTTAGGTCATGCTGTCCCGATGCCCGTTGTAGTTCGCACCCGTCCCTATGATCAAACATTCTATGAAGAAATTGGAGAAACGGACTGGACACAACAATCCGATGAAAAGGTATTAAAAGCAGCGGCTTTAGCTAAGGATGATTTAGGATTTTAAAATTTGGAAACCAAAAATTAAGATGATTTTAATATTTCCTATTGAAAAATAAAACCTTATAGCTTATAGTGTTATTATACAAAAAAACAGTTCATATTTTCTCTGTTTTATACCGTCGGTTTTGATACTCGAAAAGATTCTAATAATATCGGGGCAGTTTTAGCTTATAATCCCCTAACAGGTGTTCCTATTCCTAATCCTAATAACCCCAATTCTAATATCTTTGTTGGCCCAGATTCCCGCTTAAATCGACCCATTGGAATTACTTCTTATACACCACCACTATTTAGCGGGAGTCAATTTAATGAAACTTTCTCAGTAATCAGTCCCAATCTCGCTGTAGTCTAATTTATTGGCTGTCAAAATTTGTTTGCATGGGCATGGGAGAACCCATACACCCTGAAACCGATACCTGAAAGTTCGGTTATTACTCAATTACTACAGTTGTACTATCAAAACAATCAGGGCATGATGAAAATATGTTAATAAAATTGGCTACGATGGGAGGTTGCGCCATGAAACCCTTGACTTTTAACCCTAGTTATATGTCATAATCCTGTCAGGACGTTTATTAGCCCTAGGCTCTGGAGAGGAATCCTCTATTCAATCCTAACGAAAAATCAAGATAGGACAGAATTAGTCTTTACGGAGACAGACAGAATTCGGAATCCTTCCCAGAATCAAAGTGCGGGGGAGCCTTTGTTGTCGATTCCGGTATAAGTTCCTGTAGAGAGATGAAAAAAATTTGCTGCCCCTGTAAATTCTGTTTTTAGGAGTGTAATTCATAGTCATGCCAACTGTCAATACTACATACAAAGAGCAAGTGGCTTCCAGAAGCACTCGACCTGCAACTACCGACGCAGTTCGTACCTATTTGCATGAAATTGGGCGCGTTCCCTTACTGACCCGAGAACAGGAGATTACCTACGGTAAGCAGGTACAGACCATGATGCAACAGTTGGAAGCGAAAAATACTCTCGCAGAACAACTGGGTCGGGAACCGAGTCAGCAAGAGTGGTCTGATGCGGTAGAAATGAGTCAAGATGAACTTCAAACCATCTTGAAGCAAGGACGTCGGGCTAAGGGAAAAATGATCGAGGCCAACCTGCGTTTAGTGGTCTCCATTGCTAAGAAATATCAAAAACGCAACATGGAATTTTTGGATTTAATCCAAGAAGGAACCCTGGGTTTAGAACGGGGTGTGGAAAAATTTGATCCCATGCGGGGATATAAATTCTCGACCTATGCTTACTGGTGGATTCGTCAAGCTATTACCCGCGCCATTGCCCAAACTTCTCGCACCATTCGTCTGCCGATCCATATTACCGAAAAACTGAACAAAATTAAAAAAGTTCAACGGGAGTTAGTACAGAAATTAGGCCGCAACGCCACTCCGGGGGAGATTGCTCAGGCGTTAGAGTTAGACCCGGCTCAAATTCGGGATTATCTGTTGGCGTCTCGTCATCCGGTTTCTTTGGATTTGCGGGTGGGGGATAATCAAGATACGGAATTGCAAGATCTCCTCGAAGATCATAATACCTCCGCCGATGCTTTTGTCACCCAAGAGTTACTGCGTCAGGACTTGAAAAATTTACTGGCGGACTTAACAGCCCAACAACGGGAAGTTATTACCCTGCGCTACGGGTTGGAAGATGGTAAGGAGATGTCCCTGTCTAAAGTGGGGGTGCAAATGAGCATCAGTCGTGAACGGGTTCGTCAACTGGAAAGCCAAGCGTTGAGCCACCTGCGCCGTCGTAAAGCTCAAGTTCGAGAATATTTAGCTAGTTAGTCATTAGTTAAAAAAACACCTCTAGGGGTTGGGTTTCCCAATCCCTATTTTTTTGATAGGTAATAGGTAATAGGTAATAGGTAATAGGTAATGAGTTTGCACAGATTTAGAAGTGTCCTAACTGTAATGCGTAGCACTATAGCACTAATTCAAACAGTTAAGATATTAACAAGACCGTTAAACCCATTACCCATTACCCATTCCCCATTACCTAATATCCTACCAAGTCGGATCACTATAAATATTAATAGTCATTTCAGTTTTTCCGGGGGGAACAGCAGAAATACAAGCACAGATAAAATTATCTTCGTCTATTTCCACTTCACAAGCATGACAAGACCCCATTAAACACCCGGTAGGAATCACCACACCTGCCCGTTTTGCGACGTCTAATAAGGGTTCTCCTGGTTCGGCTTCAATAGTAACTTCGTCGGGTAAAAAATGTATTTTCATAATTAGTTTTAACCGCTAAAAATCAGATTTTTAAACTTAACCCAGAATAGATTTAAGATCCAAATGAGCTTCTACCGTATCTGCTAATACATCTAATAATATTTCTCG